>NZ_JBGAGA010000031.1:0-67025 GCF_044226965.1 Aquabacterium sp. | reverse complement strand
CTGCTGCAGGCGGTGCTGGAGCGCTGGGAGGCGCAGGGCACGCAGGACATCATCCGGCTCATCGAGCAGGTGCCGGACACGCGCCAGCAGGCGATCGAGCTGATGCGCATCGTCAGCCGCTCGGTCAGCGACGGGCGTGCGCCGCCGTCGCCGATGGTCCGGCTGCAGTACGCGCTGTGGTGCGCGACGCAGGACCCGCTGGTCGGCCCGGTGGTCGAACGCGTGACGGCCGCGCGGGTCGGCTTCCTGGCGCAGGTGCTGCGCCAGGCCGGCCTCGGCGAGGCCTTGGCCGCGCAGCGCGCGACGCTGGGCTACGCCAGCTATGTCGGCCTGGTGGTGCTGCGTGCGACCGAAGGCCACAGCGACGCTGCCGGCGCGCGGCGCGACGACCTGCTGGAGGCCTACCTGTCGATGCTGCTGGCGCCGGCGCCATCCCCGGCAACGCCGAAGGCCGCCGCGCGCCGCCGCACCCGGCGGTAGCGTGCGGCAGGGCCGGCGGCATCGCGCCACGCTACCGGCCGGCATGACGGTCACGGCGCCGCAGACCCGCTGCTAGAGTCGCCGCCCAGTTCTATCGACGCGAGGGATGCGGCATGTGGACGATCGTCGCGGTGCTGCTGGGAGCCTTCCTCGGCGGCGCCTGGGGTCATGAGGCCAACGTGCTGTTCGGCGCGCTGCTGGGCTGGCTGGTGGTGCGCTCGCTGCGCCAGGGGCGGCAGCTGGCCGAGCTGCGCAAGCTGCGGGACGCCGCGCCCGCGGTCCTCGTGCCATCGGTGGCGGCGCCGCCGGCGGCCGAGCCGCCCGTGCCCGAACGGCCGGTGGTCGAGCCGCTGGTGCCCGAGCCGGTGCCCGCAGCAGCGACGCTGGCCGCGTCGGCGCCCGATGTCGCGCCGGCGCAGTCGCCTGCCCCGCCGGCCGACGACCCGCTCGCGCCGCTGCGTCGCTGGCTGTTCGGCGGCAACACCATCGTCAAGGCCGGCGTCGGCATCCTGTTCATCGGCCTGGCCTTCCTGGCCAAGTACGCCAGCGAGCATGTGCAACTGCCGATCGAGCTGCGCCTGGCCGGCGTGGCGCTGGCGGCCCTCGTGCTGCTGGGCCTGGGCTGGCGGCTGCGCGGCAGGCGCCCCGAGTACGCGCAGGTGCTGCAGGGCGGCGCGGTCGCGGTGCTGTACCTGACCTTGTTCGCCGCGTTCCGCTTCTACGGCGTGCTGCAGGGCCTGCCGGCCTTTGCGCTGATGGTGGCGGTGGCCGGCCTGGCGGCGGCGCTGGCGGTGCTGCAGGAAGCACCCGCACTGGCCGCGGTGGGGGCCCTCGGCGGCTTCGCGACGCCGCTGCTGGTGTCCACCGGCCAGGGCAATCCGGTGGCGCTGTTCAGCTACTACCTGGTGCTGGACCTCGGCATCGCGGCCATCGCCTGGTTCCGCACCTGGCGGGTGCTGAACGTGATCGGCTTCGCCTGCACCTTCCTCGTCGCCACCGCCTGGGGCGTGCTGAAGTACGAGCCCGACCGGTTCGCGATGAGCGAAGGCTTCCTCGCCGCCTATTTCCTGCTGTTCATCGCGGTGCTGCTGCTGCCGGCGCGGCGGGTGGCCGACGACGTCACCGAAGCCCGGGCGCGCTGGCTCAACGGCAGCCTGCTGTTTGGCCTGCCGACCATCAGCTTCGCGCTGCAGTACGGCCTGGTGCGCGGCACCGAGTACGGCGCCGCGCTGTCCTCGCTGGCCTTTGCCGCGTTCTACGTCGGCCTGGCGCTGCTGCTGCGCGGCCGCCGGCGGCTGGCGCTGGTGTTCGAGGCCAGCCTGGCCATTGCGACGATCTTCCTGACGCTGGTGATTCCGTTCGCGCTGGACGCGCGCAGCACCGCCGGCGCCTGGTCGCTCGAAGGCGCGGGGCTGGTGTGGCTGGGCCTGCGCCAGTCGCGCTGGCTGCCGCGGGTGTTCGGCTACCTGCTGCTGTTCCTGGCCGGTGCGGCGATGGTCACCGGGCATGCCCATGCCGCGCCCATCACCACGCTGTGGAACGCCACCTTCTTCAATGCCCTGCTGGCGGCCACCGGCTCGCTGTTGGCTGCGCATGCCCTGCACCGCCATGCCGGCGCGCTGGGCGAAGGTGAGCGCGTGGCCAGCCCGCTGCTGATCGGCTGGGCCACCCTGTGGCTGCTGAGCGGCGCGCTGCTGCAGATCGAGGCGCTGCTGAGCCTGCGCGACTCGCTGGCCGCCTGGGTGGGCGTCCTGAGCGGCATTGCGGCCCTGTATGGGCTGCTCGGCCATCGCCTGCAGTGGCCGCAGGTCACGCGGCCGGTGCAAGGCCACATGCCGCTGATGCTGGTGGCCGCGCTGGCCAGCGCGCTGCTGCAGCGCCACCCGCTGCACCACGGCGGCTGGTGGGCCTGGCCACTGGCGCTGGCGGTGCAGGCCGGCGTGCTGCGGGCGGCCGCGCCGCGCTGGCCGGCGGGCGGCCAGCGCCTGGTGCATGCGCTGGGCGCCATCCTGCTGGGGCTGCTGGGCGCGCTGCTCGGTCGCGCCACCACGGCCGACTGGGGCGACGACTTCAGTGCCTGGCCGTGGCTGGGCTGGCTGGTGCTGCCGGCGCTGCTGCTGCTGTGGCTGCCGCTCACTTCGGCCGCCAGGGCCTGGCCGCTGCGCCTGCAGCCGCAGGCCTACCAGCGCGACGCGGCCGCGGTGCTGTCGCTGGCCGGGCTGTGGTGGGTGTTCCTGGCCAACATCGTGTCCAACGGTGCGGCCCAGCCGTTGCCCTACGTGCCGCTGGTGAACCCGCTGGACCTGGGCCTGGCGCTCGCGCTGTTCGCCATCTGGCGCTGGTGGCTGAGCCCGGGTGCCACGGCGCTGCGCGACCGGCACCCGGGTCTCGGGCCGGTGCTGGCCGGGGGCTTGGGCTTCCTGTGGCTCAACGGCATGCTGCTGCGCAGCTTCCACCATCACGGGGGCGTGCCCTACCATCCCGCGGCCTGGTTCGATTCGCTGGCGGTGCAGACCGGCCTGACCCTGCTGTGGAGTACCACGGCGCTGGCGCTGATGTGGCTCTCGGCCCGCCGCGCGGCGCGCGCGCTGTGGCTCACCGGCGCGGTGCTGCTGGGCGTGGTGGTGCTGAAGCTGCTGCTGGTGGACCTGTCGGGCAGCGGCACGGTGGCGCGCATCGTCTCGTTCATCGGCGTCGGTGTGCTGATGCTGGTGATCGGCTATGTCGCGCCGCTGCCTGCAGCGGCAGTCGAGGAACAGCATGCCAAGTGAGCGTCCCATGAGCTGGAGAGTGGCGGCCTGGTGGAAGCTGGCGGTCTGGGTGCCGCTGGTGTCCATCTGCCTGGTGGGCACCTCCCTGCTGGCACCACCGGTCCATGCCGCCGAGGCACCCCCGCTGCGCTATGCGGCGCCGCTCAAGGTCACCCAGCCGGCCGCCTTCGTGCAGCTGCCGCTGCCCACCGCGGTGTACGCGCACAGCCAGCAGCCGGGCCTGGCCGACCTGCGGCTGGTCGATGCCAACGGCCAGCGCGTGCCCTTCGCGCTGCTGGCGCCGCGCGAGGACAGCATCGAGCAGCGCCAGCAGGCCCGCCCGGTGGCGCTCTACGCACTGCCGCCGGGTCCGGTGGGCAGCGGCCTGCCGCCCTCGATCGAGCTGCAGGTGCAGGCTGACCGCATCAGCCTGCGCCAGCGCGGCGTGGTGGCGGTGGATGGCCGTCGGCCCGGCGCGGGCTGGATCGTCGACCTCGGCGAACGCGAAGCCGAGCAGCCGGCGCCACGGCAGCTGCGCCTGCATTGGTCGGCGCCGGCGGAATTCAGCGTCGGCTACCGGCTGGAATTCAGCGACGACCTGCGGCGCTGGCATCGCGGCGGCGGCGGGCAGTTGATGGCGCTGCCGGGCCGCGAGGGCGCGCTGACACAGCCGCTGGTGCCGCTGGAGGGCGAGCGCAGTCGCTTCGTGCGGCTGCTGTGGAGCGACCCGGCGCAGGCGCCGACACTGGACGCCGCCGAAGCGCTGACCGAGCAGCGCGACACCGTGCTGCAGGATCCGCCGACCGAGCTGCGCCCCACCGCCGCGGCCAGCGGCTCCGAGGGCGGCACGCCGACGCTGGAGATCGACCTTGGCGCCGTGCTGCCGCTGCGCGACCTGCGCCTGGGCTTTGCCGACGGCAGCACGCAGCTGGTGCCGTTGCGCGTGCAGCTGCGCCTGCGGCGCGACGCACCGTGGCGTGACGTCACGCAGGGCGTGCTGTACCGCATCGAGCGCCCGGAGGGGGCCAGCGTTTCGCCGCCGCTGCCGCTGGGCGTGCATGCGCGCCAGCTGCGCCTGCTGCTGGACGAGCGCAGCCCGCTGCTCGATCCGGCGCGCGTGCCGGTGATCGTGCGCGCGCAACTGGCAAGCCTGGTGTTCGCCGCGCAGGGCGTGGCGCCCTACACGCTGCAGGTGGGTGCGCCCTTCACGGCCGGCAGCGTGCCGGGCCCCTTGCCGATCGACACCCTGGTGCCGCAGCTGAAGGCCGAGCGCGCACGCTTCGGCCGCGCCAGCCTCGGCGAGTTCAGCGAACAGCCCGAGGCCGCGGCCCGCGCCGCCCGCGACGAAGCCTGGGCCGCGTGGCGGCCACGGCTGCTGTGGGCGGTGCTGCTGGGCGGCGTGCTGGCGCTGGCAGGGATGGTCTGGCGGCTGGCCCGTGGCCGCTCGCATTGAACGATACTGGTCCGATGCCGAAGCACGAGCTGCCCGCACCCTACTTCTTCGCCAGCCCGGCCGAATTCCGCGCCTGGCTGCTGCAGCATGGCGCCAGCCGCACCGAGCTGCTGGTCGGCTTCCACAAGCGGCACACCGGCGCGCCGAGCATGACCTGGCCCGAGTCGGTGGATGAGGCCTTGTGTGTCGGCTGGATCGACGGCGTGCGCAAGCGCATCGACGAAGAGCGCTACCAGATCCGCTTCACGCCGCGCAAGCCGGGCTCGACCTGGAGCGCGATCAACATCGAGCGCATGCAGGTGCTGATCGCGGTTGGCCGAGTGCAGGCGGCGGGGCTGGCGGCCTTTGCGCTGCGGCAGGAGACGAAGTCGCGCATCTATTCCTACGAGCAGCGCCAGGCCGCCGAGCTGGAGCCGGCGCAGCAGGCGGCATTCAAGAAGCACAGGGCCGCCTGGGCCTTCTTCGAACAGCAGCCGCCGGGCTACCGGCAGCAGATGATCTGGCGCATCACCAGCGCGAAGCAGGCGGCCACGCGCGAGCGTCGCCTGCAGTGGCTGATCGAGGCCTGCCGCGAGAAGCGACGGCTCGAGTAGGAGGCGCGCTGCCCGAGGTGCCGAGACTCACACGCCGAGGTACTGCGCCATCGCCGACGCATCGGCGGCCAGCGTGACCGAATCGCCGCTCAGCACGATGCGGCCCTTCTCCATCACCAGCGCGCGGTCGGTGTGCGCCAGCACCGCCTTGACGTTGCGGTCGACCACCAGCGTGCTGATGCCCGAGGACCGGATCAGCGCGATCACGCGCCAGATCTCGGCGACGATCAGCGGCGCCAGGCCCTCGGTGGCCTCGTCCAGGATCAGCAGCTGCGGATGCGTCATCAGCGCGCGGCCGATGGCCAGCATCTGCTGCTCGCCGCCCGAGAGCTGCTGCCCGCCATGGTGCAGGCGCTCGGCCAGGCGCGGAAAGGTGGCCAGCACGCGCTCGAGCGTCCAGGTGCTTTGGCCGTCAGCGCCGGGGCGCGCGGCCATCACCAGGTTCTCGCGCACGCTCAGGTTCGGGAAGATGCCGCGGCCTTCGGGCACGTAGCCGATGCCGCGCCGCGCCATGCGCTCGGGTGGCTGGCCGGTCACGTCGGCGCCGTGCCAGAACACGCGGCCCTGGCGCGGCGGCAGGTAGCCCATGATCGTGCGGATCAGCGTGGTCTTGCCCATGCCGTTGCGGCCCAGCAGGCCCAGCGCCGAGCCGGCCGGCAGCGCGAAGTCCACGCCGCGCAGGATGTGGCTGTCGCCGAGGTAGGTGTGCAGGGCTTCGACGCGCAGCATGTCCGTCTCAATGCTCGCCGAGGTAGGCGACCTGCACCTCGCGGTTGGCGCGGATCGCGTCGGGGGCGTCGCTGGCGATGACCTGGCCGTTGACCATCACGGTGATGCGGTCGGCGATGCGGAACACCGCGTCCATGTCGTGCTCGACCAGCGCGATGGCATGGCCGGCTTTCAGCGCCTGCAGCAGCGCGAGCATGCGCTCGGTCTCCTCGGCGCCCATGCCGGCCAGCGGCTCGTCCAGCAGCAGCACGCGCGGCCGCGTGGCCAGGCACATCGCGATCTCGAGCTGGCGCTTGGCGCCGTGGCTCAAGGCGCCGGCCGGCGTGGCGGCCTGTTCGGCCAGGCCCGCGGCGGCCAGCGCTTCGCGCGCGGCCGCGCCGCTGTCGGCACAGGCCGCGGCGGATTGCCACAGCGCGAAGGGCCTGGCGAACGCGGCCTGCGCGCACAGCCGCGTGTTCTCGAACACGCTGAACTCGCCGAAGATCGTGGTGCGCTGGTAGCTGCGGCCGAGGCCGGCCCGTGCGCGCTTCGGCTGCGGCCAGGCGGTGATGTCCTGGCCATCCAGCGTGATCGTGCCGGCGGAGGCCGGTATCTCGCCCGAGAGCATGTTGATCAAGGTCGACTTGCCTGCGCCGTTGGTGCCGATCACCGCATGCACTTCGCCGAGCGCGAAGTCCAGCGTCACCGCGTCCACCGCGGTGAGCCCGCCGAAGCGGCGCGTCAGGCCGGCGCATTGCAGCAGCGCGGTCACGACCGGGGCCTCCGCGCCGTCGCCAGCGCGATCAGCCCCTTGGGCAGCAGCGCGACGAAGGCGATGATGGTCACGCCCAGCGTCAGCTGCCAATGGTCGGCCAGCGGGCCCACCAGTGCGGCGGTGGACAGCAGTTCCTTCAGCAGCACGAACGTCACCGCGCCCAGCACCGCGCCGCCCAGCCGGCCCAGGCCGCCGAGGATGATGACCAGCAGCACCGCGCCCGACTCGTGCCACGACAGCATCTCGGGGTTCACGTAACCGTCCTTGGCCGCCACCAGGAAGCCGGCCAGCCCGGCCAGCGCGCCGGCGATCACGAAGGCCGCCAGCTTGTACAGCGTGGTCGGGAAACCGGCCGCGCGCATGCGCTGCTCGTTGACGCGGATGCCGGCCAGCGCATGGCCGAAGCGCGAGCGCCGGATCAGCGCCAGCAGCGCCCAGGTGCCCACCAGCAGCGCGCCGGCCAGCCACAGCATCTGGCGCTTGTCGTCGGTGTCGACCAGCGCGTGGCCGCCCACGGCCAGCACCGGCCGCACGTTCAGGTACAGCCCGTCGGTGCCGCCGCCGAGCTTGGTGTCGTGGAACACGAAGTAGGCCATCTGCGCGAAGGCCAGGGTCACCATGATGAAGTACACGCCCTTGGTGCGCAGGCTCAAGGCGCCGACGAACAGGGCGTACAGCGCCGCGCAGCCCAGCGCCGCGGCCATCAGCCCCGGCAGCGAGCCGGCTGCATCGGTGGGCGAGAGCATCACCGTGGCATAGGCGCCGATGCCATAGAACGCCGCATGGCCCAGGCTTACCAGCCCGGTGGTGCCCACCAGCAGCTCGAGGCTCAGCGCGAACACCGCCAGCGTGACGACGCGCAGCAGCAGGTCTTGCAGGTAGGGGCTCAGCAGAAGCGGCAGCAGCGCCAGAACGATAACGCCGAATGTGGGCGGCCCCCATCGCCATGCGGTCGTGCCCATCACCAGCCCCGCTTCATCAGGCCCTCGGGCCGCCAGACCAGCACGATGGCCATCAGCAAGTACACGCCGATGCCCGAGAGCTCGGCGAAGAACACCTTGCCGAAGGTGTCGACGAAGCCGACCAGGAGCGCCGCGATCAGCGCGCCGGTGATCGAGCCGATGCCGCCGATCACGACGATGACGAAGCTGATGATCAGCACATGCCCGCCCATGCCGGGGTACACGCTGGACATCGGCGCGGCGATCATGCCGGCCAGCGCCGCCAGCGCCACGCCGCCGGCAAACACGATGCGGTACAGCCGCGTGATCGGCACGCCCAGGCCGCGCACCATGTCGCGGTTGCTGGCGCCGGCGCGGATCATCATGCCAAGCCGGGTGCGGTTGACCACGAGGTACAGCGCCGCGCCGATCAGGATGCAGGCGGCCGAGGCGAACAGCCGGTACACCGGGTAGGTCATCAGGCTGCCGAGCGCGATGGAGCCGGAGAGCCAGTCGGGCGGCTTCACGCCATGCACGTCGTTGCCCAGCAGCAGCGAGCGCGCTTCCTCGAACACCAGGATCAGCGCCCAGGTCATCAGCACCTGCTGCAGGTGTTCGCGCTGGTACAGGTAGCTGAAGAAGGCCCATTCCAGCGCATAGCCGAACAGCGCCGCCAGCAGCGTGCCGCACACGAGCATCAGCACGAAGTTCTGGCCGAACAGCGGTGCCAGGCTGAAGGCCAGGTAGGCACCGATCATGTAGAAGCTGCCGTGGGCCAGGTTGATGACGCCCATGATCCCGAAGATCAGCGTCAGCCCCGAGGCCACCAGGAACAGCAGCAGGCCGTACTGGACGGCGTTGAGGCACTGGACGGCGAAGGTGGCAAGGTCCACGGGCAGGGCGGCGCGGCCGATGGCTGGGGCGGCGCATTATCGGCGTGATTCGCCGCCGGCCGCCCCGGCCGCGGTGGCGCTCAGCGCGCGTGCACCGCCGGGAAGTCGATGTCGGTGTGGGCCACGTTGTTGACGTAGTTCGTCAGCACGTTCACCGACACGTTCAGCACGATCTCCAGCACCTCGGCCTCGTCGAAGCCGGCGGCGCGCACGGCCTGCAGGTCGGCATCGCTGACGCGGCCGCGCAGCTCGGTCACGCGGCGGGCGAAGCGCAGCGCGGCGTCGGTGCGCGGGTCGGCCGAATGGGCGTCGCGCGCGGCATCGATCTCGGCATCGGCCAGCTTCACGAGGTTCTTGCCCAGGTAGCTGTGCACCGACAGGCAGTAGTCGCAGCCGTTGTACTCGGCCACCAGCAGCGCGATGCGTTCGCGCAGGCCGGCGTTCAGGCGGCCCTTGGCCAGCGCGCCGTTCAGCGAGAGGTAGCCCTCCAGCCCGGCCGGGGTGTGGCTCACCAGCTTCATCAGGTTGGGCACCACGCCGAGCTGGCGCTGCACGGCGGCCAGCAGCGGCTGGGCGGCTTGCGGGGCTTGTTCGACGGTGGGGATGGCGAGGCGGGACATGGTGGTTTCCTTCAGCAGGGGTGGGTGGTTCGGAGGGGTCTCGCAGCGCGTGTTGCGGGTGTCGCGGTGCGATGGGATGAACTGTGATTGCTTCGGGTCGAAAATAGAATCACACTGCCGCTGAAGTCACTCTTCAAGTGAGCGGAATAATGGATCGTTTCCACCTGCTCAAGGTGTTTGTCGCGGTCTGCGATGCCGGCGGCTTTGCCGGGGCTGCGCGGCGGCTGTCGATCTCGCCGCCGGCGGTGACGCGCGCCATCAACGACCTCGAATCGCTGCTCGGCGTGCGGCTGCTGACCCGCACCACGCGCGTGGTGCGCGTGACCGAGGCCGGACAGCGCTATGCCGAGGACGGTCGTCGCATCCTGGCCGAACTGGCCGAGGCCGATGAATCGGTCAGCGGCCTGCACGGCCAGCCGCGCGGCAAGCTGACGATCACCGCGCCGGCGCTGTTCGGCAGCCTGCACGTGACGCCCATCGTGGCCGAGTACCTGGGGCGCTATCCCGAGGTCAGCGCGGACTGCTGGTTCCTCGACCGCGTGGTGAACATGATGGACGAGGGCGTCGACGTGGCGGTGCGCATCGGCGAGCTGCCGGATTCGTCGATGCAGGCGCTGCGCGTGGGCCAGGTGCGGCGGGTGATCGTGGCCTCGCCGGACTACCTGGCCGCGCGCGGCACGCCGCAGGCGCCGGCCGACCTGGCCGGGCACAGCACCATCGTGGCCAACAGCGTGACGCCGATGTCCGAGTGGCGCCTGCTGCAGGACGGGCAGCTGCGCGCCGTGCGCGTGCAGCCGCGCCTGAGCACCACCAGCACCGACGCGGCCGTGCGCGCGGCGGTGCTGGGCTTCGGCCTGACGCGGCTGCTGTCGTACCAGGTGGAAGAGCACCTGCGCAGCGGCCGCCTGCAGGTGCTGCTGGCCGCGCACGAGCCGCCGCCGCTGCCGGTGCATGTGGTGCACCGCGAGTTCATCGACCTGGCGGTGCAGCGCTTGCGCGAGAACGCGGCGCTGCAGTGAACGGGCCTCAGGCCGAGGGCCGGTGCCCCAGCAGCCGCGCCGGCAGGAACAGGATCGCCGCGATCAGCGCGAAGATCGCGCCGAAGCCGATGCCCAGCAGCGCGAAGGGCAGCGACAGCAGCCAGACGAACGGCGCCAGCAGCAGCGCCAGCAAGGCCAGCGGCCAGCACAGCACGAACAGGATGCACCAGGTGAAGAACAGGATCAGCGTTTTCATCGTCGCCTCGCCTTCGGTCGAGAAGCTGGTGCGGACTGTGCGGCGCTGAAGGCCTGGCGCGCCAGCGCGCTGCGACGGGCTGCAGCGGCAGGCCGGCGGGCCGGCGGAAACGGGCGATGAAGCGTGGCCGCTGCGTCGGGCGGCGAACGGCCGGGGGCTGCTGCGCCAGTGCTCAGTGCGTACCATGGACATGCCGCCGCCGCGGCTGCGACGGCGTTGCCGCGGCGCTGTCCAGGTCATGGAGGATGTCGCACTCGGCCAGCGCGTGGGGCGCTGCGCAGCGCGCGGATCTCGTCGAGCGCCATGGCCAGGTTGCGGCATTGCCGGATGAAGGCCAGCCGCTCGACATGCACCGGCAGGTACAGGCGGTAGTTGTTCGCGGCGCAGGCCGGCGGGGGCAGCAGGCCTTCGCGCTCGTAGAAGCGGATGGTCTCGATGGGCGTTCCGGTGACTTCGGCCAGGGCTCCGATCTTCAAGGGCGCAGCTCCGATGTCCGTGCACGTGAAAGGGCGCCTGACTCTACGTCCGCTACAGGGTCTGCAATCGGGTCCAGTGCCCTTTGACTCTGCGCGATGAAACACGTCCATGCCGGCCACGACCCTGCGCTGGCCCACGAACACCATCACCACCACGATCACGACGCCTGCTGCGCCGGGCCCCGCCGAGGCCGCGCCGCCGGACCCGCAGGCCGACCCCGGCTGGGGGTGCGCGGGCTGCGATTCCAGCTGGGTCAGCGGCTGTTGACGCTGGATGCCGACGAGCCCTCGATCGCCCCGGCGCTCGAGGCCAGTCGCCGCGGTGGCGGTGGGCGCATGGCTGCGCGTCAAGCCCGGGGAGCGCGTGCCGCTGGACGGCAGCGTGCGCGCGGGCCGCAGCAGCCTGAAGCAGGCACCGGTCACCGGCGAGAGCCTGCCGGTCGACAAGGGTCCCGGTGACCCGGTGTTCGCCGGCACCATCAACGCATCGGGCACCTTCGAGTTCGAGGCGCCGGCGCCGGCTTCGGACTCGACGCTGGCGCGCATCATCCACGCCGTCGAGCAGGCCCCGGGCCACCCGCGCGCCGACCCAGGGCTTCGTCGATCGCTTCGCCGCGGTCTACACGCCGGCCGTCTTCGTGATCGCGCTGGCGGTGGCCTTGCTCGGGCCGTGGCTGCTGGGCTGGCGCTGGCTGGTGGGCCTGTACAAGGCCCTGGTGCTGCTGGTCATCGCCTGCCCCTGCGCGCTGGTGATCTCGACGCCGGTCACCATCGTCAGCGGCCTGGCCGCCGCGGCGCGGCATCCTGATCAAGGGCGGCATCCACCTCGAGCAGGCGCGCAAGCTCAAGGCCATCGCGCTGGACAAGACCGGCACCCTCACCGAGGGCAAGCCGCGCTTGGTGGCGTGGGACATGGTCGATCCGGCCACCGGGGCCGCCACCGCCGAACACATCGCCGTGGTGCTGGCCAGCCACTCCGATCATCCGGTCTCGCGCGCCATTGCGGCGGGGCTGAAGGCGAACCATGTGGAGGCCCGGGATTCCACCGCTCTGCCAGGCCGCGGCGTGCAGGCCCGCGTTGGCGACGTTCTTTACGCGTTAGGCAACCACCGCCTGATCGAGGAGCGCGGCCAGTGCTCGCCGACGCTGGAAGCGCGCCTGCAGCAGCACGAGGCCGGCATCGTGCGGGCCCACGGCAACCTGCTGCCCGAGGACAAGCTCGACGCGGTGAAGGCATTGCAGCGCGAATTCGGCCCCACCGCGATGACCGGCGACGGCATCAACGACGCGCCCGCACTGGCCCAGGCCGACATCGGCGTGGCGATGGGCGCGGCGGGCACCGACACCGCGATGGAAGCGGCCGACGTCGTGGTGATGAGCGACGACCTGCGGCGCATTGCCGAAACGGTGCGGCTCTCGCACAAGACCCATGCGGTGCTGTGGCAGAACATCGCGCTGGCCCTGGGCATCAAGCTGGTGTTCCTGGTCCTGGCCGTCTTCGGCCACGCGACGATGTGGATGGCCGTCTTCGCCGACATGGGCGCGAGCCTGCTGGTGGTGGCCAACGGGCTTCGCCTGCTGGGCCAGGGGCGGCAGCGGGCCCGTCAACCGGCCGGGCCCGGCGCGTAGCGCGCTGTTGCGGCCGCCGTTCAGCCCTTGCAGCCGCGCCCGGGGTCGGCCAGTGCCTTCACCGCGATGCCGCTGTTGACGTTGTAGAGGCCCTTGACCTCGCGGATGTAGAAGTCCTGCACCGGGTTGCGCTGCGGCGAGAGCGTGAACCGGCCGCGCGGGCTGTCGATCGTGGCCTTGTTCATCGCGGCCAGCATCGCGGGGCGCTTGGCCATGTCGCCCTTCACGGCGTTCAGGCCGGCGGCCAGCAGCTGTGCGGCGTCGTAGCCCTGCACCGCATAGACGTCGGGGTTGCTGCGGTAGGCCACCGCGAACTTGTTGCGGAAGTCGTTGTTGCGCGGGGTCTCGATGTTGTCGGCGTAGTGCAGCGTGGTGATCAGGCCCTGCGCCGAGGCGCCCTGCGCTTCGAGCGTGCCATCGGTCAGGAAGCCCGAGCCCATCAGCGGCACGGTCTTCTTCAGGCCCGCGGCGTCGTAGTCCTTGACGAACTTCACCGCGCCGCCGCCGGCGAAGAAGGCGAACACCACGTCGGGCTTCTGCGCGGCGATCTCGGTCAGCAGCGCCTGGAACTCGACGTTGGGGAACGGCAGGGTCAGGTCCTTCACCACCTTGCCACCGGCCTTCTCGAAGGCTTCGGTGAAGCCCTTCACCGTCTCGGTGCCGGCGGCGTAGTTCCAGGTGATGGTCATCGCCTTCTTGTAGCCCTTCTGCGCCGCCACCACGCCGGTGGCGTAGCCCGGCTGCCAGTTCGAGAACGAGCTGCGGAAGATGTTCGGCGCGCATTGCGGGCCGGTGATGCCGTCGGCGCCGGCATTGGGGACGATCAGCAGCGTGTTGCTTTCCTTGGCTGCGCGCGCCATCGCCAGCGCGACGCCGGAGTGCACGGTGCCGACGATCACGTCGACGTTGTCGCGCTTGATCAGCTTGTTGACGTTGTCGGTGGCCTTGGACGGCTCGGACTCGTCGTCGACCTTGAAGAACTGGATCTCGCGGCCCGCGAGCTTGCCGCCCTGCTCGTTGATGTAGAGCCGGAAGCCCTTCTCGATGTTGTCGCCTAGTGCGGCGAAGGTGCCGGTGTAGGGCAGCATCAGGCCGACCTTCAAGGGCGCCTGCTGGGCCTGGGTGGCCAGCGTGGTGGTCGCTGCGATGGCGGCCAGCGTGAGCTTCAGGATCGGGGGCATCGGACTAGTCTCCAGCGTAGAATCGGGAGACGCATTGTGGAGGGCCGCCCCAGCGGCGGCCCTCGGTATCTGCCCCGGGCCAATGGCGGATCAGGCCATCGGCAGGCCGACGTAGTTCTCGGCCAGCGCGGTCATCGCCGCCTGCGAGCTGAACAGGTACTCCAGCTCGGCCTGCTGCATGCGGGCGCCGAAGCTGCCGTTCTCGGGGAACTTGTGCATCAGCATGGTCATCGACCACGAGAAGCGCTCGGCCTTCCAGATGCGGGCCAGCGCGCGCTGCGAGTAGTGGTCCAGGCCCTTGGCGTCGCCGCGGTAGTGGTCGGTCAGCGCCTGCCACAGGTAGCCCACGTCGCTGGCCGCGAGGTTCAGGCCCTTGGCCCCGGTGGGCGGCACGATGTGCGCCGCATCCCCGGCCAGGAACAGCGAGCCGAAGCGCAGCGGCTCGGCGACGAAACTGCGCAGCGGCGCGATGCTCTTCTCCAGCGACGGGCCGGTGACCAGCTCGGCCGCAGTGGCCGCGGGCAGCCGGCGCCGCAGTTCCTGCCAGAAGGCCTCGTCCGACCAGTTCTCGACCTTGTCGTCCAGCGAGCACTGCAGGTAGTAGCGGCTGCGGGTCAGGCTGCGCTGGCTGCACAGCGCGAAGCCGCGCTCGTGATTCACGTAGATCAGCTCGGGGTTCACCGGCGGCGTGTCCGACAGCAGGCCCAGCCAGCCGAAGGGGTAGACCTTCTCGTGCTGCGTGATCGCGCCGGCCGGCACGCTGGCGCGGCACACGCCGTGGAAGCCGTCGCAGCCGGCGATGAAGTCGCATTCGATGGTCTCGCGGCGGCCGCCATGCTCGTAGTGAACGCGGGGCCGGGCCGTGTCGAAACCCTCGATGCGCACGTTCTCGGCCTCGTACACCGTGGGCAGCGCGGCGGCGCGGCGTGCGTCCATCAGGTCGCGCGTGACCTCGGTCTGGCCGTAGACCATCACGCGCTTGCCAGTCAGGCCATGCAGGTCGATGCGGTGGCGCTGGTCGTTGAAGCACAGCTCGATGCCGTCGTGCGGCAGGCCCTCGCGGTGCATGCGTTCGGCGACGCCGGCCTGCTCCAGCATGTCCACCGCCACCTGCTCCAGCACGCCGGCACGGATGCGGCCCAGCACGTACTCGGCGCTGCGCTGCTCGAGCACGATGTTGTCGATGCCGTTCCTGGCCAGCAGCTGCCCCAGCAGCAGGCCCGAGGGGCCGGCACCGATGATCGCGACTTGGGTCTTCCGGCTCATGCGCTTGTCTCCAGCGGCAGTTTGTCGAGCCGTCAAGGTTAGGCCCGCGGCGGCGCCGGCTCAATGGACAGAAAGCGCGACCACTTGGACAATTCGAACATGAGCCGAGCCCTTGCCGCGACCCCCAGCCTGCCCGCCTACGCGCTCTACGGCGAGGCCGGCCGCACTCAGGCCACCGACTGGCTGCACTGTGAGACCATCCGCGAGCGCAGCCAGCGTCACGACTGGGAGATCCGCCCGCATCGGCACGAGTCGCTCTTTCAAATTCTGCACATCCACGGCGGCCAGGCCGAGGTCCTGCTCGACGGCGCGCAGACCGCGCTGCGCGGCCCCTGCGTGCTGACGGTGCCGGCGCTGGCGCCGCACGGCTTCCGCTTCGCGCCGGACATCGACGGCAGCGTGATCACCGTGCTCGAACGGCACCTGGTGCAGCTGCTCTCGGGTGCCGGCACGCTGGCCACGCGCGTGATGCGGGCGCAGACGCTCGCTTGGCCGCGCGGCGCGGCACCGGCGCGCGCGCTGGCGCAGGCGGTGATGCAGCTGCGCGCCGAATTCTTCGGCACCGCGCCCTGGCGTGACGTGGCGTTGGACGCCGCGCTGCTGAGCCTGGTGGTGGCCTTGGGCCGGCATCTGCCGGAAGACAGCGCCGAGCAGCCGGCCGCGGCCGGCGAGCGCGCGCTGGCGCATGTGCGGCGCTTCCGCGAACTGGTGGAGCAGCGCTTCCGCGAGCAGCCGACGCTGGCCGCGCTGGCCGCGCCGCTGGGCATCACGCCGACGCAGCTGAACCGCGTGTGCCACCAGGTGCTGGGCCATTCGGCGCTGGGCGTGCTGCATGGCCGGCTGGTGCTGGAAGCGCAGCGCGACCTGGCCTACACCACGCTCAGCGTCAAGCAGATCGCCCTGGGCTTGGGGTTCGGCGATGCCGGCTACTTCACCCGCTTCTTCCAGCGCGAGACCGGCCACACGCCCAGCGCGTGGCGGGCGCAGGCGGTGCGCTGAAGTCAGCGGCTGACGTCGACCAGCGTTCCCGTCCGTCGCGGGACTGGCTCGACCCGCTTCGGCGCCCCGCAGGCCATGCGGGGGCGAATGCCAGGCAAGCCGGCCGGGATGCCGCCTCAGCCTTTGCGCCGCCGCCGCGACCAACCCAGGGCAGCCACGGCCGCGGCGACGAGGCCAACGGTTCCGGGTTCGGGAATCCTCGTCACGTACACGCCGGACCAGCTTTCATCGGCATTCGCCATGCCGGCATTGATGGCCAGCCAGCCGTTGCGGAATCCATCGCGCTCAATGCCCAGCGAGGTGATCTGCATGCCAGCGGCCGCGGGGTCAACCAGCGCGCCATCCATGCCGGTTTCGAGAATCGTGAAGATCTCGTCGCTGAAGTTGCCATACAAGCCGGTTGCACCGGCGGTCGTCAGCCCCTTGAACACCGCGCGATCATCGTCCAGCGCCACGAATGCCGATGACCGCCAGCGCGGCGCTTCCTGGTCCGCTGTCGGGTCCCCCGCATCTTCCGGGGCGCCCGAAAAGGTCCAGAACAGGAAATCGTCGAACTGCGCGTCTGTCTGGGCCTTCATCGTGATGGCACCGGTGTCCACGTCGACGACGAAGATGCCTTGATGCAAGGGCACCTCGAAGGTGTAGATGCCATCACCTGCCACGCCGCTGGTGTCCTGGCTCTTGCAGGATGCGATCAGAGAGGCATTCCCGTCGGTCGGGCAGGTGACGGTGACGGCCTTCGTCTGGCTCCCCCAGGATCCCCAGAATCCGACCTTGCTGCCATCGAACGACAGGGCTTCGCCGATGGTCTTGAATGTCTCCGTGATGCCGTTGCCCACGGCCGAAACACCAATGCGAACCAGGCCCTTGAGTTGGTGCAAGGAGTCTGACAACGATGTGACGAAGATGCCGCCCGCGGTCGGGGCCGCTTCGTTGTCCAGGCCCGTGAACACCACCCGGCCATCGGAAGCGCTGGGCGGCGCTGTCGAGCCGAAGGTGGCCATGGCGCCATGGCCATTGCTGTCGAACTGGTCGCCGCTCGCCGCGATCTTCTGCACCGGGGATAGACCGCCATTGGCGATGGTGTCCCGGTAATAGATGCCCGTCTGGCCGATAGCAGAGCCGTCGGTCCAGTTCCCCTTGAAGACAACGGTGCTGCCAGTGACGGAAGGGGCGCCGGGAAATTGGTCGAAGCGGGTGGCGGCCACCGTGCCCGGCACCTGGAAATGGCTGAGGTCCGGATTGGCGACATTGCCCAGCAGGCTGGCACCGGTGACGAGGGTTCCCTGAGGGTTCGTGTAGATACCCGATGTGCCAGCCCGTGTCGTGACGCCCGGGCTGGTCTCGTACTCGAAGACTGGGTTCGACTGACCCCGGAAGGCCACCGTGTTCGACCTTGCGTCGATGCGTGGGAAGGCAGGGAACTCGGTGAATGTGGCGGCCAGGTTGTTCGGCGGCGGGACCGTGCTGGCCGACGACATGTTGCTGGCGATGGTGGATACGGCTGCATCCGCGACGGACATGTCGCGGGTGAACACGCCGCGCAGCGGTTCGCCGCCGCCGTTACCGGTCGGGGCACGTGCGCGCCCCCGAAAAACGACGAGCCCGCTGTCATTCACCGACGGCTGGTTGTAGCTGAAGAAGCGCAGGTCGTTTGCATCCGGCGCGAGCGTGGCATTGTTGACCACGGTCGACCATTGCAGAGCCGGCGCCGCGATCGCACTGCCATTTCCGAAGATGGCGAGCGAGCACGCCGGAATGAACCCCAGTTTCATTTGCTTCATGTTGAACCCCAACGTCAAGACGACCCAGCACCCGTTGCCACCGCGCCTGCGGCAAGCCGGGAATCGACTGCTGCTGTGCGTTAGTGGAGAATTCGCAATTAATGATATTTACGGGTCCGAGGGGGTCAACAGCGCGCTCCCCCCGGGGCGCGGGGGTCCGGGACGCCTTGGATTGAGCGTGCTCAACGGATGCTGTTTTTCGTCCTTGAGGCAGGCCGTTGGCGGCCACCGGTTGCCCCGGGATTCACTGCCCAGCGATCCGCTGACGCCGATCCGAATGGCGCGGCGGCGCGCCGGTGGCCGCAGGGGGGCTCGCCGCGGCGGTGACGGAGTTCGTCGACTCCCGTCGGGCGTCATCGCCCATCGTTTGACGGGTCGGTCGAGCCGTCGTCAAGCCCGCTCGAGGATCACCGCGATGCCCTGGCCGACGCCGATGCACATCGTGCACAGCGCGTAACGGCCGCCGCTGCGCTGCAGCTGGTTCACCGCGGTGGTGGCCAGGCGGGCACCGCTGGCACCCAGCGGATGGCCCAGCGCAATGGCGCCGCCGTTGGGGTTGACGCGCGCATCGTCGTCGGCCAGGCCCAGTTGGCGCAGCACCGCGAGGCCCTGCGCGGCGAAGGCTTCGTTGAGCTCGATCACGTCCATCTGCGCCAGGCTCAGGCCGGTGAGGGCCAGCACCTTCTGCGTCGCCGGCGCCGGGCCGATGCCCATGATGCGCGGCGGCACGCCGGCGGTCGCCATGCCGACCACCCGGGCGCGCGGGGTCAGCCCGTGCTTCGCCGCGGCGGCCTCGCTGGCCAGCAGCAGCGCGCAGGCGCCGTCGTTGACGCCGGAGGCATTGCCCGCGGTCACGCTGCCGTCGGGCCTGACCACGCCCTTGAGCTTGGCCAGCGCTTCCAGCGAAGTCTCGCGCGGATGCTCGTCCTTCGTGACGACTATCGCCTCGCCCTTCTTCTGCGGGATCGTCACCGGCACGATCTCGGCATCGAAGAAGCCGGCCTTCTGCGCGGCCACGGCCTTCAGCTGCGAGGCCAGCGCCATGCGGTCCTGGGCCGCGCGCTCGATGCCGAACTCCACCGCCACGTTCTCGGCCGTCTCGGGCATCGAGTCGACGCCGTAGCGCTCCTTCATCAGCTTGTTGACGAAGCGCCAGCCGATGGTGGTGTCGTAGACCGCGTTGCTGCGCGAGAACGCGCTCTCGGCCTTCGGCATCACGAAGGGCGCGCGGCTCATGCTCTCGACGCCGCCGGCGATCATCAGCTGCGCTTCGCCGCTCTTGATGGCGCGCGCGGCCGTGCCCAGCGCGTCCAGGCCCGAGCCGCACAGGCGGTTGATCGTCGCGCCCGGCACGCCCGCCGGCAGGCCGGCCAGCAGCGCGGCCATGCGCGCGACGTTGCGGTTGTCCTCGCCGGCCTGGTTGGCGCAGCCGAAGAGCACATCGGTCACCGCTTCCCAGTCGACGGCCTGGTTGCGCGCCATCAGCGCGGCCAGCGGGATGGCGCCGAGGTCGTCGGTGCGCACCGAGGACAGGCTGCCGCCGTAGCGGCCGATGGGGGTGCGCACGGCGTCGCAGATGAAGGCTTGGGGGGTGCTCATGGACTCGGGTCTCCTCGGTGGATCGGATTCAGGCCGCGGCGGGCGGCTGCAGCGGGACGGCGGTGAGGGCCTGCAGGTCGTCGAAAGCCAGGCCTTCGACGATCTCGCGCACACGGGCCACGCCGGCCGCGAGCTCGATGATCGCCAGGTCGGTGTAGACGCGCTTGACGCAGGCCAGGCCGGTCAGCGGGTAGCTGCAGCGCGGCACCAGTTTGCTCTCGCCCTGCCGCGTGTGGTGTTCCATCACGACCCAGGTGGCCTGGGCGCCGATGGCCAGGTCCATCGCGCCGCCGACGGCCGGAATCGCATCGGGCGCGCCGGTGTGCCAGTTCGCCAGGTCGCCGTTCAGCGCCACCTGGAACGCGCCGAGCAC
Organism: Aquabacterium sp.; assembly: GCF_044226965.1. GTDB lineage: Bacteria > Pseudomonadota > Gammaproteobacteria > Burkholderiales > Burkholderiaceae_C > Pseudaquabacterium. The sequence goes on along the minus strand of NZ_JBGAGA010000031.1, from coordinate 47,269 downwards.
GCAGATGTCGAGGTGGCCGCCGCGCATCATCGCGAAGCTGTCGGCATGGTGGAAGTAGCAGCCGCCGGGCCGCAAGGTGACCGCCTGCTTGCCGGCATTGATCAGGTCCCAGTCTTCCGCACCGGCCGGCGGCGGCGGGCCGAAGCCCAGCACGCCGTTCTCGCTGTGCAGCAGCACCTCGCGCTCGGGCGGCAGGTGGCTGGCCACCAGCGTGGGCAGGCCGATGCCGAGGTTGACCACCGCGCCGTCGGGGATGTCGCGCGCGATGCGCTGCGCCATATCGGCGCGGCTCCAGCGGCGGGCAGCTGTCGTCATGCGGCCTCCTGCGGCGCTGTGGCGGCCCGGCGCGGGATCTGCACCAGGCGCTGCACGTACAGCCCCGGCGTGACCACCGCTTCGGGATCGAGCGCGCCGAGTTCGACCTGCTCGAACACCGTGGCCACCGTGATGCGCGCGGCTGCCGCCATGATCGGCCCGAAGTTGCGCGCGGTCTTGTTGTAGACCAGGTTGCCCCAGCGGTCGCCGCGCTCGGCCTGGATCAGCGCGTAGTCGGCATGCAGCGCGTGCTCCAGCACCTGGCCGCGGCCCTGGAGCATGCGCGTCTCCTTGCCTTCGGCCAGCGCCGTGCCATAGCCGGTGGGCGTGAAGAAGGCGCCGATGCCGGCACCGGCGGCGCGGATGCGCTCGGCCAGGTTGCCCTGCGGCACCAGTTCGAGCTCGATCTTGCCGGCGCGGTACAGCGCGTCGAAATGGTGGCTGTCGGCCTGGCGCGGGAACGAGCAGACGATCTTGCGCACGCGGCCCGCGGCCAGCAGCGCGGCCAGGCCGGTGTCGCCGTTGCCGGCGTTGTTGTTGATCACGGTGAGCCCGCGCGCGCCCTGCGCGATCAGCGCGTCGATCAGCTCGTGCGGCTGCCCGGCGCTGCCGAAGCCGCCGATCATCACCGTGGCGCCATCGGGCACATCGGCCAGGGCACTGGCCGCGGAAGACCGGAATTTATTGATCACGGTTGTGCGGAGAGGTGGACGGAAAGTTCGTATATCGAACATGCGTTCCGATTGCGAACATTGTAGGCCCAAGCTGCCCATTTCTTGGCGTTGAAACAGGCCGAGGGTCAAGTTCGGGTGGCGGGCTGCCGAAGTTCTCCACAGGCAATCCTCAGGACTGCAATAGGGACAGGACCATGGCGGCATCGACCATTGACATCGACAACCTGCGCGTAGGCATGTTCGTTCACCTCGACCTGGGATGGTGGGCGCATCCGTTCGCGCTGTCGAGCTTTCTGCTGTCGTCGCCGGACCAGATCGCGACCATCCGCGGACTGGGCCTGAAGCGCGTGCGCTGGAGCCCGGACAAGAGCCGCCTGGCCGAGACGCCTTCGGGCCAGTGGCAGACCCTGCCGGGCGCGGACGAGAACGAGGCCACGCCGGCCGACGGCACGCCGGCCGAAGCCCCGGGCGCCGCGGCGGCGGCCGAGGCCGCCGCCGAACGCCACCGCGCCGCGCTGGCCGCGCAGCGCGAGGCCGAGCGGGTGTGCGCCCAGCAATATGCCGAGGCCGGCCAGGCCTGGAAGGCCGCGATCGAGCAGGTGCAGACCCTGCCGCTGGCCGGCCGCGAATCGACCGAATGGCTGACCCGCTCGCTGCTCGACAAGATGATGATCGACGGCGAGCTGTGCATCCGCGTGCTGGCCGACAGCCCGGGCGACCGCAACTGCGCGCATGCGCTGAACGTGGCGGTGATCTCGCTGCTGATGGGCCGCGTGTTCGGCTTCAGCGAGACCGAGATGCTGGACATGGGTGTCGGCGCGCTGCTGCATGACGTGGGCAAGCTCGACATCCCCGAACGCCTGCGCCTGCCCGATGGCCAGTTCAGCGCCGCCGAGAACACCCAGTACCGCGAGCACGTGGCGCATGGCATCGCCCACGGCCAGCGCATGAACCTGAGCCCAGCGGCGCTGGCCGTGCTGGCCCAGCACCACGAGATGGCCGACGGCTCGGGCTTCCCGAACCGGCTGAACACCGAGCGCATGTCGGCGCTGGCGCGCATCGTCGCGCTGGTCAACCGCTACGACAACCTGTGCAACCCGGCGGTGCCTTCGCATGCACTCACGCCGCATGAGGCGCTGTCGCTGATCTTCGCGCAGGCCAAGAGCAAGTTCGACACGACGATGCTCAATGCCTTCATCCGCATGATGGGCGTGTACCCGCCGGGCTCGATGGTGCAGCTCACCGACGACCGCTATGCCACGGTGATCAGCGTCAATTCCTCGCGGCCGCTGAAGCCGCGCGTGCTGGTGTGCGAGCCCAGTGTGCCGGTGGAGGAAGCGCTGCTGCTGAACCTGGAAGAAACCGCCGATCTCGGCATCCGCCGCAGCCTGAAACCATCGCAACTGCCGGTGGCCGTGCAGAACTACCTGTCGCCGCGGCAGCGGGTGGTGTACTTTTTCGAGCCCGCCGTGATGCCGGCCTTCGCCGCGCACGAGGAACTGGCCGCGTGACCTTCCCCGATCCTTCCACCGCCCCCAGGCTTGCCGCCTGGTCGCAGCTGCTCGCCGCGATGGCCGATGCCGCCTGGCTGGTGGATGCGCACGGCCTGCGGGTCTGCGCCGTCAACGACGCCGCCTGCGACCTGCTCGGCCGGCCGGCCGAACAGCTGTGCGACATGGCCGCGCCGCGGCTGATCGCGACGCCGGAAGACCAGGCGTTCTGGGACCAGCTGGCCCAGGGCCCCGTGGCCGGCCATGCCTGGCTGGACTCCGAGACCACGCTGGTCAGCGCCAGCGGGCGCCTGGTGCGCGTGCAGCGCCGCATCCAGCCGCTGGCCGAAGCCGGCGCGGCGCCCAGCCATTTCCTCGTGACGCTGCAGGACCGCACCGAGCAGCAGCGCCAGCAGGACGAACGCGAGGCCCTGCTCGCCGAGCTCCAGGCCACGCTCGAATCCACCGCCGACGGCATCCTGGTCACCGACCTGGCCGGTCGCATCACCGCCTTCAACCGCCGCTTCGCGCAGATCTGGGGCATCCCCGAGGCGCTGCTGACCCAGCGCAACGACGAGGCGGTGTACGACTGGATGCGCCGCAGCGTCGTCGACCCCGAGGCCTACCAGCGCCGCCTGGCCGCGATCCAGGACGCCACGCTGATGCAGGCCAACGAGCGGCTCACGCTGCTGTCGGGCCAGGTGATCGACCGCGTGACGCAGCCGCAGAATTGGCAGGGCCGGCCGACCGGCCGCGTCTGGGCCTTCCGCGACCAGACCGAGCTCGAGCAGGCCAGCCAGCGCATCGCCGCGCTGACGGTGACCGATGGGCTCACCGGCCTGTTCAACCGCCGCCAGATCGGCGAGGCGCTGGCCGATTCGATCCACCAGGCGCGGCGCAGTAACGGCACGCTGGCGTTGCTGATCCTGGACCTGGACCGCTTCAAGCAGATCAACGACAGCCTGGGCCATGAGATCGGCGACCGCGTGCTGCTGGACACCGCCGAGCGGCTGAAGACCTGCCTGCGCCAGGGTGACCAGGTGGCGCGCATCGGCGGCGACCAGTTCGCGCTGCTGGTGCAGCATGTCGACAGCCGCGGCGCCGAGGCCGCCGCGCGGCGCGTGCTCGAAGCCATCTCGCGCCCCTGCGCGGTGGATGGCCTGCAGTTCACGATGACCTGTTCGGTGGGCGTGGCGCTGTTCCCGGTGGATGGCGACGATGCCGACCAACTGGTGCGCCATGCCGAGACCGCGATGCAGCGCGCCAAGCAGGGCGGCCGCGCGGGCTTTCGCTTCCACCAGCCGCACCACGATGCCGACCTGCGCCAGCGCATGCGCCTGGACCATGCCATGCGCCAGGCGCTGGCCTCCAACCGCTTTCGGCTGAAGTACCAGCCGCAGCTGGACCTGGCCAGCGGCGCGGTGGTCGGTGCCGAGGCCCTGATCCGCTGGCGCGACCCCGAGCTCGGTGAAGTCTCGCCGGCCGAATTCATCCCCGTGGCCGAGGACTCCGGTTTCATCGTCGCCGTCGGCGACTGGGTGCTCGCGCAGGCGGTGCGCCAGGCCGCACGCTGGCGCGCCGAGGGCTTGTTGATGCCGGTGTCGGTGAACGTCTCGGCGCTGCAGTTCCAGCAGGCCGACTTCATCGACCGCGTCGCCGCGGTGCTGCGCGACAACGAACTGCCCGGCTCGCTGCTCGAACTCGAGCTGACCGAATCGATCCTGGTGCACGACGCCGACGAGGCGCTGCAGCGCCTGTCGCAGCTGTCGCAGCTGGGCGTGCGCCTGGCGATCGACGACTTCGGCACCGGCTACTCGAGCCTGGCCTACCTGAAGCGCTTCCCGATCGAGCGGCTGAAGATCGACCGCAGCTTCATCGAAGGTGTGCCGCAGGACGACAGCGACGCCGGCATCGTGCGCGCGATCATCCAGATGTCCACCGCGCTGGGCATGAAGGTCATCGCCGAAGGCGTCGAGACCGAGCCGCAGCGCGCGTTCCTGCTCGAAGCCGGCTGCGACCAGTTCCAGGGCTTCCTGTACGCCCCGGCGCTGGACGCGCTGAGCTTCGACGAGCGCGTGCGCGGCCGCCCGCGCGGCGGCGCCCGGCCGCAGCTGAGCCTGGTCGGACGTTGAGCGTCCTCAGGCCGCGCCCGCCGCGGGCCGGCCGTGGCGCCTTGCAGCGCATGGCGAATCTGCCCAGAATGGACCGCGGATCCTCCTCGCGCGTCCCATGCAGCCCCTAGAAGCCATCGTCCGCGACAAGTTCACCGCCCTCGACACCCCCGCCGCGCTGATCCTCCCCGGCGGCCGGCGCATCGGGCCCGAGTCCGCACGGCTCATCGTGCAGCTCAACGACATGCGCTCGCTGGCCCACGTGGCCGCCGGCCAGGTCGGCAAGCTGGCCGAAGACTATGTCGAAGGCCGGGTCGAGATCGACGGCAGCATGCGCGACCTGATGGCCAGCGCCACCGGCCTGATGGGGGACGACCCCACCCGCGGCACCGAGGCCGGACCCTGGGCCTGGTGGCGCGGGCTGATGCGGCGCGGCAAGTCGCTGGCCAAGCACAGCGCCGAGACCGATGCACGGCAGGTGCAGTTCCACTACGACGTGTCGGACGACTTCTACGCGCTGTGGCTGGACCCGCGGCGCGTCTATTCCTGCGCCTACTACAGCGAGCCGTCGATGACGCTGGCGCGCGCCCAGGAGTCCAAGCTCGACCACATCTGCCGCAAGCTGATGCTGCGCGAGGGCGAGCGCTTCCTGGACATCGGCGCCGGCTGGGGCGGGCTGCTGCTGTGGGCGGCCGAGCACTATGGCGTGCGCGGCACCGGCATCACGTTGTCGAAGAACCAGCATGCCCACGTGAACCGACTGATCCAGGAGCGCGGGCTCTCCGGCCGCGTGACGATGGAACTGCTGGACTACCGCGCGCTGCCGGAAGACCAGCCCTGGGACAAGATCGCCTCGATCGGCATGTTCGAGCATGTGGGCGCGGCGATGCTGCCGACCTACTTCGGCAAGCTGTACCGGCTGCTCAAGCCCGGCGGCCTGCTGATGAACCATGGCATCACCGCCGGCGGCACGCGCAATGCGCAGCTGGGCGCGGGCATCGGCGATTTCATCGAGCGCTACATCTTCCCCGGCGGCGAACTGCTGCACCTGTCGCACGTGTTGCGCGACCTGTCCGAAGCCCGGCTCGAGGCGCTGGATGTCGAGAACCTGCGGCCGCACTACGCGCGCACGCTCTGGGCCTGGTCCGACGGGCTGGAGTCTCAGCTCGGCCGCGCGCGCGAGATCACCGCCGAGAAGGTGGTGCGCGCCTACCGCCTGTACCTGGCCGGCTGCGCGATGAGCTTCGAGCAGGGCTGGATCTCACTGCACCAGGTGCTGGCCTCGCGGCCCACCGGCGCGGCCGGGGACGGGCCGATGCGGGGGGCACAATCGAGCTTCCCGTTCCAGCGCGCCTACATGTACCGACCATGATCTACAAGTTCAAGAGCAAGGCCGCGGGCGACCTGATCATGCTGGGCCCGAATGGCGACGCGATGCTGCGCGCCATCGGCCGCGAGCCGGAGCCCAAGGGCATCATCGAGCCGGCGGCGATGGCCGCGGCGATCAGCGGCATCGAGCGCGCGATCGCCGAAGACGAAGCCGCGCGGGCCGAGGCCGAGCGCGAAGCGGCCGCCGAAGGCCGCACGCTGAAGCCGGCCGAGGGCATCGGCTTGCGCCAGCGCCTGTGGCCGATGGCAGAGATGCTGCGCCGCGCGCAGGCCGCAGAGCAGCCCATCGTCTGGGGCGTTTGAGAAAAAAGGGCGAGACCATGAAACTCTGGAGCGACAGCTGGCCCAACGGCGAGCCGATTCCCGAACGCTTTGCCGCCGGCAAGCTCACGGCCGACGGCGTGGGCTTCTCCGACAACCTGAGCCCGCACCTGGCCTGGAGCGGGCTGCCGGCGGGCACGCAATCGCTGGTGCTGATCTGCCACGACTTCGACGTGCCCAGCCGCGGCGACGACGTGAACCAGCCCGACCGCGAGGTGCCCGCCGACCTGCCGCGGGTGGATTTCTTCCACTGGGTGCTGGTGGACCTGCCGCCGCAGGTGAGCGGCCTGGCCGAGGGCGAGTTCAGCCGCGGCTTCACCGCCCGTGGCAAGCCCGGGCCGGCTGCGCTGCATGGCGCGCGGCAGGGCCTGAACGACTACACCGGCTGGTTCGCCGGCAATGCCGAGATGGCCGGCCAGTACTTTGGCTATGACGGCCCGTTCCCGCCCTTCAACGATTCGCTGGTGCACCACTACGTGTTCACGCTGTACGCGCTGAGCGTGCCGCGCCTGCCGGTGGAGGGGGTGTTCACCGGTGCCGATGTGCGCCAGGCGCTGGCCGAGCGCGTGCTGGGCACCGCCACGCATTCGGGCACCTACACGCTGAACCGCAGGTTGCGCGGTTGAGCGAGGCCACCCGCATCATCGCGATCCGCCATGGCGAAACCGCCTGGAACGCCGAATCGCGGCTGCAAGGCCAGCTCGACATCCCGCTGAATGCGCGGGGCCGGGCCCAGGCCGCGCAACTGGCCGAGGCGCTGCGCGAAGAAGGCCTGGCACTGGTGATCAGCAGCGACCTGGGTCGCGCCGCCGACACCGCCCGGGCGCTGGCCGAGCCGCTGGGCCTGCCGCTGCACTTCGATGCCGGGCTGCGCGAGCGCGGCTTCGGCGCGATGGAGGGACGTACCTTCCAGGAGATCGACGCCCACGCGCCCGAGTACGCGCTGCGCTGGCGCCGGCGCGACCCCGATTTCGGGCCGCCGGGCGGCGAGCGCCTGATCGATTTCTACGCCCGCAGCATCGCCGCGGCCGAGCGGCTGGCCCAGGCGCATGCCGGGCGCACGATCGCGCTGGTCACCCATGGCGGCGTGCTGGATTGCCTGTACCGCGCGGCCACCCGCATCGAGCTGCAGGCTTCGCGCACCTGGCAGCTGGGCAATGCGGCGATCAACCGGCTGCTGCACACGCCCGAGGGCTTCACGCTGGTCGGCTGGAACGACCACCAGCACCTGCTGGCGCTGGCGAAGGACGACGCGGCACACTAGGTGCCGCGTCTTTCGTGCGTCAGCAACGCTGTCAGCGCGCGATCTCGCGCCAGGCGTTCTTGCGTGCCGTGATCGGCGTGGTGTCGTTGATCTGGGTGTTGATGATCGTGCCGTCGTTCAGCCGCACCCAGCGGTACAGGTTGTCATTCGCCTGCACCACCACCGGCGAGGTCGAGTTCGCGGTGGTCGACAGCAGCGTGGTGTCGCCCGATGCATTGAGCACGCCGATGCGGTAGTTGTTGGACGACTGGGTGCAGTTCGAGCCGCCGGCCGTGTTCGCATTCACATGCAGCCAGCCCAGCACGAACTTCGGGTCGACGTTCACCTGCTGGCCGGCCGGCAGGTCCAGGTACCAGCCGCGGCTGGTGTTCCAGTTCATCGTCACGCTGGCCGACACGGTGCCGGAGGTGATCTGCAGCGGCGTCAGCGCCGTGCGCGCGTTCGCCAGGTAGGTGCCATCGGCGATCGCGTAGATCGACTGCACGCTGGAGCTGCCGAAATCGGTGATGTCCAGCATGCGGCCGGTGCCGACCATCACGACCGGGGTGTTGTTGATCTTGGTCAGCTGCGGCCGCGTGGTGATCGGCTGCGTGGCGCCGGAACCGTTCTTCAGCACGGCCAGCAGGGTCGTCGTGCCGGTGTTGAGGTCGAACTTCCACAGGTTGCCGAGCAGGTCGCCGCCGTACACGTAGCGCGCGGTGCCATCGTCGTTGCGGTAGGCCGCGATCTGCGCCAGGCCCGCCTCGGCGCCCACGGCGCCGGCGGTGGTGACGAACTCGCGGATCACCGCGCCGGTGCTGGCGTTGAGCATCCACATGCGGCCCTTGCCGTCGCCGATGGAATTGCCGTTGTCATAGCCCGAGGTGACGAGCGCGACATAGCCGTCGTTCAGCGTCTTCACCACCAGCGGCCGGCCCGTGGTGTAGCCGACATAGGGCGCGTAGCTGCCCTGCGAGGGCGACGGGAAGGTCCACTTCACCTGGGCCGCGGCCGAGGTCTCGTCCAGGCCCTTCGGGCTGGTGACGTCCAGCGCGTAGTAGCTGCGCGCCGCGGCGCCCATGCCGGCCACCAGCAGCTTGCCGCCCGCGTAGGTGCCGATCGTCGGCGTGCCGTCGAGCTTGGTCTTGAAGGTGTAGCCGCGGTCGATGGTCTGGCCGATGCTGGTCAGGCCCGCATACGGCACGTAGGCCCATTCCTCGGCACCGGTGGTGGTGTTGAACGCATGCAGCATGCCTTCGCCGGAGGCCAGGTAGACCACGCCGGTGCCGATGTCCACCACCGGCTCGGCGTTGATCACCGCGCCCAGCAGGCTGGTGCGCGTGCGGTAGGTGGTGCCTTCGCCGGCACGGTTGCCGCGCAGGTAATCGATGACGCCGCTGCTGCTGTAGGTGGCGCTGTCCGGGTTCACGGTGCTGCCGACGTTGGCGCTGGTGAAGCCGATGCCGCCGCCGCTGGTGCCGTTGGAGGTGAAGACCACCCGCGTCGACCAGTTGCGGGCGGTCAGCACCGTGCTGGCCGACCAGGTGGGCGTCCCCGCGATCGTGCCGTTGGTGTTGTTCACCGCGCTGGCGGTCAGGTCGCCGGTCCAGCCGGCCGGGTTGTAGCTGGCTTCATAGGCCTGCCCGTCACTGGCCAGCAGGTTGAAGCTGCTGACGGCCACCGAGGTTTGCGCGCCGACCTGGTTCTTCATGTCGTCCAGACCGGAGCGGATGCGCACGGCGGTTTCTTCCGGCGTGTTGGCCAGGTACATGCGCCCGCGGCCGTTGATCGTGGCATGCCACAGGTCGTCCACCGAGGTCGGGCTGCGGTTGGCCGAGGGGTTGGGCCAGGCCGAGGCCGTGGTGGGCTGGGGCGTGGACTCGCTGAGGAACAAGGTGCCGCGCGCGCCCAGCGCCAGCCCGTAGGTGTTGATGTGCAGGTCGGTGTTCAGGTCGCGCGTGGTGGCCGGTACGGCGCCGCTGCCCAGGTCGCTGCGCGGGTTGTTGGTGTAGTAGCGCAGCGCCAGGTCGGCCAGCGAGCTGGCGTACATCGTCTCGTAAGGCGCGCCGGTGCCCCAGGTGGCGGCCGACTTGCCGCTGTCCCACGAGGGCACGCTGACCGCCGAGGCATTGGCGAAGCCGTCGGTCACGATGAACGCGTTGTTGCGCTGGCAGGAGTACTGCACCACGTTGTACTTGCCCGAGGTCTGGTCGGTGCGCTTGTACTGCTGGCCGATGTAGTTCAGCGTCTCGCGCGTAGGCGTGCCGCCGCTGCCGTTGGCCTCGTAGAAGATGCCGGCCACGCGCTTGCGGTTCGACGTGTCCACGGTGGAGTCCGCGTCGTACATCGCGACGTTGCCCGACAGGCTGTTGAACGCGATCACGCCCAGGCGCATGCCGGTCAGCGTTTCCATCGTCTCGCCCATGGCCGCGGCCAGCATCAGCTTGCGCTTGCGGTAGTACTGGAACCAGTTGGCGAAGTTCTGCAGCTCGGCCGCATAGCTGCGGCCCGACGGGAAGGTGTTGCCGCTCTTGATCTCGTAGCGCTTCAGGGTCGAACCGTCCGGCGCCGTCGTGCAGTCGTCGGTGCCGACGCTGACCGTGCTTGGCACGGTGCACGACTCCTTCACCCAGTAGGTCGCCGGGTAGTAGGACATCGCGACCCGCGTGACGTTGGAGGTCGACGCGTTTTCGTCGGCCGTGAGCGCCGCACTCCACGACCCGCAGCTGCCGTTGGTGGAGTTGCACAGCATCTTCTTCGCACCGCTGGGGATCTTCATGCCCGGCAGCGCGGTGAAGACGGTGTTCGCGTTGGTGTTGGAGGCGATGGAGGTCGTCAGGTCGAAGGTCGTTCCGCCCAGCACCAGGTGCGACTTGGTGGCGCTGGGCGTGGCATCGGCCGGCGTGATGGCGCCCGAGCTCAGCTGCGCCGGCGCCCAGGGCTTGTAGGTGACCAGCGGGTTGTAGTAGATCGGGTTATGGACCGGCGAGACAGCGGGGTCGGACGGCGGCATCTGGTAGACGCCTGCGGTGTCCTTGTAGGCGCCCGACCAGCGCAGGAACGCGAACTGCGTGGTCGGCATGATCGCGAAGTGGTCGTAGGACGCGTCGGCGTAGACCCGGTTGCCCGTGCTTTGCCCGTTGGGGAACAGGTACACCAGCTTGCGCCAGGTGGCATCCGCGTTGCCGGCGGCGTTGAACCAGGTGCTGGTGATGGTGCGCAGCGAAGGGTTCGGGTGCGCGGCGTCCACGCCCCAGCCACTGGCGGTGTCGTAGCGCCACCAGAAGGCCCCGTCGTTGTTGTACATCATCAGCTCCGAGTCCATCGACCCGGAATCGTCCATGCCGAAGATCACGTTGGGCTTGGCCAGCACCGATGCCTTCAACGGCAGCTCGGCCAGGTCCGTGGCGTGCGAGGTTGCCTGGAACAGCAGGCCTCCGAGGGCCAGCAGCGAAGTGGCCAGCTGCAGCGCGATTTTCATGGTGAATCTCCTAGCGGATGACGTGAGCGGCAGAGCAGTCGGCCGGTCAGCCGCCCTTGGTGACCAGCGACTGGGTCCAGGTCTGGGTGCCGCGCTGGTCGGTCACGCGCACGGTGATGCGGAACTGGCGCGAGTTCTTCGGTTGGTAGTCCGGCGCGTCGAAGCTGCGGTCTTCCAGCACGTCGGCCTGCTTGACCAGGCATTCGCGCGAGGCCACCGTCATCGCCGCCACGCTGCACAGGCGATCGACCGCATAGGTCACCGTGTAGCGGCCGACGCCGCCGGCCACGGTGGGCGTGGCGTCGAAGTTGATGCTGGTGGGGATGCCGGTGGTGGCATCGGTGGGCTGCTGGTTGGCCCAGTACCAGGTGCCGTTGGTCGTGTTCTCGTCGGTCAGCGCCTTGATCTGGTTGTAGGCCGCGTTCCAGCCCACCTCGGCGGCGTGCACCGAGGCGTCCTTGCCGGCCACGTTGCCGCTGATCAGGTAGCTGGCCTCGGTCATGCGCGCCAGCGCCAGGCTGCCCAGCAGCATCACGGCGATCAGGATCAGCACCATCAGCATGGTCATGCCCTGCTGGCGCTTCGGGGAGAAGGGTCTGTTCATCATGGTCGTCGGCTCACAGGCCGTAGATGACGTTGCGCAGCGGCGCGACCACGATCTGGGTGCGGTAGCGGTAGCAGGTCCAGTCCGTGACGTCGGGCTCGATGACGTCGTTGAAGAGCTTCGGCTTCCCGGCGGCAAGGGGGGTCGCTTCGCAGACGCCGGACTCCTTGTTGACCTTTTCCTTCTGCGCGCTGCGGATCACGATGCCGATCTGCACCGCCTTGATGCGGCCGATGTTGGTGTTGTCGACGCTGGTCCAGCCGGCATCGGTGGACTTCTGCCAGGCCGCCAGCGGTGCGCGGCTGCCATCGGTCTGCACCGGCGCCGTGGCCGACGCCACGCCGTACATCACGCGCAGGCCGATCACATTGCGCAGCAGCGTGACGGTGGTGCCGTCGAGCATGCGGGTGAGCTGCAGGTCGGTGCCGTTGAGGGCGTAGCGGTTCCACTGCGGCGTGCCGATCAGCGTGACCAGCGAGTTCTCCGGGTAGGTCGCGTTGGTCGTGAAGGTGGCCTGGTTGTAGGTACCGGTGTTGGCGAAGGTCAGGGTTTCCTTCGCGGCGGCGGTGGGGTTCGCGGGCGTGGCGGTGACCGTGCGCAGCAGGCAGGGCGTGCCGACGGTGGGCGCGGCCAGCAGCACGGCCTGGTTGGCGGTGACCGGCAGGTAGGTCTTCAGCGCCACCGAGGTGCCGTCCGAGGTGCCCGAGGTCTTCACGGCCGCACCGGCAGCCACCTCGCTGCCGTAGGCGATGTCGATGCGGTCGTTGTTGCCGACGCGGGTGACCTGCACCGGCGCGAAGGCCGCGTTGTCGCTGACCAGGGCACCGGCGACGCTCATGTTCACCGTGGTGCACAGGTAGTTCAGGTTGCCGAAGAAGCCGAGTCCGCCATTGGCGACGTCGTTCTTGATCGCGGCCAGCACCGAGGCGGTGTTGGCGCCGCCGCTGCCGGTGCCGATGCCCTGGCGCTGCAGCGCGCCGAAAAGCTGGGCGCTGTTGACCGCGGCCATGCTGACGAGCAGGCCGACGACCAGACCGACCATCAGCTCGATGATCGACAGGCCGCGGGCGGGTGTGGAGGGGTGTTTGTTCATGGCTGTCTCACCGGGGATCGCTGATCACGGTGTGGGTGCGCGTGCCGGGCGAGGTGTTGCCGTCCTTGGACGTCCAGGTCCATTGCAGGGTCACGGTCAGGCGGCCGCTGGCATCGGTGCTCACGGTGGGCGTGGCGGCATTGGGCAGCGCGCTCATCACCCGGGTCTTCCAGCCGCTGGTGTAGCTCAGCGCGGTGGCGCCGGCGGCGGTGCAGCTGCCGCTGACGGGCAGCATGTAGCAGGTGGTGTTGCTTGCCGCATCGACCAGCGCGGTGTTGAGCAGTTCGTCGGCGAGTTGCGAGGCCACCATGCGCTGCTGCGCTTCGGTGCCCTGGCTGACCAGGCGGCTCTGGAAGCCCGTCAGCGCGAGCAGGCCGAAGGCCAGGATGGCCAGGGCCACCAGCGCGTCGAACAGGCCGACGCCGCGTTGGGCATGGCGAGGCGTGCTCATCATGAGCAGCTCAGCTTGTTGCCGCACAGGCGCACGTTGCCGCCGGCCTCGACCAGCACGCGCGGGCAGCGCTGCTCGGCCGAGCAGGTGACGCCGGCAAACGTGGTGTCGATGCTGGCCTCGGTGCCGCGCGGGCGGGTCATGCCGTCGCTGCCGAAGTCCAGCGTGGTCACCGTGGCGCTGATGCCGTCGGTGAAGTTGCGGCTGCGGATCACCACCGGCGTGGCCGGGGCCATGTCGAGGATCTGCACCGCGCCGCTGGTCACGCTCAAGCGCACGACGCCGTTGCGCTTGAGCGCCTCGCTCTGTGCGAACAGCGCATCGGCCATCAGCGAGTTGCCGTTCTCGCGCAGCCGCGAGTTGGTGATGTAGTCGCCCAGGTAGGGCGCCGCCATGCCGAGCAGGATCGCGGTGATGACCATGCCGATCATCAGTTCGATCAGCGTCAGGCCGCGCGGGACGTTCACGAGTCGCATACCGATCCCTTCATGCTCCAGCAGCCCGCGTTGGTGCCGTTGGGGTGCGCCGTGGTGGCGCGGACGCCGGTGTTGTCGATCGTGAAGGTGTAGCCGTTCATCGTGCCGCTGCCGGTGGCCGTGGCGATGTAGCTCTGGCCCGCGTTGGCGGCCACGCAGGTCAGCGTGAAGTTGTTGCCGGTGGGCACGGCGGGCACACACGTGCCAGGGGCGCCGGCGGAGTCGTAGCGCCCGGTGTCCTGGTAGGCCTGCTCCATGCGGGCCGCGTACGAGGTCAGCATGTCGAAGGCCACCGGCACGCGCGAACGCATGACGTAGGCCCGATAGGAGGGCAGGGCGACTGCCGCGATGATCGCGAGGATGGCCACCACGATCATGATCTCGATCAATGTGAACCCGCGCTGTCGGTGTGCAGACATCACTTGCTTCCAGTCCCGCGCCGCCTGCATCCCAAGGCGACATTGGTGCGGTCCGGGTGTCCGTGGCGGACGCCTGAACCGGCTTCTGGCAAGGGCATCGGCATCCGGCGCGCTGGGCTTGAGCCCGCACTGGCAATCAGATGTTTCCTGGGCGACGAACGGTCGGGAACAGGTGCCTGAGTGGCGTCGGCGTGCGCGTTGACAGCCGCGCAGGGCCTTCCTATCCTGCCGCTCGTCGCGCCGGCAGACGGGCCGAAGGCCCAGCCAGGCGTTCAGTGTCGCGGTGCCGACCTTCACCCATTGGGGGCAAAAGCAAGATGAAGGACGCGCAAATCATCGTTCTGGCCACGCCGGTGTTTCTCGGGCTGATCGCGCTGGAGCTGGCAGTGGGTTTTGCGCGCGGGCGCAACACCTACCGGCTGCACGATGCGATGGCCAGCATCGGCCTGGGCATGATGAGCCAGGTGATCAGCCTGTTCGTGAAGTTCCTGAACATCGGCCTGTACGCGGCGGTGTTCGGCAGCGTGGCGCTCTTCGCGCTGCCGGTGGATTCACCCTGGGTGTGGCTGGCGGCGCTGCTGCTGTACGACCTGCTCTATTACTGGAAGCACCGCTTCGGCCACCGCGTGGCCCTGGGCTGGGCCGCGCACGTGGTGCACCACCAGAGCGAGGACTACAACCTCTCCACCGCGCTGCGGCAGACCTCCACCGACTGGATCGCCAACTGGGCGTTCTACCTGCCGATGGCGCTGCTGGGCTTTCCGCCGCTGGTGTTTGCGGTGGTCGCGCTGGTCGACCTGCTGTACCAGTACTGGGTGCACACGCAGCAGATCGGCAAGCTCGGCTGGTTCGACCGCTGGTTCTGCGCCCCGTCCAACCACCGCGTGCACCATGCGGTGAACGATGCCTATGTCGACCGGAACTACGGCGGCATCCTGATCGTCTGGGACCGGCTGTTCGGCACCTTCACCGAGGAGCGCGACGACGACCCCTGCGTCTACGGCACGCGCTCCCCGCTGCGCAGCTACAACCCGCTGTGGGCCAACCTCGAGGTGTATGCAGCGCTGGCGCGCGATGCCTGGCATGCCCGCCGCTGGGCCGACAAGCTGCGCGTGTGGTTCAAGCCGCCGGGCTGGCGGCCGGCGGATGTGGCCGCGCGCTTTCCGAGGCCGGCCTTCGACATCCGCCGCATGCAGCGCTTCGACCCGCCCACCGGCCGCCTGCAGCAGGGCCTGGCGCTGCTGCTGTTCATCGGCGTGCTGGGGGCCACCGTGTGGCTGCTGTGGGTGGCGCACACCTTGTCGCTCGCGCAGCTGGGGCTGTGCGCGGCCGGCATCGTGGCGGGCCTGAGCATCGTTGGCTGGCTCGGCGCCGGTCGCGGGCCGGCCATCGAGGCGGCCGCGACAGCTTGACGCGTCGGCCTGCGGGTTAGTCCCCGCAGGGAATACGCGAGGCGGGCGGCGCCGGCGCGCCGCGGCGCTTCTAGACTGCCCGTCCAGCCCATTGAATCTGCATCAACGGGCTGAACCCCCTCCGCCCATGTTCAGCGTGCCGCAACCTGCCCGGTCCGACGCCAGCCCACCGCTGGTGCCGGCAGTGGTGCGTGCCGTGGCGGTGCTCGACCACCTGGCTCGCCAGCGCCAGCCGATGACGATGGCGCGGCTGGCGGCCGACCTCTCGCTGCCCAAGAGCAGCGTGCACGGCCTGTGCAACACCCTGCTGACGCTGGGCTACCTGCGGCGCCGCGCGGATGGCCAGGTGCAGATCGGGCCGAAGGTGATGGGCCTGGCCGAGGCCTTCCTGGCCGGCACCGACGTGACGCGCGAATTCGACGCGCTGTGGCAGCAGGCCGCGCAGGGCCCGGAAGAGACCGTGCTGCTCTCGGTGCTGGATGGTGCCGAGGTGGTGTACCTGGCCGCCCGCAATGGCAGCCGGCCGCTGGGCCTGGCGTTCACGGTGGGCATGCGCCTGCCGGCGCACCTGGCGGCCACCGGCAAGGCGATGCTGGCCTTCCTCGATCCGGCGCAGGTGCGCCAGCGCCTGGGGCCCGGGCCGCTGCCGCAGCTGACCGGCCGCGGCGCGGCCGACCTGGCGATGCTGGACCGGGAACTGGCGCTGACGCGGGCACGCGGCTACAGCGTCGACGACGAGGGCGTGCGCCTGGGCGTGTACTGCATCGCCGCGCCGGTGTTCGACGCCGCCGGCCGCCCGGTGGCCGGTGTCGGCATCTGCCTGAACAAGGCCATGCTGGAGCAGGACGATGCCACCCGCGAGCGCCAGCATGTGCTGGCGACGGCGCATGCGTTGTCGCAGCGCCTGGGAGGCCGGTTGCCCGCCCTGCCGCACGAGGACAGCGCTGCATGAGTGATGCCGACATCCTGCTCGAGACGCGCGAGCTGACGAAGGAGTTCAAGGGCTTCGTCGCCGTCAGCAAGGTCAACCTGAAGGTCCGGCGCGGCAGCATCCACGCGCTGATCGGCCCCAACGGCGCGGGCAAGACCACCTGTTTCAACCTGCTGACCAAGTTCCTGACGCCCAGCTCGGGCCAGATCCTGTTCGACGGTCACGACATCACGCACGAGTCGCCCGCGCACATCGCCCGCCGCGGCGTCATCCGCTCGTTCCAGATCTCCTCGGTGTTTCCGCACCTCACGGTGCTGGAGAACGTGCGCGTCGCGCTGCAGCGCCGGCTCGGCAGCTCTTTCCACTTCTGGCGCTCCGAGGCCAGCCTGAACGTGCTGGACGAGCGCGCGCTGGCGCTGCTGCGCGAGGTGGACCTGGCCCAGTACGCACCGCTGAAGGCGGTGGAGCTGAGCTACGGCCGCAAGCGCGCGCTGGAGATTGCCACCACGCTGGCGATGGAGCCCACGCTGATGCTGCTGGACGAACCCACGCAGGGCATGGGCCTGGAAGACGTGGACCGCATCCGCCGGCTGATCAAGCAGGTGGCGGCCTCGCGCACGGTGCTGATGGTCGAGCACAACATGAGCGTGGTGTCGAGCATTGCCGACACCATCACCGTGCTGCAGCGCGGCGCCACGCTGGCCGAGGGGCCGTACGAGCAGGTGTCGAAGAACCCGGCGGTGATCGAGGCCTACATGGGCAGCGCGCAGACCGAACTCCAAGGCGCGCACTGACCATGGCGACCCCGTTTCTCGAAGTCAAGGACCTGCACGGCTGGTACGGCGAGTCGCACGTGCTGCACGGCGTGAACTTCCAGGTCGACGAAGGCGAGGTCGTCACGCTGCTCGGCCGCAACGGCGCCGGACGGACGAGCACCTTGCGCGCCATCATGGGCCTGATCGGCAGCCGCAAGGGGTCGATCAAGGTCAGGGGCACCGAGACCACCACGCTGCCCACGCACCGCATCGCCCGCCTGGGGCTGGGCTACTGCCCGGAAGAGCGCGGCATCTTCTCCAGCCTCTCGGCCGAGGAGAACCTGATGCTGCCACCCACGCTGGGCCCGGGCGGCATGAGCGTGGAGCAGATCTACGCGATGTTCCCGAACCTGAAGGAGCGGGCCGGCTCCCAGGGGACGCGGCTGTCCGGCGGCGAGCAGCAGATGCTGGCGGTGGCGCGCATCCTGCGCACCGGCGCCAAGCTGCTGCTGCTGGACGAGATCTCCGAAGGCCTGGCACCGGTGATCGTGCAGAAGCTTGCCGAGATGGTGCAGGCGCTGCGCCGCCAGGGCTACACCATCGTGATGGTGGAGCAGAACTTCCGCTTTGCCGCCCCGCTGGCCGACCGTTTCCTGGTGATGGAGCACGGCCAGGTGATCCAGCAATTCAACCAGGCCGAACTGCCCGCTCGCATGGAGCGGCTGCACGAGTACCTTGGCGTCTAGCCATCCTGCACCGACGCCGCACAACCCGACAGGAGCAATGACCATGGCATTCAAACTCAGCAAGATCGGCGCCGCCTGCGCGCTGGCCGCCACGATGACCTTCGGCGCTGCTGCGCAGGCGCAGATCTCCGGCGACGTGATCAAGATCGGCATCATCACCGACATGTCCGGCCTGTACTCGGACATCGACGGCTCGGCCGGTGCCGAAGCCATCAAGATGGCGGTGGCCGACCTGGGCGGCGCGATCAACGGCAAGAAGGTCGAGGTCCTGGTGGCCGACCACCAGAACAAGGCGGACGTGGCTGCCGGCAAGGCGCGCGAGTGGTTCGACACGCAGGGCGTGGACATGCTGATCGGTGGCACCAACTCGGGCACCAACCTGGCGATGGCCAAGGTGGCGGCCGAGAAGAAGAAGCTGTTCATCGCCATTGGCGCAGCCACCTCGGCGCTGACCAACGAGCAGTGCAACCCCTACACCGTGCACTGGGCCTACGACACCGTGGCGCTGGCCAAGGGCACCGGTAATGCAGTGGTCAAGGCCGGCGGCAAGAGCTGGTACTTCCTGACCGCCGACTACGCCTTCGGCGCGCAATTGCAGGCCGACACCTCGGCGGTGGTGAAGGCCGCGGGCGGCACCATCGTCGGCTCGGTCAAGCATCCGCTGTCGGCCAGCGACTTCTCCTCGTTCCTGCTGCAGGCGCAGTCGAGCAAGGCGCAGATCCTGGGCCTGGCCAATGCCGGTGGCGACACGATCAACTCGATCAAGGCCGCCAACGAGTTCGGCATCACCAAGACCATGAAGCTGGCCGGCCTGCTGGTGTTCATCAACGACATCCACTCGCTGGGCCTGAAGACCACGCAGGGCATGTACCTGACCGACAGCTGGTACTGGAACCGCGATGCCGAGACACGCGCGTGGAGCCGCAAGTTCTTCGAGAAGATCAAGCGCATGCCGTCGTCGATCCAGGCGGCGGACTACTCGGCCACGCTGAACTACCTGCAGGCGGTGAAGGCCACTGGTTCGGACGACCCGGACAAGGTGCTGGCCCAGATGAAGAAGACCAAGGTCAACGACATCTTCGCCAAGGGCGGCTACATCCGCGGCGACGGCCGCATGGTGCACGACATGTACCTGATGCAGGTGAAGAGCCCGGACAAGTCCAACGAGCCCTGGGACTACTACAACGTGGTCGAGACCTTCAAGGGCGAGGCGGCTTGGACGACCAAGGCCGAGAGCAAGTGCCCGTTGTGGAAGTGACCCACCCCCGGAGCGCCTTCGGCGCTTCCCCCTCGAGGGGGCGACGCCAGCGGCCCGGCGGAGCCGGTTCCGCGGCGTCTGCTTGGAGCGGCTGACTCCCGATGGAAATCTTTGGCATCCCGCTGCAGGCCTTTCTGGGCCAGCTGCTGCTGGGCCTGGTCAACGGCTCGTTCTACGCGATGCTGAGCCTGGGCCTGGCGGTGATCTTCGGCTTGCTGGGCATCGTGAACTTCGCGCATGGCGCGCTGTACATGATCGGGGCCTACGTGGCCTGGATCGGCGCCGAGAAGCTGGGCATGAACTACTGGCTGGCGCTGGTGGCCGCGCCGCTGGTGGTGGGCGCCCTGGGCGTGGTGATCGAGCGCACGCTGCTCAAGCGGCTGTACAAGCTGGACCCGATCTACGGCCTGCTGCTCACCTTCGGCCTGGCGCTCATCTTCGAAGGCATCTTCCGTGACCAGTACGGTGTCTCCGGTCAGCAGTATTCGGTGCCGGAAGCCCTGCAGGGTGCCACCAACCTGGGCTTCATGGTGCTGCCGAACTACCGTGCCTGGGTGGTGCTGGCCTCGCTCACCGTGTGCCTGGGCACCTGGTTCCTGATCGAGCGCACGCGGCTGGGCGCCTACCTGCGCGCCGGCACCGAGAACCCGGCGCTGGTGCAGGCCTTCGGCATCAACGTGCCGCTGATGGTGATGCTCACCTACGCCGCTGGCGCGGGCCTGGCCGCACTGGCCGGCGTGCTGGCCGCGCCGGTGATCCAGATCACGCCGCTGATGGGCAGCAACCTCATCATCATCGTGTTCGCGGTGGTGGTGATCGGCGGCATGGGCTCGATCCTCGGCTCCATCCTCACCGGCCTGGCCTTGGGGCTGGTCGAAGGCCTGACCAAGGTGTTCTATCCGGAAGCCTCCAGCATCGTGGTGTTCGTGATCATGGCCATCGTGCTGATGGTGCGGCCCGCAGGCCTGTTCGGGAAGGAAAAATGATGGGCGCCGACACCGCGGACGTGCTGTCGCGCCAGGGCCGCTGGGCCTGGGGTGCGGCGCTGGCCTTGCTGATCGTGGCGCCCTTCATCGGCCTGTACCCGGTGTTCGTGATGAAGGCGCTGTGCTACGCGATCTTCGCCTGCGCGTTCAACCTGTTGCTGGGCTTCACCGGCCTGCTGTCCTTCGGCCACGCGGCCTACCTGGGCGCCGCGGCCTACGTCACCGGCTGGCTGGTGCGCTCGGCGGGCTGGTCGCCCGAACTGGGGCTCGTCGCCGGCACGCTGTTCGCCGCCGTGCTCGGGCTGGTGGTCGGTGCCATCGCGATCCGCCGCCAGGGCATCTACTTCGCGATGATCACGCTGGCGATGGCGCAGATGATCTATTTCGTCTGGCTGCAGGCGCCGTTCACCGGCGGCGAGGACGGCCTGCAGGGCGTGCCGCGCGGCAAGCTGTTCGGCCTGCTGTCGCTGGAAAGCGACCTGGTGCTGTACTTCGTGGTGCTGGCCATCTTCGTCGCGGTATTCCTGTTCGTCGTGCGCGTCGTGCATTCGCCTTACGGCCAGGTGCTGAAGGCCATCCGCGAGAACGAACCGCGCGCCGTGTCGCTGGGCTATGAGGTCGACCGCTACAAGCTGCTGGCCTTCGTGCTGTCCACCGCGCTGGCCGGGCTGGCGGGCTCGCTGAAGACGCTGGTGCTGGGCTTCGCCACCTTGAGTGACGCGCACTGGTCGCTGTCCGGCGAAGTGGTGCTGATGACCTTGCTCGGCGGGATGGGCACCTTCGCCGGACCGGTCATCGGCGCGTTCACCATCATCGGGCTGCAGGACTACCTGGCCGACCGCGTCGGCGCCTGGGTCACGGTGATCATCGGCGTGATCTTCGTGGTCTGCGTCATCGCCTTCCGCCGCGGCTTCATCGGCGAGCTGATCGCCTGGCGCCAGCGCCGCAGCGCCGGTTGAATGGCCGGGTACATTGCGCGGCATGAGTGATGCTGCGCCCCTTGCTGCCACCCCTTCACGTTCACCCCGCCAGCGCCTGAAGCGCGCAATCGCCAGCCTCGGCGACAAGCGCCGCGCGCGACGCAGCCCGAGCGGGCTGGACTTCGTGCTGGCCGACCGCATCGGCTTCATGAACCCGGCGCACTGGGATGCGCTGGCGCGGCAGACCGTGTTCCTCTCGCGCGAGTACCTCGCGGTGCTGGAGCAGCATGCACCGGTGAACGTCGAACCACGTTATGCCCTGGCCTTTGCCGAGGGCGAGCCGGTGGCGGCGATGCTGTTCCAGCGCGTGCTGGTCGGCGGCGACCGGCTGCGCAAGCCGCCGCCGAAGCGGTCGCTGCTCGACAAGCCGGTGGCGCGGCTGCAGGAGCGGCTGCTGGTGTGCGGCAACCTGCTGGTGTGGGGCGCACGCGGCGTGGCCTTCGCGCCGGAGGTGGACGCCGCGCAGCTGTGGCATGGGGTGGGGGAAGCGATGTACCGGCTGCGCCGCGGCAACAAGCTGCTGGGCGAGTCGGACATCGCGCTGGTCAAGGACTTCGGTGGCGAGGCGCCGGTGGTGCGTGAATCGCTGCGCCTGCTGGGCTACCGCAGTGTCGACACCGAGCCCGACATGGTGCTGAGCCTCGCACCCGGCTGGCGCCACTTCGACGACTACCTCGCCAGCCTGACCTCGGGCTACCGCAGCAGCGCGAAGAAGCTGCTGAAGGACTGCGCGGCCGCCGGCATCGCGCTGCGCGGCATCGACGCAGCCGAGATGGCCGCGCGCCAGCACGAGCTGCACGCGCTGTATGGGCAGGTGCACCAGGCCCAGGGCCTGCGCCTGGCCTCGCTGCAGCCGGGTTACCTGCCGGCGATGGCGCAGGCGCTGGGCCCGCAGCGCTTCGCCTGCCGCGTGGCCGAACGGGATGGCAGGCTGCTCGGCTTCGTCACCGCGGTGAACGACGGTGACACGGCGCTGGGCTACTACATCGGCTACGACCGCGAGGCCAACGCGGCCGCGCCGATCTACCTGACCCTGCTGCAATCGACGATCGAGGACGCGCTGCGCTTCGGCGCGCGGCGGCTGTCGCTCGGCCGCACTGCGCTGGAACCGAAGGCGCGCATGGGCTGCAAGCCAGAGCCGCTGGCCTGCGCGGCGCGGCACCGCGTCTCGGCCGTGAACGGGCTGGTGGGCGCGCTGACGCGCACCGCCACGCACGACGAGCCGCCCGAACGCAGTCCGTTCAAGGGCGGCGGCGCGACCAGGCCGGCTGACGGCTGAAACGCGCCGCCCCGCTCACCGCGCTGCCAACGCGGGCTTTCCAGCGCCGGCTGCCAGGCCTATGCTGCGGGCTTCGGGTCGAGCAGCGGAGGTGGTCATGGCCATCCGTCGTTTGAGCAAGTCCGATGCGCCGATGTCCTTCGGCGTGTTCCGGCCGATCGGGCATGTGGTGGTGGCGTTCCAGAGCGATGCCATTGCCGCCGAGGCTGCTGCGCTGCTGCGCGCGCAGGGCTTCGATGCCGAGGACGTGCTGCAGTACAGCGCCGACGAGGAAGGCAGCCTGATGTCGACGATGCTGGACCACACCAGCGGCGTGGCCGGCTTCGGCTACGAGGTGACCTTGATGCGGCGCTACCAGGAACTGGCCCACGAAGGCTGCGGCTGGCTGGTGGTGTATGCGCCGGACGACGACCATGCCCAGCGCGTGGCGGCCGTCGCGCAGCGCTTTGGCGCCCGGCTGGCCGAGCGCTATCACCGGCTGCTGATCGAAGACCTGATCTAGCTGCCCGTGAACAGGTCGCCGCTGCCAGCCGACGCAGGCGGCGCCAGGCCGAGGTGGCGGTAGGCCGCCAGCGTGGCCACGCGGCCGCGCGGCGTGCGCTGCAGAAAGCCCTGCATGATCAGGTAGGGCTCGATCACGTCTTCAATGGTGCCCGGCTCCTCGCCGATGGCCGCGGCCACGTTGTCCAGGCCCACCGGGCCGCCGTCGAAGCGCTGCACCACGGCTTCGAGCAGCTTGCGGTCCATCAGGTCGAAGCCCTCGGGGTCGACGTCCAGCATCTTCAGCGCCTTGTCGGCCATCTCGCGGGTGATCACGCCCTGGCCCTTGACCTCGGCATAGTCGCGCACCCGTCGCAGCAGCCGGTTGGCGATGCGCGGCGTGCCGCGCGAGCGGCGCGCGATCTCGAACGCGCCCTCGGCCTGGATCGGCACGTTCATCAGGCCGGCAGAGCGCTTGACGATGGTGCCCAGCTCGGCCGGCGTGTAGAACTCCAGCCGCGCGACGATGCCGAAGCGGTCGCGCAGCGGATTGGTCAGCATGCCGGCGCGTGTGGTGGCGCCCACCAGCGTGAAGGGCTGCAGATCGAGCTTGATCGAGCGCGCGGCCGGGCCGTCGCCGATCATGATGTCGATCTGGTAGTCCTCCAGCGCCGGGTACAGGATTTCCTCGACCACCGGGCTCAGGCGGTGGATCTCGTCGATGAAGAGTACGTCGTTCTTCTCGAGGTTGGTCAGGATCGCGGCCAGGTCCTTGGGCTTCTCCAGCACCGGGCCCGAGGTCTGGCGCAGGTTCACGCCCAGCTCGGCGGCGATGATGTGGCTGAGCGTGGTCTTGCCCAGGCCGGGTGGGCCGAACAGCAGCACATGGTCGAGCGCCTCGGCACGCTTGCGCGCCGCGCCGATGAAGATCTCCAGCTGCTCGCGTGCCTTGGCCTGGCCGACGTACTCCTGCAGCTGCTTGGGCCGCAGCGCGCGCTCCAGCGCTTCTTCCTGCGGCGATTGCCGCGCGGCGCTCACCACCCGCGGCGCGGGCGGGGCGGCGAAGTCATCGGTCTGTATGCCCATACAGCCGATTGTCCACTGCCGGCGCCGGCTTGCCTACCTGCGGGATCGTCAACCTACTTGGACAGCGCCTTCAGCGCGAGCTTGATGCCCTCGGCCACGCCGATGTCCGGCGGCAGCGCCTTCAAGGCCGCGGCGGCCTCGCGTTCGTTGTAGCCGAGCGCGATCAGCGCCTGCACGATGTCGCCCTGCGTGTCGTTGGCCACTGCCGCGCCGGGCTGGCCGAGGTCGGGCCCGAGCTTGCCCTTCAACTCCAGCAGCAGGCGCTCCGCGGTCTTCTTGCCGATGCCGGGCACCTTGACCAGCCGCCCGGCCTGCTGCTGCGTGACGGCCTGGCTGAGCTCGCCGACCGACAGGCCGGACAGGATGGACAGCGCGGTGCGCGGTCCGATGCCCGAGATGCGGATCAGCTGGCGGAAGGTGGCGCGCTCCTCGTGTGTGAGGAAGCCGTAGAGCAGCTGCGCGTCCTCGCGCACGACGAAATGCGTGAGCAGCGTGGTGCGCTCGCCCAGGCCCGGCAGGTTGTAGAAGCTGGACATCGGCACGTCGACCTCGTAGCCGACGCCGCCGACATCGATGAGCACCTGCGGGGGCGATTTCTCCGCGATGACGCCCGTGAGCCGTCCGATCATGGGCGGCGATTATCGGCGGCCGCTGCAGCCGCCGAGTTTCTAACGCATGAAATCAGCGGCGGAACAGTCCGAGGCGCTGCGCTTCCAGCGCGGCCTCGGCACGCGAGCTGACATTGAGCTTGCGGTAGATCTGCTTGACGTAGTCGGCGATGGTGTGGCGCGACAGGCCCAGCTGCACGCCGATCTCGGGCAGCGTGAAGCCCTTGGCCACGCGCAGCAGCACTTCGCTCTCGCGTTCGGTCAGCGAGACATCGGGCATCGTCGGCGCCTGCTGCTTGGGCTGCGACGCGAAATACTTGATGACCTTGCGCGCGATCGACGGCGACAGCGGCGGCTCGCCCTGGCTGATGCGCTGCAGCTGCTCGGTGATCAGTTCGCGCGACTGTTCCTTCAGGATGTAGCCGTAGGCGCCGGCCTGCAGCGCGGGGAACAGGTGATCGTCGTCGTCGTGGATCGTCACCACCACCGACTGTGCGTCGGGCTGCGCCTCGCGCAGCGCGGCAACCACGTCGGTGCCGCTGCCGTCGGGCAGGCCGAGGTCGATCAGGGCCAGCTGGAAGCGCATGGCCGACACGTGCGCTAACGCGTCATGCACGCGTGAGCACTCGGTGATGGTCGCGTTCGGGAACACCTGCAGCACCAGGCTCTTGAGCCATGCGCGTATCTCGGGCAGGTCTTCGAGCAGCAGGATGTTGTTCATGCGGAGGTCCCAACGACTTTGCGCGGCATGGTAGCAGTCGCTTACGTCGCCGTGACATGCCTATCGAGCGGCAGCGTGAGACGTATCACGGTTCCATAGCCCGGACCGGACTCGACCAGGCACTGCCCCTGCAGTTGCTTGGCGCGACCCTTCATGCTGGCCATGCCGTGCCCCTTGTCGAGCTTGCCGTCGAGCTCCAGCGGGATGCCGTTGCCGTTGTCCTGGATCACCAGCTGGAAGTCGCCTTCGGCGATCGAGCAGCGCACCGAGCAGTGCGAGGCGCCGCTGTGCTTGATGATGTTGCTCACCGCCTCGCGCAGGATGCGCGTGGTCTGCACGAAGGCGCGGGCCGACAGCGTACCGGTCACTTCCTCGTCGGGCGGCGAGTCCCATTCGCCTTCGACGCCCGATTGCGTCAGGCGTGACACCACCTCGGCGCGCCAGTCGCCCAGCGCGTCCGACAGGCGCACCGGCTTGCCGGTGAGGCCGCGCACCGACAGCCGCATTTCCTCCAGCGCCTCGCGCGCCAGGGTCGAGATGCGCTCGTCGTTGCTGGTGTGCACGATGGTCAGCAGCTTGGCGCCCAGGTCGTCGTGCAGGTCGGCGGCGATGCGCTTGCGCTCGCGGTCGGTGACCTGCTCGACCTTCAGCTCCGACAGCTGCGCGAAGTTGCGCTCAATCTGCGCGGTGGCTTCGCGGATGCGCACCTCCAGCTCGGCGCGGCCCTGCTCGGCCGACTCGAGCGCCTGGCCGTAGCGCTGCACCATGCGCAGCCCCAGCGACAGGAACACCAGCGAAGCCACCAGTTGCGCGACGAAGCCGATGCGCGCGTCGGCCTGCGTCTGCAGTGCGAGGAATTCGGTGGCCAGCGCCAGGCCCACCACCGCCAGCAGCGGCCCCATCAGCCACAGCTGCTGCTGGCGGCGGCGGTGGCTGTCCAGCATGTAGAACACCGCGGCGGCGGCGATCTCCATCGACAGCAGCGCGGACCAGGCCGAGGACAGGCCGTGCAGCCAGTCCGGCGGCGTCGCGACCAGGCTGGCGGCCACCAGGCCGCATTGCACCGGCAGGCCAAGGTCCAGCCAGCGCAGGCGTCGGCCCGCATAGCGCACCAGGAACTGCACGGCGGCCATCGTGATCAGGCTCATCAGCACCGCGAGCATCAGTTCGCTCGTGCGGTGCGGCCAGGGCAGGTCGGTCAACCACAGGCGCGAGAGCACCAGGGCCCAGCCCATCATCACCGCGCCGAAGTAGGCCAGGTAGCTCTGCTTGCGGTTGCGCCAGCCCATCATGAACATGAAGCTGCCCATCAGGATCAGCGTGCCGCTGACGATCTCGGGCAGGCGGATGGCCAGCGCCATGCGCATCTGGTGACGCCGCGCGAGCGCCTCGTGGGCGCCCAGCTCCACCCGCGACAGGCCGCCCGCGCGCTGGGCCGAGCCCACCTCGTCGAGCGCGAAGCCGCGCACCAGCAGGTCCACCGCATTGCCCTTGGCCACCAGCAGGCCGGCCGGCACCGGCACCAGCTGCGGCTGCTGGCAGTTGCGCGACACCGGCTCGCTCATGCGGCCGCCGCGATACACCAGCTGGCCGTTGACCACCACCTCCAGCGTGCTGCAGGCGCGCTCGATGTACAGCGCGTACAGCGTGCTGCCGGCATTGCCCGGCACCTCGGCGTCGAAGTTCAGGCGGTAGCCCACCGTGCCGCTGAAGTGGGGGCGGGTGGCCGACCAGTCGTCGGGCAGCGACAAGGTGCGCGCCTGGGTCCAATCGACCACGCCGTTGCCGGCCGGCGCCACCTGGGCCTGCTGGAACACCAGCGTCTGGGCGCTGGCGGCGGCGAGCCAGCCGCACAGCAGCAGCGTGCCGAGCAGCCAGCGCAGCCAGGCCCGGGGGATCGGCAGCTCGGACATGGCGCGCGATTCTGCCGGAAGGCCCTGCGCGCGCCGTGGTGGCGATCGTTGGACAATTCGCGCCTTTGCCGACTATTGCCGGGCCCTCGCTTCGCAGGGCCGCCCCGATGCTGCGCCACACCTTCGAACCGATCGACAACCCGCGCCTGGCCCACCTCTGCGGTGCGCTGGACGAGCACCTGCGCACGATCGAGATTGCACTGGACGTGCGCATCGCGCGCCGCGAGGCCAGTTTCTCGGTCGATGGCGATCGGGCCGCGGCCGAACGCACGCTGGCCTTGCTGAAGGTGTTGTACCAGCGCGCCGCGCGGCCCATTCCGGCCGAGGCGCTGCAGCTGGCGCTGGTCGAGGCCCGCAGCGCGCCGGCGGAGGCCGCCGCTGCGCGGCCCGACGATCACGGCATCGTGCTGCACACCCGGCGCGCCGACCTGCGCGGCCGCACGCCCAACCAGCTGGGCTACCTGCAGAACATCCTGGGCCACGACATCACGTTCGGCATCGGCCCGGCCGGCACCGGCAAGACCTACCTCGCGGTGGCCTGCGCGGTCGACGCGCTGGAGCGCAGCAGCGTGCAGCGCATCGTGCTGACACGGCCGGCAGTGGAGGCCGGCGAGCGGCTGGGCTTCCTGCCCGGCGACCTGACGCAGAAGGTCGACCCCTACTTGCGCCCGCTGTACGACGCGCTGTACGACCTGATGGGCTTCGACCGTGTCAGCGCGGCGTTCGAGAAGGGCGCGCTGGAGATCGCCCCGCTGGCCTTCATGCGTGGCCGCACGCTGAACCACGCGTTCGTGATCCTCGACGAGGCGCAGAACACCACCAGCGAGCAGATGAAGATGTTCCTCACGCGCATCGGCTTCGGCTCGCGCGCGGTGATCACCGGCGACGTGAGCCAGGTCGACCTGCCGCGCGGCACGACCAGCGGCCTGGTCGATGCCGAACGCGTGCTGGCCAAGGTGCGCGGCATTGCCTTCAGCCGCTTCACCGCGGCCGACGTGGTGCGGCACCCGCTGGTGGCGCGCATCGTCGAGGCCTACGACGCCGCCGCGGCGAAGAGGCCGGCATGACCCGCGGTCAGCTGCCGAAGCCCACGCTGCAGCTGTCACTGCAGTTCGCCGATGCGCGGCACCGCGACCAGCTGCCGCGCCACAAGGTGCAGCGCTGGCTGCGCGCCGCGCTGGAGGCGCCGGCGGAGCTCACGGTGCGCATCGTCGACGCCGACGAGGGCCAGGCGCTGAATCGCGACTTCCGCGGCAAGGACTACGCGACCAACGTGCTGACCTTCGACTACCAGCACGAGCCGGTGGTGGTGGCCGACCTGGTGCTGGCCGCGCCGGTGGTCGAGCGCGAGGCGGCCGAACTGGGCATTCCGCTGGCCGCTCACTATGCGCATTTGCTGGTGCACGGCGCGCTGCATGCCCAGGGCTACGACCACGAGCACGAGGACGAGGCCGCCGCGATGGAGGCGCGCGAGACCGAGCTGATGCTCGGCCTGGGGCTGCACGACCCCTACGCCCGCTGAGCGGGACGGGGCGGCCGGGTCAGGCCTCGCGCAGCTTGCGCGCGGCGTCGAGCGCGAAGTAGCTCAGGATGCCGTCGGCACCGGCCCGCTTGAAGGCCAGCAGAGACTCCATCATCACCGCATCGTGGTCGAGCCAGCCATTGGCGGCGGCGGCCTTCAGCATCGCGTATTCGCCGCTGACCTGGTAGACGAAGGTCGGCATGCGGAACTCGTCCTTCACCCGGCGCACGATGTCGAGGTAGGGCATGCCGGGCTTGACCATCACCATGTCGGCACCTTCGGCGATGTCCAAGCCCACCTCGCGCAGCGCCTCGTCGCTGTTGCCAGGGTCCATCTGGTAGACCTTCTTGTCGCTCTTGCCGAGGTTGCCCTTGCTGCCCACCGCGTCGCGGAACGGGCCGTAGAACGCGGACGCGTACTTCGCGCTGTAGGCCATGATGCGGGTGTGGATGCGGCCGGCCTCCTCGAGCGCCTGGCGGATCGCACCGATGCGGCCGTCCATCATGTCGCTGGGGGCGACGATGTCCACGCCCGCCTCGGCCTGCGCCAGCGCCTGCGCGCGCAGCACGGCCACGGTGGGGTCGTTCAGGATGTAGCCGGTATCGTCGAGCAGTCCATCCTGGCCGTGCGAGGTGTAGGGGTCCAGCGCCACGTCGGTCAGCACGCCCAGCGTCGGGAACCTGTCCTTCAGCGCCCGCACCGTGCGCGGCACCAGGCCGTCGGGGTTGGTGGCCTCACGGCCATCAGGGGTTTTCAGCGCCGGGTCGATCACCGGGAACAGCGCCATCACCGGCACGCCCAGCGCCACGCACTGTTCGGCCTGCGGCAGCAGGCGGTCGATGGACAGGCGCTGCACGCCCGGCATGCTGGCCACGTCCTGGACCTGGTTGTGGCCGTCGAGCACGAATACCGGATAAATCAAGTCCGAGGCGTGAAGCCGGTGCTCACGCACCAGTTCACGGGTGAAGGCGTCGCGGCGCAACCGGCGCGGCCGGCTGGCGGGAAACGGGGGCAGGCGGGTCATCGTCAGGGCTCCACGGGCAGGGGGCGGACGGCGGCCGGCGCAGGGTCGGAGAGGCCGTTCCGAGGAGAACAAATCCTCGTTTGCCCTGACCGTTGATGGATGCGCAAACCGGCTCGATCTGCTAATATTGACAGCGAATGATATCTCGCAAGAGGTGTCATTCCCTGCTTTTCCTCCCTGAGCAGGTGCCTTACCGTGATGACAGCGATAAGGCTTGCGACCCCGGCCCGTGGCCGGGGTTCTTTTTTTGTGCCGTTCTGGCGCCGCAGGTCGCCCGCTGATAATCGTTTTCATGAACAGCGGATACCTCTGGGTCAAGGCCTTCCACATCGTCTTCGTGGCCAGCTGGTTCGCCGGCCTGTTCTACCTGCCGCGGCTGTTCGTGAACCTGGCGATGGTGCCCAAGGACAGCCATGCCGAACGCGAACGCCTGCTGCTGATGGCGCGCAAGCTGTACCGCTTCGCCAACCTCCTGATGGTGGTGGCGCTGCTGCTGGGCTTCTGGCTCTGGCTGGGCTACGGCATCGGCCGCGGTCCCGGGCAGTACTGGCTGCATGCCAAGCTGGCCCTGGTGGTGCTGGTGATCGGCTACCAGCACATGTGCCGGGCTGCGCTGCGCCGTTTCGAGCAACTGGCCAACCAGCGCAGCGACCGCTGGTTCCGCGTGTTCAACGAGGTCAGCGTGCTGCTGTTTGCGGCCATCGTGGTGCTGGTGGTCGTCAAGCCGTTCTGACGCTGGCCGCCTGACCACGAGGCGCGCGCGATGGCCCGGTCCGGTTCCCAGCAGCGCAGCGCGGCGGTGCCGCTGGCATGGCTGTGGCTGGTGTTGGTCGTCTATGCCAGCCTGTTTCCGTTCGACGGCTGGCGCTGGCCGCCCGGTGCCGGCCTGATCGACCTGATGCACCTGCGCTGGCCGCGCTGGTGGGATGTGTTCGACGTGGTGGCCAATCTGTTGGGCTACCTGCCGCTCGGCCTGCTGGTGGCGCTGGGCACGCTGCATGCCGGTCGGCCATGGCCCCGCGCCTTGTTGCAGGCTGCGGCGGCCGGCGCGACGGTGTCGTTCGCGATGGAGGTCACGCAGCAGTTGCTGCCGCAGCGCGTGCCTTCGCTGATGGACTGGGTGCTCAATGCCGGCGGCGCGCTGCTGGGCGGACTGGCCGCCGTGCTGCTGGGCGCCACCGGGCTGCCGCAGCGCTGGTCGCGCACGCACGACCGGTGGCTGGACAGCGGCGGGGCCGGCGCCGTCGTGCTGCTGATGCTGTGGCCGGTGGCGCTGCTGTTCCCGACGCCGGTGCCGCTGGGCCTGGGGCAGATCGGCGGCCGGCTGCGCGATCTGGCAATGGCCGCGCTGGTCGACGTGCCCTGGGCCGATACGGCCGTGGCCTGGCTGGAGCCCGGCCCGTCGGCACTGCGCCTGTCGGTGGTTTCGGAGGGGCTGGCCACAGGCCTCGGGCTGCTCGCGCCATGCCTGCTGGTGTACGCGGCCTCGCGGGCCGGCTGGCGGCGTGCGCTGCTGGCGATCGGCGCGCCGCTGATCGCGGTGGTGGCCACCACCTTGTCGACCGTGCTCAATTTCGGGCCGAGCCATGGCTGGGCGTGGCTGACCCCCTCGGTGGCCGTGACGCTGGGGGTGGCCAGCGGCTTGGCGCTGGCGCTGGTGTGGGTCGGCCCGCGCCTGGCAGGGGGCCTGGCGCTGGTGGCGTTGACGGGGCTGGTCGTGCTGGTGCACCAGGCGCCCACCGATCCCTACTTCGCACAGAGCCTGCAGGGCTGGGAACAGGGACGCTTCATCCGCTTCCACGGCCTGGCGCGCTGGGTCGGCTGGCTGTGGCCCTATGCGGCCATGGCCTGGCTGCTGGCACGGTTGGGGCAGCGGGATTGAAGGGCCGGCAGAGGGCGCTCTCTACAATCCCGCCCCGATGAGCTACTACAAGCACCACCTGTTCTTCTGCCTGAACCAGCGCAGCAATGGCGAGGCCTGCTGTGCCCAGCACGATGCGCAGGCCGCGTTCGACCACTGCAAGGCCCGCGTCAAGGCCGAGGGCCTGGCCGGCCCTGGCGGCGTGCGCGTCAACAAGGCCGGCTGCCTGGACCGCTGCGCCGGCGGGCCGGTGGCGGTGGTCTACCCCGAGGCCACCTGGTACACCTTCGTCGACAGCAGCGACATCGACGAAATCGTCGACTCGCACCTGAAGCAGGGCCGCGTCGTCGAGCGCCTGCTGCTGCCGCCGAGCGTCGGTCGCTGACGAAGGCCTGCCGCGATGAACCGTGAAACCCGGCGCCTGCTGGTCGACGGTCCGGCCGGCGCGATCGAGTGCGCGATCGACGAGCCCGCAGACGCGGCGCGCGGCGTGGTGGTGATCTGCCACCCGCACCCGCAGTTCGGCGGCACCATGGACAACAAGGTCGTGCAGACCCTGGCGCGCGCCTTCCTGCAACGGGGCTACCGCGCGGTGCGTTTCAACTTCCGCGGCATCGGTGCCTCGGCCGGCAGCTGGGACGAAGGCCGTGGCGAGGTGGACGATGCGCTGGCCGTGCTGGCCGCCCAGCGTGATGCGGCATTGCCGCTGGCGCTGGCCGGCTTTTCGTTTGGCGGCTATGTCGCGGCAACCGCGGCGCAGCGCCTGGCCGCCGCCGGCACGCCGGTGGAGCGCCTGGCACTGGTGGCGCCGGCTACCAGCCGTTTCCAGGTGCCCGCCGTGCCGGCCGACACTGTGGTCGTGCATGGCGAGGCGGACGACGTGGTGCCGCTCACCGCCACGCTGGACTGGGCCCGGCCCCAGGCATTGCCGGTGATCGTGCTGCCGGGCGTGGGTCATTTCTTCCACGGACAATTGACGTTATTGAAGAACCAGGTCGTGCAGGCCTGGCATCGCTGAACCGACATGAAAAGACTGTTGACATTCGTGCTGGCCGTGGCCGGCATGGCCGCTGCCTTGGCCCAGGCGCCGCAACCCCCCGAGGTGGCGTCCAAGTCCTACCTGCTGCTCGACGAGACCAGCAACCAGGTGCTGGCCGAGCGCCAGGCCGACGCCCAGACCGACCCCGCTTCGCTGACCAAGCTGATGACGGCCTGGCTGGTGTTCGATGCGCTGAAGGCCAGGAAGATCACGCTCGAGCAGACGATGCCCGTCTCGCTGCGCGCCTGGGCCGAGCGTGAAGGCGGCGGCTCGCTGATGTTCATCGACCCGAAGATGACGCCGAAGGTCGACGAGCTGCTGCGCGGCATGATCGCCGTCTCGGGCAATGATGCGGCGGTGGCGCTGGCCGAAGGCGTTGCCGGTTCGCTGGACGCATTCGTCGCGCAGATGAACCGCCAGGCCCAGGCCTGGGGCCTGAAGAACACGCAGTTCAAGAACGTCACCGGCCTGACCGAGGCCGGGCACTACAGCAGCGCCCGCGATCTCTCGGTGATCGCCGCGCACATCGTGCGGGACTTCCCCGAGTACTACGCGAACTACTACTCGATCCGCCACTACACCTTCAACAACATCAAGCAGGACAACCGCAACATGCTGCTCGGGCGCGACCCCAGCGTCGATGGCATGAAGACCGGCTACACCGACGCGGCCGGCTACTGCCTGGTCGCCAGCGCCGTGCGCGACATGCCCAATGGCAAGCGCCGGCTGCTGAGCGTGGTGCTCGGCACCGGATCGCGCGAGGCGCGCGCCAGCGAGAGCCAGAAGCTGCTGAACTGGGGCTACAGCGCCTGGGACGGTGTGCGCTTGTTCGCCGCCGACAAGCCCGCCGCCACCGTGCCGGTGTGGAAGGGCAAGACGCCCACCGCCGCGCTCGGCGCCGGCAGTGCGATGGTGGTCACCGTGCCGAAGGGCGAAGGCGACAAGCTCAAGACCACGCTGGAGCGCACCGATCCGCTGGTGGCGCCGCTCGCCAAGGGCCAGCGTGTCGGCACGCTGAAGGTCAGTACCCAGGGCGGCCTGCAGGTGGCCGCGGTGCCATTGGTGGTGCTGGAGTCGGTCGAGCAGGCCGGGCTGCTGGGCCGGGCCTGGGACTCGATCCGGCTCTGGATCAAGTGAAGCTGATCGAAGTGCCCGGCAGGCGCGCGGGGCCCCCGCCGTTGGGCTAAGCTCGACAGCCGCTGTCCGCGTCGCCCCTCTTTCGCGAAAGGCATCCCATGCCCAGCCTGCCCGACACCCTGTGCCACCTGAACGGCCGGACCCTGCCCTTGTGCGATGCCAAGGTGTCGGTGCTGGACCGCGGCTTCCTGTTCGGCGACGGGGTCTACGAGGTGGTGCCGGTCTACGGCCGTCGCCTGTTCCGCTTCGACGAGCACATGGCCCGGCTCGAACGCAGCCTGGCCAAGCTGCGCATCGCCAATCCGCATCGCCGCGAGGAATGGCTCGCCATTGCGCGCGAGCTGGTTGCCGCGCAGCCGGCCGATGACCAGATGCTCTACATCGAGGTCACGCGCGGCGTGGCCCCGCGCGAGCACGTGATGGTCGAGGGGCTCGCACCCACCGTCTTCGTGATGAGCAACCCGTCCAAGCCGCCCACCGCCGAGCAGCGCCACCAGGGCGTGGCCTGCATCACCGCGCGCGACTTTCGCTGGGAGCGGTGCGACATCAAGAGCGTCTCGCTGTTGGGCAACGTGATGGCGCGGCAGATGTCCGCCGACCGCGGCGCGGTCGAGACCATCCTGTTCCGCGACGGCTGGCTGACCGAGGCCTCGGCCAGCAACGTCTGGGTGGTGCATGAAGGCGCCCTGCTGGGCCCGCCGAAGAGCGAGTACCAGCTCGAGGGCATTCGCGTCGACCTGCTCGCCGAGCTGTGCGAGGACTGCGGCATTGCCTACAACCTGCGCCCCCTGAGCGAAGCCGACGTGCTGGCCGCCGACGAACTGCTGCTCAGCTCGGCCAGCAAGGAAGTGCTGCCCGTCACCCGGCTCGACGGCGAGCAGGTGGGCCATGGCGCGCTGCGCGGCAAGCCGGGGCCGGTGTATGCCCGGCTGTACGAGGCCTACCAGCGCGCCAAGCGCGAACAATCGATCTGATCCGCCCGACGGACCCCCCATGCCCGACATCCCGCCCGAAGAATCGTTGATCGTCTACCCGAGTGCCTTCCCGATCAAGGTGATGGGCGCGCAGGTGGAGGGGTTCGTCGAGGCCATCGCGGCAGTGGCGCTGCAGTTCGACCCCGATTTCGATGCGGCGACGATCGAGCGGCGGCCCAGCAGCGCCGGCCGCTACCTCGGGCTGACCATCACCATCACCGCCACCAGCCGCGAGCAGCTCGACGAGCTGTACCGCACGCTGTCCACGCATCCGATGGTGAAGGTGGTGTTGTGAGATTCGGTATCGGCTGAATCCACGGGGCGGCCGGTTGCCGTAGGCAGGGGGAAGGAACCCCCGCCATGCCGACCGAGGAGCCGCCCCTGCAGCATTCCCGAGCGCAACACCCGGATTTGAATCCGGTCGTGCCGGCGCGGCGTATTCCCAACGTCGTGCCACTGCCGCGTCGCGCCGCGGTGGCGTCAACACGACGGAGATCCCCGGATGAGCGCTGTGAGCCGTGTGACGAAGCTGACGCCAGGCCTGGCGCATCGGGTCGCGCCATGAGGCAGGCGCTGCCGCTGTTCGAGTCCTTCATCGCGCCGGCGCCGGAGGAGGCGCTCACGGTCGACGAGGGCGCCGAGGACGGCTGTCCGGCGGCGGTCGATGACCCACCCCGTCGCCGCGCCGCGGTGTCCGAGCTTGACGAGACGGCGCTGGTTGCGCTGATCGAGCGCATCATCGATCGCGACGAGCGTGCGCTGGCCGCGCTCTACGATGCCGCCAGTCCCCGCGTCTACGGCCTGGTGCTGCGCATCACGCGCCGCGCCGCACTGGCCGAGGAAGTGGTCGAGGACACCTTCTGGCAGGCCTGGCGCCAGGCGCCACGCTTCGAGGCCGCCCGCGGCAAGGTGATGACCTGGCTGCTGGCCATGGCCCGTTCGCGCGCCATCGATGCGCTGCGACGCGACGAGCGATTCCGGCATGCCGACCTGCCCGAGGAAGGCAGCCTGGAGGACGAGGCCGACACCGCGCTGCCGGCGCACGACCTGCTCGAGGCCACCCGCGGCGAAGCGCGCGTGCACCAGGCCATCGCCGCGCTGGAGCCACGTGCGCGCCAGCTGGTGGCGCTGGCCTTCTTCCGCGGCCTGACGCACGAGGAGATCGCTGCCCAGGCCGCGATGCCCTTGGGCACCGTGAAGTCCCTGATCCGGCGGGCGCTGCTGCAATTGCGCACACTGCTTGAAGACGACCTCTGCCGCCCGTGTTGACGACCGCCCACGTGCCACCAAGCCCACCATGACGCACGACCGCCTGCCCCCACCGCGCCCCGCGCCCGATCCGCTGGATGACGAGTGGGTCGGACTGCTCGGCGAGCCGTTTGCCGCTGCCTGGTGCCAGGCGGCGGGACGTCCGGCGATCCTGCGCGAACGGGTGCTGGACCGCGTGACCCGCAGCGCACGCGCGAGCCGCGCCTTCGTCACCGTGCGGCAGAAGGATGCGCCGCTCGATGCGCTGGCCGACGGCGTGCACGCCCGCACGCTCTATGAGGCCACCAGCCGCCAGCTGCGCCCGGGCGAGCCGCGTCGGGTGCGCATCGTCGAGCTGGCGGCCGGCGCCTGCTGGCGGCCTGAGCTGCGCGACGCGGAGCAGTCCGCGTGGCTGCCCATCGCCGGCGAGTTGCAGCTTGGCGAATTGCGCTTGGCGCCGCATGACTTCCACCTGCGCCCTGCCGCGTCCGGTCCGGCCGTCGCGACCAGCCCGACCGGTGCCCGCTTCTACCTGCGCGAAGCGCCCGGCAGCCCGGCGGCCGATGCCGTGACCGTGCGCGACGCCGAGGCCGGCTGGGACGATTTCGCGCCGGGCATCAAGCGCCGCGTCCTGTGGGCTGGCCCGGGGGGCGAGGCCGCCTTGCTGTATCACGCGCTGCCGGGCGCCACGGTGCCGCGCCATGGCCACGGCCACGACGAGGAATGCCTGATGCTGGAGGGGGAGGTCTTCCTCGACGACCTGCTGCTGCGCCAGGGCGAGTACCAGCTGGCGCCCGCCGGCACGGTCCACGGTGGCGTCAGCACCGACACCGGCCTGCTGCTGTTCGCGCATGGCGACCTGGCGCTTGACCTGCGGCCCGAATGATCGGCGCTGCAGCCGGTGAGGGCGTCGGCGCTACAGTGCCGGCATGGAGACCGCGACCGCCGCCCCCCGTGTGCTGATGCTGGGCCGTCGGCCCTATGCAGACACCGAGCAGGCGATGCGTGCGTTCACCGCCGCGCGCGACGACGACACCCCTGACGAGATCTGGCTGGTCGAACACGAGCCGGTGTTCACGCAGGGTCTGGCCGGCAAGGCCGAGCATGTGCTCGATGCTGCCGGCATCCCGGTGGTGGCCACCAACCGCGGTGGCCAGGTCACGTACCACGGGCCTGGCCAGGTGGTGGCCTATCCGTTGATCGACCTGCGACGGCTGGGCATCTACGTGAAGGAGTACGTCTACCGCCTGGAGCACTGCGTGCTGAAGGTGCTGGAGGCGCAGGGCATCACCGGGCATCGCGTCGCCGGCGCGCCCGGCATCTACGTGCGGCTGGACGACCCGCAGGGCCATGCGGCGCTGGCCGGCCCGGCGCCGGCGGGCGACCCGTTCCGCGGCCTGGGCAAGATCGCCGCGCTGGGCATCAAGGTCAGCCGCCATTGCACGTACCACGGCGTGGCCCTGAACGTCGCGATGGATCTCGAACCCTTTGCGCGCATCAACCCTTGCGGTTACCCCGGGCTGCGCACGATCGACCTCGCTACACTCGGGGTTTCCACTGAGTGGGCGAGCATCGCCCGGCAACTCGGCCACAGGCTGGCCGAGCACCTCAGCCCCTGATCCACCCCACCACCCGAGCAGCAGCGCGATGGCCACCGAAAACGTCGTCCACCAGGCCCAGACCGGCGCGTCCTACGACGCCAGCGCCAAGCAGAAGGCCCAGGCCAAGACCGCACGCATCCCGATCAAGGTGGTGGCGGCGGAGACGCTGAAGAAGCCGGAGTGGATCCGCGTCAAGGCCGGCTCGCCGACCACGCGCTTCTACGAGATCAAGCAGATCCTGCGCGAGCACAAGCTGCACACGGTGTGCGAAGAGGCCTCGTGCCCGAACATCGGCGAATGCTTCGGCCATGGCACGGCCACCTTCATGATCATGGGCGACAAGTGCACGCGGCGCTGCCCGTTCTGCGATGTCGGCCATGGCCGTCCCGATCCGCTGGACCCGAACGAGCCCGAGAACCTGGCCAAGACCATCGCGGCGCTGAAGCTGAAGTACGTGGTCATCACCAGCGTCGACCGCGATGACCTGCGCGATGGTGGCGCGGGCCATTTCGTTGCCTGCATCGAGCGCGTGCGCGCGCTGTCACCCGCCACCCGCATCGAGATCCTGACCCCCGACTTCCGCGGCCGCGACGACCGCGCGCTCGAGATCCTGAAGGCCGCGCCGCCCGATGTGATGAACCACAACCTCGAAACCGTGCCGCGTCTGTACAAGGAAGCGCGCCCGGGCAGCGACTACCAGTTCTCGCTGAGCCTGTTGAAGAAGTTCAAGGCCCTGCACCCCGGGGTGCCGACCAAGAGCGGCCTGATGGTCGGCCTGGGCGAGACCGACGACGAGATCCTGGCGGTAATGCGCGAGATGCGCGCGCACGACATCGACATGCTGACCATCGGCCAGTACCTCGCGCCTTCAGGCCACCATCTGCCGGTGCGACGCTATGTGCACCCGGACACCTTCAAGATGTTCGAGGCCGAGGCCATCAAGATGGGCTTCACGCATGCCGCCGTCGGCGCGATGGTGCGTTCCAGCTACCACGCGGACAAGCAGGCCGCCGAGGCGGGCCTGAGCGGCGCGGTCTGAATGCGCCGAGGCCTGATCAGGCTTCGGCCAGCAGCTTCTCTACCAGCACACGCAGTTCGGCGAAGTCCGGTTCGCCAACGAAGCGCTTGACGATCCTGCCGCGCTTGTCGATCAGCACCGAGGTCGGCGTCAGCCGCACCTCGCCGAAGCTCTGCGCGATATCGCCGGTGTTGTCGATCGCCACCGCGAAGGGCAGCTTGCGGCTCTCGGCATAGTCGGCCACGGCGGCCGGCGCGTCGTATTCCATCGCTACCGCGAGCGTGTCGTAGCCGCGGGACTTGAACTGCTCGTGGGTGGCGATGACCTGCGGCATCTCGTGCATGCAGGTCGTGCAGCTGGTGGCCCAGAAGTTCACCAGCACCACCTTGCCTTTCAGCTGCCCGGTGTTGTGCTGGCTGCCGTCCAGCACCGTGTAGTCGACCAAGGGCGCCGCGGCCCGGGTCGTGCCGGCCAGCGCGAACCAGCTGCCGCCGGCGCCCACGACCAGTGCAGCAGCGACGGCGGTGGCAAGATGGCGGCGTGTCAGCTTCATGATCGGGGGTGCACGATGAGGCGCAGGCAGTTTACGCCGCTGGTTCCGGGCATGCTGGTTTCGATGTCGATGCCGTCATGGGCATTCAGCCTGAGCGAAGCCGACGCCGCGGGTGGCGTGCGAGAGGCGCTGGAGCGCGGCGCGATCGCGGCCGTGGCGTCGCTGGGGCGCAAGGATGGCTTCCTCGGCAACCCCAAGGTGCACATCCCGCTGCCCGGCGTGCTGGAGGACGCCGCCAAGCTGCTGCGCGCCACCGGCCAGAAAAAGAAGGTGGATGACCTCGTGGTGGCGATGAACCGCGCCGCCGAGGCCGCGGTACCCGAAGCCAAGACCTTGCTGGTGCAGGCGGTGAAGGCGATGTCGGTGGAGGACGCGTTGAAGATCGTGCGCGGTCCCGACGATGCGGTCACACGCTTCTTCGAAGGCAAGACGCGCCAGCCGCTGGGCGAGAAGTTCCTGCCCATCGTCACCCGCGCCACCGAGCGAGTGGCCCTGGCCGACAAGTTCAACGCCGTGGCCGGCAAGGCGGCGCGCCTGGGGCTGCTGAAGGGCGACGACGCGAACATCCAGCGCTATGTGACCGGCAAGTCGCTCGACGGTCTCTACCTCATGATCGGCGAGGAAGAGCGCCGCATCCGCCAGGATCCGGTCGGTACCGGCAGCGCGCTGCTGCGCAAGGTCTTTGGCCGCTGAAGGGATGCCGCTTCTTTAGGTTGTTATCAGCGCCGACGCGACAGCTCGATCACCAGCGCCGCCGGCAGCGCCTGGGCCAGGCCGTCGAGGCCGACCTTGGCGATGGCCGTCTCGCCTGGCGCCACGGGCTCGAAGCCGTGGCCTTGCGCGGCGATCTCGATGAACGGCGGCGCGCCGGCCTCGTCCAGCAGCGAGCGGCGCAGGCGATCCAGTGGCGCGCCGGCCAGGGTCGAGGCATAGACCACCGCATGCGGCAGACCGTCGGCGCAGTAGTCGCGCGCGGCGTCCACCGAGGTCACGTAGTCGACCATCAGGTCCAGGCCCTGCACCGCCAGCCGAACCTGGTTGCGGATGTCGCGGTCCGGCGCCATCACCAGCACCTGTCGGCCGGCGAGCAGCCGGGCGTCGGAGCCCGCGGCCTGGGTATGGGTGGCCGGCATCGCGACCAGGCGCTCGAACTGCATCGTCAGCAGTGTCT
Source organism: Aquabacterium sp. (assembly GCF_044226965.1). Classification (GTDB taxonomy): domain Bacteria; phylum Pseudomonadota; class Gammaproteobacteria; order Burkholderiales; family Burkholderiaceae_C; genus Pseudaquabacterium. The sequence goes on along the minus strand of NZ_JBGAGA010000031.1, from coordinate 6,899 downwards.
GCGTTGGCGTGGTGTCCAGCTGAATTTTCACGTCCATCGCACGGGCGGCAAACTGCATCAGGTGCCAGGACAGCGGTTCGCGCTCGTCGCCGGCGTGGGGGCGGGGCGTGAAGCGGCACAGCAGCACCGCCTGCGCCGCGGCCGGCCGTGCATCCAGCCGCAGGTCGATCGCGGTCAGGGCGCATTCGCTGGCCCAGTCCAGCATCGCCCGCAGCAGGGTGCCGGCCAGGCTGACATCGCCCATGACCGTGGCATTCGACAGGCTGTCCCGTATCTCGCTGCCAGCCGCACCGGCGTCCTGGCGGTGCTCGTCCAGCAGTTCCAGCACCGTGCGGGTCAGGTCCAGTGGTTCCTGCGTCTGGCGGACCAGGCCACCGGCCAGGCGGGCAATCTGCTGGCCGAGGATGCCGATGCGGCGCGCATGGGCTACCTCTTCGCTCAAGGCCTGCAACTCCTGGGGCGGCAGGGTTTCGCCCGCGGCCAGCAGGTGCACACGTTCCAGCGCGCGGGTCAGCGGGGCCGCCACCTCGGCAGCAACCTGGCCGACGATGTCGTGCAGCGAGGCGGTCCGAGGGGGTGTTGCAGTGGTCTTCATGCCGGGCTCCAGGCAGGGCGCGGGTCAGGGGCGGGTGGGGCTGGATGCTCTGCGCGCCGCCGAGGGATGTCGACCCCGTGCGTCCGGGGGCCCAATTCGTCACCGTTTGTGCTTGTGAAATATGTCACGAATCGCGCCGCCGCGGGCTGCTGCCCATAATGCCGCGCCATGCCCCTGTACCTCGTGACCTGCCAGCACCGATCAGCCCGTCGACGGGTACCGCGGCCGTTGGGGCTGGCGCTGCTGGCGGTGTCGCTGGTGGCGGCCTGCGGCCCGGCCTTGGACTGGCGCGAGATGCGGCCCGAAGGCACCCATGTGCGCGTGGCCATGCCCTGTCGACCCGCCAGTCACGAGCGCCAGGTGCCGCTGGCCGGCACTCCCGTCACGATGCGGCTGCTGGCGTGCCCGGTGGGCTCGGCGACCTTCGCCTTGGCCTATGCCGATGTCGCCGACCCCGCGCGTGTCGCGCCAGCCTTGTCCGCGCTTGTCGAGGCGGCGCGGGCGAACGTGCAGGGGCAGGGCCAGGTCCTGGTGCCGGCACAGGTACCGGGCATGACGCCGCAGCCGCAGGCTCAGCGCTGGCGCATGCAGGGCCGGCTGCCGGATGGCCGGGCGATCGTGTCGCAGGGTCTGGTGTTCGCGCACGGCACCACGGTCTATCAGGCCACGATCGTCAGCGAATCCACCAGCGAGGATGCCGCGCGAAGCTTCTTCGACGGGCTGGCGGTGCTGCCGTGACCGGGTCTCCGACGCCCGGGGCGGGAGGCGTGGGCCGGCGACTGGCGGTGCAGATGTTCCTGGCCTTCGCGTTCACCTACTTCTTCTCGGCGCTGCTGAGGGCGATCACGGCGACCCTGGCGCCGACCTTCAGCGGCGAGCTTGGGCTTGGCGCAGGCGACCTGGGCCTGATGGCCGGTGCCTACTTTCTCGGCTTTGCGGCCACGCAGCTGCCGCTGGGCAGCGCCCTGGACCGCTACGGTCCGAAGCGCGTGCTGCTGGCCTTGCTGACGCTGGCGGTACTCGGCTGCGTGGGCTTTGCTGCCGCCCGCAACTTTGGGCAGATGTTGCTGGCACGGCTGCTGATCGGCCTGGGGGTCTCGGCCTGCCTGATGGCGCCGCTGACGAGTTTTCGGCACCGCTTCGGTCCCAGCGTCCAGCTGCGTGCCAACTCGTGGATGCTGATGACAGGATCGCTCGGCATGCTGGCCTCCACCTTGCCAGTGCAGTGGCTGTTGCCGCTGCTCGGCTGGCGCGGCCTGTTCGCGGCCCTGGCGATGCTGCTGCTGCTGTCGCAACTGCTGATCCAGGCCGCGGTGCCGGTCGATGCGCCAGCAGCGACGCATGCCACCTCGGCCGCGGGCGGCTACCGCGAGGTCTTCGGCCATCCGGGATTCCAGAGCATGGCGCCGCTGGCCTTCTGCTGCTACGGCGGCATGGTGGCAATGCAGTCGCTGTGGATCGGCCCCTGGCTCACACAGGTGGCGCAGCGCAGCCCCGCAGAATCGGCGCAAGGGTTGTTCCTGGTCAACTTCTGCATGCTGCTGGCCTTCCTGTGCTGGGGGCTGGCGATGCCGCGGCTCGACCGGGCAGGCTGGCGCGCCGAGCGCATCATTGCCACGGCCTGGCCAGGCGGCGTGCTGGCGCTCGGCTGGATCGTCGCAGCGGGGCCGGCCGCCGGTGCGGGTCACTGGGCCTTGTGGTGCGTGCTGACCAGCGTGGTCTCCCTCAGCCAGCCCGCCGTGGCGCAAGCCTTTCCGGCAAGGTTGGCCGGCCGCGCGTTGTCTGCATTCAACCTGGTGATCTTTGCGGGCGTGTTCACGCTGCAGTGGGGCATCGGACTGTTGATCGACGGCCTGCGGCAGGCGGGCTGGTCCGTGCTCGAGGCCTACCGCATGGCCTTCGGCCTGTTTCTCGCAGCATGCGCCCTGTCCTTCGCCTGGATGTGGTGGCGCGGACGCAATGCCCTCGCTCCGTCTCGGCGGTCCACCGCTGCGCGCGGATAATCCTGGCCCGCCCTCCCGACGATCATGTCCCGCCTGCTCGTGATTGCCCATGCACCCCTGGCCAGCGCCCTGCAGGCCGTGGCGGCGCACATCTTTCCCGATGCCGCGGCTGCGATGGCCGTGTGTGACGTGCAGGCCGACCAATCGCCCGAAGTCGTCGAACAGCTTGCGATGGCACGGGTCGCCGATTTCGGCGATGACGAGTTGCTCATCTTGACCGACGTGTTCGGCGCCACGCCCTGCAATGTGGCGCGGCGGCTCGGTGAGCGCGCATCGACCCGGGTCCTGGTCGGGGTCAATGTGCCGATGCTGTGGCGTGCGCTGGGCCACCTGCATGAGCCGCTGGACAAGCTCGTCGCGGTCGCCGCGGCCGGCGCCACGCAGGGGGTGATGCAGCTTGCCGGCTCGCGCCCGCAAAACCAGGCCCTCAAACCCGCTTCCCATGATCCGGACTCACATCACCATCAGCAATAAGCTCGGCCTGCATGCGCGCGCCTCGGCCAAGCTCACCAAGCTGGCCGGCAGTTTCCAGTGCGAGATCCACATGAGCCGCAACGGACGCAAGATCAACGCCAAGAGCATCATGGGGGTGATGATGCTGGCCGCCGGCATGGGCGCGGAAGTCGAGATCGAGACCGACGGCCCCGACGAGCAGGCCGCGATGACCGCGTTGCGCGCACTCATCGATGACAAGTTCGGCGAAGGGCAGTAGCCCAGCGCCCCGCGCCGCGCAGCCCGTCGGGCGCGGGATCAGCAGCCGAGGAAGTGCCGGCGATAGCGGTCGGAAAGGTCGGTCAGCCGCATCATCATCGGCAAATCGGCCGTGTTGAAGTCAGGGTCCCAGGCTGGTGGCCCGAGCAGCTTTGCCCCGCAGCGCAGGTAGCCCTTGATCAGCGCAGGCGCTTCAACTTCGTGGTGTTGTTCCAACTGCTCGACCGGCAGGGGCAGACGCGGTCGTACCTGGAACGCTAGGTCGGCCAGGTGCGACTGGCGCAGCCGTTGCCACAGACTGGCCGCGACGTGCCCTCCATCACGCATGCCGATGCTGGCGCAGCCGACCATCGTGTGCAGTGAATGCCGTTGCATGAACTCGCCGAGTGCGGCCCACAGCGCAAGGATCACGCCGCCATTGCGCCAGGCGGGGTCGATGCAGGAGCGGCCGAGCTCCACCATGCCACTGCGCAGGCCTTGCAGGCGCGACAGGTCGAATTCCGTGTCGCTGTACAGACCGCCTGCGCGCTGCGCGGCCCAGGGTGTCAGCACCCGGTAGGTACCAATCACACGACCGGGCGACTGGCCGTCCTGGCGGGTGCGCACGATCAGGTGCTCGCAGTAGCGGTCAAAGCCATCGGCGTCATGGCCCGCAGGTGTACCCGGTGTCGGTGAGAGCCTTGCCCCCATCTCCTCGAAGAAGACCTGGTAGCGCAGACGCTGCGCGGACCGCACTTCGTCGAGATGGCGAGCCCACATCACCTCGAGTCCGGTCGACTGCGGTGCGCACCGTACTGGGCGGGGAGCGGAGCTCGCTTGTGTCGGGACTGGCAGTTCCATGGTGGGTCGATGCAAGGGTCAGGCTTCGCATCGTCGAAGCGCTCGATGACGTCGCGGTGAAGCGCGAATGACGGATTCGTGATCGCGTCGTGGCATCGGTGCGTGGCGCGTGACCAAGGCGCTAAAGTCGGCACATGAGCATCCAAGTGTTTGGCCTGCCGGTTTCGCGCGGCATTGCCATTGGCCGGGCGGTGCTGGTGGCGTCCAGCCGGGTCGATGTAGCCCACTACTTCGTCGAGCCCGAGCATGCCGACGAAGAGATCGCCCGGCTGCGCCGGGCGCGCGATGCCGTGGCCGGCGAACTGCATGCGCTGAAGCGCGATCTGCCGAGCGAGGCGCCTGGCGAACTTGCCGCTCTGCTCGACGTGCACTTGATGCTCCTGCACGACGAAACGCTGGCCGATGCGACCAAGCGCTGGGTGCAGGAGCGTCACTACAACGCCGAATGGGCGGTGTCCGCCCAGACCGAGGTGCTGGTGCGGCAGTTCGACGAGATGGAGGACGAGTACCTGCGCGAGCGCAAGGCGGACATCGAGCAGGTCGCCGAACGGCTGCTCGACGCGCTGGCCAAGCGGCAGCCGAAGATCCGCCTGGAAGGGGGCGCGCGCGACTTCGCTGGCGAAGATCCCCTGGTCCTGGTTGCCAACGACATCGCACCGGCGGACATGCTGCACTTCAAGGGCGGCGTCTTCACTGGATTTGTCACGGACGTTGGCGGACGTACTTCGCACACTGCCATCGTTGCGCGCAGCATGGACATTCCAGCCGTGGTGGGCGCGCGCGAGGCAAGCCGCCTGGTGCGCCAGGACGACTGGCTCATCATCGATGGCGATGCCGGAGTGGTGGTGGTCAATCCGTCACCGATCGTGCTGGAGGAGTATCGATTCCGGCAGCGGCAAAGCGAGCTGGAGCGGGCACGGCTGAATCGCTTGCGGCACATGCCTTCGGTCACGGTCGATGGCCAGGCCGTCGAACTGCTCGCGAACATCGAGCTCCCCGATGACGCTGCGGCAGCACTCGAAGCCGGGGCGGTGGGCGTCGGACTCTTTCGCAGCGAGTTCCTGTTCATGAACCGCGAAGGTGCCCTGCCGGACGAGGACGAGCAGTTCGAGGCTTATCGCGCGGCGGTCCAAGCGATGAATGGGTTGCCGGTGACGATCCGCACGGTGGACATTGGTGCCGACAAGCCGCTGGATCGACTGACCCTGCACGAGCTGAGGCATGAGCATGCGCTGAATCCGGCGCTGGGCCTGCGTGCCATCCGGTGGAGCCTGTCGGAGCCCGCGATGTTCAGGCAGCAACTGCGCGCCATCCTGCGCGCCAGCGCCTACGGGAAGGTGCGTCTGTTGATCCCGATGGTGGCGCACCGCAGCGAGATCCTCGCCACGGTCGAGGCACTGGCCCGCGCAAAACAGCAGCTGAAGGAGGCAGGTCAGCCGTTCAACGACGTGGAATTGGGGGCCATGATCGAGGTGCCGGCATCGGCTATGACCTTGCCCATGCTCCTGAAGCACTTCGACTTCGTGTCCATCGGTACCAATGACCTGATCCAGTACACGCTTGCGATAGACCGCGCGGATGAAGCGGTGGCCCACCTCTATGACCCTTGGCATCCCGCGGTGTTGCGGCTGATTGCAGACGTCATCCGCACCAGTTCCCGAGCCGGCAAGAGCGTCAGCGTCTGCGGTGAGATGGCGGGCGACGTTGGCTTCACCGAACTCCTGCTCGCCATGGGGTTGCGCAGCTTCTCAATGCACCCGTCCCAATTGCCGGCGGTCAAGCAACGCATCCTGAGAGCAGACAGCACTCGCCTGGCCTTGGGATTGGACTCAGCGCTGGCATCCGACGATCCTTGTGCAGAGTGGCAGCGCATCGTTAGCCGCGGCGTCGGGCGTGTGCACTAGCCGGCGCAGACCGATAGGTCGCCCCCAACGAAATTGCTGCTATGATGATGGGCTTCGCTGTTCCGCGACCGGCGCCGCAAGGCAGGTCAAAGAAGTGAAACCAGGGCTGAAGGTGTTGCGCAACGAGAATTTCGTGCCATAATCCAAGGCTTCGCTCAGAACGCGGTCGCAGCGGCGATCGCAAGAACGAGCAAAGATGAGTGTTGACAAGGGTTTTAAATTCAAGTCATAATCCCATCTCTCTGCTGATCACTGATCGGCGGCGCCGAAAGGCAAAGCTCTTTAACAATCAACAGCCGATAAGCGTGGGCGTTTGAAGGCGAGTGCCAAGAAGCTGTAGTCTTTAACGAGATGAGGGCTTCGAGGTCTCTGGACCTTAAACGCTCACTGAATTGAATTTTCATGCAAGTGAAGTTCACTTCAATTCTTTGAGCAGTAATTTCAAGATCGAACTGAAGAGTTTGATCCTGGCTCAGATTGAACGCTGGCGGCATGCCTTACACATGCAAGTCGAACGGTAACGCGGGGCAACCTGGCGACGAGTGGCGAACGGGTGAGTAAAGCATCGGAACGTGCCCAGTAGTGGGGGATAGCCCGGCGAAAGCCGGATTAATACCGCATACGACCTAAGGGTGAAAGCGGGGGATCGCAAGACCTCGCGCTATTGGAGCGGCCGATGTCAGATTAGGTAGTTGGTGGGGTAAAGGCCTACCAAGCCGACGATCTGTAGCTGGTCTGAGAGGACGACCAGCCACACTGGGACTGAGACACGGCCCAGACTCCTACGGGAGGCAGCAGTGGGGAATTTTGGACAATGGGCGCAAGCCTGATCCAGCCATGCCGCGT
>NZ_JBGAGA010000030.1:0-67947 GCF_044226965.1 Aquabacterium sp. | reverse complement strand
TTCGACGGGCCGCTGACGGCGCTGGGCACCGGCACCGTCGGCCTGGAGCTGATGGACCAGGTGCCGGGGCTCGACGCGGTGGTGGTGCCGGTGGGCGGTGGCGGGCTGGTGGCCGGCATCGCTGCGGCGGTGAAGCAGATCAACCCGCGCTGCGCGGTGTATGGCGTCGAGCCCTTCGGCGCCGATGCCATGTTCCGCAGCTTCGCCGCCGGCCAGGTGGTGCAGCTCGATCGGGTCGACACCATTGCCGACAGCCTGGGCGCGCCCTACGCGCTGGCCTACAGCTACGGCGTGTGCCGGCGCTTCGTCGACGAGATCGTGCGCATCAGCGACGACGCGATGTGCCAGGCGCTGCACTGGCTGTTCCGCGACATGAAGCTGGCGGTGGAGCCGGCTGGCGCGGCCGCCACCGCGGCGCTGTTCGGCCCCTTGCGCGAGCGGCTGGCGGGCCGGCGCGTCGGGCTGGTCGTCTGCGGCGCCAACCTCGATGCGGCGGGCTTTGCCAAGCTGCTGGCGCGCGGGGCCGAACTGGCCTAGCGCCTGAAGTCAGCGGCCTTTGCTGCCAACGACCGGTCGCCTCAACGACCGGCCAGCCGCAGGCCCAGCAGCACCAGCGCGGACAGCCCGAACACGGCGGTGGCCGCGCGCCAGAACAGCAGCGGATGCCGCTCGGCCAGCGGCAGCGCGCGCTGTTGGCGGAAGGCCGGGCCGGGGTGGTGCAGGTCGTGCACGAACTCCGACAGCGCCTCCTGCCGCCGCGCCGGCTGCGGATGCAGCGCCTTGCGCAGCACGGCATCCAGCCAGGGCGGCAGCTCGGGCCGGTGCGTGCGCAGCGGCGTGTATTGCAGCCGGTGCAGGTCGGCCGGCTGGCGCACCCGGACCACCTGCAGCCCGTAGGGCAGCTGGCCGCACAGCAGCTGGTAGGTGATGACGGCCAGCGAGAACAGGTCGGACGCCGGGCTGCCGCCCTGACCCGTGAAGTACTCGGGTGCGGTGTGCTGCAGCGCGCCGCGCAGCGCCTCGGGCCGCGACTCGCGCGTGCCTTCGGTGAGCCCGGCCACGTGCACCGCGGCGAAGTCGATGATCTTCACCGTGCCGTGGCGGTCGATCATCAGGTTCTCGGGCCGCAGGTCCTGGTGCAGCATCTCCTTGCGGTGGAAGGCCTGCAGGCCGCGCGCGATCTGCTCGACGAGGCCGCGCACCGTGTCCAGCGGCGGCGCCGGGTGGTCGGTCATCCACTGCGCCAGCGTCTGGCCCTCGACGTACTCGAGCGCGACGAACAGGTGCTCGCGCGGCCGGCCGCTGTCGATGGCCTGGATGACATGCGGGCTGTCGATGCGCCGCGCCACCCATTCCTCCAGCACGAAGCGGTCGAGGTAGTCGGCGTTCTCGCGCAGGTCGACCGAGGGCGTCTTCAGCGCCACCAGCGCGCCGCTGGCGACATCCTGCGCCAGGTGGACGTGGCTGCGCGCGCTGACGTGCAGCTCGCGCACCAGCAGGTAGCCCTCGAAGACCTGGCCCGGTTTCAGCGGCGCCGGCAGGCGCAGCCCCTCGCGTTGCAGCGGCAGCTCGCCGGCATCGGGCTCGGGCAGCGCGTCGACGCGCACCAGCTGCACGGTGAGGTTGTCCTCGCTGCCACGGGCCTCGGCCAGCGCCACCAAGGCGCGCGCCGCAGCCTCGAGATTTTGGCCGTGCTGCGCCAGCGCCTGGTTCACCGCCGCGGCATCGAGCTGCTCATAGGCGCCGTCGGTGGCCAGCAGGTACAGCTCGCCGGGCTGCGCCGGCCAGTGCGCATAGTCGACCTCGACGTGCGCGTCGAGTCCTAGCGCGCGGCCCAAGAGCAGCTCGCCGCCGCCCACGTGTACGCGGTGGTCTTCGGTCAGCGGCTCCAGCGCCGCGGCATGCACGCGGTAGATGCGGGCGTCGCCGACATGCAGCAGGTGCACCTCGCGGCCCTTGAACACCAGCGCGCTGAAGGTGCAGACATAGCCCAGGTCCTTGTCGAAGCGGCCGTCGCCGCGCTGCGTCTGCGCATGCAGCCAGGAATTGGTGGCGGCCAGCACGCGCTGCGCGGCGCGTTTCACGGTCCAGGCTTCCGAGGTGCAGTAGTAGTCCTCGAGGAAGCCATGCACCGCCGCGGCGCTGGCGATGTGGCTGACGCGGCTGGAGCCGATGCCGTCGGCCAGCGCGACGACCGCGCCCTTGCGCTGCAGCAGGCCGGCCGCCGGCACCACGGCGCCGTGGAAGTCCTGGTTCTGCGCCTGGCGGCCGGCCGACGTGTGCTGGCCGATCGACAGGCGCAGCGTGGCCGCGCTCATTGAACGTGATTGTTCAGGCGATGGCCCGCTTCGGCGCGGTCTTGTAGTGCGTGGAGTACAGCGTGGCGCCGACGAAGGTGATGCCGCCGACCAGGTTGCCGATCACGGTGGGGATCTCGTTCCACAGCAGGTAGTCGACGAAGGTGAACTTGCCGCCCAGCATCAGGCCCGAGGGGAACAGGAACATGTTGACGATGGAATGCTCGAAGCCCATGTAGAAGAACACCAGGATCGGCATCCACATGCCGATGACCTTGCCCGAGACGCTGGTGGACATCATCGCGGCGACCACGCCGGTGGAGACCATCCAGTTGCACATCACGCCGCGCACGAACAGCGTCAGCATGCCGGCCACACCGTGGGCCGCGTAGCCGACGGTGCGGCTTTCGCCGATGCTGCCGATCTTCTGGCCGATGGCGTTCGGCGCCTCGGTGAAGCCGAAGGTGAAGATGATGGCCATGAACACCGCCACCGTCAGCGCGCCGGCGAAATTGCCGAAGAACACCAGCGTCCAGTTGCGCATCACGCCGCCCCAGGTGGCGCCGGGCCGCTTGTCGAACACCGCCAGTGGCACCAGCGTGAACACGCCGGTCAGCAGGTCGAAGCCCATCAGGTACAGCAGGCAGAAGCCCACCGGGAACAGCAGCGCGCCGACCAGCGGGTTGCCGGTGTTGACGCTGACAGACACCGCAAAGGCCGCGGCCAGCGCCAGGATGGCACCGGCCATGTAGGCGCGGATCAGCGTGTCGCGGGTGGACATCAGCAGCTTCGATTCTCCGGCGTCGACCATCTTGGTGACGAACTCGGCGGGGGCGACGTAGGCCATGGGTGTTCCTTCGAGGCGGTGGTCAGGGTGGCAGGGGACAAGCAGGGCTCAGGCCAGCGCGATGTGCACGCGGCCGCTGTCGATGTGCACCACATGGGCGCGCACCGAGTGCTCGGGGGCTTCGAGGCATTCGCCGGTGCGCAGGTCGAAGTGGTGCTTGTAGAGCGGCGACGCGACGACGATGCGCTCGCCGAGGTTGCCGATCAGCCCGCGCGACAGCACGCTGGCACCGCACTTCGGGTCGACGTTGTCGATGGCGTGGAAATCGTCGGCGCCGACGCGGAACACCGCGACATGGCGGCCCTGCACGCGCGCGGCGACGCCGGTGTCCGGCACGATGTCGTCGACGTGGCAGACGGGGGTGAAGACGGTGGGTGGGTTGGGGCTCATGGTCGGCAGCTGTTCGGGGTGAAGGGAGTCAGGCAGTGGTGGCGTCGGCCGTGCGTTCCTCGGGCCGGGCCGGGCGGATCTGGCCGCGTTCCTGCACGAAGACGATGTGCTCGTCGGGCTTGTCGCTGTTGACGAAGCTGCGGAAGCGCTGGCGCACCGCCGGGCTGGTCACGGCGGTCTTCCACTCGCACTGGTAGGTGGCCACCACGTGCTGCATCTGGGCTTCCAGCTCGGCGGCCAGGCCGAGGCTGTCGTCGATCAGCACCGCCTTCAGGTAGTCGAGCCCGCCTTCGAGGTTGTCGCGCCAGGTGCTGGTGCGCTGCAGCCGGTCGGCGGTGCGCACGTAGAACATCAGGAAGCGGTCGATCAGGCGGACCAGCTGTTCGCGGTCCAGGTCGCTGGCGATCAGCTCGGCATGGCGCGGCTTCATGCCGCCGTTGCCGCACACGTAGAGGTTCCAGCCCTTCTCGGTGGCGATGACACCGACGTCCTTGCCCTGCGCCTCGGCACATTCGCGGGTGCAGCCCGAGACGCCGAACTTGATCTTGTGCGGCGCGCGCAGGCCCTTGTAGCGGTTCTCCAGTTCGACCGCCAGGCCCACCGAATCGCCCACGCCGTAGCGGCACCAGGTGGAGCCGACGCAGCTCTTCACGGTGCGCAGCGCCTTGCCGTAGGCATGGCCGCTCTCGAAGCCGGCGGCGATGAGTTCTTCCCAGATGGCGGGCAGCTGCTCGACCCGCGCGCCGAACAGGTCGACGCGCTGGCCGCCGGTGATCTTGGTGTACAGGCCGTACTTCTTCGCGACCATGCCCACCGCGATCAGGCCCTCGGGCGTGACCTCGCCGCCGGGCATGCGCGGCACCACCGAGTAGCTGCCGTCCTTCTGGATGTTGCCCAGGTAGTAGTCGTTGCTGTCCTGCAGCGCGGCGAGCTCGGGCTTGAGCACGAACTCGTTCCAGCACGAGGCGAAGATGCTGGCCGCCGCGGGCTTGCAGATGTCGCAGCCCAGGCCCTGGCCGTGCCGGGCGAGCAGATCGTCGAAGCGCTTGATCTGGCCCACGCGCACCAGGTGATACAGCTCCTGGCGCGAGTACGCGAAGTGCTCGCAGAGATGGTTGTTGACCGCCAGGCCGCGCTTGGCCATCTCGGCCTTCATCACCTGCGTGACCAGCGGCACGCAGCCGCCGCAGGTGCTGCCGGCCTTGGTGCAGGCCTTGAGCGCGGCGATGGTGGTGGCGCCCTCGCCCACGGCCTGGCAGATCTGGCCCTTGGTGACGTTGTTGCACGAGCACAGCGCGGCGGCGTCGGGCAGCGCGTCGACGCCCAGGCCCGGCCTGGCCTTGCCGTCGGACGAGGGCAGGATCAGGAACTCGGGCTCGGCCGGCAAGGCGATGCCGTTGAGCGCCATCTGCTGCAGCGTGCCGTACTCGGCCGCGTCGCCGACCAGCACCGCGCCGAGCAGGCGCTGGCCGTCGGCACTGACGACCAGCTTCTTGTAGGTCTGGCGCAGCTCGTCGGTGTAGTGCACGCTGCGGCTGCCGGGCGTCTTGCCCTGCGCGTCGCCGATGCTCGCGACGTCCACGCCCATCAGCTTGAGCTTGGTGCTCAGGTCGGCGCCGACGAAAGCCGCATCGTGCTGGCCGGCGATGTGGCGCGCGGCCACGCGGGCCATGTCGTAGCCCGGCGCGACCAGGCCGTAGACCTGCTCGTTCCAGCTGGCGCATTCGCCGATCGCGTAGATGTCGGGGTCGCTGCTGCGGCACTGGCTGTCGATCACCACGCCGCCGCGGGGGCCGACCGCCAGGACCGACTGGCGCGCCAGCTCGTCGCGCGGGCGGATGCCGGCGGAGAACACGATCATGTCGGTCTCGAGCCAGGTGCCGTCCTCGAACACCATGCGGTGGCGCGCCGTGGCGCCGTCGGTGATCTGCACCGTGTGGCGGCTGGTGTGCACGTGCACGCCCAGCGCCTCGATCTTGCTGCGCAGCACCTTGCCGCCGCCTTCGTCGACCTGCACCGCCATCAGCCGCGGCGCGAACTCGACGACGTGCGTGTCCAGCCCCATGTCGCGCAGCGCCTTCGCGCATTCCAGGCCCAGCAGCCCGCCGCCGACGACCACGCCCGACTTCGAGCGTGCGCCCGAGGCCTTCATCGCCTCGAGATCCTCGATGGTGCGGTAGACGAAGCAGTGCGGCCGCTCACGGCCCGGCACCGGCGGCACGAAGGGCACCGAGCCGGTGGCCAGCACCAGCTTGTCGTAGGGCAGCACTTCGCCGTCGGCGGTGGTGACGGTGTTGTCGCGGCGCTCGATCTTGGCCGCGCGCGTGCCCAGGCGCAGGGTGATGCCGGTGCGCTCGAAGAAGCCCGGCGCCACCAGCGACAGGTCTTCGGCTGTGCGGCCCGAGAAGAAGTCGGACAGGTGCACGCGGTCGTAGGCCGGGCGCGGCTCCTCGCACAGCACGGTGATGCGCTCGGGCCGCGCGTCGGTTTCGACGAGGCTTTCGAGGAATTTGTGGCCCACCATGCCGTGGCCGACGAGGACGATGTGCATGCGCAATCTCTGTGAGCGAAGGGCGCGCGGCCATGACGCGGCCAGGCAGCGAGCGGGTTGAGACAAGGGGGACTGAAGGGCGCGCGACCGAGGGGACCGGTGCCGGTGCGGGAGCAAGCAACCCGACCACTCCGCCAGCGTCAGCGGAGTGCCTGAGAACTGGAGCGCTGCGCCGGGCGGGCAGCGATCACGAGCAGGAGGTCAGCAAGAACCGGGCCCGGCGTTTCGGGCGCCTTTCGGGCGCCTTTCGGCCGTCTTTCGGCCGAGAGGCCGACATCGATGCACCAGCGGCGTGAGCGCGTACCGGCCGGCCGCACGGACTTGGCGCTTTCGCGCCTGATCCCGGGCGGCCCTGTGCTCAGGGCCGGATCGCCGCGCCTTCCAGCGCCATGCCGGCGGCGCGCTGCACCAGGTAGGTCTCCAGCGCCAGCGCTTCGTCCGACGCGGGCGCGAAGGGCTCGGCCCGCACGCCGACCAGGCAACTGCGCAAGCGGCGCTGCAGCGAGCCCAGGCCCTGCCATTCCAGCCGGTAGGTCGGCACGCCGGTCGGGTGGGCCTGCGGGATCAGCGCGCCGCCCAGGCGCTGGCCGGCGCGCTGGTCATGGCAGTGGGTGCAGGCCAGGTTCAGCTGGCCCAGGCGCAGCCGCCACAGCGCCTGGCCGCGCGCGCGCCAGGCGGCCAGGCCCGGGTCGGCGTCGGGCACGATCGGCCGGCCGCGCGATTGCCAGTGCAGCCAGGCGGTGAGCGGCAGCACCTCGTCGCCATCCGGCGGCTGCGCCGCGGCGCCCTGGCGCTGCACGCGGCAGCGGTCGATGCTGGCGGCCAAAGTGAGCGGCCGCTGCATGCGGGTGTCGAAGCGCGGGTAGCGCGCGGCGATGCCGGCCAGCCCGTCGGCATGGCACTCGGCGCAGGCCTTGCCGGTGGGCGCGCTGCGGTTCCACAGGGCTTCGCCGTCGCGCACCCCCAGCATCGCGGGGTTCTGCGTCTCGTCGCGCTGCATGGCCTGCAGCGCCGGGCTCAGATCGTCGAAGCCGCTGCGGCGGGCGTCGTCGGCGGCCTGGCCGGGCAGCGCCAGCAGCGCCAGCAGCGCGGGGGCCGCGGCCAGCAGGGCGCGCCGTTTCATGTCGCCGGCACGGCCACCGCCTCGGCGTGGCGGAAGCCGTTGTCGCCTTCCCAGGCGAACAGCAGCGTGCCGCTGCCGGCCACGCGCCAGCTGAACGCGAGGTAGGGGTTCGCGGCGATCGCCGGGTACAGCGTGGCGCTGAAGACCGGCTGCTCGGCACCGTCGCTGTCGCGGCGGTAGCCGGTCTCCATCGGATGCGCCAGCGTCGCGCGGACCTCGATGAGCTCGCCGCGCTTCGGGCTCGGCGGCAGATGGATCAGTGCGCGGACCGCCATGGCGCTAACCCTCGATGCACGCGGCCAGCGTGACGACCACGTCGACCGTGTGCGACCACAGGCTGCCGTCGCTGCAGCGCGCCAACGCCACCAGCTGCTGCGAGGTGGCCAGGCGGATGCGCGTGGCCACCTCGGCGCGGCCGTTGGCCGGCGAGAGCTGGAAGCGGCCGACATCGCGCTGCGGGTTGCGTTCGTTGAAGATCACGATCTCCTGCACATGCGATTCGGCGGTCATCGGCGAGTCGACCGTGATGCGCAGCGGCACCGCATTGCCGTTCTCGACCAGCGGCGCAATGTCCAGCGTGATGCGGCCTTCAGTCGGCAGTGGATCACCGGCCCAGTCGCGCACGGCCGCTTGCAGCACCGGCGACATGGCCTGCGCGGGGCGGACGGCCAGCGCCAGCGCGGCAGCGGCGAGCAGCGAGCGGCGGTGCAGCCAGGGCGTGTTCATCGCAGTGTCTGCAGATACGCCACCACATCCTCGATCTGCGCATCGTCGAGCAGCGGCTTGCCGCGCCAGGCCGGGGCCACGCGCTGCAGGCCGTCGCGGCCGGCGTAGGCCGGCATGATGGTGTCGGGGTTGAAGCGCTGCGGCTCGCGCACATGCTGGCGCAGTTCGTCGGCGCTGTAGCGGCTGCCGATGCCGGCCAGGTCCGGTGCGAGGGTGCCCTGCAGGTGCGCCGGCACACCGGGCCCGCGGTGGCACAGCAGGCACAGGCCCTGGCTGCGGCTGTTGACGATGGCCATGCCGCGCGCGGCGTCGCCGCCATCAGCCGCTGCCGCCGAGGCTGCCAGCAGGGTCGTGATCAAGGGCAGCGCGAGCTCACGCACGTTTGAGCGAATGGTTCTTCAGCGGCAGCTCGCGGATGCGTTGCCCGGTGGCCGCGAAGATCGCGTTCAGCACCGCGGGCGCGGCGACCGCGATGGTCGGTTCGCCGACGCCGCCCCAGAAGCCGCCGGAGGGCATCACGATGGTTTCCACCTTCGGCATCTGCGCCATCAGCAACGCCGGGTAGGTGTCGAAGTTGGCCTGCTGGAAACGGCCGTCCTTCAAGGTGCATTCGCCGTACAGCGCGGCCGACAGGCCGTAGGCGAAGGAGCCTTCGACCTGGGCCTCGATCTGCTGTGGGTTGACCGCGTGGCCCGAGTCGGTGGCGGCGACGATGCGGTGGACGATCAGCTCACCGGCCGATGTGACCGAGACCTCGGCACAGGCCGCGACATAGCTGCCGAAGCCCATGATCTGCGCCAGCCCGCGATGCACCGCCAGGCCCTTGACCGGCGCGGCCGGCTTGCCGTAGCCGGCGCGCTCGGCCACCGCGTTCAGCACCGCCAGGTGCTTGGGCGAGTGGGCCAGCAGCTGGCGACGCAGCGCCAGCGGGTCCTGTTGCGTGGCATGCGCGATCTCGTCGATGAAGCATTCGAGGTAGATCGCGTTGTGGTTCAGGTTCACGCCGCGCCAGAAGCCGGGCCGCACCGGCGGATTGCGCATCGCGTGCTCGATCGAGAGGTTCGGCACCGCATAGCCGAAGGCGCCCTCGGCGCCGCCGGCGTTGAGGCCCTGGAACACCACCGGGTCGCGGCCGTCACGCATGTTCTGCGGGAACAGGCCGGCGACGATGGACTGGCCCGAGAGGCGCATCTGCAGCGCGGTGAGCTGGCCTTTCTCGTCGAGGCCGGCCTGCAGTTTGCACATCGTGACCGGGTGGTAGAAGCCATGCAGCATGTCTTCTTCGCGGGTCCAGATCAGCTTGACCGGCGTGCCCGGCATCGCCTTCGCGATCTCGACCGCCTGGCGCACCCAGTCGGTGGCACCGCGCCGGCCGAAGCCGCCGCCGAGGTGGATCTTGTAGACCTCGCACTTGGTCGGCGGCAGGCCCGAGGCTTCGACCGCGGCGGCGAACGCGGCCTCGCCGTTCTGCGTCGGGGTCCAGACCTCGCAGCGCTCGGGGGTCCCCGTCGCAGACACCGTGATCTTGGCGGTGGCGTTCATCACCTCCATCGTCGCGTGGTTCTGGTGCGGGTAGCTGTACACCGCCTCGATCCGGCGCGCGGCACTGGCCAGCGCGTCCTTCGCATTGCCCACCTGGTTGCCAACGATGGCCTCGGGCGCGTCGAGCCCGGCCTTCAGCATCGCGGCGACGTCGGCGCTGGAGAGCTTGGCGTGCGGGCCTTCGTCCCACTCGATTGGCAAGGCGTCGAGCGCGCTCTTGGCGCGCCACCAGGTATCGGCCACCACGGCCACCGCGCTGTCGCCGACGCGCACGACCTGCTTGATGCCGGGCTTGGACGTGATGGCCGCGGCGTCGAAGGACTTCAGCTTGCCGCCGACCACCGGGCAGTCGCGGATCGCGGCGTTCAGCATGCCCGGCAGCGTGAAGTCCATGCCGTAGACCTGGCGGCCGTTGAGCTTGTCGGCGGTGTCCAGGCGCTTGACCGGCTTGCCGGCCAGGGTCCAGGTCTTCGGGTCCTTCAGCGGGATGTCGGCTGGCGGCGCCAGCTTCGCCGCGGCCGCGGCCACCTGCCCGTAGCGGACGCGCCTTTTGCTGGGTAGGTGGGTGATCGTGCTCGTTGCGGCATGGCACTCGGCCACCGGCACTTTCCACGCATCGGCGGCGGCCTGCACCAGCATCATGCGGGCGGCGGCGCCGCCCTTGCGCACGTACTCGTGCGATTCGCGCACGCCGCGGCTGCCGCCGGTGGAGAAGTTGCCCCAGGCACGGTTGCGCGCCAGGTTCTGGCCGGGTGTCGGGTACTCGGTGCGCACCTTGGACCAGTCGGCCTCCAGCTCCTCGGCCACCAGCTGGGCCAGGCCGGTCAGCGTGCCCTGGCCCATCTCGCTGCGCGCGATGCGGATCACGATCGTGTCGTCGGGCTGCACCACCACCCAGGCATTGAGCTCGGGGTTGTCGGCCGGCTGCGGCACGGCCGGGACATGGAAGCCGAGCATCAGGCCGCCGGCGCTGGCGGAGGTGGCGGCGACGAAGCCGCGACGGCTGAGCGTGGGCGCATTCATGCGGCACCGCCTTTCGCGCCACCGGCGGCGGCCAGCTTGATCGCCGCCCGCACCCGGTTGTAGGTGCCGCAGCGGCAGATGTTGGTGATGTGCTCGTCGATGTCCTGGTCGGTGGGATGGGGCTTGGCCTTCAGCAGCGCGGCCGCGGCCATCAGCATGCCGCTCTGGCAGAAGCCGCATTGCGGCACGTCGAGCTGGGCCCAGGCCTTCTGGAGCGGGTGCGTGCTGTCGGGCGAGAGCCCTTCGATCGTGACGACCTTGGCTTGGGGTTCGACGGTGGCGACCGGTCGCACGCACGACCGCGTGGGCACGCCATCGATGTGCACGGTGCAGGCACCGCAGGCCGCGATGCCGCAGCCGTACTTGGTGCCGGTCAGCCCGAGCTGCTCGCGCAGCACCCACAGCAACGGGGTCTCGGGCTCGGCGTCGTGAGGGCGGTTCTGGCCATTGACATTGAGCGTTGGCATGCGGTCTCCGATGCAGGCGAAGGTCAGGCGCCGCGCGGCAGCCGGCCGGGTGCGCGACGCTATGCTGCGCGGGCGACGATACTGCCGCGCGGTGGGCACTGGCAAGAAAGGGATTTCGTGGGGCGCCGACGCGAGAACGCCGATGCGGCCGATGCGGCCGCGGCTGCCGACGACCGGCGCTTCGTCACCGCACTGGCGCGGGGGCTCGAGGTGCTGCGCTGCTTCCGCCCGCAGGACCGCTGGCTGGCGCACCAGGAGATCGCCCGCCGCACGCGGCTGCCGGCGTCCACCGTCTCGCGCCTGACCTTCACGCTGCAGGCGCTGGGCTACCTGAAGCACCGCGAAGCCACCGGCGAATACGCGCTGGCGCCGGCGGTGCTGGCGCTGGGCTTCGCGATGCTCTCGCAGTTCGACATCGGCCGCGTGGCGCGGCCGATGATGCAGGCGCTGGCCGACCATGCGCAGGCGGCGGTGTCGCTGGGTGTGCGCCGCGAGCTGACGATGATCTACGTGGCCCATTGCCGCAGCGGCGCGCGCCTGACGCTGGGGCTGGACGTCGGCACCCGCCTGCCGCTGGCCAGCACCGCGATGGGCCGTGCCCTGTGGTGCGGGCTGCAGCCGGCCGAGCGCGATCACCTGGCGCAGCGCCTGGCCGCCGAGGCCGGGCCGGCCTGGCGCGCGCAGGAGCAGGGCCTGGCGCGGGCGCTGTCGCAGTTCGGCCGCGTGGGCTTCGTGACCAGCGAGACCGAATGGGAGCCCGAGATCAGCGCGGTGGGCGTGCCGGTGGACACCGGCGACGGCCGCGAGCCGATGGCGCTGACCATCGGCGGCCCCTCGGCCCGCCTGCGCGGCGATTTCCTGCACCAGGACCTGGGGCCGCGCCTGGTGGCGGGCGCGCGCAGCATCACCGCCGCGCTGCAGGCCGCGGACTGGCGCGACTAGGTCGGCTCCGAGCCGCTCAGTGCGGCAGGCGGCGCCGGTCGTGGCGCCGCGCCAGGCTCAGCGCCAGCCATTCGCGCAGGCCGATCAGCCAGGTGCCGGCCAGCAGCAGGCCATGGCGGGTGGCGGCCAGCGCGGTGCTCATGGGGGGCCCTCGTCGTCGATGCGAAGGCCTGCACGCTAGGGCCGGTGCGTGACAGCGGCGTGTCAGCCGCCGGTGCCGGACGGGTTCAGGCCAGCGCCTGCAGCAGCCAGTGCTGCAGCGCATGGATCTCCTCGATGCAGACCGAATGCTCCATCGGGTACTCGTGCCATTCGACCGCGTAGCCCAGCGCCTGCAGCGCATCGCGGGCCGCGGCGCCGCGTGCCAGCGGCACCACGCCGTCGTTGCGGCCATGCGCCAGGAAGATGGGCACGCTGCGGTTGGTCGCATGCGCCTCGGCCGCGGTGGTCTCGGGCAGCGGCAGGTAGCCGGACAGCCCCGCCAGCCCGGCCAGCCGCTCGGCATGGCGCAGGCCGGCGAGCAGCGTGATCGCGCAGCCCTGCGAGAAGCCGGCCAGCACGATGCGCTGCGCCGGGATGCCGCGCGCCACTTCGCGCTGGATCAGCGTCTGCACCTCGCGCATCGACTGTCGCAGGCCGGCCTCGTCCTCGCGCCGCGCCAGGTCGTTGCCCAGGATGTCGTACCAGGCGCGCATGCGGTAGCCACCGTTGATCGTCACCGGCCGCACCGGTGCGCGCGGCAGCACGTAGCGCACCGGGCCGATCGGCGAGAGGTCGATCTCGTCGGCCATCGGCAGGAAATCGCTGCCGTCGGCGCCCAGGCCGTGCAGCACGATGATGCTGGCCACCGGAGCGGCGGCGGGGCAGAGTTCGATGGTGTCGAGCATGGGAAGGCGGTGCTGGCGCCGGCAGCGGCGAAGCGCTGATGATGCGCCCATTCCGCCGCGCGCCTGTCACACCGCGCTGCTAGGGTCTGGCTCCGCCCGTGTCGCCGCCCGCCGCCCCCGCATCCCCCCTGCCGCTGCCGGAGCTCGATGAGCTGCAGCGCCTGATCGACCAGGCCGGCCCGGCGCTGCAGGTGGAGCAGGCCTGCGAGGTGCGGCTCGACGACGGCGAGCGCCTGCCGGTGTGGCTGCTGAGCCTGGGCAACCCGGATCCGGCGCTGCCGGGCTTCGGCGTGTTCGGCGGCGTGCACGGGCTGGAGCGCATCGGCGCCGAGGTCGTGATCGCCTGGCTGCGCAGCCTGGTGATGCGCCTGCGCTGGGACGCCACGCTGCATCACCAGCTCGACACCCAGCGCATCGTGCTGATGCCGCTGGTCAACCCGGGCGGCCTGCGCCGCGGCACGCGTGCCAATCCGCAGGGCGTGGACCTGATGCGCAATGCGCCGGTCGACAGCGACGATGCGGTGCCCTGGCTGCTGGGTGGCCACCGGCTGGGCCCCGGCCTGCCCTGGTACCGCGGCCCGGCCGGCGCGCCGATGCAGCCCGAGGCCCAGGCGCTGTGCGCCGCGGTGCAGCGCGAGCTGCTGCCGCGCCCGTTCAGCCTGGCGGTGGATTGCCACTCGGGCTTTGGCCTGAGGGACCGGCTGTGGTTCCCGTTCGCCCACACCGCGCGGCCGATGCCGCAGCTGGCCGTGCTGCAGGCCTTCGGCACGATCCTCGACCAGTCGCTGCCGCATCACCCCTACGTGCTGGAGCCGCAGAGCCGGCACTACCGCACCCATGGCGACCTGTGGGACCACCTGCTGCTGCAGGCCGCGCCCGGGCAGGTGTTCCTGCCGCTGACGCTGGAGATGGGCTCGTGGCTGTGGGTCAAGAAGAACCCGCGCCAGCTGTTCTCGCGCCGCGGGCTGTTCAACCCGCTGATCGAGCACCGCCAGCAGCGCGTGCTGCGGCGGCACCTGGCCTGGCTGGACTTCGCCGCGCGCGCGGCGGCCAGCTGCGCCCGCTGGCTGCCCGACGCGGCGGCCCATCCGGCGCTGGAGCAGGCGGCGCTGACGCGCTGGTACCGCGCCGGTACCCGCTGAAGCTTCGCAGGGCCAGCTCTTCTCATCGGCCGCCGCCCTACACTCTCGCCCTTGTGTTTTTGGGGGCCCGGCCCCTGGGATGTCTTCAGCATGTTCACGCCCCTGACCGCCCGGCGCCGCCCGGTGATCGTTCCCTCCCTGCTGGCTTGGTGGCTCGTCGCGGCCGCCCTGCCGGCCCCGGCACAGCAGCCGGCAGCGCCCGCCAGCGCGGCCAGTGCCCCGGCCGGCCCGACGATGCGCAACGAGGTGATCAAGCCGCTGCTGGCCGCGCAGGAATCGCTCAAGGGCAGCGACGAGGCCGCCGGCAAGGCCGCGCTGGTCAGCGTGACCGAGGCCGAGGCGGTGCCGGCGCTGACGCCCTTCGAGACCTACAACATCCAGCGCATCAAGGCCGTCGCCGCGTTCAAGGCCGGCGATCGTGCGCTGGCGCTGAACACCTTCGAGACCGTGCTCGGCTCGCCGCACATGCCGCAGGCCGACAAGCTGCCGATCACCGAGGTCGCGGCCAAGCTGGCGCTGGAGGCCAACAACGACCCCGCGCGTTCGCTGCGCCTGCTGAAGGCCTACCGCGAGCTCGGCGGCAACGACCCCGCGCTGCGCCGCCGTTATGCCGCGCTGCTGGTGGACCGCAACGAGCATGCCGCGGCGCTGCAGGAGGCGCGGTCGGCCGTCGAGGCCGACGAGGCCGCGGGCCGCGCGCCTTCGGAGCTGATGCTCAAGGTCATGGCCATCAGCTACAACAAGCTCAACGACCAGCCGGCCTACAACGGCGTGCTGGAGAAGCTGACGCGTTACTACACCTCGCTGGACTACTGGTCCGAGCTGATCTCGCGCACCGCGCGCCGGCCCGGCTTCGCCGAGGAGCGCCTGCGCCTGGACCTGTACCGCCTGCAGCGCGCCGTGGGGCTGGCGCTGGAAACCGACGAGCAGGCCGACATGGCGCTGCGTGCGATGCAGGCCGGCCTGCCGGCCGAGGCCCAGAAGCTGATGGACGAGGGCTATGCCGCCGGCCTGTTCGGCAAGGGTGCCCAGGCGGCGGCCCACCAGCGGCTGCGCGACCAGGCCACCAAGGCCGCGGCCGCCGACCAGAAGGGCCTGAACGAGAACGAGGCCGCCGCCCGCAACGGCAAGGACGGCAATGTCGCGGCGAACCTGGCGATGGCCATCGCCGCCACCGGCGCCAACGAGCGCGCACTGGGGCTGCTGGAAGCGGCGATTGCCAAGGGCGGCCTGCGCCAGCCGAACGAGGCGCTGCTGCACCAGGG
Organism: Aquabacterium sp.; assembly: GCF_044226965.1. Lineage (GTDB taxonomy): Bacteria > Pseudomonadota > Gammaproteobacteria > Burkholderiales > Burkholderiaceae_C > Pseudaquabacterium. The sequence continues at coordinate 52,745 of NZ_JBGAGA010000030.1, read as the reverse complement.
CATGCTGCAGGCGCGCCTGGGCCGCAACGACGATGCGCTGAAGACCTTTGCCGCGGTGCAGGGCAGCGATGGCACGGCCGACCTGGCCAGGCTGTGGTCCATCCACCTGCGCAGCACGGCCAAGAAGTGATGACATTCTTTTGACGCGGCCATTCCCCCGCGTTTGAACCGGAGGCGAAGATGACGGTGCTGGTGCTGGGTCTGCTGCTGTTCCTGGGCATGCATTCGGCGCGCATCGTCGCCGAGGGCACGCGCACAGGCTTCATCGCCGCGCGCGGCGAAAAGGCCTGGAAGGGCCTGTACACGCTGGTGTCGGTGCTCGGCTTCGGGCTGGTGGTGTGGGGCTACGGCCTGGCGCGCCAGCAGCCGGTGGTGCTGTGGGCCAGCCCGACCTGGACCCGCCACCTCGCGGCGCTGCTGATGCTGCCGTCCTTCGTGCTGCTGACGGCGGCCTACGTGCCGGGCAACGGCCTCAAGGCGCGCCTGGGCCACCCGATGCTGCTGGGCGTCAAGACCTGGGCCTTGGCCCACCTGCTGGCCAACAACACGCTGGCCGACCTGCTGCTGTTCGGCGGCTTCCTCGCGTGGGCGGTGCTGTGCTTCCGCAGCGCGCGTGCGCGCGACCGGGCCGCCGGCACCCGCTACCCGGCCGGCAGCGCAGCGCGCAGCGGCTTGACGCTGGTGGTCGGCGTCATCGCCTGGGCCGTGTTCGGCTTCTGGCTGCACGGCCCGCTGATCGGCGTGCGCCCGTTCGGCTAGCGCCGCCGTTCAGTCGCCGTCGGGGTTGGCGTCGGCGTCTTCGTCGCGCGCCTGGCGCACGCGGTCGGCCAGCTGCTCGCGCAGCGGCGCCATCGCACCCACCAGGGCCTGCGGCGTGCTGCTGCCGCTCAGTCGCAGTGCCGGCAGCGGCAGCGTGCTCATGTACGGCGCGCGGGTGTAGCGGTCGGTGCTGCGGTGGATGTTCGCCAGGTTGACGAGGCCGTAGCCCAGCGTCAGCAGCGCGACCGTGGCGCTGACGATGCGCCCATGCTGCGGCAGCACGTGCGCCAGCTGCGCCCGCAGCAGCAAGGCCAGCAGCAGCACGCCCAGCGCCGGCGTCAGCTGCCACAGCCAGGCCCAGCCGAACATCGCACCCAGCTGCGGCACCAGCACCTCGCTGGCTTCGGTGGCCAGCAGCCAGGGCAGCACCAGCCGCAGGTGGCCGAAGAAGTCGAAGCGGTGCTGGAACAGCTTGGACACCAGCGCCCACACGCCGCACCAGCCCACCAGCGCCAGCGGCAGGCCGAACAGCAGCGGCAGCCACGCGGTGAGGTCGGCGCCGGGGTCGAGCGCGACCCACTGGCGCGCCAGCATCAGCGCCATCAGCGCCAGGGCCTGCGCGGCCAGGGTCAGCGGCTTGAGCTCGGTGAAGATCAGCCGCCGCTCCGGCGCCAGCGTCTCGCCGCGCAGCCGCAGCCGCAGGCGGGTGGCCCCCAGCTGCAGCAGCGCGCCGCCGGGCGGCAGCTCGCGCCGTTCGCCGGCGGCCAGGCGGGCGCCGTCGAGCAGCACGCCGTTGTCGCTGGGGCCGACCGTCAGGCTGACGCGGCCTGCTTCGTCGGCCTCCAGCCGGGCGTGCTCGGCCGCGACGTGCGGGTCGTCGAGCACCACGCTGTTGGCCAGCGAGCGGCCCAGCGTCTGCGGCCATTGCGCCACGTCGACGGTGCGGCCGACGCGGCCGTCGCGCTCGAGCAGCTCGATCAGCGCGAGACGTTCTTCGGGGCGATCCATGCGAATCCGTCGAGGTAGTGCTGCGCCAGCCGCTGCGCGTTCGCGAAGCTGACGCCATGCGCATCGAGCCGGCCCTGCGCGCCGGTCTGGGTGGCGTCCAGCGTGGCCACCAGCACGCTCAGGTCGTGCAGGCCTTCGAGCTTCTTGTAGGCGCGCACGCAGATCACCGCGCGCAGCGGCAGCCCTTCGCGCTCGATCGTGCGCTCGACGCAACGCGGCGCGGTGCGCGTGGGATCGTCGGCGCCCATGAATTCGTTCTGGAAGCTGGACGAGTAGCGCTCGGCGAAGCGCAGGGTGCCGAGCTTGCTGCCGTCGTAGGTTTCGTGGCGCACCGTCAGGTAGCCGGTCTGCAGCCGGCCGGCGACGTAGACGCGGCTGTCCATCTCGCAGTCCGAACGCTCGAACTGCAGGCCGCGCTCGACCTGCGGCGCGCGGCCCCAGCAGCGCATCCACAGCTCCTGCGGCACCGGGATGCGGTAGCGCGGGTGGCCGGCGTCGCGCCAGGGCTGGGCCAGGAAGCGCTCGGTCAGGTCGGCCTCGTGCGCCAGCAGCTGGCGCGTGATCTCGGGGTAGGCGGGCTCGGTGATCGGCTTGGCTTCACGGCCGCGCGCCAGCAGCGCGCGCACCGGCGCGGCCGGCACCAGGAAGCTGACCTGCTCGCCATCGCGCCGCGCGGCGACGTTGACGCCGACCAGCCGGCCCTGCTCGTCCAGCGCCGGTCCGCCACTCATGCCCGGGCTGAGCGAGCCGCCGAAGAACAGCGTCTTGATGAAGCTGCGCTCGACCGGGCCGTTGTAGGTGCCCTCGGCCACCGCGAAGCCGACGTCGAGCGGGTTGCCGAGCGAGAAGATGCGTGCGCCGCGGCCGATGTTGTCGGCCTCGGGCGCGAGGTTCACGGTGCCGCGGCCGGCCAGCGGCGCGGGGTCGACCGGCCGGAGCAGTGCCAGGTCGCGCAGCACGTCGAAGGCCAGCAGCTGCAGCGCGCCCTGCTTGCCGTCGATGGTCGCGTACACCAGGCGATAGCGCTTGGGCTGCAGCGCGTACTGGCTGACGACGTGGTAGTTGGTGATCAGGTGCCCTTCGGCGCTGACCAGGAAGCCCGAGCCGACCGAGGCCTGGCTGTCCTGCGTCTTCAGCAGCGTGCGCACCTGCAGCAGCAGCGGGCGGTTGCGCTCGTAGATGCGCTGGCCGGTGCCGGAGACCGGCGCCGGCTCGGCCGCGGCGGCCGATGCCGACGGTGCGGCCGTCGCGGCGGAGGCCGGCAGCGGGGCGCTGGCGGGCGGGGCCGCGGGGCTGCGGCCGGCGAACAGGAAGAGGGTGGTGAGGACGAGCAGCGCGCGGGCCGCCTGCAGCGGCAGCGCGCGGCCCGATCGCCTGCTGGCTGCCGTGAGCATCAGCCCATTCTAGGGTTGACCGTTGCCGAAGAATTGGTCGAAGAGCTCAGGCCCGTCCAGCTCGCGGGTTTGCAGCCCGGTGATCGCTTCGTCGAAGGCCTGCGGGGCCTCGGCCGGCGACGGCAGGGCCTGCGGCGGGTTCGGGTGCCAGGCCGCGACGGTGCGTGCCACCGTGCCGTGCTGGCGGTAGTGCGCGAGGATGTCCGACAGCGAGGGCAGGTCTTCCCGCTCCAGCGCTTCGGCCACGCGGCCGACCGGCGCGACACCGCGCACCGGCGGCAGCGAACCGGCCGGTTGCGGGGGTGGGCGGCGGGGCGAGCGTTCCATGGGCGGCAGCTTAGGGATGGCCGGCCGCGCGCGATCGGCCGAATAGCGGTGATCACCGGTGTCAATTTGTAGCGGGCGCGTGTGACTGGGGGTCGGGTACCCCCCAAAGGGGGATGCCGTTTCCAACCCTCGGGTGATGGCCGGCCGGAGATCAGCGGCCGAAGATGCCGGCCATACCAAGACACCAGGGGGAACCATGAACATGCTGACGCACACGATCGGCCCGGCCGCCATGCCCTTGCCGCCGGGCGGCCCGCTGCCGGAAGCCGAAGCGCCCCGCGGCTGCGGCTGGTTCGAGTCGAGTCACGAGCTGAACCAGGGCGTGCGGGTGATCGAGCATGTCGGCTTCGACGCACTGCCGCCCGGCGCGGTGCCGCTGGCCTGGCAGCTCGCCTGCCTTTGAGCCGCCTGTTGAGCCGCCTGTATCTGCACCGTCTGTAGATGCTGGCGGCGGAAGTCGCGGTGCATTTGCAGCCGGGTGTAGGGCTGCGGGCGGCGCGACAGCGCGAGCGACAGCCGCGTCACCATGTCGTGGGTGCGCGAGGGCGGCGCCTGCGCGACGCCCAGGCTCAGGCCCAGCGCCAGCGCGCCCAGCAGCCAGGGGCTGAAGCGCAGCCGCGGCGCCTGCGCGGCCCACAAGGTGACGGCGCTGGCCATGGCGCCGAGGGCGTAGCCGCTCAAGGCCTCGGACCACGAATGTGCCAGCACCGGCACGCGCGAGGCTGCGACCAGCGCCGCCAGCGCATAGCCGAAGGCCAGCCCGTGGCCATGCCAGCGCTCTGGCAGCGAGCCTTCGGCCAGCCGGCACATCACCGGCAGCACCGCGGCGGCGAACATCGCATGGCCGGAGAAGCCGGTGAAATCCCAGGGCGCGTAGCCGACGCCATAGCCGATGAAGGCCACCTTGCTGGCGGTGGTGAGGGATGCCGCGGCGCCGGTGGCCAGCAGCCAGCACAGCGCCAGCCGCCAGGCGTCCCGGCGCAGCACCAGCCACAGCACGGTGGCGGCCATGGCCGGCAGCAGCAGCTGCGCTTCGCCGAGGCGGGTGACGATCTGCCAGGCCAGGCCGCCGGCCGATTCGTGGGCGTTCGACAGCACGGTCGTCGGACCGCCGCGTCAGCGCTGCGGCGGCGTGGTGTAGCGCTCGACCAGCGCGGCTTCCAGCCGATAGGCGGCTGTGCCCATCGGCGAGCCCTGGCGCGCGGCGCGCAGCCGGCCGCTGACCCACACCGTGTCCATGGCGTGATAGCCCTGCAGCGGCTGGGACGGCTGCACCAGCACGATCTGATTGGCCGGCGGCGGTGGCGTGTGGATGCAGGCGCCGAAATACGGCACCAGCAGGAACTCGGTCAGCCCGGTGCGCGATTCGTCCAGCGGCACCAGGTAGCCGGGCAGCTTGATCGCGGTGCCGTCCAGCCGGGTCTCGGCCGGTGCGTTGTCCCAGGCCTCGCGCAGCCTGCGCATCATGTCGGCGGCGGCCGGGTCGCCGTCGTTGATCGCCGCCAGGCCGGGCGCCTGCAGGCCCTTCATCGGGTCCCAGCCCTTGGGCACCAGGTCTTCCCAGCTCAGCAGGGAGTAGCCGCCCGGCTTGGTGGCGGGTTGTGCACGCAGGCAGGCCGGCGCGGCGGCGGCCAGCGACAGCGCCAGCCACCGGCGGCGGGTGAGGGAGGTCATGGGACGGTGGTCGAACATCGGGCCGGTATCTTGCCTGAGCCTGGCCTCACACGCGTGGCGAAAGCCCGTCGGCCAGCGACAGGCGATAGGCGCGCCAGCCCGGCAGCAGGCTGGCCAGCGCGCCGGCGAGCAGCAGCGCGCCGATCAGCCGTGCTTCGGCCAGGCCGGGCGGCGCGGCCTGCAGTACCAGGCCGTAGCGCTGCAGCACCCAGCCACCCAGCACGGCCACCGTGCCCCAGCAGGCCAGCACGCCCAGCGCGACGCCGGCCGCGGTGAGCAGCCCGCCCTCCAGCGCCAGCAGCCACAGCAGCGTGCGCGGGCCGGCGCCCACCGCGCGCAGGATGGCCAGCTCGCGCCGCCGCTCGTTCAAGCCGGCCAGCACCACCGCCACCAGCCCGGCCAGGCTGACCAGCGCCACCAGCGCGCTGACGGCCCGCAGCCCGCGTTCGCCGAGGTCCAGCACCTGCCACAGCTCGTCCAGCGCCACGCCGGGCAGGATGGCCAGCAGCGGCTCGTCGCGGAAGGCCGCCACCTCGCGCTGCAGCGAGAACACCGCGGCCCGGTTCTTCAGCCCGATCAGCACCGCGGTGACGGCGCGCGGTGTCAGGTCGCGCTGCGCGGCCTGTGCGGCATCCAGCTTGAAGCCGGGCAGCCGCACGCCGGCCATCCAGTCGGCGTGCAATGCCTCGATGGCCTGCAGGCTGACATGCACCGTGCGGTCCACCGGCGTGCCGGTGGCCTGCAGCACGCCGACGATCGTGAACGGCTTGTCCGCGTGGTCGTGGCGCTCGATCGCGCCGTCGCCGTGCGAGAGCTCGATCGTCTGGCCGGGCCGGTAGCCCAGGCGGCGCGCGACCTCCGAGCCGACCACCGCCTCGTACAGTCCGCTGAAGGCGTGGCCCTCGGCGAACTGCAGGGCCTGCCGGCTTCCGAAGCGGAAATGCGCGAAGTAGTCGGCCGTGGTGCCCAGCACCGCGAAGCCGCGGTGACTGTCGCCCAAGGACAGCGGCACCGCCCACGCGACGGCCGGGTGCTCGGCCAGTTTCTGCACGCTGGCATAGCGGATGTTGTTGCTGGCGTTGCCGATGTGGAACACCGCGTACAGCAGCAGCTGGACCGAGCCGGTGCGTGCGCCGACGATCAGGTCGGTGCCCGAGACCGCCTGCGCGAAGTTGTCGCGCAGGTCCTGGCGGACGCGCTCCAGCCCCATCAGCAGGAAGCTCGACAGCGCGATCGAGGCCAGCACCAGGCCCAGCGCGAAGCGGCGGTTCCACGCGCTGCGCGCGGCCAGGCCGAGCAGCGGGGTCATGCAGCCACCTCTCGGGGCCGCACGGCGGCCAGATCGAGATGACGGTCAAAATGAGCGGCCAGGCGGCTGTCGTGGCTGACGAAGACCAGCGCGCTGCCGGCCTGCGTGCAGCAGTCCAGCAGCAGCTGCATGAAGGCTTCGCGCAGGTCTTCGTCCAGCGCCGAGGTCGGCTCGTCGGCCACCACCAGCTCGGGCTGGCCGATCAATGCGCGGGCTGCCGCCACGCGCTGCTGCTGGCCCACCGACAGTTGCGCCGCCGGTCGCCGCCACAGCGCGGCGGGCAGGCCGCTGCGTTCGAGCAGCTGCTCGGCGCTGCCGGCCGGTGCGCGGGCGGCACGCGCCGGCGAAAAGCGGCAGGGCAGGCGCACGTTGTCCAGCACCGAGAGATAGGGCAGCAGGTTGAACTGCTGGAAGATGTAGCCGATGTGGTCGGCGCGGAAGCGGTCGCGCCGCATGGCCGACAGCGTCGACCAGGGCGTGCCCAGCAGCGCCACGCTGCCGGCATCGGGCAGCAGCACGCCGGCGATCAGCGCCAGCAAGGTGCTCTTGCCGCAGCCGCTGGGCCCGCGCACGAACAGGCGCTCGCCGCGGGCCAGTTGAAGGGCGTCGAGCTGCAGCGCGTCGCTGTGCTGCCCGGGCCAGCGGTAGCGCAGGCCCTGCAGCGCCAGCACCGGGGTGGCGGGTGGCATGGAAGACATGGGCGGGCAGCATAAGGCGGCCGGTGGCCGCCGTGCCGGCGGGTCTTTGTTTCTTCGGCATGATGCGCGGCTTCGACGGCAGACCCGAGCAAGGACCGCAACGCATGAAAGCCATCTGGAACGGCGTGGTGATCGCCGAGAGCGACGACACCGTGGTGGTCGAAGGCAACCACTACTTTCCGGAGAGCGCGCTCAAGCGCGAGTACACCAGCTTCAGCAACCACCGCAGCAGCTGCCCGTGGAAGGGCCAGGCGCGCTACTACAGCCTGCTGGTGAACGGCGAGATGAATCCGGACGCCGTCTGGTACTACCCCGAGCCCAGCGAGGCCGCGGCGCAGATCAAGGGCCGCGTCGCGTTCTGGAAGGGCGTGCAGGTTGTTGCCTGACCCGTCGCAAGACGCTTGAACCCGTCGGCCGGCCCCACAGTGTGTCGGGCCGGACACGCTGCTTCACGAACCCCTCGCAATCGGCCACAGCGCGGCAACGCGCCCGACGTGCAATGCCCGCTGCATTGTCTGGATGGAGCAGCGAGGGATCGTGTTCAAGAACTTCAAGTGGTGGGCCCTGGGGTCCGTGGTGGTGCTGGCTGGCCTGGGGCTGGCAGCGTGTGGTGGCAATGGCAGCGGGGGCAGCAGCAGCGGCACCGCCCGGCTGCGCCTGTTGAATGCGAGCACGGCTTATGCCTCGCTCGACTTCTACGTTGACGACAGCAAGAAGAACAGCGCCCTGGGCTACGGCGCAGCCGGTGACTATGCCGACGTGGGCACCAGCAGCATCTCGACGGTGATCACCAACAGCGGCAGCACCTCGGCGCTGTCGACCACCGGCCGCACGCTGACCGGCGGCGTCTCGTACACCGTGGTGGCCTATGGCTGGCAGGGCGCGATGAAGACCGCGCTGCTGGAAGAGGACGCCACCGCCGCCGACAGCGGCAAGAGCAAGCTGATGGTGCTGAACACCGCACCGGACGCCGGCACCCTGGACGTGTACCTGACCGGCAGCGACGAGTCGCTGGACAACGCCAGCCCGGTGGCGGCGAGCGTTGCCGGCGGTGGCACGGTGGGCTACACCTCGATCGCGGCGGGCACCTACCGGCTGCGCGTGACGGCGGCCGGCGACAAGACCGACCTGCGGCTCGATGTCGGCAACGTGGTGCTGGCCAGCACCCAGGTGGCCACGCTGATCCTCACGCCCGGGCCGAGCGGCGTGCTGGTGCATGCGCTGCTGGAGGCGCAGCAGGGCAGCGTCAGCGCCTTCAACAACAACCTGGCCCGCGCACGCGTGGTGGCCTCGGTGGCGGGCAATGGCAAGGTGACGGCCAGCCTCGGCGGCATCACGCTGCTGTCCAACGGCACCTCGCCGACGATCGGCAACTACGGCAGCTTCATCGCCACCAACAGCGCGCTGCAGCTGGTGGTCAACGGCACGCCGGTGCTGGTGCCCTCGCCGACCATCGCCGCCGGCAGCGACACCACGCTGCTGGTCTGGGGCGATGCCAGCGCGCCGCAGCTGACGGTGATCACCGACGACAACCGCCTGCCCAGCGTGAGCACCAACGCCAAGCTGCGCCTGGTGCACGGTGTGTCCGGCCTGACCGATCCGCTGACGCTGACGGCCGATTTCAGCGTCATCGCGTCCAACACCGCGCTCGGCCACGCGTCGGACTTCGGTACCGTGACCGGCGGCACCGCGGTCCGGCTGGACGTGACCTCGCCGCTGTCGAGCACCGCGCTGTACAGCCTGACCGACGCGACGCTGAGCGCGCGCAGCCTGTACACGCTGTACATGCTGGGCGACGCCGCCCACCCGTCGGCGGCGCTGCGCAAGGAGCGTTGAGCCTGACGACCCCGGCCGTCTGACGGCCGCCCCCCGCGGGGGCCACCCGACCCGACCGGGTAACCCGGATCGGGCCGGGCCCTTCCGATCGGCACCGCGCGCCCCTGGCCGCTGGCGCGGCCTGTCCCCTACCGGGGTGGGGTCAGAGCCCGGCGCCGGCCAGACTGCCGTTCTGGTAGTCCTCGACCGCCTGCATCAGCTGCTCGCGCGTGTTCATCACGAACGGGCCGTACTGCGCGATCGGCTCGTTCAGTGGCCGGCCCGCAATCAGCAGCGCGCGGGTGGGCTCGCCGCCCGCCTGCAGCACCACGCCGTCGCTGCCCGCCGTATTCGCGAGGATCGCCATGCGCTGCGGCGGCACCGCCGTCTCGCCGATCCGCAGCCCGCCGCGGTAGACGTAGACGAAGGCGTTCAGCGCCGGATCGAGCGGCTGCTCGAAGCGCGCGCCGGGCGCGAAGTGCAGGTCCAGGTACAGCGGCTCGGTGCGCGCGCGCTGCACGGCGCCAGCCACGCCGTGGCTTTCACCGGCAATGACCTGCGCGAACACGCCGTCGCGCGTGAACCCGGGGATCGCGTCGCTCGGGATGTCGCGGTACCCCGCCGGGATCATCTTGTCCTGGGCGGCCAGGTTGAGCCAGAGCTGGAAGCCTTCCATCCGGCCTTCTTCCTGCTCGGGGAGCTCGCTGTGGATCACGCCGCGGCCGGCGGTCATCCACTGCACGCCGCCATTGGTCAGCAGGCCCTCGTGGCCGGCCGAGTCGCGGTGCCGCATGCGGCCCGCGATCATGTAGGTCACGGTCTCGAAGCCGCGGTGCGGATGGTCCGGGAAGCCGGCGATGTAGTCGCCCGGGTTGTCCGAGCCGAAGGCGTCGAGCATCAGGAACGGGTCGAGCCGGCGCTGCAGCGGCTGGGTCAGCACGCGGGTCAGCTTGACGCCCGCGCCATCGCTGGTGGCCTGGCCGGCGACGAGCCGCTCCACCGCGCGTGGGCGCTGGATCGTCGAGGTCTCGAGGGTGGCGGTGCTCATCGCGGGGATCCTTTCGTCAAGGGGGGCGATCAAACGGTCTCGGTACTGTGCAGCAGCTGGTCGATCTGCGCTTGCGCATCGGCCAGCGCGCGGGCCTCGGCCTCCGGGCCCATCGCCAGGCCTTCGGCGTAGACGAAGTGCACGTCGGTCATGCCGAGGAAGCCGAGCGTGGTCTGCAGATACGGCACTACCGTGTCGCTGGGCTGGCCGCGGTGCACGCCACCGCGCGTCAGCACCGCGTAGACGGTCTTGCCGGTCAGCAGGCCTTCGGGCCCCTTCTCGGTGTAGCGGAAGGTGACGCGGGCGCGGGCGATCGCGTCGATCCAGTTCTTCAGCTGGCTGGGCACGCCGAAGTTGTACATCGGCACGCCGAGCACGATGACATCGGCGGCCTGGATCTCGGCGATCAGCGCGTCGTCCAGCGCCACGCGGGCGGCCTGCTCGGGCGTGCGCTGCTCGGCGGGCGTGAACAGCGCTTGCAGCGTGGCTTCGTCCAGCGCAGGATGCGGCGTGCCGGTCAGGTCGCGCACGGTCAGCGTGGCGGCAGGTTCGGCGTCGCGCAGGCCCTGCACCAGGTCGTTGGCCAGGCGGGTCGAGAACGAACCGGTCCCGTTGGCGAATGCACGGGCGCTGGAATTGACTTGCAGGATGTTCATACGGACTCCGGTGCGGAAGGGTTGTCGATGGGTGTCACTGTATTGACGCCATGACAGCAACGGAAGACGCCGAAATGCATAACATCGTTGCGCGCACGGAACAATCGCCGTCAGAATCGCGAACCATGAACCCCCAGCTCACTGCGTTCGCGCCCCCCGAGGGGGTCTTCGTGTCCTTCGGGCGGCCGGGCGGACACGAATGATCGACCTTGATGCCAATGACCTGATGCTGTTTGCCCGGGTTGCCGAGGCCGGCAGCTTCAGCCGCGCGGCCGAGCGGGTGCGGCTGCCCAAATCCACCGTGTCGCGCCGCATCGCGGCGCTGGAAAAGCGCTTTGGCGAGCGGCTGCTCCAGCGCAGCACGCGCAAGCTGGCGATCACCGATTTCGGCATCGGCGTGCTCGACCATGCCCGCGCGCTGGCGGCCGAGGTCGATGGCGCGCAGGCGCTGGCCCAGCACCGCCAGGCCATGCCCAGCGGCCGCCTGCGGGTGTCGATGCCGGGCGATTTCGCCAGCGTCGCGCTGCCGCAGATGCTGGCCAGCTTCGTGCAGGCGCATCCGGCCATCGTGCTGGAGCTGGACCTGTCGCCGCGCCGTGTCGACCTGATCGGCGAGAACTTCGACCTGGCGGTGCGCATGGGCGACCTGCCGGACGACAGCCAGCTGGCCGCGCGCAAGCTGGCAGAGATGAGCGCGGGCCTGTACGCAGCGCCCGGCTACCTGCGGCAGGTGGGCGTGCCGGCCGAGCCCGAGGACCTGCTGGACCTGCACGGCCTGCTGCTGATGACCCGCAGTGGCGAAGCCAAGGGCTGGACGCTCGAGCGCGACCCGGCCGGCGGCGCTGCCGGCGCGGTGCGCGAGCAATGGCGCGGCACGCCGGCGCAGCACACGGTGGCCAATTCGCCCGAGGCGCTGATGCGCATGGCGCAGGCCGGCATCGGCGTGGTCACGGTGTCGGACTTCTTCGCGCGGCCCGAGGTCGAGCGCGGCACGCTGGTGCGGGTGCTGCCGGACTGGTGCCTGCCGCCCGGCGTGTGCTGGGCGGTGTTCCCGGGACGGCGCCTGATGCCGGCGCGCACGCGGGCCTTCCTCGACGCGCTGGTGGCGACGATGGGCAGCTGCACCGAGCCGTCCGTGAAGGTCTGAGCGGCGTCCATAGCATTCGAAAGACGCGGCCATGGCGATCGCGATCACCGTGCAGCACCAGCGCCGGCTGCGCGAGGTGTGGCGCTCGGCCGGCTGGCCGTTCCAGGACCCGATCGAGATCGAGCTGCTGGCCGCCGGCCTGCTGAGCCGCGAGCGCGACGGCCAGGGCCGCGAGACGGTGCGCGTCACCGAAGCCGGCATCGCGCTGCTGGCGCAGACGCTGCAGCGCAACCGCGGCGCGCGCGACGCGCACGAGGCGCTGGTCGGCCGCATCGCGCGCGAGATGCAGCGTGCCGGCCGCGTGGTGTGGCGCGGGTTGTCGCTGCGCGCGAAGGTGGGCGAAGTCGATGCCGCCGGCTGGGTGATGGCGATGCCCGACGTCTACTCGATCCGCCACACCACGGTGGAGGATTACCTCGAGCCCGTGGTGCACGAGATCAAGGTGCGCCGCGCCGACCTGCTGGCCGACCTGCGCAAGCCCACCAAGGGCGAGGCCTACCGCCAGATCGGCGGCGAGTGCTGGTACGTGCTGAAGGCCGGCATCGGCGGGCCCGACGACGTGCCCGAGGTCTACGGCGTGATGGCCGCGCACGACGGCGGCGCGCTGGAGGTGCTGCGCCCGGCACCGAAGCGCGCGATGAAGCTGCCCTTCGGCATCTGGATGGCGCTGGCGCGGGCCGCGCCGGAGCCGGGCGACGACGATCCGCAGGCGCCGCTGTCCTGAGCTCAGGCGGCCTGCAGGCGTGACTGCGGGGCCCGCCGCAGCAGCAGGTACAGCAGCGGCCCGATCGAGCCGAGCAGCAGGGTCACCGGCACCCACGGCCAGAACGCGCGGCCTTCGCGGCGCGCGTCCTGCCACATCCAGGCCAGCGCCAGCGTGAGGGCGATCGTCACGTCGGCCAGCGTCTGCCAGCCGGCCGGGCTGGCCAGCAGCTGCTCGAAGAAGCCGACGAGGCCGGTGCGTGAGAGCACGTACAGCGTGAAGGCGGCGAAGACAGCGGTGACGAGGGTGAGCAGCAATCGCATGGCAGGACTCCTTTCGGGTGGGTTGCAGACCAGGTGGCGCCAGTCTGCGGGCCGGCCTCGCACGGCGGCAATGACCTCGCAGGTCATGGCCGGCGGTGCGCGCTTGCGGCAGCATCACGGCCATGCTCGACGCCGCCCTTGCCCCGCTCCCGGCCGCCCGCAGTGGCGCCGCCCGCCGTGCCGGCGACAGCCTGCGCGCACTGCGCCAGCGCCGCCGCATCAGTCAGCTGGAGCTGTCGCTGCGCGTCGGCGTCTCGCAGCGGCATCTGTCCTGCATCGAGACCGGCCGCGCGCAGGCCAGCCGCGAGATGCTGCATGCGCTGCTCGATGCGTTGGAGGCCCCGCTGGCCGAGCGCAACGACACGCTGCTGGCAGCAGGCTATGCGCCGGCCTTCCGCCAGCGCGCGCTGGCCGATGCCGAGATGGCGCCGGTGCGCGATGCGCTGTCGCGTTTGCTCGAAGCGCACGACCCGGCGCCCGCCTTCGTGCTGGACGACGCGTGGAACCTGCTGCAGGCCAACCGCGGCACGCTGGCGATGATGGTCTTGCTGGGGGTCGATCCGGGCAACCTGGGCCAGGGCGTCAACCTGCTGCGGCTGATGTTCCTGCCGGGCGGCTTGTCCGCGGCCCTGATCAATGCGGACGAGGTGGCCGGCGAGGTCTGGCAGCGTGCCCAGCGCGAGGCCATGCTGTGCGCACCGCTGCGCGCGATCGTCGAGGAACTGCGCCCGCTGCTGCCGCGGCGGCTGAGCGCGCATGTGCCCGCCGCGCCTGCGTCGCCGCTGCTGTTGACGCGCCTGCGCACCGTGGACGGCGGCGAGCTGAAGCTGTTCTCGGCCTTCACCACCTTTGGCGCGCCGCTGGACGTGACGGCGGCCTCGCTGCGCGTCGAGCACTTCTTTCCTGCCGACGCTGCGACGCGCGAGCTATTGGCCGCCGCCGCGGCGGGGCTACCGGGCTGACCCCGGGGGTTCGTCGTCCATCGCGGCGGCACAATCGCGCCTTCCCCACGAAGGAAATGCCGATGAGCCGCCTGACCCTGGCCGCCCGTGCCGCGTTCTTGAGCCTGAGCCTGCTGGCCACCTTGCCCGCCGCCGCCGCGGCCGGCGCGAAGTCCGACAGCGGCGTGGCCTGGCTGGCCGCTGCCGGCGATGCCGATGTCGACAAGGCCTTCGCGCAGGCCCGCACCGAGAAGAAGCCGGTGCTGCTGTACTGGGGCGCCAAGTGGTGCCCGCCGTGCAACCAGCTGAAGGCCACGCTGTTCAACCGGCAGGACTTCATCGAGCGCTCGAAGGGCTTCGTCGCGGTCAACATCGATGGCGACCTGCCCGGCGCGCAGAAGTTGGGTGCGCGCTTCAAGGTGCGCGGCTACCCGACGCTGATCCTGATGGGGGCCGACGGCACCGAACTCACGCGCCTGCCCGGCGAAGCCGACGCACCGCAGGTGATGGCGCTGCTGCAGCAGGGCCTGGCCGGCGGCCGGCCGGTGAAGGCGGTGCTGGCCGATGCGCGTGCCGGCAAGCCGCTGGGCGCCAACGAGTGGCGCGCGCTGGCGCTGTACTCCTGGGACACCGATCAGGACCAGCTCGTGCCCGAGGCCGAGCGGCCGGGCCTGCTGGCCGAGCTGTCGGCCGCCTGCCCGGCGACCGAGGCCGAATCCGGCACGCGGCTGTTGTTGAAGTCGCTGGCGGCCAGCGACGACGGCAAGGGCCTGAAGCCAGATAACGCGGTTCGTGAGCGGGTGCGCAAGCTGCTGGCCGATCCGGTGGCCAGCCGCGCGCAGATGGAGATGCTGGTGAACTACGCGCCGGACATCACCCGCGCGCTGGCGCCCGATGCCGGCGCCGATCGCCAGGCCATCGCCGCGGCCTTCGATGCCGCGCTGCAGCGGCTGGAAGGCGATGCCAGCCTGTCGCGCGCCGATCGGCTCTCGGCGCTGGCCGCGCGCGTCGACCTGGCCCGGGTGGACCTCGCGAAGTCCGAGCGCCACCCGAAGATTTCGGCCGCGCTGCTGAAGCAGGTGCGTGAGCATGCGGCTCGTGCCGACCGCGAGATCACCGATGGCTACGAGCGCCAGGCGGTGATCACCGGCGCCGCCTACATGCTGGGCCAGGCCGGCCTGTGGCAGGACAGCGATGCGCTGCTGAAGGCCAACCTGGCCCGCAGCCACTCGCCCTACTACCTGATGAGCCAGCTGGCGGGCAATGCGCGCAAGCTGGGCCGCAAGGACGAGGCGCTGCGCTGGTACCAGCAGGCCTTCGACAAGAGCGAAGGCCCGGCCACGCGGCTGCAGTGGGGTGCGACCTACTTCACCGCGCTGGTCGAGCTGGCGCCGCAGGACGCCGCGCGCATCGAGAAGACGGCGGCGCAGCTCTTCCGCGAGGCGGCCCAGGACAAGGGCGCGTTCTACGAGCGCAGCGCGCGCTCGCTGCAGAAGGTGGGCAGCCAGCTCGCCAGCTGGAATGCCGGTGGCCGGCACGGCGCGGTGCTCGCGCGGCTGCAGCAGCAGCTTGACGGCGTGTGCAGCCGCATCGAGGCGACCGACAGCCAGCGCGGCACCTGCGACGCGCTGGCCCGCAGCCTGGCCAGGCGCGCCTGAGCGCTTGCAGGCCGCTGCGGCCCGCTGCGCCTACTTGGCGATCAGGCCTTCGGCCTTCATCGCGGCCTGCACCGCCGGGCGTGCCGCGACCCGGGCCTGGAAGGCCTGCAGGTTGGCCAGGGCCGACAGGTCCAGCCCGACGCGCGGGGCCCAGGTGGTGACGGTGAACAGGTAGGCATCGGCCCCCGTGAAGGTGTCGCCCATCAGGTACTGGCGGCCTTCGAGCTGCTCGTTGATCCAGCGGTAGCGGCCCAGCAGCCGCTCGCGGTACACCGCCTTGCCTTCCTCCGGCATCGCGGCATTGAACAGCGGCGAGTAGCTCTTGTGCACTTCGGTCGAGATGAAGTTCAGCCACTCGATCAGCCGATAACGTGCCATCGTGCCGGCCGCCGGGGCCAGGCCGCTGGCGGGCACCAGGTCGGCGATGTACTGCACGATGGCCGGGCCTTCGGTCAGGCGCTGGCCATCGTCGAGTTCCAGCAGCGGCACATAGCCCTTGGGGTTGATGGTGTAGTAGTCGGTGCCGTCGAGCAGCTTGTGGCTCTTGGTGCTGGCCATCACGGCTTCGTAGGGCAGACCGGCTTCCTCGAGCACGATGTGCGGGCTGAGCGAGCAGGCGCCGGGGCTGTAATAGAGCTTCATGCGGAGGCTTTCTTCAGGGGTTGGGTGGCGTGCGACGATAGCCGGCGCGTCAAATCCCCTTGGCGCGCTGCGGCTATGCTCGCGGCTGTCCCCGCTTCCGGCCACCGACCATGCCGCGCTCCGTGCTCGACGAATCCCAGATCCACCCGGCCATCCGGCAGAAGGTGGCCGAGCACCAGAGCGCCATCGTGCGCGAGGTGCAGGCGGCCGCTGCCCAGCATCCGGTGCTGGTGGTGGGCATGCGGCAGAACCCCTTCCCGCGCAAGGTGCGCAAGGCGCTCGACGACGCCGGCATCCCCTGCCACTACCTGGAATACGGCAGCTACCTCAGCGACTGGCGCCGCCGCAACGCGCTGAAGATGTGGACCGGCTGGCCGACCTTCCCGATGGTGTTCGTCAAGGGCATGCTGGTCGGCGGCTTCGACGACACGCGCAAGCTGATCGCCAGCGGCGAACTGAAACGGCTGCTGGCCGGCTGAGGCATCGCCGGCCGCCATTCGCCCGTCCGGCTGTCGACTCACGCGGCCGGCCGCGCGATTGGGCACATCGCCGATGCGGCGGACCGGGCCGGCGCGCAAGAATCGCCGCCCATGAGACGCACGATGACCAAGGCGGGCGCGCTGCGCGGGTGGCGGCTGGCCGCGCTGCTGCTGGCGCCCTTGGCGGCCCAGGCCGCCCAGGCTGCCGATCCCGCGATGGGCCTGACCCCCTGCCGCCTGAAAGGCGTGGAGCACGAGGCGCAGTGCGGCCGGGTCAAGCGGCCGCTCGATCCCGCGCAGCCCCAGGCTGCCCAGATCGAGGTGCACTACGCGGTGCTGCCGGCGCTGGCGCGGCGCAAGGCCGCTGACCCGGTGTTCTTCTTCGCCGGCGGACCGGGGCAGAGCGCGATCGACCTGGCCGGGCCGCTGTCCAAGCGCTACGCGCGCTTCAGCAACCGGCACGACCTGGTCTTCGTCGACCAGCGCGGCACCGGCCGCAGCGCGCCGCTGAAATGTGCCGATGACGACGAGCGCGCGCCGCAGCGGCCGCTGGCCGCTGCGCTCGACGAAGCGCAGGTGCTGCAGCGCCTGCAGGCCTGCCGTGTGGCGCTGCAGCAGCTGCCACACGGCGACCTGCGCCAGTACACGACGACGATTGCGATGGCCGACATCGACGCGGTGCGCGAAGCGCTCGGCGTGGCGCAGATCGACGCCATCGGTGCGTCCTACGGCACGCGGGCCGTGCTCGAGTACCTGCGCCAGTTTCCGCAACGCGTGCGGCGCGCGGTGATCGACGGCGTGGCGCCGCCGGACATGGCGCTGCCAGCCGCGTTCTCGACCGACAACCAGGCGGCGCTGGATGCGGTGTTCAGCGGCTGCGAGGCCGATGCCGTGTGCCGCAGCAAGCACCCGGCGCTGCGTGCGCAGTGGCAGCAGTTGCTGACGATGCAAACGCGCGAAGTGAGCGTCCAACATCCATTGACCGGGCAGCTCGAACGCATCACGCTGACGCGCAGCATGCTGCTCGGCGCGGTGCGCACACCGCTGTACAGCCCGGTGCTCGCGTCCGGCCTGCCAGCGGCCATCCACGAGGCGGCAGAAGGGCGCTACGGGCCACTGCTGGGCTTGTCGACCGCGCTGGGCGGCATCGGCGGCATCGCCAGCGGCATGCACTTCTCGGTGGTCTGTGCCGAAGACCTGCCGCGGCTGGAAGCCAGTGCGGACGCACCGGGCGGCGACTTCGGCGACAGCTTTGCCAAGGTCTACCGCCAAGTCTGCGCCGACTGGCCGCGTGGCACGCCGCCGGCGGCCTTCTACACCGTGCCGGCCACGCCGGCGCCGGTACTGGTGCTGTCGGGCAGCGCCGATCCGGTGACGCCGCCGCGCCACGGCGCGCGCGTGGCCCAGGCGCTGGGCGCGAAGGCGCGTCACGTGATCGTGCCGAACACCGGCCATGGCGTGCTGCAGCTGGCCTGCCTGCGCGACGCGGTGTTGCGATTCGTCGATGCGGCAACGGAGACCGAGGCGCTGGCGGTCGACACCACGTGCGCTTCTGGGATACCGCGGCCGCCGGCCTTCGTGCCGATCCAGCCGGTGGTCGCGGAGGGCGCCAAATGATCGAGGTCACCGGGTTGAGCAAGCGCTTCGTGCGCGGCCGCGGCCGCAAGGCGCAGGTGGTGCAGGCGGTGCAGGACCTGAGCTTCCGCGCCGAGGATGGCCGCATCACCGGCCTGTTAGGACCGAACGGTGCCGGCAAGACCAGCACCTTGCGGATGATCGCGACGCTGATCACGCCCGATGCTGGCCAGGTGACGGTGGACGGCATCGACATCGCCCGCGAGCCGCGGCGTGCGCTCTCGCGCATGGGTGTGCTGTCGGACGCGCGGGGCCTCTACCCGCGGCTGACGGCGCGCGAGAACATCGTCTACTACGGCCGGCTGCAGGGCCTGAGCGCCGACGCTGCCGAGGCACGCGCCGAGGCGCTGGCCGACATGCTGGAGATGAAGCCGCTGCTCGCGCGCCGCACCGAGGGCTTCAGCCAGGGTGAACGGATGAAGACGGCGCTGGCGCGGGCGCTGGTGCACGACCCCTCGCACATCATCCTGGACGAGCCAACCAACGGGCTAGACGTGCTGGCCACCCGCAGCCTGCGCGAGGCGCTGCGCCGGCTGCGCGACGAGCAGCGCAAGTGCATCGTGTTCTCGACGCACATCATGCAGGAGGTGGAGCGGCTGTGCGACCAGGTGGTGGTGATGTCGCACGGCCGCACGGTGGCCGAGGGCAGCGTGCCCGAGCTGCTGCAGCGCACCGGCGATACGGACTTCGAGGCCTGCTTCGTCAAGCTGGCCTTCCGTGACGAAGCGGCGCAATCCGGGGTGGAGGCGGGCGCATGAAGCTGGCGTGGATCGTGTTTCTCAAGGAGCTGCGCGATGCGCTGCGCGACCGCCGCACCTTGCTGATGGTGGTGCTGTCGTCGGTGGCGATCGGGCCGCTGATCCTGGTCGCGATGTCGGCGCTGATCGCTGGCATCGAGCAGCGGGCCGAGGCGCGCGAGGTGTACGCGGTGGGCCTGGACAAGGCGCCGACCTTGCGCAATTTCCTCGAGCGCCAGACCTACCAGGTCAAGACGCCACCGGCCGACTACGAGCGCCAGCTGGTGTCGCGCCAGTTTGGCGAGCCGGTGCTGGTGGTGCCGGCGGATTTCGAGGCGGACCTGGCGCGCGGCGTGGCACCGGTGGTCGAACTGGTGGGCTCGAGCGCGAACAACCGGGCGCAGGGCAGTGTCGGCCGCCTGACGCGGCTGCTGATGGGCTTCGGCCAGGAGCAGGCGACCTTGCGCCTGGCCTGGCGCGGCGTGACGCCGGCGCTGCTGCAGCCGCTGCAGGTGGAGGAACGCGACCTGGCCGACCCGCGGGCCCGTGCTGCACAGTTGACCGGCATCCTGCCGTTCTTCGTGCTGATGGCGGTGCTGTACGGCGCCTTGAACGCGGCGCTGGACACCACCGCCGGCGAGCGCGAGCGCGGCTCGCTGGAGCCGCTGCTGATGAACCCGGCGCCGCGCGCCGCCCTGGTGCTGGGCAAGTGGGGCGCGGTGGCCAGCGTCGGCATGCTGATCGCGGTGCTGTCCTGCTTCAGCTTCCTGCCGGCGCAGTGGCTGCTGCGCAGCGAGACGCTGGCGGCCATGTTCCAGTTCGGCTGGCGCGAGGCGGCGCAGTTCCTGGCGCTGCTGCTGCCACTGGCGGCCATGCTGTCGGCGCTGCTGATGGCGGTGGCGATCCGCTGCCGCACGTTCAAGGAAGCGCAGGCGAACAACACGGTCGTGGTGCTGGTGATCTCGCTGCTGCCACTGGTGACGCTGCTGAACCAGGAGGGCGAGAAGCCCTGGCACCTGTGGGTGCCGGCGCTGGCGCAGATCACGCTGATGGGCCGGGTGCTGAAGGGCGAGCTGATCGCCGCGCCCGACCTGCTGGTGCCGCTGGCGGTGGCGGCGCTGGGCACCGCGCTGTGCGTGGCCTTCGTCGCACGGCAGCTGCGGCTGGCGGCGGTGCGCTGACGGCCGCTGCAGCCACCTTCAGCGGCCTGAAGGCTGCGTCAGCCGGTCCAGCCGGCCCAGCCACTGCAGGGCGTGCTGGCGGTCGGTGCCACACATCTCGGCGCTGGGGGCCAGGCCGCCGCAGACGGCCGGCCGCTCCGGGCGGCCGAACAGGCGGCAGCGCAGCTGCTCGTCGAGCTGCACGCAGGGCACGCCGGCGGGCTTGCCCTGCGGCATGCCGGGGATCGGGCTGCTGATCGACGGGGCAATGCAGCAGGCGGCACAGTGGGGGCGGCAGTCCATGGCCGGCCGATGATAGGGTGACCAGCGGCCGGTCACCCCAAGCAGGCCCCGGCTTCCTACAATCGCGGCTTCCCCCCGTGCCTTGTCCGCGCGCCTGCCGCGCGAAGCTTCACCGTGCTCCATCCCGAAACCTTTGATGTGATCGTCGTCGGCGGCGGCCATGCCGGCACCGAAGCCGCGCTGGCGTCGGCGCGCATGGGCTGCCGCACGCTGCTGCTGACCCACAACATCGAGACGCTGGGGCAGATGAGCTGCAACCCGTCGATCGGCGGCATCGGCAAGGGCCACCTGGTGAAGGAGGTCGACGCGCTGGGCGGCGCGATGGCCGCTGCCACCGACGAGGCCGGCATCCAGTTCCGCATCCTCAATTCATCCAAGGGGCCGGCGGTGCGGGCCACGCGCGCGCAGGCCGACCGCATCCTGTACAAGGCCGCGATCCGGCGGCGGCTGGAGAACCAGCCGAACCTGTGGCTGTTCCAGCAGGCGGTCGATGACCTGATGGTCGAGGGCGACCGGGTGGTCGGCGCGGTCACGCAGGTGGGCATTCGCTTTCGGGCCAAGGCCGTCGTGCTGACGGCCGGCACCTTCCTGGACGGGCGCATCCACGTCGGGTTGCAGAACCATGCGGCGGGGCGGGCGGGCGATCCGCCGGCGGTCACGCTGTCGGCGCGGCTGAAGGAGTTGAAGCTGCCGCAGGGGCGGCTGAAGACCGGCACGCCGCCGCGCATCGACGGCCGCAGCATCGACTTCAGCCGGCTGACCGAACAGCCCGGCGACCTGGACCCGGTGCCGGTGTTCAGCTTCCTCGGCCGGGCCGAACAGCACCCGCACCAGCTGCCCTGCTGGATCACCCACACCAATGCCCGCACGCACGAGATCATCCGCTCCGGCTTCGACCGCAGCCCGATGTTCACCGGCGTGATCGAGGGCGTGGGCCCGCGCTACTGCCCGAGCATCGAGGACAAGATCAACCGCTTCGCCGACAAGGACGCGCACCAGATCTTCCTGGAGCCCGAAGGGCTGACGACGCACGAGTTCTACCCGAACGGCATCTCGACCTCGCTGCCCTTCGACATCCAGCTGGCCGCGGTGCATTCGATGGCCGGGCTGGAGCGGGCGCACATCGTGCGGCCGGGCTATGCCATCGAGTACGACTACTTCGACCCGCGCGAACTGAAGTCCAGCTTCGAGACGCGCTCGATCGCCGGGCTGTACTTCGCCGGCCAGATCAACGGCACCACCGGCTACGAGGAAGCAGCGGCGCAGGGGCTGTACGCCGGTATCAACGCGGCGCTGGCAGCGCAGGAACGGGCGCCGCTGCAGCTGCGGCGCGACCAAGCGTACCTCGGCGTGCTCGTCGACGACCTGATCGGCAAGGGCGTCAGCGAGCCCTACCGCATGTTCACCAGCCGCGCCGAGTTCCGGCTGCAGCTGCGCGAAGACAACGCCGATGCGCGGCTGACGCCGATCGGCCGTGAGCTGGGCCTGGTCGACGACGAGCGCTGGGCGCATTTCTGCCGCAAGCAGGAGGCGGTGGCGCGCGAATCGGAACGCCTGAAGTCGACCTGGATCCACCCCGGGCTGCTGCCGGCGGCCGATGCCGAGCGCTGGCTGGGCAAGGCCATCGAGCGGGAGTACACGCTGGCCGATCTGCTGCGCCGGCCGGGCATCGGCTTCGACACGGTGAGCGAGATCGCCCAGGCAGCCAAGCCCGAGGCCGCTGTTTCACGTGAAACACTGCGCGCCGAGCTGGGCGAGACCTTGGCCGACGAGGTGATCGAGCAGCTGGAGATTGCCACCAAATACGCGGGCTACATCGGCAAGCAGGTCGAGGAAGTCGAGCGGACCGCGCACTTCGAGCAGCTGCGCTTGCCGGCCGAGCTGGACTACGCGCAGGTCACGGCGCTGAGCTTCGAGGTGCGGCAGAAGCTGAACCGGCACCGGCCGGAAACCCTGGGCCAGGCCTCCCGGATCTCGGGCGTAACGCCGGCGGCCATCTCGCTGCTGCTGGTGCACCTGAAGAAGAAGCGATTCCAGGGCTTTGGTGGCGAGCGGACCGAGGCAGCCGCCCCCCGGCAGGACGCCGCCTGATGCGGCCGCCGCCGCCCGGGCCGGTCCCCGGCGAATCAGCCTCCGCCGTGACGCCGGGTCTTGCTGCCGGCGCTGACGCGGACCCGGCTCGTCAACGACTGGCCGCCGCGTTGGACCTGCTCGGGCTGACGCTGGATGCGCACACCATCGACCGCCTGCTGGCCTTCCTGGCGCTGCTGCAGCGCTGGAACCGGGTTTACAACCTGACGGCGGTGCGCGACCCCGGCGAGATGCTGACGCAGCATCTGTTCGACTGCCTGGCCGTGCTGCCGGCGCTGCGCCGCCACGCCGCCGGCCGACCGCTGAAGCTGCTGGATGTGGGCAGCGGCGGCGGGCTGCCGGGCGCGGTGCTGGCGATCGTCGAGCCGGGCTGGCAGGTCAGCTGCATCGATGCGGTGGCCAAGAAGGCCAGCTTCATTCGCCAGGTGGCCGGCGAGCTGGCGCTGCCCAACCTGCACGCGCTGCATGGTCGGGTCGAGGCGCTGCCGCCCGGCGCCGGCTTCGACGTCGTGATCTCGCGGGCTTTCGCGTCGCTGGCCGACTTCGTCAGCTGGACGCGCGCGGCACTGGCGCCGCAGGGGATCTGGCTGGCGATGAAGGGCAGGGCGCCGGACGACGAGGTGGCCGCACTGCCGGCCGACGTGACGGTGTTTCACGTGGAACCTTTGCATGTGCCGGCGCTGAAGGCCCAGCGCTGCCTGGTGTGGCTGCGGCCCCACGGGCGCGACTGAGCGCATCGAACGCCGCCGCAGCCGGCCTCTCGGCGCCAAGACCAGCGGCGATACTCCGCGCCATGGCCAAAGTCTTTTGCATCGCGAACCAGAAGGGCGGCGTCGGCAAGACCACCACCACGGTGAACCTGGCGGCCGGCCTGGTGCGCGCCGACCAGCGCGTGCTGGTGGTCGACCTCGATCCACAGGGCAACGCGACCATGGGCTCGGGCATCGACAAGCGCGGCATGCCGCTGTCGGTCTACGACGTGCTGCTGGAAAGCGCCTCGATCGCCGAGGCGCGCCAGGTGTCCGAGAAGGGTGGCTACCACGTGCTCGGGGCCAACCGCGAGCTGGCCGGTGCCGAGGTCGAACTGGTCGGGCTGGAGCATCGCAACGACCGGCTGCGCCGCGCACTGCAGGCGGTGGCTGGCGACTACGACTTCGTGCTGATCGACTGCCCGCCCTCGCTGAGCCTGCTGACCCTGAACGGCCTGTGCAGCGCCCATGGCGTGATCGTGCCGATGCAGTGCGAGTACTTCGCGCTCGAAGGGCTGTCTGACCTGGTCAACACGATCAAGCAGGTGCACGCCAACTTGAACCGTGACCTGCAGATCATCGGCCTGCTGCGGGTGATGTTCGACCCGCGCATCACCCTGCAGCAGCAGGTCAGCGACCAGCTGAAGGCGCATTTCGGCGACAAGGTGTTCGAGGCGGTCATTCCGCGCAACGTGCGCCTGGCCGAAGCGCCGAGCTACGGCCAGCCGGGCGTGGTCTTCGATCCCGCCGCCAAGGGCGCACAGGCCTACCTGGAGTTCGCGCGCGAGCTGGTGCAGCGCGCCAAGTCCATGTGAAGACGTGGCCCGAGGCTCGATGACCATGCTGAACCCCGCGTACCCCGCCAGCCTGCTGTCCCGCGTCGAAGATGCCGGCCTCAACGCCAGCGCGCCGCCGCAGCAGCGCTGGGTCGATGGCTGGCTGCTGCGCTTCTCGCCCGGCAAGGCCAAGCGCGCCCGCTGCATCAATGCGGTGGCCGACGGTCGCCTGCCGCTGGCCGAGCGGCTGGCCCTGTGCGAAGCCGTGTACCGCGAGGCCGGCTTGCCGATGTTCGTGCGCATCACGCCGTTCACTCAGCCGATGGGGCTCGACGCCACGCTGGCGGCCGCCGGCTTCCACAGCATCGATGACACGCGGGTGATGGTGGCGCCCGACGGCCCGGACCAGGCCGAGGCATTGCCGCCCGGCCTGGCGCTGGAACGGCTGTCACCGGCGGACTTTGCCGAGCAGGTCGGGGCCTTGCGCGGTTCGCCGGCCGGGCAGCGCGTGGCGCATGCCGAGCGCCTGGCCTTGTCGCCGGTGCCCTACGAGGGCTGGGTGCTGCGTCGTCGCGAGGACGGTCACATCGCGGCCTGCGGGCAGATCGCGACGGAGGGCGATCTGGTCGGCCTCTACGACGTGTTCACGCACCCGGACAGCCGCGGCCAGGGCCTGGCACGGGTGCTGTGCGGCCAGTTGCTGGCGCGTGCCCGTTCAGGCGGCGCGCGCGTGGCCTATCTGCAGGTGGAAGGCGACAACGCGCCGGCGCGCGCCGTCTACCGCCGACTGGGCTTTGCCGACGCCTACGCCTACCACTACCGCACGCCGGAGCCCGGCGCGCATTAGCGGGGCGTCAGAGCCCGAGGCCCTCGTCGACGCCCAGGTGCACGTTCATCGACTGCACCGCCGCGCCGCTGGCGCCCTTGCCCAGGTTGTCCAGGCGGGCCAGCAGCACGGCCTGCTGCTCGTTGGCGAACACGAACAGGTCGCAGCGATTGGTGTCGTTGCAGGCTTGCACATCGAAGAAGCCGTCCTCCAGCGCCGCCGGGTCGGACAGCGGCGCCACCCGGATGAAGCGCTCGCCGGCATAGCGCTCGGCCAGCGCGCGCTGCAGGGCGGCGCCATCGGTGCCACCCTTCAGCTGCGAGAAGTGCAAGGGCACACTCACCGCCAAGCCCTTGTAGAAATTGGCCACCACCGGCATGAACACCGGCTTGGTCGCGAGCCGGCCGTGCGCCATCACCTCGGGGATGTGCTTGTGCGCCAGGCTCAGCGCATAGGGCCGCGGCGCATCCAGCCGCGGGTCGCCACCAGCCTGGTACTGCTCGATCATCTTCTTGCCGCCGCCGGAGTAACCGGTGATCGACGTGGCCGACAGCGGCAGTTCGGCCGGCAGCAGCCCGGCATCGACCAGCGGCCGTACCAGCAGGATGAAGGCGCTGGCGTGGCAACCCGGGTTGGCGATGCGCTTGCTCTGGCGGATCAGCGCGCGCTGCCCAGGCGCGAGTTCGGGCAGGCCGAAGGCCCAGCCGGGCGCGGTGCGGTGCGCGGTGCTGGCGTCGATCAGGCAGGTGTTCGGGTTGGTCACCAGCGCGGCCGCCTCGCGCGCGGCGGCGTCGGGCAGGCAGAGAAAGGCCACGTCGGCCGCGTTCAGCAGGCGTGCACGCTCGGCGCTGTCCTTGCGCTTGTCGGCGTCGATGCGCAGCACCTCGATCTCGGGCCGGCGCGCGAGCATCTCGTGGATGCGCAAACCGGTGGTGCCTTCCTGGCCGTCGACGAAGACGCGATAAGTCATGGCTAAAGTCCTGCATTCGCCCCGATACGGGCAAACTGGAAGCATACGGCAAGCACCATGACCAACACGCGCGTGCTCCTGCTGCCCGGCTGGCTGGATTCCGGGCCCGGGCATTGGCAAACCCGCTGGGAGCAACTCCACGGCTGGCAGCGGGTGCAACAGCATGATTGGGTGTGGCCGCGGCGCGGCGACTGGATGGCGCAGCTCGAAACCACGCTGCTCGCGTCGCCGCAGCCGGCAGTGCTGGTGGCGCACAGCCTGGGCTGCCATCTGGTGGCCGCCTGGGCCGCGCATTCGGCGCACACGGACCGGGTGCGCGGCGCGCTGCTGGTGGCGCCGCCCGATGTGGATGCCCCCGACCTGCCGCCGCAGCTGGCCCCCTGGCGGCCGGCGCGGCGCCACCGCCTGCCGTTTGCCGCCCGGCTGCTCTACAGCAGCGACGACCCGTTCGGCAGCGTGGCGTGCGCCGAGGCCCTGGCCACCGACTGGGGTGCCGAGGCCCGTTGCATCGGGCCACGTGGCCACCTCAACGCCGAGTCCGGCCTGGGCGACTGGCCCGAGGGCGCGGCAGAAGTGCAGCGGCTGCTCGGCCTGTCGCGATGAAGCACGGCAGGCAGGCGCTGCTGATCGGCCTGGGCGCGATGCTGCTGGCCGGCGTGGTCGATCGCCTGCTGCGTGGCTCCTGGCTTGTGCTGCTGCTGGCGGGCGCGGTGGCGGTCGTGATGGTGGTGGTGCCGCAACTCGTGCTGGCCCTCGGCAGCGCGCTGAAGGACCGTGCCCGAGAGCGCCTGTGGGCCGACGAGGAAGGCCAGCACCACGCCTTCGGCGGCATCTCGATGCGGGTGGTGCATGACGACCGCTACAGCTGGGTCGATGGCGCCGACTTGCAGCGCGTCCTGGGCACGCACGACCGCGAAGACGTGCTGGCTGCGCGGCTGGCCGGCCAGTGGCGGCGCGACGAGCGCAACGCGCTGATGTTGCGGGTCGATGGTGTGGTCGATCATCTCGCGCGCATGCCCGGCCGGATGGACCCGCGCATCCTGCGCTTGCGGCGCTACTTCGAGCGGGAGGTGTTGTACCCGGCTGCGCAGCGCCGGGCCCGTCGGTGACAATTCCAGCATGGTGACCAAGAAACCCAAGGGCCTGGGGAAGGGCCTGGAGGCATTGCTCGGCCCTCACGTGAGCGGCAACGGCAGCGATGCCGACGCCCACCCGACGACCTTGCCCTTGACACAGTTGCGCGCCGGCAAGTACCAGCCGCGCACCCGGATGGACGAGGGCTCGCTCTACGAACTGGCCGAGAGCATCAAGAGCCAGGGCGTGATGCAGCCCATTCTGGTGCGCCCGGTCGGCGCCAGCGGCTACGAGATCATCGCCGGCGAGCGCCGTTTCCGCGCGGCGAAGCTGGCCGGGCTGGACCAGGTGCCGGTGCTGGTCAAGGACGTGCCCGACGAGGCCGCCGCGATCATGGCGCTGATCGAGAACATCCAGCGCGAAGACCTCAATCCGCTCGAAGAGGCGCAAGGCCTGCAGCGGCTGATCAGCGAGTTCAAGCTCACGCACGAGCAGGCCGCGCAGGCGGTGGGCCGCTCGCGCAGCGCGGCCAGCAACCTGATGCGCTTGCTGAACCTGGCCGCGCCGGTGCAGCAGCTGCTGATCACCGGTGACCTGGACATGGGCCATGCCCGCGCGCTGCTGGCGCTGGAGGGGGCGCAGCAGATCCTCAGTGCCAACGAAATCGTCGCGAAGAAGCTCACCGTGCGCGAGGCCGAGCGCCTGGTGGCCAAGGCCCAGGGCTCGGGCCGTCAGGCCCCCTTGCTGCGCGTGAAGAAGGACAAGCCGCGCGACATCGTGCGGCTCGAAGAACAGCTGGCCGACGCGCTGACCGCCCAGGTCGAGATCCGCATCCACCGCAGGACCAAGCGCGGCGAGCAGGGCGAAGTCGCCATCTCTTTCGGCTCGCTCGAAGAGCTGAACGGCTTGCTCGACAAGCTCGGCGCCACCGAGCGCTGAAGCCCCCCGCGCGCACCACCTCCAAACGCGCGCGCCACGCACCGCGGCGTGGCCCGAAGGTCACAGGCCCGTGCATCGCCGTGCAATTCGGCGCATGATGGTCATCGTGGGTGCCGCGCTTGTCAGCGCGTGTGGGTGCACGGCCGTTCAAGCGCGTATAGGATGGCATCGACATGACTGGCGCGGGCCTTGCAAGGGTTCGCCGCAGAAATGGTCCCGGAAGCGGGCCTTTCTCGGCGGCTTGCGGCCCACGCGATTGGATCAAGCTGGAGACACGCTGAAGCAGCAACACTGATCATGCCGACCGGAAAGCTCTGATGGAGCCTGGGCCCGTTAAGCCGGGACTTCATCAGAACTTCCCCGACACCGATGCAGGCCTTGCACGGCCTGCGCTGGCGTCAAGTCCCGCACAAGGAGGTCCGCATGGACGTGATCAGCAGTTTCGCCGCCCGCTACGAACGTACGCGGGAAGAAGAGCTGTCTCTCGAGGACTATCTGCTCGAGTGCAAGCGCAACCCGTTGGCCTATGCCACGGCCGCCGAGCGCATGCTCAAGGCCATTGGCGAGCCGCAGATGGTCGACACGCGCAACGACCCGCGGCTGTCGCGCATCTTCGCGAACAAGGTCATCAAGATCTACCCGGCCTTCGCCGAGTTCTACGGCATGGAAGACGCGATCGAGCAGGTCGTGTCCTACTTCCGCCACGCCGCGCAAGGCCTGGAAGAGAAGAAGCAGGTGCTCTACCTGCTGGGCCCCGTCGGCGGCGGCAAGAGCTCGATCGCCGAGCGGCTGAAGGCGCTGATGCAGGACGTGCCCTTCTACGCCATCAAGGGCTCGCCGGTGAACGAGTCGCCGCTGGGCCTGTTCAACGCGGCCGAGGACGGCCCGATCTTCGAGAAGGAATACGGCATCCCGTCGCGCTACCTCAACCGCATCATGAGCCCGTGGGCCGTGAAGCGGCTGGAGGAGTACGGCGGCGACATCCGCAGGTTCAAGGTCGTCAAGCGCTATCCCTCGGTGCTCAAGCAGATCGCGGTGTGCAAGACCGAGCCGGGCGACGAGAACAACCAGGACATCAGCTCGCTGGTGGGCAAGGTCGACATCCGCAAGCTCGAGACCTATGCGCAGGACGATCCGGACGCCTACAGCTACTCCGGCGGGCTGTGCCTGGCGAACCAGGGCCTGCTCGAATTCGTCGAGATGTTCAAGGCGCCGATCAAGGTGCTGCACCCGCTGCTCACCGCCACGCAGGAAGGCAACTTCAAGGGCACCGAGGGCTTCGGCGCCATCCCGTTCGACGGCATCATCCTCGCGCACTCGAACGAGAGCGAGTGGAAGACCTTCCGCAACAACAAGAACAACGAGGCCTTCCTCGACCGGGTCTACATCGTCAAGGTGCCGTACTGCCTGCGTGTTAGCGAGGAGATCAAGATCTACGAGAAGCTGATCAACGGCTCCTCGCTCGGCCAGGCCAAGTGCGCCCCGGGGACGCTGAAGATGATGAGCCAGTTCGCGATCCTCACGCGCCTGAAGGAGCCCGAGAACTCGTCGCTGTTCAGCAAGATGCAGGTCTACGACGGCGAGAACCTGAAGGACACCGACCCGCGCGCGAAGAGCTACCAGGAGTACCGCGACTACGCCGGCGTCGACGAAGGCATGAGCGGCATCTCGACCCGCTTCGCGTACAAGATCCTGTCGAAGGTTTTCAACTTCGACAGCCAGGAAGTGGCCGCGAATCCGGTGCACCTGATGTACGTGCTCGAGCAGCAGATCGAGCGCGAGCAGTTCCCGCAGGAGCTGGAACAGAAGTACATCGGCTTCATCAAGGAGCAGCTGGCGCCGCGCTACGCGGAATTCATCGGCAAGGAGATCCAGACTGCCTACCTCGAAAGTTACTCGGAGTACGGCCAGAACATCTTTGACCGCTACGTCACCTACGCGGACTACTGGATCCAGGACCACGAGTACCGCGACACCGACACCGGCGAGGTGTTCGACCGCGGTGCGTTGAACGCCGAGCTCGAGAAGATCGAGAAGCCCGCGGGCATCGCAAACCCGAAGGACTTCCGCAACGAGATCGTCAACTTCGTGCTGCGTGCCCGCGCCAACAACCAGGGCCGCAACCCGGTGTGGACCAGCTACGAGAAGCTGCGCACCGTGATCGAGAAGAAGATGTTCTCGAACACCGAGGAGCTGCTGCCGGTCATCAGCTTCAACGCCAAGGCCAGCGCCGACGAAGCCAAGAAGCACGAGGACTTCGTCACCCGCATGGTGGCCAAGGGCTACACGCAGAAGCAGGTGCGCCTGCTCTGCGAGTGGTACCTGCGCGTGCGCAAGAGCAGTTGAGCGCGCTCGATAGACCAACGAGAGGGTCCGGATGCTTCAACAAATCATCGACCGGCGGCTGGCCGGCAAGAACAAGTCGATCGGGAACCGCGAACGCTTCATGCGGCGGTACAAGGACCAGATCAAGGAAGCGGTCAAGCGCGCGGTCGATGGCCGCGGCATCCGCGACCTCGAGCGTGGCGAGGAAGTGCGCATCCCGAAGAAGGACTTGTCCGAGCCGGTGTTCCACCATGGCCAGGGCGGCGTGCGCGAAGTCGTGCATCCGGGCAACCAGGAATACGTGCGCGGCGACCGCATCGAAAGGCCCAAGGGCGGCCAGGGCGGCGGCTCCGGCAAGGGCCAGGCCAGCGACCAGGGCGAAGGCGAGGACGACTTCACCTTCGCGCTGAGCAAGGAAGAGTTCATGCAGGTCTTCTTCGAGGACCTGGCCTTGCCGCACCTCGTGCGCACCCAACTGGCCGAGACGCCGGAGTGGAAGAGCCACCGCGCCGGCTACACCAGCGACGGCACGCCGAACAACCTGCATGTGGTGCGCTCGATGCGCGGCGCCATCGGCCGCCGCCTGGCCATCGGCTCCGGTTCGCGGCGCGAGCTGCGCGAGCTGCAGGAACGCCTGGCCGAGCTGAAGCTCAGCGCCAGCGCGAACGACACCGCGAAGCAGGCCGAGATCAAGGCGCTGGAAGAAGAGATTGCCGCGCTGCGCACGCGGCTCGATCGCATCCCCTTCCTCGACCCCATCGACCTGCGCTTCCGCAACCGCGTGAGGGTGCCGGTGCCCACCAGCAAGGCAGTCATGTTCTGCCTGATGGACGTGTCGGGGTCCATGGACGAGGCGCGCAAGGACCTGTCCAAGCGCTTCTTCATCCTGCTGTACCTGTTCCTGACGCGCCACTACGAGAAGATCGACATCGTCTTCATCCGCCACCACACGCAGGCGCAGGAGGTCGACGAAGAGAACTTCTTCCATGCCCGCGAGACCGGCGGCACCGTGGTGTCCAGCGCGCTGGTGCTGATGGAAGAGATCATCCGCGCGCGCTACAACCCCAGCGAGTGGAACATCTACGGCGCGCAGGCCAGCGACGGCGACAACTGGCACCATGATTCGGGCCGCTGCCGCGAGCTGCTGGCCGAGAAGCTGCTGCCGCTGTGCCGCTACTTCGCCTACGTGCAGGTGGCCGAGGAGGAGCAGAACCTCTGGGAAGAGTACACCCAGCTCTGCGAATCGCAGCCGCACTTCGCGATGCGCAAGGCCACCGAAGCCTCGCAGATCTACCCGGTGTTCCGGGATCTGTTCAAGAAGGAGGGGGCGGCCCAGGCCGCCTAATGGACAAAATGAGCGCCATCCTGTCCCCCGCCGCGGCCAAGCCGGGCCGTGGTCCGTTGCCGCTGAACCGGACAGTCGAGCGCCTGGAAGGTCCCAGCGACTGGTCCTTCGACCTGATCAACCAGTACCACGAGGTGATCCGTCAGACCGCCGAGCGCTATGGCCTGGACACCTACCCCAACCAGCTCGAGATCATCACCGCCGAGCAGATGATGGACGCTTACGCCAGCGTCGGCATGCCGGTGAACTACCGGCACTGGAGCTATGGCAAGGAGTTCATCTCCACCGAGAAGAACTACAAGCGCGGTCACATGGGCCTGGCCTACGAGATCGTCATCAACTCCAACCCCTGCATCAGCTACCTGATGGAGGAGAACACGATGGCGATGCAGGCGCTGGTGATCGCGCACGCCGCCTATGGCCACAACAGCTTCTTCAAGGGCAATTACCTGTTCCGCATGTGGACCGACGCGTCGTCGATCATCGACTACCTGGTCTATGCCAAGAACTACGTGGCCGAGTGCGAGGAACGCCACGGCATGGAGACGGTGGAGGAATTCCTCGATTCGTGCCACGCGCTGCAGAACCATGGCGTCGACCGCTACCGCCGGCCGCAGCGCAAGTCGCTCGCGCAGGAGCTGGCCGACCGCAAGGACCGCGAGGCCTATGCGCAGCGGCAGATCAACGACCTGTGGCGCACCTTGCCCAAGCGCGCGGACAAGGCTGGCGAGCCCGCTGAAGTGCGTCGGTTCCCGGAAGAGCCTCAGGAGAACCTGCTGTACTTCATCGAGAAGAACGCGCCGCTGCTCGAACCCTGGCAGCGCGAGATCGTGCGCATCGTGCGCAAGGTCGCCCAATACTTCTACCCGCAGCGCCAGACGCAGGTGATGAACGAAGGCTGGGCCACCTTCTGGCACCACCGGCTGCTGAACACGATGTACGACGACGGCTACCTGACCGACGGCGTGATGATCGAGTGGCTGAAGTCGCACACCAACGTCGTCTACCAGCCGCGCGTCACCGACCGCGGCTACTCGGGCCTGAACCCGTATGCGCTGGGCTTCGCGATGTACACGGACTTGAAGCGCATCTGCGAACAGCCGACCGACGAAGACCGCCACTGGTTCCCCGAGATCGCCGGCGCGCCTTGGGTGCCGACGCTCGACCAGGCCATGCGCAACTACAAGGATGAAAGCTTCGTCGGCCAGTTCCTGAGCCCGAAGCTGATGCGCGACTTCCGCCTGTTCGCGATCACCGACGACGAGAAGCAGAGCGAGCTCGAGGTCAGCGCGATCCACGACGAATCCGGCTACAAGCGCGTGCGCGAAGCGCTGTCGCGCCAGTACGACCTGGGCTCGCGCGAGCCCAACATCCAGGTCTGGAACGTCAACCTGCGCGGTGACCGTTCGCTGACGCTGCGCCACTTCCAGCACAACGACCGGCCGCTGGACGATGGCGCGCAAGAGGTGCTGAAGCACGTGGCGCGGCTGTGGGGCTTTGGCGTGCACCTGGAAAGCGCCAACGGCCGCGGTGACGTGACCAAGCGCTGGTCCGTCGGCGCGCCGCAGCAGTAAGCCAGGCTGCGGCGGCCGCGCGCACCCGCGTGCATCCGCGTGCATCTGCGCGCAGCTCAAGTTTCCGCGTCATTCGGCCGATACGACAAAAATGAAGCTGGGGTCTCCGCGCCCCGGCTGCGCCATTCCTGGCCGGAGACCCCCTTGCCCGCTGCACCGCACCAGCGCCGATCCGCCCGCCGCACGTCCGCCGGCCACATGCATCAGCGTGTGCGCTGGGCCATGCTGTCGGTGTTGCTGCTGGTGGCCGCGGTGGTGGCCTTCATGCAGCAGCGCGGCGAGCGCCTGGAACAGCAGCGGCGCGACGACACCGACATCATCGGCCTGGCCGGCCGCCAGGCCATGTGGGGCGAGCAGATCGCGCGCCAGGCGATGCTGTTGCACAGCGGCGCACGGGCGCAGGACCGCGAGACCGCCGACCGCACCCTGCAGCAGGCCGTGAGCGCCTCGCAGCGCGAAGCCCGGCGCCTGGATGAGCTGGTCGAAGCCCAGGCGGACGCCTCGCCCGCGGCGGCCACGGTGCTGCAGCCGGCGATGGCGCGCTGGCATGCGGCGCGCGAGCGCCTCTGGTACCGGGCCGAGAGCGTGCTGCGCAGCCTCGGCCAGGCCGAGCATGAGCAGTTCCTGCGCGCGGCCGTGGTGGCGCTGCAGGACGAGGTCGACCCGGCGCTGGCCGCCACCCAGGCGCTGGCGGAACGATCGGGCGAAGCGGCGCGGGCGCGCAGCGACGAGGCGCTGGTCGACCTGCGCAGCGGGGCGGCCTCGGTCGCCGTGCTGCTGCTGCTGCTGGTGCTGGGCGTGATCGAACCGACCGTGCGTGCCGTGCGCCGCCAGAACGGCCAGCTGGCCGCGCAGGCCGAGGAACTGGCCCGCCTGGCGCTGGTGGCCGAGCGCACGCACCATGCGGTGATCATCACCGACGCGCGCGGCTGCTCCGTGTGGGCCAACGAGGCCTTCGCCCGCATCACCGGCTATGACGCCCGCCTGATCCAGGGCCGCCACACCGTGCGCATGCTGCAGGCGGCCAGCACCGATCCGCAGCGCATCGCGCCGATCCGCCAGGCGCTCGAACAGGGTTGCGGCGTGCGCGCCGAATTGCCGATCCGCAGCGCCGACGGCCGCGAGTCCTGGCTGGACATGGACGTGCAACCGCTGCATGACGAGACCGGTGCGCTGAGCGGCTTCGTCGGCGTGGCCAACGACATCACCGAACGCGTGACGCAAGGCCTGAAGACCGAAGCGATGCTGGCCGCGCTGCCCACCGGCGTGGTGGTGCAGGCTCCGGACGGTCTGGTGGTCGAATGCAACCGCGCCGCTGAACAGATGCTGGGCCTGAGCCGGGCGCAGCTGGTCGACCTGGCCTCGCGGCCCGCGCACTGGAAGCTGGTGCGCGAAGACCTCAGCACGCTGCCGCGCGAGGACAGCCCCGGCGGCCGGGCGCTGCGCAGTGGCCGCGGCCTGCGCGGCGAGACCATGGGCGTGGCCGCTGCAGACGGTTCGCTGCGCTGGCTGCTGGTGAATGCCGAGCCGGTGACCGACCCGTTCGGCCATGTGGTCGGCGCGGTGTCCTGCCTGACCGACGTGACCGAATCGCGCAACCAGCGCGTGCTGCTGGAGATGACCGTGGCGGCTGCAGGCGTCGGCACCTGGCAGTGGGACATGCAGAGCAATGTCTACAGCTGCAACGAACGCCTGATGTCCATGCTCGGCTACTCCGCCGGCAGCATGCCGCTCGATGGCCTGACGATGGACGCACTGGCCCATCCGGACGACGAGGCGCCGCGCCGCGAAGCGCTGCGCCAGCACCTGGAGAACCCTGAGGTGCCCTTCCGCTTCGAGCAACGCCTGCGGCGGCCCGACGGCGACTGGGCCACCGTCCTGAGCTGCGGCACGGTGATCGAGCGCACCGAAGCCGGTCGCCCGCGACGCATGGCCGGCATCCACTTCGACATGACCGAGCAGATGCAGATGCAGGCGATGCTGCGCCATGCCGCACGCACCGATGGCCTGACCCAGCTGCCCAACCGCGCCGCGGTGTTCGACCGCGTGCAGCAGGCGCTGCAGCGCGCCGGCGAGCAGCCGGGCTTCGGCTATGCGGTGCTGTTCATGGACTTCGACCGCTTCAAGCAGGTCAACGACACCCTGGGCCATGCGGTCGGCGACGAGCTGCTGCGCCAGATCGCGCAGCGCCTGCGCCATGCCCTGCGCGCCGGCGACACCATCGGCCGCAACGCCAGCCACGAGCACACCGCCGGCCGCATCGGTGGCGACGAGTTCGTCGTCGTGCTCGAATCGGTGGCCAGCCGCGACGATGCCTGCGCGGTGGCGGCACGCCTGCTCGACGCGTTGGCCGAGCCCTACCAGATCGGCCCGCATGTCGTGCATTCCACCGCCAGCATCGGCATCGTCACCTCCGAGCAGGCGGCCAACGACGCGCACACCGTGATGCGCGACGCCGACACCGCGATGTACGAAGCCAAGCGCGGCGGCCGCGGCCGCTACGTGGTGTTCCACCCCTCGATGCACGAGCGCGTGGCCCACAGTCTCGGGCTGGAGAACGACCTGCGCCTGGCACTGCAGCGGGACGAGCTGTTCGTGGTTTATCAACCGGTCATCGAGTTCGCCGATCCGCTGACCTGCGGGGTGGAGGCGCTGGCGCGCTGGCAGCATCCGCAGCGCGGGCTGGTGTCGCCGGCCGAGTTCGTCCCGGTGGCCGAGGAATCGGGCCTGATCGTCGAGCTCGGCCGCTTCGTGCTGGAGACGGCCTGCCGCCAGTTCGTCGCCTGGCGCCAGCAGCTCGGCGCCCAGGCGCCGGCGCTGATGGCGGTGAACCTCTCCACCGTGCAGCTGCGCCAGCCCGGCTTCGTGGCCGAGGTCCAGGCCTGCCTGCGGCGCACCGGCATGCCGGCGCACCAGCTGCAGCTGGAAGTGACCGAGAGCATCGCGGCGCAGGACGAGCTGGCACGCGAGCGGCTGCGCGAGCTGAAGGCGCTGCACATCGGCCTGGCCCTGGACGATTTCGGCACCGGCTATTCCTCGCTGGCCTGCCTGCACCAGCTGCCAGTGGACACGGTGAAGATCGACCGCTCCTTCGTCAGCCATGCCGAGACCAGCGAATACCATCGTGCCCTGATCGAGGCCACGATCCGTGTCGCGCAGGCGCTGGGCATGGCCACGGTGGCCGAGGGCATCGAATCGACCGGCCAGGCGCGGCTGCTGCAGCAGCTGCACTGCGCCCGCGGCCAGGGCTTCCTGTACAGCCGGCCGCTCGCCCCCGCCGACCTGGCGGCCTGGCTGCTGCGCCGCAGTGCGCCGATCCAGGCCGCCGCCTGATGGCAGGACCGGGAGCCGCGGAGGCCGCGTCTCTCAGGTGCTAGGCAGGCGCGTCAGAGCGCGAAGATCTTGCCCGGGTTCAGGATGTTCTTCGGGTCCAGCGCGCGCTTGAGCACGCGCATCAGCTCGACGGTGCCGGCGCCGGCCTCGTCGACCAGGAAGCCCTGCTTGTGCAGCCCGATGCCATGCTCGCCGGTGCAGGTGCCCTCCAGCTTCAGAGCGTGCTGCACCAGCTGGTTGTTCAGGCGCTCGGCCAGCTCGCGCTCGGCCGGGACGGCCGGGTCGATCAGGTAGGCGATGTGGAAGTTGCCGTCGCCGACGTGGCCGACGATGTAGTACAGCAGGCCCGCGGCCTCGGCCTCGTCGACCGCCAGCGCGATG
This sequence comes from Aquabacterium sp., assembly GCF_044226965.1. GTDB lineage: Bacteria > Pseudomonadota > Gammaproteobacteria > Burkholderiales > Burkholderiaceae_C > Pseudaquabacterium. Next base: position 15,946 of record NZ_JBGAGA010000030.1, on the reverse strand, counting down.
CACTCGGACAGGCGCGAGATCGGCACGCAGGTGTCGGTGGTGACGGTGCGGCAGCCGGGCTTGAGCTGCAGCGCGGCGAAGTAGGCATGGTGGCGCGCCGTCCACAGCCGCGTGCGTTCTTCGGGCGTGGTGGCCCATTCGAAATCCTGGCCGCCGTTGTCGCGCGCCACCTCCTGCACGGTGGCCGCCTGCTCCTGCACGCCGGCTTGGCTGCCGTGGAATTCCATCAGCAGCATCGGCGCTTCGCGCAGGCTGAGCTTGTCATGCCGGTTCACCGCCCGCACCGCGTTCGCATCGAGCAGTTCGCAGCGCGCGATCGGCACGCCGAGCTGGATGATCTGGATCGTCGTCGCCACCGCGGCGGCAATGCTCGGGAACTGGCAGACCGCGGCCGACACCGACTCGGGCTGCGGGAACAGCTTCAGCGTGACCTCGGTGATGATGCCCAGCGTGCCTTCGCTGCCCACCATCAGCCGCGTCAGGTCGTAACCGGCGCTGGACTTCCTGGCCCGCGTGCCGGTGCGGATGACCTCGCCGCTGGCCGTCACCACCTCGAGCGCCAGCACGTTCTCGCGCATCGTGCCGTAGCGCACCGCGTTCGTGCCGCTGGCGCGGGTGGCGGCCATGCCGCCGATCGAGGCGTCCGCGCCGGGGTCGATCGGGAAGAACAGGCCGGTGTGGCGGATTTCCTCGTTCAGCTGCTTGCGCGTGACGCCGGGCTGCACCGTGACGGTCAGGTCCTCGTGGTTGATGCGCAGCACCTTGTTCATGCGCGACACGTCGATGCTGATGCCGCCCTGCACCGCCAGCAGGTGGCCTTCGAGCGAGGAGCCGACGCCGAAGGCGATCACCGGCACTTCGAAGCGGTCGGCCAGCGCCACCGCATCGGCCACGTCCTGCGTGCTCTCGGCAAAGACCACGGCCTCGGGCGGTGGCACGTCGAAGGGCGACTCGTCGCGGCCGTGCTGCTCGCGCACCGCCAGCGCGGTGGAGCATCGCTCGGCGAAGCGCGCCTTCAGCGCCTCGATCATCGCGGTCGGCACCGGCCGGGGCTCGACAGGCTGGAGGTGGGCGGGCAGCGTGGCGTTCATCGCGCGTCTCCTTGACGGGGCGGAAGGTCGACGATTCTAGGATCGGGCAAGATGGCGTTTTTGCCAGCAGGGCGTGCAGACATCATGGCCAATCGACTGACGCAGATCGCCACGCGCACCGGCGACGATGGCACCACCGGCCTGGGCGACGGCAGCCGCGTGCCCAAGGACCACCTGCGGGTGCAGGCGATGGGCGATGTCGACGAGCTGAACTCCAGCCTCGGCGTGCTGCTGGCCGAGCCGCTGCCCGAAGACGTGCGCACGCTGCTGGTGACGATCCAGCACGAGCTGTTCAACCTGGGCGGCGAGCTGTCGATCCCCGGCTTTACGCTGCTGAAGCCCGAGGCCGTGCTGCACCTGGACCAGGCGCTGGCCACGCACAACGCCACGTTGCCGCGGCTGGCCGAATTCATCCTGCCAGCGGGCACGCGCAGCGCGGCGCTGGCACATGTCAGCCGCAGCGTCGCGCGGCGGGCCGAGCGCGCGGTGGTGGCACTGGCCGCGCACGAAGCCGTCAACGAGGCGCCGCGCCAGTACCTGAACCGGCTGTCGGACCTGCTGTTCGTGCTGGCGCGCGTGTTGAACCGCGCCAACCTCGACGGGCTGGGCGGCGACGACGTCTACTGGCGCAGCGAGCGGCTCGCCGCGCAGCAGTCCGCCCCCTGAGCGTCCGCCCTCAGCGGTGCTTCTGGCGGCGCGCCTTCACCGCGTCGCTCAGCACCTGCAGCACGGTCAGCGAATCGTCCCAGCCGATGCAGGCATCGGTGATGCTCTTCCCGTACTCGAGCTGATCGACCTTGTCCTTGCCCGGGGTGAACTTCTGCGCGCCGGCATGCAGGTGGCTTTCCACCATCACGCCGAAGATGCAGCGGTTGCCCGCGGCCATCTGCGCGGCGATGTCGCGTGCGACATCGACTTGCCGCTGGTGCTGCTTGCTGCTGTTGGCATGGCTGCAGTCGATCATCAGCTGGCAGGGCAGCTTCGCGGCTTCCAGCTCGCCGCAGGCCGCGGCCACGCTGGCGGCGTCGTAGTTCGGCGCCTTGCCGCCACGCAGGATCACGTGGCAGTCCTTGTTGCCCTTGGTCTCGACGATGGCCACCTGGCCGTTCTTGTGCACCGACAGGAAGTGGTGCGGTCGCGACGCGGCCTGGATCGCATCGGTGGCGATCTTCAGGTTGCCGTCGGTGCCGTTCTTGAAGCCGATCGGGGCGGAGAGGCCCGAGGCCAGCTCGCGGTGCACCTGGCTTTCGGTGGTGCGCGCGCCGATGGCGCCCCAGCTGATCAGGTCGCCGATGTACTGCGGGCTGATGGTGTCGAGGAACTCGCTGCCCGCGGGCATGCCGACCCGGTTGATGTCCACGAGCAATTGCCGTGCGATGCGCAGGCCTTCGTCGATGCGGAAGCTCTCGTCCAGGTAGGGGTCGTTGATCAGGCCCTTCCAGCCCACCGTGGTGCGCGGCTTCTCGAAGTACACCCGCATCACGACTTCCAGGGTGTCGGCGTACTTGGCGCGCTCGGTCTTCAGCTTGCGGGCGTATTCGAGTGCTGCGGCCGGGTCGTGGATCGAGCAGGGGCCGATCACCACCAGCAGCCGGTCGTCCTTGCCTTGCAGGATGTGGCGCACCGCACTGCGGGTGTTGCCCACCAGCTTCTCCACCGGCGTGCCGGCAATCGGGAAGAAGCGGATCAGGTGTTCGGGCGGGGGCAAGGGCGTCACGTCCCGGATGCGCTGGTCGTCGGTCTCGCTGGTCTTCTCGCTGAGCGCATACCCAAAACCACCTTCGCTGGCGGAATGGCTGCTGGGGGATTTCGGTGCCATGGCGGTGTCACTTTCGAGGGGCGGAAAAACAAAAACCGCCGGGGTTGCCGGCGGTTTGTCGAGGTGTTCGCTGTGCTTGTCAGGCTGACGCGCTTGCCTCTCCTCCGCCGGTGCGGTGCGAGAACCAAAAGTAGCCAAAGAAAAACACGGCGGAACGCATGGGGCGAGACTGTAGCACGCAGCCACCGGGGTCTGGCAAGCGGATACAAGCATTGCGCGATGTGAACCCCGCATGCCGAGCAGGTAAAACCGCTCGCGCAAAGTTCACCCACGCCGCAGCATGCAGCCCTGGATCGAACTGCTCGAGGAGGTGAACGATGGACGCTCAGACTGTGTGCCAGGCGGTGGCTGCCCCGCCGCCAGGCAGCCCGCCGGCCCCGCTGCCGACGGCTGAACGCGTGGCCGGTGGCTGGCCTGCAACGCTCGTCGGGAGCGCCGCGCTGCTGCTCGCGGCCTGCGGCGGTGGAGCCGGCGAGGCGCCGCCGGAAGCCTTCTTCGCCACCGCCACGGCCAGGACCGACCGCAGCATCCTGCAGGTGAGTGCCGCCGCGGACTCGGGTGGCAGCTCGCCGCCGGTGCCCACCGTCACCGAACTGCTCGACTGGGCCGAAGCGCAGTACCCGGATCTCTTTCCTGGCCACCAGGGCGACACCACCCTGCCGCCCTACGTGTACCGCTACTACCCGAGCACGGGCAACTACGTCGGCGTGGCCGGCAGCGACGTCTACCTGCTCGGGCCGGCCTCGGGCGGCGTGCTGCTGCGCGTGGGCAGCCTGGCCGACTTCGCACCGCTGGTCCTGGCAACGCGCTATGCCTTCAGCGATGCCCAGGCCGCACGCTTCCTGCTGCAGGCCACGCTCGCCGCCAGCGATGCCGAGATCGCCAACGTGCGCGCCATCGGCTACAGCGCGTGGCTGGACCAGCAGTTCGCCAAGCCCCTGTCCGCCGGCAACTGGGACTGGCTGGTGGCCATGGGCGTCGACAAGAACCCGGACGCCGACAACGCCGCGATCGGGGTCGACTCCCAGGTCTGGCAGCGCCTGCTCACCGCGCCCGACAGCTTCCGCCAGCGCGTGACCCTGGCCTTGTCGGAGATCTTCGTCGTCGGCTTCGACGGCATCAACAACCCCTACAAGCAGTTCAAGTTGGCCGGCTACTGGGATCTGCTGGCGGCCAATGCCTTTGGCAGCTATCGATCGCTGCTCGAGAAGATCACGCTGAACCCGGCGATGGGCAACTACCTGAACACCGCCGGCAACCAGAAGGAAGACGCGAGCACCGGTCGCCAGCCCGACGAGAACTATGCGCGCGAGGTGATGCAGCTGTTCTCGATCGGCCTGTACGTGCTGAACCCCGATGGCACGCCCAAGCTCGGTGCCGGCGGCCAGCCGATCGAGACCTACACGCAGGACACCGTGACGCAGCTCGCGCATGTGTTCACCGGCTGGAACTACGACCGGCCACCGGGCGACAAGACACCGGAGTATGCGCGCCGGCCGCTCACTTTGACCGCCAGCAAGCACTCGATGCTGGCGGCCAGCTTCCTCGGCACCACGGTGCCCGCCAACACCGATGGCAGCACGGCGCTGAAGATCGCGCTCGACACCTTGGCCGCGCATCCCAATGTCGGGCCCTTCATCGGCCGGCAGCTGATCCAGCGCCTGGTCACCAGCAACCCGAGTGCGGCTTACGTGGGCCGCGTCAGCGCGGCGTTCAACGACAACGGCCAGGGGGTGCGCGGCGACCTGAAGGCGGTGCTGCGCGCCGTGCTGCTCGACGAGGAGGCGCGCAGCGATGCCAACCTGGCCGCGCCGGGTTTCGGCAAGCTGCGCGAGCCGATGCTGCGCTTCGTGCAGTGGGCACGCGTGTTCAATGCCACCTCGGTCACGGCGCAGTGGAATGTCGGCAACACCAGCGATCCGGCCACGCGCCTGGGCCAGAGCCCGCAGCGCTCGCCCTCGGTGTTCAACTACTTCCGGCCTGGCTATGTGCCGCCGAACTCGGCGATCGGCAATGCCGCGCTGGAGGCGCCGGAGTTCCAGATCACCAATGAATCCAGCGTGGCTGGCTACCTGAACTACATGCAGACGGCCATCGGCAACGGCCATGCCGACATCAAGCCGAACTACAGCGCCGAACTGGCGCTGGCGGGCAACCCGACGGCGCTGGTCGACCGGCTCAACCGCTTGCTGTGTGCCTACCAGCTGGGCGAGGCCACGCGCAGCCTGATCGTCGGCACGCTCAGCGGCATGGCCGGCAACACCGACAGCGACAAGGCCAACCGCGTCTATGCGGCGGTGATGCTGGTGATGTCCTGCCCCGACTACCTGGTCCAGCGCTGAAGGAGGGCCGACCCATGAAGACATCCGCTTCGACCATCGATCTGGCGCGCCGCGCGCTGCTGCGCCGCAGTGCATTGCTCGGGCTGGCCGGCAGCGCCGCGCCGTGGGCACTGAACCTTTCGCTGCTGGGCGACGCCGCTGCGGCCACCAGCGGCAACACCGACTACAAGGCGCTGGTCTGCGTGTTCCTCTATGGTGGCAACGACCACGGCAACACGCTGGTGCCGGTCGATGCCGCTCACTATGCGAGCTATGCCCAGATCCGTGGCAGCCTGGCCACCGCGCAGTCCGCGCTGTCGGCCACGACGCTGCAGCCCACGACGCCGCTGCCCGACGGCCTGCAGCTCGCGTTCGCGCCGCAATGGGCGCCGCTGAAGACGTTGTGGGACAGCAGCAAGCTGGCGGTGCAGCTGAACGTCGGCCCGCTGATCGTGCCCACCACGGTGGCGCAGTACAACGCCAAGTCGGTGCCGCTGCCGCCCAAGCTGATGTCGCACAACGACCAGCAGTCGATCTGGCAGTCCGATCTGGCCGAGGGCTCCACCTCCGGCTGGGGCGGCCGCATCGGCGACCTGATGCTCTCGGGCAATGGCGGCAGCCTGTTCACCTGCACCTCGGTCACCGGCAATGCGGTGTTCCTGTCGGGCCACACCGCGGTGCAGTACCAGCTGAGCACCAGCGGTGCCGTGGCGATCAAGGGCCTGCAGCGCAGCCTGTTCGGGTCGAGTGCCGCGCAGGCGGCCCTGCGCACGCTCATCACCGGCAACAACGCCAACCTGTTTGCCGACGAGTACGCCCGCGTCACGCAGCGCTCGATCGACGCCGAGGCGCAGATCAGCGCCGCGCTGGCCGGGCTGCCGGACCTGTCGACCGCCTTCCCCGGCACCTCGCTGGGCTCGCAGCTGAAGGTGGTGGCACGCATGATCGCCGCGCGCGCCAGCTTCGGCCTGAGCCGCCAGGTCTTCCTGGTGTCGCTGGGCGGCTTCGACCTGCACGACAACCTGCTCGACAACCACGGCGACCTGCTGGCCCAGGTGGCCGACGCGATGAAGGCGTTCTACGATGCCACCGCCGAACTCGGCGTGGCCGACAAGGTGACCAGCTTCACCGCCTCGGACTTCGGCCGCACGCTCAGCAGCAACGGCGATGGCTCCGACCACGGCTGGGGCAGCCACCACGTGATCATGGGCGGTGCGGTGAAGGGCAAGCAGTTCTACGGCACCGCACCAGCCGTCGCGGTCAACGGCCCCGACGACATCGGCCAGGGCCGGCTGGTGCCGACGACATCGGTCGATCAGCTCGGCGCCACCTTGGCCGGCTGGCTCGGCGTGTCGGACAGCAACCTGCCGCTGGTGATGCCCAACATCGGCAACTTCGGCATCAAGAAGCTCGGCTACTTCTAGGCGGTCCCGCCCACTGTGAGGCCATCGATCCTGAGCGTCGGCTGGCCCACGCCCACCGGCACGCTCTGCCCTTCCTTGCCGCAGACGCCGACACCGGTGTCGAGCTCGAGGTCGTTGCCGATCATCTTCACGCGCGTCAACGCATCGGGGCCGTTGCCGATGATGGTCGCGCCCTTCACCGGGTATTGGATGCGGCCGTTCTCGACCCAGAACGCTTCGCTGGCCGAGAACACGAACTTGCCGCTGGTGATGTCGACCTGGCCGCCGCCGAAGTTGGTGGCATAGAGCCCGCGCTTGATGCTGGCGACGATCTCTTCCTTGGTCTTGTCCCCGGCCAGCATGTAGGTGTTGGTCATGCGCGGCATCGGCACATGCGCATAGCTTTCGCGGCGGCCGTTGCCGGTGGGCTTCACGCCCATCAGCCGCGCGTTCATCGCGTCCTGGATGTAGCCCTTGAGGATGCCGTCCTCGATCAGCACGTTGCGCTGCGAGGGGTGGCCTTCGTCGTCGACGTTCAACGAGCCGCGCCGGTCGGGCAAGGTGCCGTCGTCGAGCACCGTGACGCCCTTGGCCGCGACGCGCTGGCCGATGCGGCCCGAGAAGGTGGACGAGCCCTTGCGGTTGAAGTCGCCTTCCAGGCCGTGCCCCACCGCCTCGTGCAGCAGCACGCCGGGCCAGCCGGGGCCGAGTACCACGCTCATCTCGCCGGCCGGGGCCGGGCGTGATTCGAGGTTGGTCAGCGCGGCATTCACCGCCTGGTCGACATAGCGCTCCAGCTGAGCGTCCTGAAAATAGCCGAGGCCGAAGCGCCCGCCGCCGCCACCGGACCCCACTTCGCGCCGGCCGTTCGACTCGGCGATCACGGTGATGGACATCCGCACCAGCGGCCGCACGTCGGCCGCGCGGGTGCCGTCGGCACGCGCCACCAGCACCACGTCGTACTCGGCGGCCACGCCGGCCATCACCTGCACGATGCGCGGATCGCGCGCGCGGGCCATGCGCTCGATCTTCTCCAGCAGTGCCACCTTCTGTGCGCTGTCCAGCGTGGCGATCGGGTCGGTCGGGCCGTACAGCGCTCGGCTGGGCGCCACGTGCGGCGCAGCGGCGAGCTTCACGCGCCTGCTCTGGCCGGCGGCCGCGATGCTGCGCACGGTGCGCGCGGCATCCAGCAGCGAGTCTTCCGAGATGTCGTCCGAGTACGCGAAGGCGGTCTTCTCGCCCGCCACCGCGCGCACGCCCACGCCCTGGTCGATGCTGAAGCTGCCGCTCTTGACGATGCCTTCCTCCAGGCTCCAGCCTTCATGGCGGGTGATCTGGAAGTACAGGTCTGCGTCGTCGATGCGATGCTCGCCGATCGTGCCCAGCGCACGGCTCAGCGCCGCATCGTCGAGGTTGAAGGGATCGAGCAGCAGCGACCTGGCGACGGCCAGGCGTTCGAGGGTGGGTTCGCGCGAAATCATCGTTCGATTCTAGGAGTCGTCACCCGACCCTGCTTCACGAATATTTACCGCGCCGATAGGCCCTGGCGCGTCCTCGGGCCGCAGGCCGGGGCCGTTGTGCAGGGGCGCAACCCGGGACCCGCAAACCTCTTGCCCAACATCCAAAGGACCCCCCGATGAAACTGCTCTCCTCCTCGCTGCTCGCCGCACTGGCGCTGTCGTTCACCGCCCTGGCCGCGCAGGCCCAGGATGCCTCGGCTTCGATGCCGCATGCCGACAAGCGGGCCGCCCGCCAGCAGGCCCGCATCGCCAGCGGCGCGGCCAACGGCGCGCTGACCGCCCAGGAAACCCAGCGCCTGGAGAAGCGCCAGGCCGCGGTGAACCAGGCCGAGGCAAATGCCAAGGCCGATGGCACGGTGACCAAGCAGGAGCGCCGCCACGTCGCCCGCATGCAGGACCGCAACAGCCGCGCGATCCATCACCAGAAGCACGACGCGCAGCATGGCGCGTCGGCGCCGGCGAAGTGATCGGCCGGCGCTACTTGGCCTGGCGCAGGGTCAGCGCGCGCGTATAGAGCGCGTTGCGGGGCGCGCCGCTGATCTCGGTGGCCAGTGCCACCGCCTGCTTCAGCGGCAGCTCGCGCAGCAGCAGGCCGAGCACCCGCTCGGCCTCGGCCGGCAAAGGATCTTCCTCGCGCGCCGCGGCCGGCGGGGCCGCATGCAGCACCAGCACGAACTCACCGCGCGTGCGCTGCACGTCGGCGGCCAGCCAGGCCGGTGCATCGCCGGCCGGCAGCGTGTGGATCTGCTCGAACTGCTTGGTCAGCTCGCGGCACACGGTGAGCCGGCGCGCTGGCGCGGCCTCGGCCAGCAGCGCCAGCAGGGCGGCAATGCGGTGCGGCGCTTCGAACAGCACCTGGCTGCCCGGCAGCGCCAGCACGGCCAGCAACGCGTCGCGCCGTTCCTGTCCCTTGGCGGGCAGGAAGCCGTGGAAGCAGAAGCCGGCGGCAGCGGCGTCGCCCGCCGCGCACAGCGCGGTGACCACGCTGCTGGCGCCGGGCAAGGGCACCACGGCGTGGCCCTGCGCCACGGTGGCGGCCACCAGCGCGGCGCCGGGGTCGCTGACCGCCGGCGTGCCGGCATCGCTGGCATAGGCCACGCGCTGGCCGGCCGCGAGGCGGGCCAGCACCTGCGGCGCGGCGCTCAGCTCGTTGTGCTCGTGCAGCGCGATCAGCGGCTTGTGCAGCCCCAGGTGCTGCAGCAGCCTGCCGGTGACGCGCGTGTCCTCGCAGGCCACCGCATCCACCAGGCTCAGCAGGTGGATGGCGCGCAGGCTCATGTCGGCCAGGTTGCCGATGGGCGTGGCCAGCACATACAGTGCGCCGCGCGGGAACTGCTGGCTGCCGGCCGCATCCGCGGCCGCCTGCAGCAACAAGGAGGGAGAGATGGTCACAACGGAACGTGGGCGATCGGGTCGGACCGGCGCCGGTCCGCAACAGGCCAGGCCGACGGCGCGGCAGGTCACCGGCAACCAGGCCGAACAGCGGGCATTGGACCACCTGCAGCGCCAGGGCCTGCGCCTGGTGGAGCGCAATTATCGACTGGCCGGCGGGCCCTTTGCGCGCGGTGCCGAGATCGACCTGATCCTGCGCGAGCCCGATGGCACGCTGGTCTTTGTCGAGGTGCGGGCGCGTGCCGGTGGGGCCCATGGCCCGGGCGGCGGTGCGGCCGCCAGTGTCACGACGCCCAAGCAGCGTCGCATCGTGCGGGCCGCGCGGCACTACCTGCTGCGCCTGCCGCAGCTGCCCCCCTGCCGCTTCGACGTGGTGGCGATCGAGGGCGAGCAGCTGCACTGGCTGCGTGCGGCCTTCGATGCCGACTGAAGCCGCCCGCGGATGCGCCCGCACACAACCGGGAACGGCTGGGAACTGGCGTCCCGGACCCCTGTCTTATGATCGATGACCATGCTTGAGCAGCGGATTCAGCAGCATTTCTTCGAAAGCGCCGACCTGAAGTACCAGTCGGCCGAGGTGCTGAGCCGTCCGGTGGCCGACGCGGCACAGGCCATCGTGGCCGGGCTGACGGCCGGCGGCCGGCTGTTCACGGCCGGTGCCGGTGTCGCCGCCAGCCTGGCGCAGCTGATGGCCAATGAATTGCTCGGCCGCTTCGAGCGCGAGCGGCCCGGCTTGGCCGCGATGGCGCTGGGCCAGGACGGCAGCAGCCTGGGCGCGCTGGCCCGGTTGGGCACGCTGGAATCGGTGCTCGCGCGCCAGCTGGAGCCGCTGGGCCAGCCGGGCGATCTGCTGCTGCTCGTCGACCCCGAGGGTGACGACCCCGGGCTGCGCGCCGCGGCGCAGTCGGCCCAGGGCAAGGACATGACCGTGATCGCGTTGACTGGCCAGGCCAAGGGTCAACCCGGCGGTGCGCTGGCCGCCGTGCTGGGCGAGACCGACGTGCTGGTGGCCGTGCCCCACGAGCGCCGGGCCCGCGTGCTCGAGGCGCTGCTGCTGGTGCTGCACTGCCTGTGCGACGCGATCGATCTGCAACTGTTGGGCGAACAGGACCCCGCATGAAGTCTCTTTCGTTGAACCCGCGTCGCCGCCTGGCGCCGCTGCTGCTGGTCTCGGCCTCGCTGCTGGGCGGTGCGCTGCTGTCCGGCTGTGCCGGGCTGGTGGTGGGCGGCGCCGTCGTCGGCGGCCTGATGGTCGCCGACCGCCGAACCTCTGGCGCGCAGATCGAGGACCAGGCCATCGAGCTGAAGGCCATCAACCGCATCCAGAGCGTGCTGGGCGAGCGCGGCCACGTCAACGTGACCAGCTACAACCGCATGGCGCTGCTGACCGGCGAGGTGCCCACCGAGGCCGACCGTTCGGCGATCGAGCAATCGATCAGCCAGATCGAGAACGTGCGCTCGATCGTCAACGAGCTCGCGGTCACGGCCAACAGCTCGATCGGCTCGCGCTCGAACGACGTGGTGCTGACCAGCAAAGTGAAGGCCAGCTTCCTCGATGCGCGCGACCTGCAGGCCAATGCCTTCAAGGTGGTCACCGAGCGGGGCCAGGTCTTCCTGATGGGCCGTGTCACCGAACGCGAGGCCCGGCGCGCCGGCGAGGTGGCGCGCTCGATCTCGGGCGTGCAGAAGGTGGTGCGGGTGTTCGAGGTGATCAGCGAGGCCGAGCTGGCCGAGCTGCAGCCCTCGAAGGACGCGGCCAAGGACGGCTCGAAAGAAGCGCCGAAGGACGGCGCGAAGAACTGAGCCCGTCGGCCGCCCCGCTCACTTCAGCCGCTTGACGAGGCTGGACGTGTCCCAGCGGCCGCCGCCCAGTGCCTGCACGTCGGCGTAGAACTGGTCGACCAGCGCCGTCACCGGCACCCGCGCGCCATTGCGGCGCGCCTCGTCGAGCACCAGGCCGAGGTCCTTGCGCATCCAGTCGACGGCGAAGCCGAAGTCGAACTTGTCGTCGACCATCGTGTGGCCACGGTTGTCCATCTGCCAGCTCTGGGCGGCGCCCTTGCCGATGACCTCGAGCACCTGCTTCATGTCGAGCCCGGCGCGCTTGCCGAAGGCGATGCCCTCGGACAGGCCCTGCACCAGTCCGGCGATGCAGATCTGGTTGACCATCTTGGCCAGCTGACCGGCGCCCGACGCGCCCACCAGCGTGACGGCGCGCGAGAAGGCCATCGCCACCGGCTTCATCGCCTCGAACGCCGGCCCGTCACCACCGCACATCACGGTGAGCAGCCCGTTCACCGCACCGGCCTGGCCGCCGGAGACGGGTGCGTCGATGAACTGCAGGCCGAAGCTGCGGGCCGCCGTGGCCAGCTCGCGCGCCACCGCGGCCGAGGCCGTGGTGTGGTCGACGAACACCGCACCGGCCGGCATCCCGGCAAAGGCGCCGTCCGGGCCCAGCACGACCGAGCGCAGGTCGTCGTCGTTGCCGACGCAGGCGAACACGAATTCCGCGCCCGCCGCCGCCTCGCGCGGCGTGGCCGCGGCCCGGCCGCCATGCTCGGCCACCCAGGCCTGCGCCTTGGCCGCGGTGCGGTTGTAGACGCAAACCTGATGGCCGGCCCGTGCCAGATGCCCGGCCATCGGGTGGCCCATCACGCCCAGGCCAAGAAAGGCGACGCGACGCGCCGCAATGGGTTCGTAGGTCTTCATGCCCCGAGTGTAGAGGCCGGGCCCGGATTCTCCAGGGGACAGGCCGCGCAGCGGCCCGGGGCGCGGTGCGTATCGGAAGGGCTCAACCCGATCCGGGTTGCCCGGTCGGGTTGGGTGCCTCCTCGGGGGGCCGGCGCCAGGCGCCGGGGGGCTCAAACGATCGTCAGGTGTTCCGTGCCGGCCGAGAGATCCTTGTTGCGCGCCCGCACGCTGTGCAGCTTGATGTTCAGTCGCAGGTCGTTCACCGAATCGGCATTGCGCAGCGCGTCCTCATAGGTCACCAGGCCGGCTTCGAACAGGTCGAACAGCGCCTGGTCGAAGGTCTGCATGCCGTGCTCGCGCGAGCGCTTCATCAGTTCCTTCAGCTCGTTGACCTCGCCCTTGAAGATCATGTCGGACACCAGTGGCGTGTTGAGCATGATCTCCACCGCGGCGACGCGGCCCTTGCCTTCCTCGCGCGGCAGCAGGCGCTGCGAGACGATACCCTTCAAATTGAGCGACAGGTCCATCAGCAGCTGCGCGCGCCGCTCTTCAGGGAAGAAGTTGATGATGCGGTCCAGCGCCTGGTTCGAGCTGTTCGCATGCAGCGTGGCCATGCACAGGTGGCCGGTCTCGGCGAAGGCCACCGCATGCTCCATCGTCTCGCGGTCGCGGATCTCGCCCATCAGGATGACGTCCGGCGCCTGGCGCAGCGTGTTCTTCAGCGCGGCCTCCCAGCCGTCGGTGTCGAGCCCCACCTCGCGCTGCGTGATGATGCAGTTCTTGTGCGCGTGCACGAACTCCACGGGGTCTTCCACCGTGATGATGTGGCCGTAGGAATGTTCGTTGCGCCAGTCGACCATCGCGGCCAGTGTCGTGCTCTTGCCCGAGCCGGTGGCACCGACCATGATGACCAGGCCGCGCTTGGTCATCGCGATGTCCTTCATCACCTTCGGCAGGCCGAGCTGGTCGATCGTCGGCAGGGTTTGCGGAATGGTGCGGAACACCAGGCCGACGTTGCCCATCTGCATGAAGGCATTGACGCGGAAGCGGCCGATGCCCTGCGGCGAGATCGCGAAGTTGCACTCCTTGGTCTTCTCGAACTCCGCGGCCTGCTTGTCGTTCATCACCGCGCGCACCAGGGCGATGGTGTGCTGGCCGGTCAGCGGCTGCGGCGAGACCTTGGTGACCTTGCCGTCCACCTTGATCGCGGGCGGAAAGTCGGCGGTCAGGAACAGGTCCGAGCCGTTGCGCGAGACCATCAGCCGCAGCAGGTCATTGACGAATTTCGAGGCCTGGTCGCGTTCCATGATGTGGGGTTCTCCGTGATGGGTCGGTCGACCCGCGGGTCATTGCGGCGCCAGCAGCGCCGACAGGCGCGCACCGGTCTGTCGCAGCCGCAGCGACAGGCGCCGCGTGATCGAAGCCAGCAGCGCGGCGGCCAGCACCGGGTCGTCGGCCATCAGGCGATTGAGGGCGCTGCTGTCCAGCACGGCCAGCGTGCAGGAGCTCAGCGTGCGGCAGGCGCAGAAGCGCGGACCGCCGTCGAACAAGGCCATCTCGCCGAGCAGGTCGCCGGCGCGCGCCTCGAACAGCCGCGTGGCCGCGCCACCGGGATGCTGGCGTTCCACCGACACGCGGCCCTCCAGCAGCACGATGAGGAAGTCGCCGGTCTCGTCCTGCAGGATGGGTTGCTGGTCGACGCTCACTTCAGACGCTAGCAGCAGCGGTGCCAGGCGGGCCGCCGCGGCGTCGCCGATGGCGGCCAGCGGTGCATCGCCGCGCCACAGGCGCAGCAGTTGCTGCGCGGCATCGGCGGCATCGAGCGGGCGCGCCTTCAGTTCGGCGGCCCGTTGTTCCCAGCGCACGGGCGGCGGCAGCACTTCGTCCGGCGGCAGCATGCTGGTGGTGGCCGGCAGCGAATCGCCTGCCTCGCTCGCAGCGGCGCGACGGCCTCTCAGGCGGCTGAGCAGCGTTTTCACGGCAGAGGGCAGTCGATGGGCCGAGGACGAGGCTAGCCAGGAAAATTCTCTGGGAACTTGGCTTTCGCGCGCGCTTCCATCGGCGAGATGACGTTGCGGCGCACCAGGTCCGAGAGGTTCTGGTCCAGCGTCTGCATGCCCAGGTTCTGGCCGGTCTGGATCGACGAGTACATCTGCGCGATCTTGTTCTCGCGGATCAGGTTGCGGATGGCCGAGGTGCCGATCATGATCTCGTGCGCGGCGACGCGGCCCGAGCCGTCCTTCAGCTTGCACAGCGTCTGCGAGATCACCGCGACCAGCGATTCCGACAGCATCGCGCGCACCATTTCCTTTTCTGCCGCGGGGAACACGTCGACGATGCGGTCGACCGTCTTGGCCGCGCTGCTGGTGTGCAAGGTGCCGAACACCAGGTGGCCGGTCTCGGCGGCGGTGAGTGCGAGGCGGATGGTTTCCAGGTCGCGCATTTCGCCGACCAGGATGGCGTCCGGGTCCTCGCGCAGCGCCGAGCGCAGCGCGTTCGAGAAGCTCAGCGTGTGCGGGCCCACCTCGCGCTGGTTGACCAGGCACTTCTTCGACTCGTGCACGAACTCGATCGGGTCCTCCACCGTCAGCACGTGGCCGTATTCGTTTTCGTTCAGGTGGTTGATCATCGCCGCCAGCGTCGTGCTCTTGCCCGAGCCGGTGGGGCCGGTGACCAGCACCATGCCGCGCGGCTTGAGGGCCAGGTCGGCAAACACCTTCGGCGTGTTCAGCTGCTCGAGCGTGAGGATCTTGCTCGGGATGGTGCGGAACACCGCGCCGGCGCCGCGGTTCTGGTTGAAGGCGTTGACGCGGAAGCGCGCCAGGCCCTGGATCTCGAACGAGAAGTCGCACTCCAGCGTGTCTTCGTAGTGCTTGCGCTGGGCGTCGTTCATGATGTCGTAGACCATGCTGTGGACCGCCTTGTGGTCCAGGGCTTCGACATTGATGCGCCGCACGTCGCCGTGCACCCGGATCATCGGCGGCAGGCCGGCCGACAGGTGCAGGTCGGACGCCTTGTTCTTGACCGAGAAGGCCAGCAGTTGCGTGATGTCCATCGGGGGTGCTTGGGGTAGGCTCGGGCCATTATGCAGAGCGTGGCGACCAAGTTACAACAACTGCGTGAGCGGATTTCTGCCGCCTGTGCCATGGCCGGGCGACCCGTGCAGACCGTCACGCTGCTGGCGGTGAGCAAGACCTTCGGCCCCGAAGCGGTGCGTGAGGCCGCCGCGGCCGGCCAGCGCGCGTTCGGCGAGAACTATGTGCAGGAAGCGCTGGAAAAGATCCATGCGCTGCAGGATTTTTCGCCACCGCTGGAGTGGCACCTGATCGGCCCGCTGCAGAGCAACAAGACGCGGGTGGTGGCCGAGGCCTTCGACTGGGTGCATTCGGTCGACCGACTGAAGATCGCGCAGCGGCTGTCCGAGCAGCGGCCACCGCAGCGGCCGCCCTTGCAGCTGTGCCTGCAGGTCAACATCAGCGGCGAGGCCAGCAAGAGCGGGGTGATGCCCGACGAGCTGCCGGCACTGGCGCACGCCGTCGCCGAGCTGCCGAACGTGCGGCTGCGCGGCCTGATGGCCATTCCCGAGCCGGCCGCCGACTTCGAAGCCCAGCGCGCGCCGCACCGCGCCCTGCATGCGCTGTTCGACGCGCTGCGGGCGCAGGGCCTGGCGCTGGACACCTTGTCGATGGGCATGAGCGCCGACCTCGAG
>NZ_JBGAGA010000029.1:0-69124 GCF_044226965.1 Aquabacterium sp. | reverse complement strand
CGCCGCCGACCACGCCCTGAAAACGGGCCGCTGGCAGCAGCGCCTCAACCCGTGATTCCAAACACCTGGAGCCCATGTCATGAACCGTGCCCTGCCTCAAGAGGTACTTGATCAGATCGAGCTGGAACACCAGCACTTCGTCGCCGCGCCCCAAGCCTTCTTCGAGGCGTGGAAGCGCGGTGCACGCATCGCCGGTGCCGAATGGTTCGGCGACGGCACCCGCGAGGGCCTGCAGCGTGCCACCACCAAGTGGGATCTGCGGCCCAAGCTGCTGATGCTCAACGACGCCCTCGGCGTCCTGAGCAGCGGCCAGCGGATGTTCCTGTCCGCGATGGTGAGCTTCTACAACGCCCACGAGGGCGGCGCGATGCTCAAGCGTTGCGGCTTCGAGGGTCTGTCCGACCTGGGCGGCCTCGATCTGGAACGGCGCAAGGTCATCGCCGACCTGACGCTCAACTACAACGGCTGGTGAGCCGCGCTGCGGCGCACCGACGTTCTTTTCTTCCGACCCCACGAGGGACATGCGTCCCGCCAGGGGCCATGTCCCTCCTTCCACCCGGAGCCCTTGCGGCCTCGGGATGTCCCTGCGGATGCCTTCGTCCGCCAGGGGCGAGGGCTCCGCGCCTTTCATCGCAAGGAGTCCTTCATGGCCAACACCTACTCCGACGCCACCGGCGTCCTCATTCTCGACCGGGTGACGCCGGTCATCTCCGCGTTGTTCGGCGCCTTTCGCCTCGATGCGAGCTATCCCGGCAACGGGAAGGCTTATATCGCTCGCCTCGCCGAGATCAACGATCCGCAATGGAGCGACGTGCTCGACGGTCTGCTGACGCTGGCCGCTCAGTTCGATCTGCCCGCACCGGACGACGCCGAAGGCGAGGATGGCGAAGACCGTGACGCCGAACTGTCGATGCCTGCCCTTATCGACCTGATCGCTCCGCGCTTCGGCGCCGACCAGAACCAAGACCTCGCCAATCTCATCGAGCACCACCCGTTTGAGGGCAGCGCAGACCTCAACGCGCTGTTCCTGATCGCCACGTGCTTCGACGACGGCCATCACCTGGTCGCCATCCAGCTCGAAGAATGCTGGCGTTGCAGCCGCCCACGGCTTTTCGAGTTCGGCGGTCATGGTTGCTTCATCAGCCACGAGCTGACGGTATCGAGCGAATCCACGCATGCGCTGCAACTCGGCGAGGAATTGCGCACCGCAATCCTGGCCGGCGACCTTGCGGCGGCGGCCAACCGAATTGCCAACGAAACGCTGGCGCTTCTGGCGGCCATCACCGACGACCAGGTTCGCGCACGCCTGCGCAGAACCGTTGCTGACCGCCTGCTCACCGACCCGTCCTCCGTCGCTGCCGGCTGACCGGCTACCACTTTATCCACCCGCTGGGGTTCAATCCCCAGCAGGGGATTGCCTCGGCCATCCCCTGCTGGAGAAATCCCATGTCCTACACCAACAACAATCCCTTTGTCCGCGGCTACGACGGCCTGTCCATCCAGCGGCTGCTCGCTATCTCCTATGACGACGACTGCCCGCTGACCTACCTGCCGTTGCATCCCTCGCAGTCGCATCTGCCGGACGGCCAGGTCGAACGGCGGACCTGCATCTTCTCGGACGACTTCGTGCTGATCACCGAGGACCAGGCGGTCCCCGATGAACTGGAGGCGCAATGCCGCAGCCACGGGCTCGCCCGCAACGTGGTCTACGCCGTCATGGCCCAGGAAGAAGGCAAGCCGCTGCACGTCGGCGACACCTACTCCGACGAGGCGGCCCGGGAAGTCGTGCGGCGCCTACGCTATGAAACTGGCTTCTACAGCCGGTGCTGGGAGATCAGCAGCGGGCACCTCGACGCCGAGGCGCATCGCTTCCTCGCCGAGCTGGCGGACATCGCCACGCCGACGCTGTTCCTGTTCATCGCTTTCCGCATCCCGTACAGCCCGGCGATCGGCGTGAAGCTGATCGCCACGCCCTGGACGGATGACAACCTGCGCGCGGTCGAAGGCATCACGGCCAGGCGGCTGATGCAGGAGCACCGCAGGAAGGGCATGCCGGAATCCCTCGTGCATGTGCTGCACCTGGCCGCACTCGCCGACGTGCGCATGCTGGTCTTCGATGCCGATGCGCAGGTGCTGGACGGACTGCCGATCTACGACGAATGACACCACCTTACGAGCCTCCACGCGGGGCTCGTTTTTTTTGGGAGAAGTCGGTGGCGGCGCAGTGCCGATTCCCTCGCGACGCTGGCCTGCGTCTGCCGCACGCTAATCGCATGTTCGCTGGCGTTGCCGGCAAGCATGCCCAGGCAGTCGAGACCTTCGAGGCTGCGGTGCGGTTCGCCGCGCTGGTTGTTTTTCCTTCCCCGGGGCGCATGTCGCGTCCATCCACCTCACCCCCAAGGGACACACCTCCCTTGCGGGCGGGAGTTCCTTGGATTGCCACAAGGAGTCTCCCAATGGATACCCAAGCCATCCGCGCACAGATGCCGACGCTGGTTCACGGCCACGTGCCTTCCAACGTCCGCAGCTTCAAGTTCAACATCTTCGACGGCCAGCCCAAGGTTTCGACGCTGGGCTTCCACATCGATCCCAAGCCTTTCGAGGGCAAGGTCATCGCCACCACCGACGAGGCCATCGTCGTCAAGACGCGGCGGGCCGAGTTCGCGGTGCTCGACAAGGCGCTCGTTACCGAGGTGCCCGACGAAGGCGTCAAGGTGCAGGTCGAGCCCTATGCGCGACGCCGTTTCGACGGCCTGCGCGCGGACACGCCCGAGGAAAGCACCGAGTTCACCGCCGGCGGCCAGCCTTACACGGTGAAGCGGCTCATCCTGGGCTCCGCGCCGGCCAAGCTGCCGATCCCCGCGCCGCAGTGCCCCGAGCTGCAGGAACTGATCCATCAACTGGAGCAGTTGCCCGCACCCGATGGCTTCCGGCGCGTCACCCACCTGCTGGTGGATGCCGGCGCGCGGGACTTCACGGTGGTCGATCCGAGCCCCAGCAACATCATCGCCACGCCGCCGGCCATCAGCTTCACGGTCGCTTCGGCGAAGTTCCAGGGGCAGGTCACGGTGCTGTACGAGCGCGGCCTCGACCTCTACGCGGTGGAGCTGCGCCGCGACGGCGAGCTGGCGGAACGGGTCGATGAAGTGTTCTTCGACACGCTGGGCCAGACGCTGGAGCGGCTGATCGACGACGGCACCTGGCGCCTCATCCGCGTGCAGCGCCTGTCTGGCAGCAAGCCGGTCTCGCACTGACCCCTCTGCGTCCCCATGCGGCTTCCCGTCCTCGCGGCGGGAAGCCTTCTTCTTGCATCCGCTGGAGATCACTTCCATGACTGTTCGATTCAAGGCCGCCGATTTGCGGCCCGTGCTGACCGAGGCGCTGGCCAACCAGTGCCGCGTCATCCTGGTCAAGGACCAGGGCGTCTATTTCATGGCCGAATGCGGCGAGCGTCGGCCCGATGGGCGACGCAAGACCATCGCCTACGCCGTTGGCTGTAACCCGGACGCCGATCCGTTCGACGACTGGTGGGAACTGGCGCGCGCCGAGTTCGGCGGCGACGACTTCGGCGAGTTCTTCGATTTGCACGATGGCGTGTTCGCGCGGCTTCTGCACAGCGAGGATGACCTCGAAGTCTCGGCCACCGCTACACACCTGTCGTTGCAGGTGGTGCCGCCGGCACAGTCCGGCCACTGACCGCCAGCCCTTCAAGCCTCCTCACGGAGGCTTCTTCTTTTGTGCCACGGCCGCAGCCGCGCGCACGCGCTTGTCTCCAGCCCCGATCGGGGCCGCCCACCGGCATCCGCCGGGGCCACCGACTGGAGACAGCCCGTATGCGCGACCCGTTCCGAATCGAATCCCCCACCTGCATCAGTTTCAGCGGCGGGCGCACCAGCGCGTACATGCTCTGGCGCGTGCTGCAGGCCAATGGCGGCTTGCCGGCCGACACGGTGGTCTGCTTCGCCAACACCGGCAAGGAGGTCGAAGCCACGCTGCACTTTGTGCGCGGCTGCGCCAAGCATTGGCAGGTGCCCATCCACTGGCTTGAATACCGGCCGACAGAACCGGGCTTCGCGGTGGTGGACTTCGATACCGCCAGCCGTAAGGGGGAACCTTTCGAGGCGCTGATCCGCAAGCGGCAGTACCTGCCGAATCCCGTGGCTCGTGGCTGCACCAGTGCCCTGAAGATCAGGACAATGCACCGCTTCCTGCGGCGGCAGGGCTGGACTGATTGGGACCAGTTCATCGGCATCCGCGCGGACGAACAGCGGCGCGTCGCCAAGATCAGGGCGCGCGGCCATTCCACCGAATCTACCCACGAAACCATGTGCATGCCGCTGGCCGAGGCCGGCGTGACCGTGCGCGACGTGTCCGCCTTCTGGCAGGCGCAGCCCTTCGACCTGGAGCTGCTCACCGTCAACGGCCGCACGCTCGAAGGCAACTGCGACCTGTGTTTCCTCAAATCCCGCGGCCAGCGTCTGGCACTCATCAAGTCCAGACCCGAGGCCGCGGTGTGGTGGATACGCATGGAGTCGCTGAACCTCGCCAGCCGCCCCAGCGGCGCGCGCTTCCGCAACGATGGTCCGAGCTACGCCGACCTGGCGCGCTTTGCGGCCGACCAGCGCGACCTGTTCGATGCCGCCGAAGAACCCATGGCCTGCTTCTGCGGCGACTGACGCGCGGGCCGTGCCGCCGCGGTTCGCCGTGAGGCCGCTGTCGCTGCGCGCGGCCAACGCCTTCGTGCAAGAACACCACCGGCATCACCGTCCTGTGCAAGGCGGCAAGTTCAGCCTGGCGGTCACGCTGGGCGACGGCGATGCGATGCCAAGCCGCATCGTCGGCGTGGTGATCGCGGGCCGCCCGGTGGCGCGGCACCTCGATGACGGCTGGACGCTCGAAGTCACGCGGCTGTGCACCGATGGCACGGCCAATGCCTGCAGCAAGCTCTATGCGGCTGCTGGCCGCGCGGCACGCACGCTGGGCTACACGCGCCTGATCACCTACACGCTGCCGGCCGAGGGCGGCGCCAGCCTGCGGGCGGCCGGCTGGCGCCTGGTCGGACAGCGCGGCGGCGGCAACTGTAACCGTGCGCGCCGGCCGCGGCGGGACACGCCCGAGGCGCTGCGCGTGCCCAAGCTGCTGTGGGAGGCGCCGTAGAGGCGAGCCTGGCGCTCGGCGCCAATGCGGACAGCCGCAGATGCCGATTACCGCTCGCGCGGGCGCGCGTCTGGCGCCACGCTGCCGCCATGTTCCGCTGACACCCGTCAGCAGCATGCCCAGGCAGTCTCGATCTTCAAGACTGCGACGCGGTTCCGACCGCGTTGATCAACCAGTTCGCTCCGGCATCCCAGCGCGAACGGCCATCGGTTCTCCCGATGGTGATGCCACCCAAGCTGTTCCTTCAACCCACGCGGGGGTTCCACACCTTCCCCGCCTTGGGTCGGGTGTGTCTCCGCCTCTTTGTTCTCAGGAGATTCACCATGACCATTTCCACCGAAAAGTCCTTCTTCGACCTGCACATCACCGGCCTCGGGTATCTCAATCGCATCCGCGAAGTGAAGCCCAAGAAAGGCGATACGTTCCTGGCCTGCGACATTGCGGCCCTCAACGGCCCCAGCGATGACGTTGCCTACGTGCGTTTCGATACGCGCGTCTCGGGCTCCGAAGCGCAGCACCTGGTGCGCCGCTGCATCCAAGCGGTCGATGCCGAGAAGAAGGTGATGATCGGCTTCCGCCTGGGCGACCTGTGGACCGACACCTTCACCTACTCCAAGGGCAAGCGTGCCGGCGAGCAGGGGGTGAGCCTCAAGGCCCGCCTGCTGTTTGTCAGTTGGATCAAGGTCGATGGCAAGCTCGTCTACAAGGCCGAGCCCAAGCCGACCGATGCCGACGACCGTGACGAACGCGACGCGCGCAACACGGATGTCCCCGCGACATCCGCCGAGCCGCAAGCCGCTGCGTCCGAGCCCGCCCGGCCCGCCGCCGAAGCTGCCGACGAAGCCGCTGTCGATGCCCCCGCATTGGAAGTTGCCGAGTCGTTCTGATCCGCAAGGCCCCGTTCCTCGGGGCCTTGTCTTCTCCCACTCGCGTGCGCATGCGCGCCGTCGCCATGACGGCCGTGTGCGTGTTCGCAGCTTCGTCCGCAGGAGTTCTTCATGATCACCATTCCAGGCCAATTGGCCATCAAGACCATCCACGGTCGCAACGGCGACTTCAACGTCGGCCGCCTCGCGACCTCCATCGGCGAGTTCGTCGTGAAGAACGCCGAACTCGATCAGTACGCCGAAGGCAAGTACGAGGGCGATTTCGCCATCGCGGAAATCCGCCCGTCCACGTACACCGCCAACGGCCGCATGGTCATCGAGATCCGCGCCTTGCTGGGCGGCATGACCTTGTCGGCCATCGACGCCCTGAGCCGCGACGACGCCAGCCGGCTGAGTCCGCAGGAAGTCGATCCGATCGACGAGGAAGCGCAGACCGCCACGCCGACGCCGACCACCGCCCCCAAGGCGGCCGGCCGGAAGAAGGCACGCAGCTCGCGCGACCCGCTGGTCGATACCACGCCGTTCGGCAGCGAACCGGCTATTGCGTCTGCCGATGCTTCGGCCAATGCGGACGACGACGGCGACGCGGCCCTGTTCGGCGCGCTCTGGCCGCTGGGCGATGTCGTCAAGCTCGATGCCACCGTGGATCGGCGTGTACTGCGTCAGCAGCGCGACCGCCTCGGTGATCTTGGCTACGAGTTCGCTCCGCTGTCCCAGGACTGGCACCTCGCCAGGGTCTGATTCCCACCGCCGCCATGCGCGGCATTCCACCACCCACCGGGGTTCCTCCCCGGTGGGGCGGGGCTCCGGTCTCTTTTTCCCAAGGAGATCGTCATGCAACTTGCATCCCGCTTCGCTTATCGCTCGCCAGTGCTGCGCTCAAGTCACCCGCTGTCGGATGAGCAGATTCGCATCGTGGCCCCTTCTATCTTTGCGGACACCCCGCACGAAAGCCGCTCCGAACGGTACAGCTACATCCCCACGGCGGCTGTGCTGACCGAACTGCGCAAGGAAGGTTTCCAGCCGTTCATGGTGTGCCAGACCCGCGTGCGACACGAGGATCGCCGCGACTACACCAAGCACATGCTGCGCCTTCGCCACGCCAGTCAGATCAACAGCGCCGAGGCGAACGAGATCATCCTGCTTAATTCGCACGACGGCACCAGCAGCTACCAGATGCTGGCGGGCATGTTCCGCTTCGTCTGCCAGAACGGGCTGGTGTGCGGCGACACCTTCGCCGACGTGCGCGTACCTCACAAGGGCAACGTCACCGATCACGTGATCGAAGGCGCCTACGAGGTGCTGCACGGCTTCGAGAGGGTGCAGGACTCGCGCGACGCCATGCGTGTCATCACGCTCGACGACGGCGAGGCCGAAGTCTTCGCCAGATCGGCGCTGACCCTCAAGTACGACGATTCGGGCAAGGCATTGCCCATCACAGAGACCCAGATCCTGCGGCCCCGTCGCTTCGACGACAACTGCGCCGATCTGTGGTCGGTCTTCAACCGAATCCAGGAGAACCTGGTCAAAGGCGGCCTGGCCGGCCGCGCCGCCAACGGGCGCCAGCAGCGCACGCGCCCCGTTCAGGGCATCGACCAGAACGTCCGGCTCAACCGGGCGCTGTGGCTGCTCGCGGATGGCTTGCGCCAGCTCAAAGCCTGACCCACAAGCGGATCGTGTCCATGCGGCATGGTCCGCTTTTTTCTTTGGTGGGTGAGTCTCAGGCAAACAGGGGTGCGCTGCGCGGCGGATTTTCGCTGCCGTAAACCACCCGCCTGGGCGCAGGCTACGCTCATGTCCGTCGGCGCTGCCGACAACATGCCCAGGTAGCCCAGACCTTCAAGGCTACGGTGCGTTGCGACGCACGGTCTGATTCTTCGCCACGACGCTCACCGCGTTTTCTTCCATCCCCCTGGGGCAGTGACTGCCCTCGCGGGTGGTGCTGTCTCCGCTCACTTCGAGGACATCACCATGCCTGCACCTTCTTCCCCCAAGACGCTCTATCGCATCGACGAATGCCCCGACCTGATGGCCGATGGCGTCGTCGGTGACGAGAACGGCAACCTGGTCTTCATCTCCCTCTGGGCGCGCGACACCGCCGTCCAGGAATTCCTGGCTCGCCTCACCCTGGGCCGGGACGAACAGGGACTGGATCAGCTCCACGTCATCACCGAGCAGGGCGCGAGCATCCCGGTATTCGTCGGCAACGTCGATAACCTGGAAAAGCGCAGCGCACGCGCCTACCGGCGCACGCTGTTCGGCTCGCTGACCAACATCTGGCTGTTCGACCGGCGCTGCGTCAAGCCCGACAAGGCCAACGCCAGCGCGCTGGCGCTCCTGCCTCGCGATTCCACGCACCGGCTCGACCGGCTGTGGAAGCTGGTGCGGGACACCTGCCCGCTGCCGCTTCTCGATCCCTGGCGCGAACCCGTGCTGGAACTGCTGCAGGCGAAGTCGATGCTGACGCGCCTGCCGTTCGCCCTCGGGGCTCTGGAAGGCCATCGGCTCGCCATCGACGTGCCGACGCTGACCCAGGTGCTGGGCGGCCTGATCCGCAGCGGCGCGCTCGTCGCCGGCACGCCCGCCAGCCGTATCCCCTCGGCGCAACCGCTCGAAGCGGTGGCTTGAGGTTCCTTCACCGGACATGCACGCGCGTATGTCCGCATCCCTTCATCCCTAATGCCAGGAGATTGCCATGGCCCTCATGTTCCCGCGGCTCGCCCGCAACTTCGTCAAGAACGGGTACTTCCCCACGGATGAACCCACGCTCGAAAGAGCACTCGCCGCGCTGGCGCCCGCCGAATCCTCGAACGGGCCGCTGTGCATCATCGATCCCTGCGCCGGCGAAGGCGTGGCGATCGCCGAAGCCGCGCACGCCCTCGGGCGCGAGCAGGTCCAGGCCTTTGCCGTCGAGTACGAGGCCGAGCGTGCACGCCATGCCCGGCAACTGGTCGATCGCTGCATCCACGGCGACCTGATGGACACGCTGATCAGCCGGCAGAGCTTCGGCCTGCTGTGGCTCAACCCGCCGTATGGCGACCTGTCCAAGGACACCAACGGCAATGTCGGCTACCAGGGCCAGGGCCGCGCCCGGTTCGAAAAGCTGTTCTATCAGAAGGCGCTGCCGCTGCTGCAATACGGCGGCGTGCTGATCTACATCGTGCCGCACTACGTGCTCGACGCCGAGCTGGTCGGATGGCTGACCCGGCACTTCGCCGATCTGCGCATCTACCGCGCGGTGGAAGCGCAGTTCAAGCAGGTGGTGATCTTCGGCCGCCGTATTCGTCAGCGCGACCAAGCATCGGATTCGGTCAAGGCCACGCGCGCGCTGCTGCTGCAGATCGGGCAAGGCGACGCCGAAGCCGAGGAGCTGCCGGTCGAATGGCCGTTCCTGCCCTACACGGTGCCTGCCAGCCCGGCCGAGCCGGAGCACTTCTACCGCGTAACGATGGAACCCGAGCAGTTCGCCGAGGAAGTCGGCCGGCTGCAAGGGCTCTGGCCGACGCTCGATACGCACCTGGGCGCCGCGCAGCAATCGCTGCGGCCTCCGGCGCGGGCCTTGTCGCACTGGCATCTTGCCTTGGCGCTTGCTGCTGGCGCGATCTCCGGCGTGGTGAAGTCCAAGACGGGCCGCGTGCTCGTCGTCAAGGGCGACACCCACAAGGAGAAGACGCTGCAGACGGAATACACCGAACGCGACGACGGCTCCGTGGCCGAGACGCGCATCCTGACCGACAAGTTCGTGCCGGTCATCCGTGCCTGGGACATGACACCAGGCTCGCCGACCTGCGGCGAGGTGTTGACCATCCGCTGATCGCTGTTCCCTGACGGTTCGCCGTCGATCTGTTCTTCCACTGCGGCTTCGCGCCGTTCTTCTCTTCCCACCCCGGGGCATGCCATCGCCCCCGCAGGGGGAGGTGCATGCCCCATCTTCTTTGGAGCATCACCATGTCCCTCGATACCGACGTTGTTCCCGCTGCCGACGGCACGCCCGCCCAGGGCGACCTGCTCGAAGCGGCCGCTTCTCCCTTGGCCTTGAGCCTTCAGGATTTCGTCGCCGAGTTCGGCGACGAGCTACTGGATTCGCTCAACCGCGCCAATCCACCCGTCTACACCGGCCAAGCCCGACCGCATCGCCAGCTCGTGCTGGCCAGTCTCAAGCGCAAGCTGTTCCAGGCGCAGGCCGAGGTGGTGCATGCCGTCACCGAACTGCTGGCCGATCGTGGCGAACGCGCCGCGATCGTCAATGGCGAGATGGGATGCGGCAAGACGACCGTCGGCATCGCCACGGCCGCCGTGCTGCACGCCGAAGGCTACCGCCGCACCCTGGTGCTATCGCCGCCCCACCTGGTCTACAAGTGGCGCCGCGAAATCCAGGAGACGGTGGCCGGTGCAAAGGTCTGGGTGCTCAACGGCCCGGACACGCTGGTCAAGCTCATCAAGCTGCGCGAGCAGTTGGGCGTGCAGGCGCGCGGCCAGGTCTTCAACGTGCGGCGCACGCGACACGGCGATGTGGGCGCATGCCCGGACTGCGGCCAGGTCATCACCAACCTCGACGGCGAGCCGATCAACCCGGTCGAACTCGAAGCCGAGGACTACCGCCGCCGGTGCAGCCATTGCGCCGCACCGCTGTGGACGCTGATGCGACCCAGGAGCCTGTCCGCCAGCGACCAGTCCACGGCCGTCTTCAAAGCCTTGCAGCGCATCCCGACCATCGGGGAAGTCACCGCGCAGAAGCTGATGCGCAAGTTCGGCGACTCCTTCCTGGCGTCGATGCTCGGCGACAACATCCACGAGTTCATCAACCTCATGGATGGCAACGGCGAGCTGGTCTTCTCGGATCGCCAGGCGCACCGCATGGAGCGGGCGATGGCGAACATGGAGTTCGGCTTCGGCGAGGGCGGCTACCAGCCGTCCGAGTTCATCAAACGCTACCTGCCGCAAGGCACGTTCGACCTGCTCATCGCCGACGAGGCGCACGAGTACAAGAACGGTGGCAGTGCCCAGGGCCAGGCCATGGGCGTGCTCGCAGCGAAGGCGCGCAAGACCTTGCTGCTCACCGGCACGCTGATGGGCGGCTACGGCGACGATCTTTTCCACCTGCTGTTCCGAGCCCTGCCGGGACGAATGATCGAAGACGGCTACCGCCCGACCAAGAGCGGCAGCATGACCTCGGCCGCGATGGCGTTTATGCGCGATCACGGCGTCCTCAAGGACATCTATTCCGAGAGCACGGGCACGGCGCACAAGACGGCCAAGGGCAACAAGGTCTCGGTGCGCACGGTCAAGGCGCCGGGCTTCGGCCCGAAAGGCGTGCTGCGTTGCGTGCTGCCGTTCACGGTCTTCCTCAAGTTGAAGGACATCGGCGGCAATGTGCTGCCGTCCTACGACGAGGAGTTCCGCGAGGTGGCGATGGACACGGCGCAGGCCGCGGCCTATCGAGACCTGTCGGGCCGGCTGACCACAGCGCTGAAGCAGGCGCTGGCGAAACGCGACACGACGCTGCTCGGTGTGGTCCTCAACGTGCTGCTGGCCTGGCCGGATTGCTGCTTCCGGTCAGAGACGGTGGTGCACCCGCGCACGCGCCAGACCTTGGCCTTCGTTCCGGCTCAGTTCAACGAGCTGGAGGTGATGCCCAAGGAGCGCGAGCTGATCGAGATCTGCAAGCAGGAGAAGGCTGCGGGTCGCAAGACGCTGGTCTATTCGGTCTACACCGGCACGCGCGACACCACGTCGCGCCTGAAGGTGCTGCTGGAGCAGGAAGGCTTCAAGGTGGCGGTGCTGCGCGCGAGCGTGGATGCCTCCCGCCGCGAGGACTGGATCGCCGAGCAGTTGGACCGCGGCATCGATGTGCTCATCACCAATCCCGAGCTGGTCAAGACGGGACTGGACCTGTTGGAGTTCCCGACGATCGTGTTCATGCAGTCGGGCTACAACGTCTACAGCCTGCAGCAGGCGGCCCGGCGCTCGTGGCGCATTGGCCAGAAGCAGCCGGTTCGCGTGATCTACCTCGGCTACGCGGCTTCCTCGCAGATGACCTGCCTGGGGCTGATGGCACGGAAGATCATGGTCTCGCAAAGCACGTCGGGAGACGTGCCCGAATCGGGACTGGATGTGCTGAATCAGGACGGTGATTCCGTCGAGGTGGCACTGGCCCGGCAGCTCGTCGCGGCCTGATCCACCCACCCATGCCGGCTGCCCTTTGGGGCGCCGGCTTCTTTTTTCTGCGCCACTGCGCCACGCCATGAAGTCGGGCGCATGCCAGTTCCCTTTGTTTGCTGCCCGAACGCTCTGCGGCGGCGATGGTGAGGGCTCCGTGTTCCAGGGAACTGCACCATGCAATCACTCACCTGCGTCGCCCATGGCCTGGTTGTGCCCGCCTTGCTCACCGGCTGCATGCTCATCACCGGCTGCGCCGCCACCGGCGCGGCGAATGCCCCGACGGCCACCGCCGTGCCGCCCGAGCCGGTCTTGTCGGCCAGGGTCATCTACCCGGAACCCGAGCCGACCCTGATCCCGGTCGCCCGCTATGGGCGCTACACGCTGGTCGAGCTGGTGTCGGAACCGGCGCAGCGCGACCTGACGCGACAGGTGATCGAGGTTTCGATTCCGCCGACCTTCGATGCGAACGTCGGCGATGCCCTGCGGCACGTGCTGCTGCGCACCGGCTACCGGCTCTGCGACACGACTGAGGCTGCGGCGCTGTACACGCTGCCGCTGCCGGCGGCGCATCTGCGGCTCGGGCCGCTGTCGCTGCGCGATGCCCTGCTGGCACTCGCCGGCCCGGCCTGGGAACTGTCCGTCGATGACGCTTCGCGCGCGGTGTGCTTCACGCGCGTGACGGCAGCGCGCTCCGCTGGCCGCGTCGCCGCCGTCCCCGCACCCGGCACGACGGAAGCCGAACCCGCGCAGCCCCAGGAGGCCCAACCATGAACATCCCGCAACTTCCCACCGAAGGCGCCGACCGCGCGCGCTGGCTGAAGATCGCTGCGGCCGCCTGGCTGCTGCTCGTGAGCGTGCTGGCCGTGGTCAACAGCGTGGGCCTGTCGCGCCTGAGCGAGCAAAGCCAGGCCAGTGCCCAGGATGCCCACATGCAGGCACTCAACACGCGCGTCGCTGAACTCGAACAGCAGTCCGCAGCCTCGAAGAGCCAGCCCAAACCCGTCACCCAGCCGGACTTCGAGGCCGCCCGCAAGGCGCTTGACGAACGGCTGTCGCAAGTGGAGCAGGCCCAAACCGCGGACAACCGTGCCGGCAACCTGCAGGCGCTGCAGGCCCGCATGGGCGACATCGAGGCCCGCCTGAAGAAAGCCGCTACACCTGTCGCGGCGCCCCGGCGCACCGCCGAGGCGGTTAAGCCCAAGGCGCCGGAGCCGCCGTTCAGCGTCGCAGGCCTGGAACTGCGCGGCGGCGAGCGCTTCCTGTCGATCGCGGCGCCGGGCGTGGCCGCCGTGCGCGAATTGCGACTGCTGCGCGAAGGCGATGCCATCGGCGCCTGGCAATTGCAGGTCATCGAGGCGCACGCCGCCGTGTTCCGCGTCGACGGCCAAACGCAGCGCATCGTGCTGCCGTAGGAGCCGGCCATGAAACCAGTCGCGATCGGTCTTGCCGCCATCCTCACTGTCGTCGCGGGTGCTGCCTCGGCGCAGTCGGCGCCGGTTGCGTCCTCGCGCACGGTTCCCGCCCAGGTCCAGAACAGCGCTGACGCCGCTCTGGACGAGCGCCTGGCGCGCGATTGGGGCCTGCGGCCGGAGGAATGGGCGCGCTACCGGCAACTGATGCAGGGACCGCTGGGCATCTATTCCCCGAACCTCGATCCGCTCACTGCCCTGGGCATCGAAGCGCGCAGCGACGAGGAACGCAACCGCTATGCCGAGCTGCAGGTTCAGGCGGAATCGAAGCGCGTGGGCAAGACGCTGGCCTACCAGCGGGCCTACGACGCCGCCTGGAAGCGGCTCTATCCGGGCCAGCAGCGCGTGGACATGCCGGGTGCGAAGGCGCCGGGCGCCGGCAACCGGGGTTCGGGCCGGCTGGCGGTTTTCGTGAAGGCCGAGTGTCCGCCGTGCGAGCAGCGCGCGCGCCAGTTGCAGGCGGCCGGCACCGCCTTCGATCTCTACATGGTCGGTAGCCGCCAGGACGACGCCCGCATCCGCCAATGGGCGACGCAGGCTGGCATCGACGCCGGCCGCGTGCGCTCGCGCGCCATCACGCTCAACCATGACGCCGGGCGCTGGCTGTCGCTTGGCCTGCCCGGCGATCTGCCCGCCGTGGTGCGCGAGGTCAACGGCCAATGGCAGCGGCAGTAACCCACCGCGCGGGCTGCGCGGCCCTGGTCCTCGGCCTCAGCGCCCATGCCGCCATCGCCTTCGGCCAAGAAGTGCCACCACCGGCCTACCAGCTCGCCGCCCAGCAGGCGGGCGTGCCATCGCCGGTGCTCTACGCGTTGGCGCTGCAAGAGAGCGGCGCACGGCTGCGCGGCCGGCTGATCCCCTGGCCGTGGACGCTCAACGTCGCCGGCCGCGCCGAACGCTACGCGACACGCGCCGATGCCTGCGCAGGCATCCGCCGGGCGCTGGCACGCACGCCGGCCAATCGCATCGACGCCGGTCTCGGTCAGGTCAACCTCGGCTACCACGCGCACCGCTACGCGCATCCCTGCGATCTGCTCGACCCCTACCGCAACCTCGCCATCGCCGCGGAAATCCTGCAAGAGCAGCACACGCCGGGCGAGGACTGGCTGGTCGCCATCGGCCGCTACCACCGCCCCGCAGGCGGTGCGCCGGCCGCCCGCTACCGCCGCAGCGTCCACCAGCACCTGACCCGCGTGCTCGGGCCGGGCGCTTCACTTCCCTCTGCCCGGAGTTCCATGCCATGAACCGCATCCTCCTTGCCGCGACCGCGGCGCTGCTGGCCGCCACCGCCGACGCGCAGGATCGCGGCCCCGCCACCAAGAGCAGTTCCCCGCCGCTGATCGTGGTCGAGGACAAGGGCGGCACCTCGGCGCTGCCGTACTACCGGGCCTTGAACCCGCAGGATACGCAGCCAGGCCAACCGACCACGCTGCAACCAGTACCCCGCATCGGCAGTCCTGCCAAAGCCGAGGCGGCCATGTTGCCCGTGCGGTCGGCGCGGCTCACACCGGGCGACGAGCCGCGCCGCGTGATCCGCGCGCCGGGCCTGACGCCGCTGTTCCTGGTCGGTGACGACGACCGCTCGCGCGCCTGGCTCAAGCAGCGGCGCGTGGAGCTGCAAGCGCAGCGCGCCGTGGGCCTAGTGGTCAATGTCGCAACACCCGAGGCACTGGCCGCGCTGCGCCGCCTCGCGCCGGGTCTGGTGCTGTCC
Source organism: Aquabacterium sp. (assembly GCF_044226965.1). Taxonomy (GTDB): domain Bacteria; phylum Pseudomonadota; class Gammaproteobacteria; order Burkholderiales; family Burkholderiaceae_C; genus Pseudaquabacterium. The sequence goes on along the minus strand of NZ_JBGAGA010000029.1, from coordinate 53,738 downwards.
CCGGCCTCGGGCGACGACCTGGCACACCGCCTGGGCATCAAGCACTACCCGGTGCTGATCACCGCCACAGGCATCGAGCCCTGACGCGGTAGAGCCAGGTGAAGCGCCCACCATGGCCCACTCCCAAGCCGTCGAAGTCTTGCTGCGGCCAGCGGTGGAGCTTTACACCGTCGCGGTCTGTGCGGGCGCCGCGCTTCTGTGCCTGGTGGCCCCGTGGTCGCTCGCGCTGAGCCCCTTGCTCGGCCTGGGCAGCGCGCTGGCCTTCCTGACCTTCGGTGCGATCCGCTTCCGGGACGCCTGGGCGATCCTGCGCTACCGGCGCAACATCCGGCGCCTGCCGCGCTACGTGATGACCAGCCGCGACGTGCCGGTCAGCCAGCAGCGGCTATTCGTCGGCCGGGGTTTCCGCTGGGACCAACGCCACACGCACCGGCTGATGCAGACCTACCGGCCGGAGTTCCGCCGCTATGTCGAACCGACGGCGATCTATCGGGCGGCACGGCACTTCGAGGAGCGCCTGGAGTTCGCACCGTACCCCCTGTCCAAGCTGGCGAAGGCCCTGGCCTGGGACAGCCCGCTCAACCCGGCGCGGCCGCTACCGCCAGTCGGTGGTCTGCCGCGCCTGCACGGCATCGAACCGCACGAGGTTGACGTCACCCTGCCTTTGGCCGAGCGCGTCGGCCATTCGCTGGTGCTCGGCACCACCCGCGTCGGCAAGACCCGCCTGGCCGAACTGTTCATCACCCAGGACATCCGCCGCAAGGTGGGCGGCCAGCACGAGGTCGTGATCGTCTTCGACCCCAAGGGCGACGCCGATCTGCTCAAGCGCATGTACGTGGAAGCCAAACGCGCCGGACGCGAAGGCGAGTTCTACGTCTTCCATTTGGGCTGGCCGGACATCAGCGCCCGCTACAACGCCGTGGGGCGGTTCGGGCGCATCAGCGAAGTCGCCACGCGCATCGCGGGCCAGCTCTCCGGTGAAGGCAATTCGGCCGCCTTCAGGGAGTTCGCGTGGAGGTTTGTCAACATCATCGCTCGTGCTCTGGTCGAGCTGGGGCAGCGGCCCGACTACCTGCTGATCCAGCGCCACGTCATCAACATCGATGCGCTGTTCATCGAGTACGCCCAGCACTACTTCGCCAGGAGCGAGCCGAAAGCCTGGGAGGTCATCGTCCAGCTCGAAGCCAAGCTGAACGACAAGAACATCCCGCGCAACATGATCGGGCGGGAGAAGCGCGTCGTCGCGCTGGAGCAGTACCTCTCGCAGGTGCGCATCTACGACCCGGTGCTTGACGGGCTGCGCAGCGCGGTGCGCTACGACAGGACGTACTTCGACAAGATCGTGGCGTCGCTCCTGCCGCTGCTGGAGAAGCTGACCACCGGCAAGATCGCGCAGTTGCTCGCGCCGAACTACTCGGACCTGGGCGACCCGCGGCCGATCTTCGACTGGATGCAGATCATCCGGAAGCGGGCCGTGGTCTATGTCGGGCTGGATGCGTTGTCGGACGCTGAGGTCGCGGCCGCAGTGGGAAATTCCATGTTCAGCGATCTGGTGTCGGTCGCCGGGCACATCTACAAGTTCGGTATCGACGATGGCCTGCCGGGCGCGTCGGCAGGCGTGAAGGTGCCGATCAACGTGCACGCCGACGAGTTCAACGAGCTGATGGGCGACGAGTTCATTCCGATGGTCAACAAAGGCGGCGGCGCCGGGGTGCAGGTCACGGCCTATACGCAGACCATGAGCGACATCGAGGCCCGCATCGGCAACCGCGCCAAGGCCGGCCAGGTCATCGGGAACTTCAATAACCTGTTCATGCTGCGCGTGCGCGAGACCATCACGGCCGAGCTGCTGACGCGGCAACTGCCCAAGGTCGAGGTCTACACGACAACGGTGATGAGCGGTGCCACCGACAGTTCCGACCCGACCGGCAACACCGCGTTCACGTCCAACACGCAGGACCGCATCAGCAGCAACAGCGTTCCGCTGATCGAACCGGCACACGTCGTCGGCTTGCCCAAGGGGCAGTGTTTTGCGCTGATCGAGGGCGGCCACCTGTGGAAGGTGCGCATGCCCTTGCCGGCGCCCGATCCCGACGAGGCCATGCCCAAGGATTTGCAGGAGCTGGCCGGCTACATGCGCCAGCACTACGTCGAGGCCGGCGACTGGTGGGACAGCAAGGGGCTTCCCGGCCTGCAGGATCAGGCGCTGCCCGACGATCTGCTGGCGGACTTCAAGCAGATGGCGAGCGTGGATGAAGGGGCCGCGGCATGAGCGACCCCGCCGTCGCCGTCCAGCGCCAGCAGGTCCGCCAGCAGGGCCTGATCGCGGGGCTGGTCACGCTGCCGTTCCGGCTGTTCGGCGTGCTGTGTGGCTCGCTGCTGCTGTGCATCGTGATCGAGTGCATCGGCATGCACTTCTTCTGGCCCGAGCAGGGCTGGCGCCACGCGCAGGGCATGCTGAACTACGAGCTGTCACAGGTCTCGGAGCATTTCACGCGCAGCGTGCTGGTGCAGGAACCGGGGCGCAGTGCACGGCAGCTCGTCGAGTGGGCCTACCAAGGACTGTTCGTGAAGACGGGACTGCTGGACTGGATACGCGATGCCGCCTCGCAATCCCGTGCCGGCGCCCACAGCCAGGTGCAGGACTTCCGCCACTACCTCGGACAGGTCTACGTGCACGTGGAGAGCTACCTGATCGCCTCGGCCTACACCGTGTTGGTGTTCCTCGTGCGGCTGCTGGTGCTGATCCTGATCCTGCCGCTGTTCGTGATGGCTGCTTTCGTCGGCCTGGTCGATGGGCTGGTGCGCAGGGACGTGCGCGGCTTCGGCGCCGGGCGCGAATCGGGCTTCGTCTATCACCGGGCCAGGGCGAGCCTGATGCCGCTGGCGGTGCTGCCCTGGGTCACGTACCTCGCGCTGCCGGTCAGCGTGCATCCGCTGCTGATCCTGCTGCCCAGCGCGGCGCTGCTGGGCGTTGCCGTGGCCATCTCCGCGGCCACCTTCAAGAAGTACCTGTAGGCGCGTCGTTCCTTGCGCTGCCGGAAAGCGGTGGCGGGCCGGTTCCGATTGATTGCAGCGCCGGAAGACCGGGCGTTCGAGCATGAGCCATCCGCATCCCCGGAGAACGGCTCGATGGAAACCTTCCGCAGTCCTGCGCATGTCCGGCGCCACGCCATCGCCGCGCTATTGGCCGCGCTCCTGCTCGCCGCTGCGGGGCTTCAGCCGGCCGTCGCTGCCGATGCCGCCGACAACGCCGCAGAGCGCGAGATGCTCGCCGCGGTAACGCGCCAGCTCGAACTGCTGGATCGCCTCGCCGAGCGTGGAGCCACCACCGCACCGCAGGAGCGCGCCCGCTACCACTTCGACTACGCCCGGCTGCGCGCCGACCTGCAGCGCATGCGCGCAGGCTTGCGGGACTACCTCGTTCCCCAGCGCGCCCAGCCGCGCGATCCCGTGCCGCTGGCCGGCGACTACACGCGAAGCGGCGCGGCCAGCGACAAGGAGGCGCCGTCGCCATGACGCCTTCCGCCGATCAGGTCGCCGCCTTCCAGGCCAACGGCGGGGTCGCGCCCGCGGCCGTCTCCACCGTCGTGCTCGGTTTCGTCTTCGCCGTTCTGCTGCTGTGGGGCGTGTGGGCGATGCGCACCGCCTATGTCGGCTGGGCCGAGCACCACCTGACCCAACGCCAGTTCCTCGGCGTCATCGTGCGCTTCGTCGCGATGTACCTGGTGCTGGGCTTCTTCCTCCTGTCCTGACCACCATGAAAGGGTGTATCACCATGAACGCTTCGCTGATTCCTCGTCGCCCCGCTGCGCGCATCGCAGCCATGCTTGCCCCGCTGGGCCTCGCTGCCACGCCGCTCGTCTCGCTGGCGGCCCTGCCCACCTTGGAAGACCCGTCGCGCGGCACCGGCAGCGGCATCATGCAGACGCTGCAGAACTACGGCTACGACATCGTGCTGCTGATCGCGCTGCTCGTGGTCGCCTCGATGTTCGTCGGCGTCTGCTACCACGCCTACACGCGCTACGCGGAGATCCACACCGGCCGCGCCACCTGGGGCCAGTTCGGCCTGACGGTGGCGGTCGGCGCGATCCTCCTGGTCGTCGGCATCTGGCTGCTGACCAAGGCCACCGGCGTGCTGTAAGGGCCGGCAACCATGGCTGGCGCCCTGGAGAGCCCGCCGCGCGACGGGCTCGTGACCTTTATGCCGCATCGCCTGAACCGCCATCCGGTGGTCGTGCGCGGGCTCACGGCCGACGAGCTGTGGGTCTGCGCCGGCCTGTCGGGCGCGGTCGGGTTCGTGGCCGGCGTGCCGCTGGCCTGGCTGACCCACAGCATTGCGATGGTGCCCACGCTGGTCGTCGCCGGCATCGGCATCGGCGTCTTCGTGGGCGGCGGTCTGTTGCGGCGGTGGAAGCGCGGCCGGCCTGACACCTGGCTGTACCGCCAGCTTCAGTGGCGGCTCGCGCTGCGCTACCCCGCGCTGGCGGCCCACACGGGCGGTGGGCAACTCATCACCCGCTCGGGCTGGTGGTCCACGCGGCGCCTGCGGCCCAACCCGTCCCTGCGTCGAGGTACAGCATGAGCCGATTCAAGAACGAGGTCGCGCACCTGCAGGCGCATGTGAAGACCTTGCGCCTGGCCGGCGCCGCGCTGTTCGTGGTGGCGCTGCTACTCGGCTTCGGCTGGTGGAGCGCACCCAAGAGCCTGACCATCCACGTGCCGCCCGACCTGCGCTCGGGCAGCACCCGCAAGTGGTGGGACGTGCCGCCGGAGAGCGTCTACGCCTTCACCTTCTACATCTGGCAGCAGGCCCAACGCTGGCCGACCAACGGCGAGCAGGACTACCCGCGCAACCTGCATGGGCTGTCGGCCTACTTCACGCCGAGCTGCCGGGCCTTCCTGCAGCAGGACTACGAATTCCGGCGCAGCAACGGTGAGTTGCGCCAGCGCGTGCGCGGCATCTACGAGATTCCCGGCCGCGGCTACGGCGACGATCCCGCCGCGCGCGTGCGCACCGTGTCGGCGAACGACTGGATCGTCACGCTGGACGTGAGCGCCGACGAGTACCTGGGCGCCGAGCAGGTCAAGCGCGCACTCGTGCGCTACGCGCTGAAGGTCGTGCGCATCGACATCGATCCCGAGCGCAATCCCTTCGGCCTCGTTCTGGACTGCTATGCACGTGCGCCCGAGCGCATCGAAACCCCGCCGCCCCCGGCGCCAGCCGCCAAGCCCGCCAGCCCCGGTGCCAATCTGCAGGGAGACACCCCATGAAGCGCTGCTTCCTTCCGGCCCTGGCCGGCGTCCTGTTGTGCCTGGGTTTCGTGCCCGCGGGCCATGCCATCGAAATCCTGCGCTGGGAGCGCCTGCCGCTGGCGGTGCCGCTCGTGGTCGGCCAGGAGCGCGTGGTCTTCATCGAGCGCAACGTGCGCATCGGCGTGCCGGCCGGCGTCGGCGAGCAGTTGCGCGTGCAGAGCGCCGGTGGCGCGATCTACCTGCGCGCCAGCGCGCCCATCCCGCCCACGCGGCTGCAACTACAGGACGTGGAATCCGGCGCGCTGATCCTGCTGGACATCGCCGCCGAGCCGGCCAAGACGGGCCAGCCTGCGCTCGAACCCGTGCGCATCGTCGAGGGCGATGTGCCGGCCACCCGCTACAGCGAGCCGGCCAGCCCCTCGGCCACCGTGGACGACGATGCGCAGCGCCCGACACCAGCCGCCCGCCGCGCAACGCCGGTGGCCGTGGTGCTGACGCGCTACGCGGCGCAGAACCTGTACGCGCCGCTGCGCACCGTGGAGCCCATGGCCGGCATCGGCCGCGTCAACCTGCGCCGCAACCTCGCGCTGGACACCTTGCTGCCCACGCTGCCGGTGCGCGCGCAGGCGCTGGCCGCGTGGCGGCTCGAAGACCAGTGGGTGACGGCCGTGAAGCTCACCAACACCTCCGGGCGCTGGCTCGATCTCGACCCGCGGGCGCTGCAGGGCGACTTCCTCGCCGCGACCTTCCAGCACCCGACCCTGGCGCCGGCCGGCCGCGCGGCCGACACCACCGTGGTCTATCTCGTCACCCGTGGCCACGGCCTGGCCGAGTCGCTGCTGCCCAAGGTGGCGCCGATCGACGCGACGGTGAACCTGCCTCCGGCGGCGGCGGCCGGCCAGGCCGAAGGAGGAGGAGCGCGCGATGAAAAGTAACCCCCTCCTGAAGTGGCTGCTGATCCCGATGGCGCTGGTGCTGGTGTTCGTCGGCATCAAGCTCTTCTCGGGCGAGCGCAGCGCCAGGCCGGCACCTCCCGGCAGCGCCAACCCGCTCACGCCCGAAGAGATGAAGGCGCTGGGCATCGAAGGCGATACGCCGCGCGATACCGTCGCCACGCTGGTGGCCCAGGTCAAGCAGTTGCGCAACGAACTGCAGACGGCGCTCAACGATAACAAGAACCAGAAGACCGAGAACGAACGCATGCGCGCGAGGGAAAGCGCGATCGACCAGCGCATCCAGTCCGCGCTCGACGGCGAGCGCGGCCGCCTGCAGCAGGACCGCGAGCAGTTGGCCGGCGACCGCCAGCAGACCCAGGGCCTGCTGCAAGACCTGCAGCGGCGCCTGGACGGCCTCTCCGGCAAGAGCGGCCAGGCCGACCTGCCGGTGGGCCTCGGGCTGGAGGAAGGAGACGGCAAGAACTTCGGCGGCAACCAGAGCGGCAGTGCGCGCAACACCAACGGCACGCGCTGGGTGGAGCCGGACGATGCGAAACCCTCGGCGAAGAACGGCAGCAGCGGCGGCTTGAACTTCCCGACCAGCTTCGGGCCGGCGCAGAAGACGCTTTCCGACACGGCCGACGGCGTGGCAAGCACCGTCGCGGATGCGGGCAGCCGCGCCGTGGGCGCGTCGGCCAAGCCGGTCTACACGGTGCCGTCGAACTCGACGCTGATGGGCTCGATCGCGATGACGGCGCTGATCGGCCGCGTGCCAATCGACGGCACGGTCAACGATCCGTATCCTTTCAAGGTGCTGATCGGCCCCGACAACCTCACCGCCAACGGCATCGACATCCCCGACGTGGCCGGTGCGGTGGTCAGCGGCACGGCCTCGGGCGACTGGACGCTTTCCTGCGTGCGCGGCCAGATCCGCTCGGTCACGTTCGTCTTCAACGACGGCACGATCCGCACCGTGCCGGAGGACGGCAATCGGAATCGGAGCAGCGGCAGTCAGGGCAACAGCGCGAACAGCACGACGCAGGGCGGCCTGGGCTGGATCAGCGACCCCTACGGCATCCCGTGCGTCTCGGGCGAGCGGCGCAGCAACGCGCAGCAGTACCTGGGTTCGCAGGCGCTGATCACCGCGGCCGGCGCCGGCGCGGCCTCGCTGATCAAGTCGGACAACGGCAGCGTGGCCGTGGTCGCCAACAGCAACGGCTCGCTCGGCACCGTCGGTATCAGCGGCAACGAGGCGATGGGCCGCATCCTGGCCGGCGGCGTGCGTGACATGGCCGATTGGGTCAACAAGCTCTACGGGCAGGCCTTCGCCGCGGTCTACGTGCGGCCCGGCGCCAAGGTCGCCGTGCATCTGGAGCAGCCGCTCAACATCGACTACGACGCCAAGGGGCGGCGGGTCAATCACCGCATCGGAGGCGCCCATGCGTCGGATTTGGATTGAATCGGCCGCGGCCCTGTGCGCGGTCATGGTGCTGGGCGGCTGCGCGACCAGCAAGGACGAGCTGCTGCCGCACGGCGAGCACACCATGCTCGACGTGTGGAACCAGGAGACGGGCGGCAGCGCCGGTGGCGGACAGGCGGCGCGGCAACTGCTCGATGCGCGTCAGGGCCTGCGCCGGCCGCTGACCGAGGCCGACGTGCAGGCGGCGCCCGCCGCCGCTGCCGCCTACACGCGCACCGCGGCCAACGAGATTTACCGCCAGTTCCACCGGCTGCCGAACCCGGACCTGGTGATGTACGTGTTCCCGCACCTGGCCGGCACCGACCCGGTGCCGGTGCCCGGCTACACCACCGTGTTCCCGCTCTACCAGCGCGTGCAGTACGCGATGCCCGGCGAGCGCCTGGAGGACTACTGATGGCCTGGTCGTTGCCCTGGGCACGCAAGGCCGCCACGCCTGCCGGCCCCGACCTGGATGCCGATGACGCCTGGGCGCAGCATGTCTCGACGCTGGCCGCGCACGGTATTCCCGAGCCCGGTAGCGCGGTGGGCGGCCAGCCGCGCCGGCCGGCCACCGAGGCGGACTTGCAGGCGCTCTACGGCGTGGCGCCGTCCTTCGCCGACCTGCTCCCCTGGGTGGAGTACCTGCCCGATTCCAAGAGCTTGCTGCTGGAGGACGGACAGTCGGTGGCGGCCTTCTTCGAGCTGGCGCCGGTCGGCACCGAGGGTCGCGAGATGGCCTGGCTGTGGCAGGCGCGCGATGCGTTGGAGAACGCGCTGCAGGACTCGTTCGACGAACTCGACGAGAACCCCTGGGTGGTGCAGCTCTACGCCCAGGACGAAGCAACCTGGGACAACTACCTGCGCGGGCTCACGAACTACGTGCGGCCGCGCGCTCAGGGCAGCGCCTTCACCGAGTTCTACCTGCGCTTCTTCGGGCATCACCTGCGTGCGATCGCCAAGCCCGGCGGCCTGTTCGAGGACACGACGGTGACGCGCCTGCCGTGGCGCGGCCAGGTGCGGCGCGTGCGCATGGTGGTCTACCGGCGCGCGAGTGCGTCTGGCGCGTCCCGGCGCGGCCAGTCTCCCGAGCAGGCGCTGACGACGATCTGCGACCGGCTCGCAGGTGGCCTCGCCAACACGGGCGTGAAGGCCCGGCGCATGGAGGCGAGCGACATCCACGACTGGCTGCTGCGCTGGTTCAACCCGCACCCCACGATGCTTGGCCCCGCCGCCGCCGACCGCGAACGGTTCTACGCGCTGACCCGCTACCCCGAGGAAGCCGAGCAAGGCGGGATTGAGCTGGCCAGCGGCGACTTCGCGCAGCGCCTGTTCTTCGGCCAGCCGCGCTCGGACGTGGCGAACGGCACCTGGGTCTTCGACGGCATGCCGCACCGGGTCATCGTGATGGACCGCCTGCGCATGCCGCCCGCCACGGGCCACGTCACCGGCGAGACGCGCAAGGGCGGCGACGCGGTCAACGCGCTGTTCGACCAGATGCCCGAGGACACGGTGATGTGCCTGACGGTCGTCGCGACGCCGCAGGACGTGCTCGAAGCGCACCTGAACCACCTGAGCAAGAAGTCGGTCGGCGAGACGCTGGCCTCGGAGCAGACGCGCCGCGACGTGCAGGAAGCGCGCGGGCTGATCGGCAGCGCGCACAAGCTGTACCGCGGCGCGCTGGCTTTCTACCTGCGCGGGCGCGACCTGGCGCAGCTCGACGCCCGCGGCCTGCAACTGGTCAACGTCATGCTCAACGCCGGCCTGCAGCCGGTGCGCGAGGAAGACGAAGTGGCGCCACTCAACAGCTACCTGCGCTGGCTGCCGTGCGTGTTCGACCCGGCCGCCGACAAGCGCCAGTGGTACACGCAACTGATGTTCGCTCAGCACGCGGCGAACCTCGCGCCGGTGTGGGGCCGCAGCCAGGGCACCGGCAATCCGGGCATCACATTCTTCAACCGCGGCGGCGGGCCGATCACCTTCGACCCGCTGAACCGGCTCGACCGGCAGATGAACGCTCACCTGTTCCTGTTCGGTCCCACCGGCTCGGGCAAGAGCGCCACGCTCAACAACATCCTGAACCAGGTGACGGCGATCTACCGGCCGCGGCTGTTCATCGTCGAGGCGGGCAACAGCTTCGGCCTGTTCGGCGACTTCGCGGCGCGGCTGGGCATGAAGGTGCATCGCGTCAAGCTGGCCCCCGGTGCCGGGGTGAGCCTCGCGCCGTTCGCCGACGCCCACCGGCTGGTCGAAACGCCCAGCCAGGTGCAGACGCTGGATGCCGACGCCCTGGACGAGGACCGCGACGAGGCGGCACAGGCAGCGGATGCCGACGAGCAGCGTGACGTGCTGGGGGAACTGGAAATCACCGCGCGGCTGATGATCACCGGCGGCGAGGACAAGGAAGAGGCGCGCATGACGCGCGCCGACCGCAGCCTGATCCGCCAGTGCATCCTCGATGCGGCCCAGCGTTGCGTGGCCGACCAGCGCACCGTCCTCACGCGCGACGTGCGCGATGCGCTGCGCGAGCGCGCCCGCGATACGGCACTGCCCGAGGTGCGGCGCGCGCGGCTGCTGGAAATGGCCGACGCGATGGATATGTTCTGCCAGGGCGTGGACGGCGAGATGTTCGACCGGCCCGGCACGCCCTGGCCCGAGGCCGACATCACCATCGTCGATCTGGCGACCTTCGCACGCGAGGGCTACAACGCGCAGCTTTCCATCGCCTACATCAGCCTCATCAACACGGTCAACAACATCGCCGAGCGCGACCAGTTCCTCGGCCGGCCGATCATCAACGTGACGGACGAGGGGCACATCATCACCAAGAACCCGCTGCTTGCGCCCTACGTCGTCAAGATCACGAAGATGTGGCGCAAGCTCGGCGCCTGGTACTGGCTGGCGACGCAGAACATCGACGACCTGCCCAAGGCCGCCGAGCCCATGCTCAACATGATCGAGTGGTGGATCTGCCTCTCGATGCCGCCCGACGAGGTGGAGAAGATCGCGCGCTTCCGCGAGCTGAACGCGGCGCAGAAGGCGCTGATGCTGTCGGCCCGCAAGGAGGCCGGCAAGTTCAGCGAGGGCGTGATCCTTTCCAAGAGCATGGAGGTGCTGTTCCGTGCGGTGCCGCCCAGCCTGTACCTGGCGCTGGCTCAGACCGAGCCGGAGGAGAAGGCCGAGCGTTTCCAATTGATGCAGCAGTACGGCATCGGCGAACTGGACGCCGCTTTCAAGATCGCCGAGAAGATCGACCGCGCCCGCAGCATCGAGCCGCTGGCGCTCGATGCGCTGGCGTGACGGGGAGTCCACGATGCGCATCCCTCGATTCGCGCCGTCCCGCACCGTCCTTATCGTCGCGCTGCTGGTGGCCGCGGCCCTGACCACGGCCGCGTGGCTCGGCCTGCAGCCGCCGTCGCCGCCCGCCGAGCCCGCTTCTCCTTCGGCAGAAGCAACGCCTACGCCGGCAACGGCACCAGCCGGCCCGCCCTGGCGCTATGGCCGCGCCGATGCGCGCTTCACGGTGGTCGAGTACGCCGACCTGGAATGCCCGTTCTGCCGCGCGTACTTCGCGGTGCTCAAGCGCTGGATCGACGCGCACCCTGACGTGAGCTGGCAATGGCATCACCTGCCGTTGCCGTTGCACGAGCCGGCCGCGTCCGCCGATGCGCGCCTGGTGGAGTGCGTCGGCGAGGCCGGCGGCCAGGCGGCGTTCTGGCAGGCCGCCGAGTGGGTCTACACGCACACCCGGGGCGACGGCCAGGGCCTGCCCGAGGGCCTGCGCTATCCCGACCTCACGCCGGCCGCGCAGCAATGCCTCGACAGCGACCGCCCCGATGCGCTGATCCGCGCACAGTCGGCGAGCGCGGCGCAGGAGGGCATCAAGGTCACACCCACGCTGCGCCTGCAGGATCGCCAGTCCGGCAAGACGCTGCTGCTGCACGGCTCGGTCGAAGGAGATGCCTTGCTGTCCGCGATCGACCTGCTGGCGGCCAGTGCAGCGGCCGAGCCCGCATCGAAGGAAATGCCTGCCGAGTCTCTCGGCGACATGCCCAGGTAGCCACGATCTTCAAGGCTACGACGCGGCCTGGCCGCGCTGATCGACCCCGTTCGCTTCGCATCCCTGGACGCGAAAAGCCACTGCGCATGTGGTGGCGGATGCCCGCTCTTCTGCCGCTCGTTCTTCATCGTCCCCCGGAGGGTTTGTCCCTTCCGGGACAGGCGTCCTCCGACTTCATTCCGTGGAGGTTCGCCATGTCCTATGTCGTCGCCGACTCGCGTCCCGAGTCGCTCAGCCTGATCGCCGCCCAGCACGAAGACTGGATCATCCGCCAGGCCATCACCTTGCTGGAACAACGCATCTTCAAGGCCGGCCCGATGCTGAACAGTCCCGCCGCCGTGCGCGACTACCTGCATCTGAAGCTGGTCGCGGAGCCCAACGAGGTCTTCGCCGTCGTGTTCCTCAACTGTCAGCACCAAGTCCTCGCCTACGAGCCGATGTTCAAGGGCACGGTCGATCAAACCTCGGTGTACCCGCGGGTGCTGGTGCAGCGCGCCCTGGCCCTCAACGCCTCGGCGGTCATCCTGGCCCACCAGCATCCATCCGGCATGACCGTGCCTTCGGCCGCCGATCAGGCGCTGACCGACCGGCTCAAAGCCGCCCTGGCGATGGTCGATGTCCGGGTGGTGGATCACTTCATCGTCGGCAAGGGCACGCCGTACTCCTTCGCCGAATCCGGCCTGCTGTAGCGGCGCTGACCGCCTGGTCCCCGCGGGAGCTTCGGCTTCCGCTTTTCTTTCGCCTGTCTGCCCAAAGCGGAGCGCGCGCGGTGCGCATTCCTTGTCGCGGGCGGACTGCCTTCGGCGTTCGACTAGAGCCTTGCTCTCATTCCCAGGATGCCCACTATGACGGCTCCCTTCTTGAAACCCATCCCGCGGCTGCGGGCCACGCGCGTCGCCTGCGCAGGAGGGCTGCTGCTGTGCCTGCTCGGCCAGGACGCATCCGCGGCCGACGTGCTGGTCGTGACCGACAGCCGCCATCCCGTGCAGTCCGCATCCGGCGCGCGCGTGATCGAGCTGGACCTGCCCGAGCGCATCGAGGCCGAACTGGCCGCGGGCCTGCCTGCCGATCCGGGCCGCGCGGCCGCGCTCGTGCAGCAGCGTCTGCGCGACGGCGGCCAGGCGCTGCAGCGCCGCATCGGCAGCGCCTATCAGGGCGTCGCCGATGCTTGGGGCTTGGGGCTGGCCAAGGTGCCCGCCGTGGTGGTCGATCGCCGCTACGTGGTCTACGGCGAGACCGATGTCGCGCGCGCCGTGGCCCGCATCGAATCCCACCGGAGGGCACAGCCATGAACCGTCTGCTGTCCGCGTCATCGCGCCGGGCCCGCCTTGCCATCGCCTCGGTGCTGCTCGGCGGCGCCGCTTCGAGCTTCGCGCTGAACACGGCCACCATCGTGTCCTCGGCCCTGTCGCCCGACTGCCTGGAATACCGCGTCGTCGGCATCTGCTACTGGCTGTTCTGCACGTGGACGGGCTGCACGGTTCGCACCTCGGTGAAGGTGCGCCACTACGTGCCCGACGCCGTGGTATCGAGCTACAGCAACACCGGCGAGAACCCGTGGATCGAAGTGCGCGCCATGAGCATGCCCAACCCCACGGCGCAGGCCGGCGGCGACGGGACGACGAACCACGACAACGAGAACAACCTGGCGAAGTTCAAGAACGCCGACGTGATCGGGCATCCCGGTGGTTCGGTGTTCAGCCAGTTCGCCAGCGCCTCCGGCTACGCCTGCCAGGGCGCGGGCACGGCCTTCATGCCGTACCTGCTGAGCACGCTCGACACGCTGGCCTGGCGCTACAACGTGCCGGAGATGGTGTACCCCGAGGCGCTGATCCCCGGCATGCGCGAGATCGGCGGCCGCACGACGCTGAACCTGTGGGGCAACGTCTATCCGCGCGGGGGCTTCCTGCACCAGACCGACGACTACAAGAGCGGCGCCGTCGTCGCGCAGCGCGCGGGCGATGTCGTCACGCGGCGCATGCAGCCGCACGTCTACCAGCCGCTGCTCGCGAGTTCGAGCGACGGCTACTGGCCGGCCGGCACCCTGGTGGAAAGCGACGCTTCCACCGGCAAGTGGCAGGAGCTGACGCCGGCCCTCTCCAACTCCTGCGCGGTGTTCCCGCACTCAAACACGCGCGTGCAGGCCCAGCAAGGCGACTACGCCTGGGCGCTGTGGCGGCCCTATGCCTGCTGCCAGCGCCGCGGCCAGGTCTTCCTCGGCAGCGTCGATTTCCTCTGAGGTGTTCCCATGAAAGCGTCTCTCTCCCGTTTCGCACAGCGCGCCAGGCCCTACGCGCTCAGCATCGCGCTCGCCTGCGCCGTCACGGCAGCAGCAGGTGTCGCCTGGGCGCAGACCCGCATCAGCCCCACCGGCGTCGGCGTGAGCGGCAGCGTCATCGGCGACGACGTGCTCTACAGCATCGGCGGCGGCCGGGCCGTGTCCATGGGCGGCGCCGGGAACATGCAGAGCATCGGCGTGGGCATCGGCTGGAACAGCAACCTCATCTGCGGCGACATGAGCATCACGACGACGCTGCAGAACCAGTTGAACGGCATCACCAACGGCTTCCAGCAGATCATGAGCAACGTGATCCAGAGCGCGACCAGCGCCGTGGCTTCACTGCCCGCGCTGATCATCCAGCGCGCCGATCCGGGCCTCTACAACCTGCTGACCAACGGCGTGCTGCAAGCGCGGCTCGACTTCGACCGCAGCAAGCTGACCTGCAAGGCGATGGCCAACCGGATGGCGGACATGGCTGGCGGCCAGGCTGGGTGGGACCAGCTCGCCGAAGGCTTCGCGCTGCGCGACGCGGTGAGCAGCACCGACGCGGTGTCGGCCGTGGAGCAGGCCGAATCCAACAAGGGCAACAATGGCGTGCCCTGGGTCGGCGGCGGCAACGCGGGCGGTTCGGGCCAGGGCTCGATCAAGGTGGTCGGCGACGTGACCCGCGCCGGCTACAACCTGCTCAACAGCCGCGGCGTCACGGACACCTCATCCATTCCGCGCGCGTCCTGCGGCAACCGGCTGACCTGCCAAACCTGGTCTTCGCCGCAGGCCGCCGCCGACTTCGCTACCCGCGTGCTCGGCGAGCGCGAGCAGCGTACCTGCGAGACCTGCACCAAGACGCAGACGACGCCCGGCGTCGGCCTCACGCCGGTGATTCAGGAAGAGTACGAGACCAAGCTGCAGGCATTGCAAGGCCTGGTGACGGGCTCGACGCAAATGACGGTGGCGAACCTCGAAGCCGCCGGCAGCAACTCGCTGCCGATCACGCGCGGCGTGATCGAGGCGTTGCGCGATGAGCCCGATCAAGACCTGCTGGGCAAGCGCCTGGCGTCCGAGGCCGCGCTGTCGAGCGTGCTGGAGAAGGCCCTGCTGTTGCAGCGCACGCTGCTGACCGGCAAGAAGGAGCCGAACGTCGCCGCCAACGAGTTGGCCGTGAAGGCGGTCGATCAGGAGAACACGGCGCTGGAGCAGGAGATCAACAACCTCAAGACCGAGCTGGAGCTGCGGCGCACGCTGGCCGCCAATTCGGCGATGGCGATCGTGCAGCGCCACGGCACTCGCGCTGCGGGCTCGCGCGGCATCTTCGAGGGCGACACGACGCGCGACCGGCTCAAGGAAGTGCAGAAGCCGCGGAGCGGGCCATGACCAGCCGGGCCTGGCTGCGGCCGGCATGGCTGCTCGGCCGCCGCGTCGGCATCGTGCTGCTGTGGGTGCTGCTGGTGGCGGGCATCGCGGTCGGTGTGAACGTCGTCGGCCTCCATGTCGTCGGCAGCATCGACGGCTGGGAGCAATGGCTGCGGGAGCACTCGGGCCACTTCCTCGTCTGGCGGCTGCTGCTCTACGCAGCGACGGCCTACGGCTGGTGGTGGATGCGTCGGCGCCTGCGCGAACGTGAGCCGTCGGCCGAGACCCATCAGCGCCTGCTGCGCGTCGAGATCGCGGCCGTCGCCACCCTCGTGCTGCTCGAAGGCAGCCAGCTACTGCGCAATGGCTGAGCCCCGGAGAACGCCATGACGCTCAACACAACGGACTACCTGGAGTATTACCTGACCCTGGTCGGGTGGATCGTCAGCAACGGCATCTGGAACATCCTCGTGGCCAGCGGCGTGTTCGCGCTGCCGTTCGTGGTCATGGTGGTGCAGGAATGGCTGCGCGCGCGGGCCGAAGGCGCGGACGAGGGCAACAAGGGGGTGCTGTCCTCGATGCGCATCGAGAACCGCGTGTGGGTGGCGATCGTCGTCATCCTGTTCGCCGGCATCCCCTTCATTCCGGTCGACCTCAGCACCATCAAGTTCGACACGACGCGCTCCGCGCAATGTCAGGTCAGCGTCCCGCAGCCCACCGACACGGGCTGGTCGAACGCCTACACCACGCTCAACAACCAGAGTGCGCTGGTGCCGGTGTGGTGGTTCTTCATGCACGCTATCTCGAAGGCGGTGACGGGCGGCGCCGTGGCGGCGATCCCCTGCGGGACGGATCTGCGTCAGATGCGCATGGACGTGGATGCCACGCGCATCGATGACCCGGTGCTGGCCCAGGAGGTTGGCGACTTCGTGCATGACTGCTACGGCCCCTCGCGTGCCAAGCTGTTCATGTCTCGGCCCACGCTCTCCGACGAGCAGATGAACGACGTGACCTGGATCGGTTCGAGCTACTTCCTGAACAACGCGGGCTTCTACGACACCTACCACTCCAACACGCCGCGCACGGCCTGGCCCTACGACGCGACGCGCGATGCGGGGCTGGCCCAGGTGGATAGCGGCGGGGGCTACCCCACGTGCCGGCAGTGGTGGTCAGATGGCGGCAGCGGCCTGCGCGCGCACCTGCTGGCCCAGGTGGATCCCGACCTGCTGACGCGCATCGGCCGCTGGGCGGGCTTCCTGTCGCAGGGCGAGGTGAACGACTCGGTGATCCGCGCCGTGGTCTCTCCGCGGCAGCAGAAGATGAACCAGGGCTCGGTCTATACGGACTACGGCGGCCAGATCGAGAAGACGCTGCCCAACGTCGTGACGCGCGGCGCCGGCGACCTGGGGCTGACCATGGGCTCGCTGGGCTTCTTCCCGGCGATGGACGTGGTGCGCCAAGCGCTGCCGATGGTGCTGTCGCTGCTCAAGATGGCGCTGGTGATCTGCATCCCGCTGGTGCTGGTCTTCGGCACCTACGAGCTGAAGGCGCTGGTCGCCGTGAGCTGCGTGCAGTTCGCGCTGTTCTTCGTGGACTTCTGGTTCCAGCTCGCGCGCTGGCTCGACAGCACGATCCTCGACGCGCTCTACGGCTGGGGGTTCGGCGCGAACCGGCCGCACAGCAACTTCGATCCGCTGATCGGCCTGAACAACGCCTTCGGCGACATGCTGCTGAACTTCGTCATGGCGACGATGTTCATCGTGCTGCCTACCTTCTGGGTGGCTGCGCTGGGCTGGGTGGGCGTGCGCGCGGGAACGGCAATTCAAGGGCTGGCGGCAGGAACCAGGGACGCCCAAGCCGCTGGCGGCAGGGGTGCGGGTGTCGCTATGAAAGCAGCGAAGTAACGCCTCTAGGCTTGCTCGTCTTCTGGATCGTGGGGGTCGATCCGGTAGTCGTCATGGGTGTAGAGGCCGTACCCGGCAGGGCCGTATCGCCATTCCGGCTTGTGTTCCTCGTCGTAGCTCCCATCGTCGTTGCGGACTACCCAGGCGCCGACCAGCGCGAACGCAAGCAACAGCGCCAGCCAGAACGCGGTGTAGAGCAGGACACCGATCGCAGCGAGCTTGACGGCCAGCAGCGCGGCCTTGGCAATGCCAGGCGCCCATCCCCGCGCGAGCAGCCAGCCCTGCGCCCGCCAATCCAGACGCGCGCAGCTTCGCCACGCCCGGCCCAGTGTCCGGCCGAGACGTTCTGCGAAGGTGGTCTGTGCGGCGGTCTTCATGGTGGCTACCTCATGTTCATCCTGTCGTGTGGCTGTGATCCCTGTCCATATCGCGATTGAATCCTGTGCAGTTCTTCAACCGCGGCCTAGCCTTTGTCCGTTGCTCGCCAGTCGGCCTTGCTTGCGGCCACCAGCGCCGCCCAATCGTCCGGCGGGTTGCCGCGGCCCAACATCTTCTCGAACACCGCATAGGGGTCGGACTTGCTGCCCGCCGACCGCAAGGTCTGCTCGTCGTTGACCCAGGCGAACACGATCGCCTTGGCCTTGGAGTCGTAGCGGAAGAACAGTCGGAACCGCCGACCGATCTTCGCGCGCCGCCAGTGCCGGTAGGCCGGCCCCAAGGTGTTGCCCTGGCGGAATTCGTCGCGCGCGGGATCGCTCGGCACGGCATCCATGATCAACTGGCTCAACGCCCGGAACAGCTTGACGTTGGCGTTGCTCTCGAACCCCTGCGGGTCGTTCTGTTCGGCCCGTTCCGCGGCCGCGTGCAGCTTGCGCAACTGCTCGATCACGCCCTCGTGGAACAGGAGCATCCAGCCGTGCCGCTGCATCAGAGCGCCACTTCGCCTTCGATGTCTTCATCGAGGTTCACCGCGTGGTGCGCGTTGGCCAGCATGGCCCGCGCCAGATCGTCCGGCAGGGACTGGACGTGTCGCCCGGCCCGGATGTCCGCTTCCAGCAGCCCCAGGAAAGCGCCGATGGCCGGGTCTTCATGGTCGGCGTCGGCGCGGGTTACGACGACTTCGCCGCCGCGCAGGTCGAACGCCACTTTGCCGCCGGTGTCCACGCCCAGCGCCTGCCGGATGGACTTGGGCAGCGTGATCTGACCCTTGGAGGTCAGCGTCGCGACTTCGTGGATTTCGGGCATGGCGGCACTCCTGATGGCAATGCCTGAATGGTAAGGAAATTTCCTTACCTTGTCAATCTGGGTGTGCATGGTGCTCCGTCCGGTCGATGAAACGGCTCCATCGTAGGGGCGGCACAGCCAGCCTTCCCGTATCAATCCGACTTGGGCCAAACCCGCATTGGTTGTGGTCTGGCAGGCGTCGTTGCCCTATATCCAAAGGTTTCCGTAAAGGCCAAAGGGCTGGGGAAGGGGCAAGGGAATGGGGCCAAGGGGAAAGGCCCTACCCGAAAAGGCCAAAAGGCTCTCCCGACCGGCCCGCCGTCCGGGGTTCGCCATGCTCTCGCTGTTCCAACGCAAACGGGTGCCGCCCGCCGCCAGTGCGCCGACGCCCAAACCTTCCGCCGAGCCCGGCAAAGGGCTGATGCGGCCGGAGCCGGCCGCATCGCTGCTGGCGACACCCCGCCGGCAGAAGCTGCTGGAGCACATCTGGCAGCGCACCTCGCTCTCGCGCCGGCAGTTCGCCACGCTATACCTCGCCCCGCTGGAACGCTACGCCGAGTTGGTCCAGCAATTTCCCGCGTCGGAGGCCCATCACCACGCCTATCCGGGCGGCATGCTGGACCACGGCCTGGAGATCGTCGCCTACGCGCTCAAGCTGCGGCAGTCGCATCTGCTGCCCGCCGGCGCCACGCCGGAGGCGCAAGCCGCCCAGGCCGAGGCCTGGACGGCCGGCACCGCCTACGCGGCGCTGTTGCACGACATCGGCAAGATCGCGGTCGACCTGCACGTCGAGTACGCGGACGGCACGGTCTGGCACCCCTGGCACGGCCCGCTGCGGCGGCCGTACCGCTTCCGCTACCGCAGGGAGCGCGAATATCGGCTGCACAGCGCCGCCACCGGGCTGCTCTACGCCCGGCTGCTCGATCCCGGCATCTTCGACTGGCTCGCCGGCTATCCCGACCTCTGGGCCGCGCTGCTGTACGTGCTGGCCGGCCAGTACGAGCACGCCGGCATGCTCGGCGAACTGGTCGTGCAAGCGGACCAGGCATCGGTCGCCCAGGAACTCGGCGGCGATCCCAGCAAGGCCCTGGCAGCACCCCGGCACGCATTGCAGCGCAAGCTGCTCGATGGCCTGCGCTACCTCCTGAAGGAAGAGTTCAAGCTGAACCAGCCCCAGGCCTCGGATGGCTGGCTGACCCAGGACGCGCTCTGGCTGGTGAGCAAGACCGTCTCGGACAAACTGCGCGCGCATCTGCTGTCTCAGGGCATCGACGGCATCCCGGCCAACAACACGGCGGTGTTCAACGTGCTGCAGGATCACGGTTTCGCCTTGGCCACGCCAGACGGCAAGGCGATCTGGAAGGCCACCGTCACCAGCGATGCCGGCTGGTCGCACAGCTTCACCTTTTTGAAGCTGTCTCCGGCCATGGTCTGGGATGCGGCAGACCGGCCGGCACCGTTCGCGGGTCGCGTACAGGCCGACGCGGAACAAGGGGTGCCGACGCCACAGGCACCGGCAGCCGAAGCGCCGGGCCTGGAAAGCGCCGATACCGTGCCACCGAGCACCGCGCCGACCGCGCCCGTGCCCGCCGACAACGGCGTGGCTGCGTTGCTCGATCTGCTGAGTGACACGGCCCCACCCGTAGCGCCGGAGCCCCCGAGCGACCCCGAGCCGGCCTCGCCACCGTCGCCTACGGTGCTGCCGCAGGTGAGCCCCGCGCCATCTCGGGATCGGCCGGAGCCTTCCGGCGAGCATTTCATGGCCTGGCTGCGTCAGGGCATCCAGACGCACAAGCTCATCATCAACGACGCCAAAGCCCTGGTGCATAGCGTCGCGGGAACGGCCTACCTGGTGAGCCCCGGCGTCTTCCAGCGGTATGCGCAAGAACATCTGCAAATTGCCGCACTGGCGAAACCGGAGAACCTGGAGGGATGGCAGTGGGTGCAGAAGCGTTTTGAGAAACTGAGCCTGCACCGCAAGCAAGCCAGCGGGTTGAATATCTGGACCTGCGAAGTCACGGGGCCGCGCAAATCCAGGCGACTGCACGGCTACCTGTTGAGCGCTCCCGAAGCGCTGTTCCAGGAAATGCCTCCGGACAATCCATACCTGCGCCTCCTCACCGAGGCCGTAAAGCGCGAAAATTCAGCCGCCGGTAATAAGAACGACAACGAACAGGGGTAGACAAGGGGCCACGGCGCGGGCCGGCTTCAGTCCGCAGACTTGGGCGGAGCCGTCTCTGCCAGCTTGGCTTCAGTCAGCGCCATCAAGTGGGCAGAACTGCATTTCAGCGCACGGGCGATTTTGAGAATGAGGGGGAGCGTGGGGACATGCTCGCCACGCTCGATCTTTCCCATGTGCGAACGCTCGATTCCTGACAGATGGGCCAGCGTTTCCTGGGCGATGCCTTGACTGGTTCTTTCTTCGCGCACGGAGGCCCCAAACGCGATGGCTGGTTCCGCTTCGTAGGTTGTTGTGCCGGTGGGCCGGCCTCTCTGAATCGAACGCTTTTGCATTGCCAAAAGCGTCGAGGATTGACACGATATAAACCACGTTAAACTTAACTCACGAGAAGCGACTTCATCGGTCGTCGCGAGTTCACTGCCTGGGGGAACTGGACGTGAAATCGAGCGATGCCTCCACTGAAATCCGGGTGGCTGTGCTCGGCGAGTGGGTGCCTTCACCGCTTGCCGACTTGCTGGCGTTACAGCGCGCCGAAGAGCCAGAAACCGCCACTGCTTTGATCGGATGCAGTGCCACGGCGCAGGCGCAGGAACTGCCGCACGATAACTTTGACCTAGCCCTGTCCACAGCCGCCTGGGAGTGGCCGGGCTGGGTGTGCGAACCGTTGTGGCATGACACGCTGGCGGTCGCCGTCGCCAAGCGCTCGCACCTGCTGTCCTACCGTGAAGTGCCTCGCCAAGAACTGCTCAAGCAGCCGTTGATCTGCGCGCAGTCAACGGCCGACGAGCCGTGGCGCGCGGTGGCGCAGCGCCTGTTCGAGGACGAGCTGCAGGGCCGCGAGCAGGTGGTCAGCACCTTCGACATGGCCATGACGCTCGTTGCAGCGGGCTACGGCATCGCCTTTGCGCCTGTCGCAAGGCTGGCCAGCTACCTGTGCCGAGGCATCGCCGCGCGGCCGCTGGCCGGCTCACCGGCCATCGTGATGGCCTATCTGCTGCGTCCCTGCACGTCCTTGACCGAGCCCCAGGAGCGATTCGCGCGCCGCGCCCGTTCCGTGTCCTGATGAGGGGCGCAGCGCAAGGCTGCTATGCGAACCCCACCACCTTCTCCTGATCCCACTCGCTTGCCTTCACGCTCGTGACCACGGCCATGATGATCTTGTCGAGATTGTTGGCGGTGGCGCCCTCCAGGGCCGAGCGGCCGCGCAGCATCGCACGCGGCTGCAGCAGCGCGTGGTAAATCTGCCAAGGGTCCGCGCCCCGGCTCAGCTTCATGACGGACTGGACCAGCTCGTGTTTGAGCGGGTCGAGGTGCCAGTCCGGCACCCGCTGGCCGCGGTTTCCCAGGTTCAGTGCCAGCAGGTTGCCCGCCTTGATCTCGTAGCTGATCCACCGGCGCGACTTGCCCGCCATCTTGGCGAACTCGACGACCGGAAGGTTGTGCGGCGACTCGAAAACATCGACGAGTTCCATCCGCTTGCGTTGAACGTCGGACAGTGGCTGCTCCATCACCGAGCGCGGCGCCGTGACCGCCGGCAGCCGCTGCGCCGCAGCTGACACCAGCGGCATCGCATCGCCAGGCTTGGTCACGAGCAGGATCGGCGTCGTCGCCGCCCTGGGCGGTGCGCTGTCAGCGGGATCGCCCCCGATGGCGGGCACGCCTTCCAGGTGAATGGTGAGCGGCATGCTCGCCGCTTCGACCATGTTCTGCTCAAAGAGGTCGAGGCGGTCGGCCCAATCCTGCATCATGCGGCGGCGCTGCTCCACGTACTCGGCGTGGTTGTACGTGCTGCTGACCTTGTTGGGATCGACGTGGGAGAGTTGCGCGTCCACCCAGGCTTTCGGATAGCCGAACTCGTTGAGCGCGGTGGACATCGTGGCCCGGATGCCGTGCCCGGTCAGCAGGTCACGGTAGCCCATGCGCTTGAGCGCGCCGTTGAGGGTGTTCTCGCTCATGCGCTTCTTCAGGTCGTTGTCGTGCCGGAGCAGATAGCGCTGGGCCGGCTTGAACTCCTCCAGCATGTGCCGGACGATCTCGACGGCCTGCACCGACAGCGGCACGATGTACGGTGGAATGTCCTGCGGCCGCTGGCGCTTCCTGCGCATGTCCACCTGCAACTGTTTCACGACGTCGGGCGGGATGATCCACAACCCCTTGTCGAGGTCGAACTGATCGGGCGTCGCCAGCCGCAACTCGCCCGTGCGCACGCCGGTCAGGCACAGCAGCCGCAATCCAAGCTGGGTGCGCAGCCTGCCGCGGTACTTGCGCAGCCGCTGCAACAGTTTCGGCAGATCCTCCATGCGCAGGAACGGGTTGTGGTTCACCGGCGGCAACGGCACGGCGACCACATCGAGGTCGGACGCCGGGTTTTGCTCCAGCCCCGGCACGATCACCAGCGCGTAGCGAAACAAGTGGTTCAACCACGTCCTGACCTTCTCGGCGACGGAGAGCGCCTTGCGCTTCTCGATCTTGGCGATCACGTCCAAGAGGTCGGAGCGCTTGATCTCGTAGATCGAGCGCTTGCCCAGGTAGGGCAGTACATCCTTGTCGAAGACGCGCGGGAGGATGGAGTGCGTGGTCTGCCGGCCCTTCTTGAGGCTGAGCGCACGATGGGCAAACCACTTCCTGTAGATGACCTCGAAGGTGTGCTCGCCGGCGAGCTTGACCGCGGCGCGCTTCTGCTTGCGGTGAACACGGGGGTTGATGCTCTTGGCCACCAAGGCGCGCGCCTCGTCGCGCAGCGCGCGGGCTTCGAGCAGCGATACCTCGGGATAGGTGCCGAACGACATCCGCTTGGGCTCCTTGAGCCAGTAGTAGCGGAAGTGCCAGGTCTTGCCTCCCGTCGCTGCAACAGCGAGGGAGAGGCCCAACGTGTCGGGGAGGGTGTAGTCCTTGCCGGTGGCTTTGGCGCGTCGAACGGCCAGGTCGGAAAGTGCCATGCTTCTAGCTCCTGAACGTGAGTCAGGAACTCGATGCTGGTCACATCACCTGCGCGCCTCTACAAACAATCCGGAAGCGGTCGTGCCCGCAAAAATGGACACAATCATGGACATAAAAGTCCTGGCTTCAGGCGGATTTCCGTGGATGACAGCATAACATCAAAGAGAGAGAAAACCGTTGCGTGACAACGACTTGCAGACTCCCTTGGATTTCAGCGGACCTCCGCAGAAAGATGCAGTGGAGCGGGTGAAGGGAATCGAACCCTCGTATGAAGCTTGGGAAGCTGCCGTTCTACCATTGAACTACACCCGCCACGCGGCAACGATTATCACCAAAGTTCAGCCGTTGCGCGCCACCCATTCGATCAGGCCGTCCAGGCTGGGCAGCGCACGCGTGGCCTCGGGATGGTTGACCAGCGCGGCCACCGCATAGGTCTTGCCGCTGCCGGCCTTCACGTAGCCGGCCAGTGCGCGGGTGTCGAGCAAGGTGCCGGTCTTCAGGAAGGCCGCGCCGGTGGCCCGCCCATTCGTCATGCGGTGCGCCAGCGTGCCGTCAACGCCCGCGATGGGCAGCGAATCGATGAAGGCCTGCGCCTGCTGCGAGGCCCAGGCATTGCGCAGCAGCTGCACCATCGCGCGCGGCTTGCCGCGCTCGGCCCGCGACAGGCCGGAGCCGGTTTCGAGCGCGATGTCGCCCGGCTGCAGGCCCTGGCGGCGCAACCAGCTGTCGACACGCTGCCGCGCCTCGGCCATCGTCGCCGCCCGCGAAGGGAAGCCGCGCACCAGCGACAGCATCAGGTTGCGCGCCGCCATGTTGTCGCTGGTCTTGTTGATCTCGCGGATCACCTGCGGCAAGGGTTCCGACAGGTGCACCGAGAACGGCAGCTGCGGCTCGCCGTCGGGCCCGTTCGGCAGCAGCTGATCGCGGTCGGGCGCACGCTTGTCCAGCACCTTGCCGCGCAGCTTGCCGCCGGCCTCGCGCCACAGGCCCTCGACCGCGCGCACGGTGAACTCTTCATGCGACATCGGCGCCAGCACGATCTCGCGCGAGCCGCAGCCGGCGCCCCACTGGCCGCGCACCGCCAGCACCTGCGTGCCGGGTTCCGACCTGGCCGGCGCCGAGGCCGGATGCGCCCACACCGCGCAACCGCCGGCCCCCAGGTCGCTCACCACCTTCACGCCCGCCAGCGGCGGTATCAGGCTGACCACCGGCTTGCCGCGCGCACCGGCCTGCACCACCACCTGCAACTGCCCTTCGTCGAGCGTCAAGGCGTCGGGACGCGAATGGTGCGGCCGGTCGATGGCCGGCGGCGGCGTGTTGGCGAAATCGTCGTCGCGCAGGCGGAACGCGAAGCGGTCGAGCACGATGTTGCCCCACACCTCGCGCAGGCCCTGCTGCTGCATGCGCAGGAACCAGGCCTGCAGGTCGGCGCTGCGCAGGCGCGCGTCGCCGCCGCCGACGATCAGCAGGTCGCCGAGCAGCCGGCCATTGGTGAGCACCCCGTTGGTGAAGGCATAGGTGCGCCAGCGGTAGTTGGCGCCCAGCAGATCGAGCGCGGCCAGCGCCGTCACCACCTTGGCGGTGGAAGCCAGCTGGTAGGGCAGCTCGGCGTTCAGCGCGGCCAGCAGGCGGCTGCGGCCCTCCACCTCCTGCACCTGCACGCCGATGCAATGCGCCGGCAGGCCGCTGCCGGCCAGCACCGGGCGCAGCGGCGCCGGCACGGCGCTCCAGTCCACCGGGCCGGGGCCGGAGGCCGGTCGGGCAGGCGGGGCCGCAGCGGCCTTCGCTGCGGTCGACGGCACGGGCTTGGCGCTGGCCCCTGCATCGAGCCCGAGGCCCAGGCCCACACAGGCCGCCGCCGCGCGCAGGCAGCGCCGGCGCTGGGCATCGATGTCGGCAGTGGGGTCGGACACGGGGCTTCGGGCAGAATCTCGCACCCTGCCAAGCCTAGTGCCCCGATGCGCGCAGCATCAATGGAACAAAGGCATATGCCCTCCCCAGTTGAATCGATGACCGCCGACTCGCCAGACGACGCGGCGCCGCCGCGCCGCCCCATTCGCAGTTTCGTTCTGCGTGGCGGCCGCCTCGGGCCCGGCCAGCAGCGCGCGCTGCAGCAGCTCGGCCCGCGCTTCCTGCTGCCGTACCAGCCGCAGCCGTTCGATGCGACGGCCACCTTCGGCCGCGCGGCGCCGCTGGTGCTGGAGATCGGCTTCGGCATGGGCGACGCCACCGCGCAGATTGCCGCGGCCCAGCCGCAGACCGACTTCCTGGCGGTGGAGGTGCACGAGGCCGGCGTCGGCGCGCTGCTGAAGCTGATCGGCGAACGCGGGCTGGAGAACATCCGCATCGTGCAGCACGATGCGGTGGAGGTGCTGCACAACATGCTGGCGCCCGATGCGCTGGCCGGCGTGCACATCTTCTTTCCCGACCCCTGGCACAAGAAGCGGCACCACAAGCGTCGGCTGATCCAGCCGCCACTGGTGGCGCTGCTGGCCTCCCGGCTGCGCCCGGGCGGCTACCTGCACTGCGCCACCGACTGGCAGGACTACGCGGTGCAGATGCTCGAGGTGCTGGGCGCCGAGCCGCTGCTGCAGAACACGGCCGACGGCTATGCGCCGCGGCCCGAGCACCGTCCGCTGACCAAGTTCGAAGCCCGCGGCCAGCGCCTGGGCCACGGCGTGTGGGACCTGGTGTTCAGGCGGCGCTGAGCCTGGAGCTCAGTCGGCCCAGACGACCCAGCCCGTGAAATACGTGAGCAGCACCAGCCCGCCGAAGGCGATGCGGTACCAGGCGAACGGCGTGAAGGTGTGCGTCGCGATGTAGCGCAGCAGCCAGCGCACGCACAGCCATGCGAACAGGAACGAGAACAGAAAGCCGACCGCGAACATCGGCACATCGGCCACCGAGAGGTTGCCGCGCTCCTTGTAGAGGCTGTACACACCGGCACCGATCAGCGTCGGGATCGCGAGGAAGAAGCTGAACTCGGTGGCCACCTGGCGCGACAGGCCCAGCAGCATGCCGCCGATGATCGTGGCGCCCGAGCGGCTGGTGCCGGGAATCATGCCCAGGCACTGCACCAGCCCGACCTTCAGCGCGTCCAGCGGCGTCATCGCATCGACCGACAGGATGCGCGCACTGCGCTGCTCGCGCCGTTCGGCCCACAGGATGATCAGGCCGCCGACGATGAACGAGGTGGCCACCACCGGCCCGTTGAACAGGTGCGCCTTGATGGTCTTGTAGACCAGCACGCCCAGCACCGCGGCCGGCAGGAAGCCGATCAGGACGTTGACGACGAAGCGTCGCGCCGCTGCGCTGCTGCCCAGGCCGCCGGCCACGTTGGCCAGGCGCTGCCAGTACACCAGCACCACCGCGAGGATCGCACCGGTCTGGATTGCGATGTCGAAGACCTTCGCCTTCGCATCGGCCAGGCCCAGCAGCGAGCCGGCCAGGATCAGGTGGCCGGTCGACGAGATCGGCAGGAACTCGGTCAGGCCCTCGACCACGCCCATGATCGCGGCCTTGATCAGCAATACCAGGTCCACCGTACTCCTCTCGGCCTTGCGCCAGCGCAAAGCCGCGGATCATAGCGGCGCAGGGTGACCGGTTGACCGCTGGCGGTCGCAGCCGGTACATTACTGACCAGTCAGTCAGTAACCATGAACGCACCCGATCCTTCCCTCCGCCGCCGCCGCAAGGAAGCGCGGCCGCAAGAGCTGCTGGACGCGGCGCTGTCGCTGTTCGTCGAGAAGGGCTTCGCGGCCTCCCGCGCCGAAGAGGTGGCGGCGCGCGCCGGCGTGTCCAAGGGCACGCTGTACCTGTACTTCCCCAGCAAGGAAGAGCTGCTGAAGGCGGTGATCGCGCATTGCCTGTCCGAGCGCATCGCCGAAGGCGCCGCCAAGGCGGCCGATTTCACCGGCCCGGCCGCCGACCTGCTGCGCGACCTGCTGGCGCAATGGTGGGAACACGCGTACGACAGCCCGGCCGGAGCCGTCTTCAAACTGGTGATGACCGAGGTGCGCAACTTTCCGGACATCGCCGAGTTCTACGTGCACGAGGTGATCGGCCCGGCCCAGCAATTGCTGGCCAGCATCCTGCAGCGCGGCATCGACAACGGCGAATTCCGCGAGGTCGACCTGGGTGTCGCGGTGCATTCGCTGGTGCTGCCGCTGATCATGGTCTGCGTCCACAAGTATTCGATCGGCGCCTGCCAGGTGGAGGGCGCGTGGCCCTTCGATGGCCGCGCCTTCATCCGCCAGCACATCGAGCTGGTGCTGCAGGGCCTGCTGCGGCCGGCCGCTGCCTGATGGCGCTTTCGCCCACCGCTGCTGTCCTGCCCGCTTTCGACCACCATGACCTCACGTTCACTTCGCTGGCTGTTGGCGCTCGTCGCGCTGTCGCTGCTCGGCTTTGGCATTGCCCGCGCGATCCAGACGCGCAAGGCGGCGTCCGCGGCCATTCCGTTGGCCGCTTCCAGTGCGGTGTCGCAGATCGAGCTGGCGCCGCAGGACCTGATCACCGTGTCGCGCCAGCCCCTGGCGCGCGGCATCGAGGTCTCGGGCAGCCTGAAGGCCGTGAATTCCGCGGTCGTCAAGGCCAAGGTCGCGGCCGAACTGCAGTCCCTGCGGGTGCGTGAAGGCGACGCCGTGCGACCCGGCCAGGTGCTGGCGCAGCTGGACACCACCGAATTCGACTGGAAGCTGCGCCAGGCCGAGCAGCAGGCCGCCGCCGCGAAATCGCAGCTCGAGATCGCGCAGCGCCAGCTCGCCAACAACAAGGCGCTGGTGGCCCAGGGCTTCATCTCGCCGACCGCGCTGGAGACCTCCATCTCCACCGAAAGCGGCGCGCAGGCCACGCTGCAGGCTGCCATCGCCGCGGTGGAACTGGCGCGCAAGGCGCGTGCCGATGCCACCGTGGTGGCGCCGATCGGCGGCATGGTGTCGCAGCGGCTGGCGCAGGCCGGCGAGCGGGTGGCGGTGGATGCCAAGCTGATCGAGATCGTCGATCTCTCGCAGCTGGAAGTCGAGGCCGCGATCCCGCCCGAAGATGCCGCGTCGCTGCGCGTGGGCAACCCGGCGCGCCTGATGGTCGATGGCAGCAGCGAGCCGCAGACGGCGAAGGTGGTGCGCATCAACCCCAGCGCGCAGGCCGGCTCGCGCGTGGTGCCGGCCTACCTGGCGGTGCAGCCGCACCCCAGCCTGCGCCAGGGCCTGTTCGTGCGCGGCTGGGTCGAGCTGGAGCGGCATGACGCGCTGGTGATCCCGACCTCCGCGCTGCGCACCGACCAGGCCCGGCCCTATGCCATCCGCGTGGCCGCGGGGCGCACCGAGCGCCGCGTGCTGCAGCTGGGCGCCCGCGGCCGGATCGACGGCACCGAGGTGGTCGAGGTGCTGGGCGGCCTGGTCGAGGGCGACCAGGTGCTCGGCGCCGCCGCCGGCCTGGTGGCCAGCGGCGTCACGGTGCGCATGGCCGCCACGGCACCGGCCGCCGGCACCACCGCGGCCTCCAGCGCCGCGGCCTCCCGATAACTCACAAGGCGAGCGGCCATGTGGTTCACGCGCGTTTCGATCGCCAACCCCGTGATGGCGGTGATGGTGATGCTGGCCTTCGTGGTGCTGGGCCTGTTCAGCTACCAGCGCCTGAAGGTCGACCAGTTCCCCGACATCGACTTCCCCACGGTGGTGGTGCAGATCGACTACCCAGGCGCCTCGCCCGAGATCGTCGAGTCGGAAGTCACCAAGAAGGTCGAAGAGGCGGTCAACACCATCGCCGGCATCAACCAGCTGTTCTCGCGCAGCTACGAGGGCACCTCGGTCGTCATCGTGCAGTTCAACCTCGACGTCAATGGCCGCAAGGCGGCCGACGACGTGCGCGAGAAGCTCTCGGTCATCAAGGCCAACTTCCGCGACGAGGTGAAGGAGGCGCGTGTCTCGCGCTTCGACCCCGCGTCGCGCCCGATCTTCTCGCTCGCCCTCACCTCGCCCGACGGCTCGCGCAGCGTGCAGGAGCTCACCACCTACGCCGACCAGGTCGTCAAGAAGAAGCTCGAGGTGGTGCCCGGCGTCGGTTCGGTCACGCTGGTGGGCGGCGTCAAGCGCGAGATCAACATCTACCTGAAGCCGCTGGCGATGGAAGCCTTCGGCGTCGGCGTCGACACCGTGATGAGCGCGGTGCGCACCGAGAACCAGGACCTGCCCGCCGGCGCGCTGCGCTCGAAGGAGTCCGAGCGCAGCGTGCAGATCCAGGGCCGGGTGAAGGACCCGCAGGACCTGAAGAACATCATCGTCGCCCGACGCAATGCACAACCGGTGCGCCTGTCGCAGGTGGCCGACGTCGTCGACGGCCCGGAAGAGATCGAGACGCTGGCGCTCTACAACGGCCAGCGCACGCTGGCGCTGGAAGTGCAGAAGAGCCAGGGCGAGAACACCATCGAGGTGGTCGACGGGCTGCTCGCGGTCAGCGCCAAGCTGAAGGCGCAGTTGCCCAGGGGCATGGCCGCCGAGGTGGTGCGCGACAACTCGCGCGCCATCCGCGTCTCGGTGGCCAACGTCAAGCGCACGCTGATCGAAGGTGCGCTGCTGACCATCGGCATCGTGTTCCTGTTCCTCAACAGCTGGCGCTCCACCGTCATCACCGGGCTCACGCTGCCGATCGCGCTGATCGGCACCTTCCTGTTCATGTACGCCTTCGGCTTCTCGATCAACATGGTCACGCTGATGGCGATGAGCCTGTGCGTGGGCCTGCTGATCGACGACGCGATCGTGGTGCGCGAGAACATCGTGCGCCATGTGCAGATGGGCAAGGGCCCGCGCGAGGCGTCGCTCGCCGGCACCAACGAGATCGGCCTGGCGGTGCTGGCCACCACACTGTCGATCGTCGCGGTGTTCATGCCGATCGGCTTCATGGGCGGCATCATCGGCAAGTTCTTCCACGAGTTCGGCATCACCATCGTCGCGGCGGTGATGATCTCGATGTTCGTGAGCTTCACGCTCGACCCGATGCTCAGCTCGATCTGGCACGACCCCGCCATCGACCGCGAAGGCCAGCCCTTCAAGGCGGAAGGCCTGTACGACCACACGCTGGGTCGCGTCACGCACTGGGTCGACCGCATGTCGCACAAGCTGGGTGACGGCTATGTCGCCGCGCTGGACTGGTCGCTCTCCCACCGGCTGGCCACGATGGGCATCGCCATCGCCAGCCTGCTCGGCAGCTTCGCGCTGATGCCGCTGCTGGGCACCGAGTTCGTGCCCAAGGCCGACTACTCGGAAACCTCGGTCAGCTTCTACACGCCGGTGGGCACCGCGCTCGAAACCACCGAGCAGCGCGCACGCCAGGTCGACGCGATCCTGCGTGCGATGCCCGAGGTGCGCTACACGCTGGCCACCGTGAACACCGGCCAGGCCCAGGGCCGCAACTACGTCACCTTCTACGTGCGCCTGGTCGACCGCCACCTGCGCAGCCGCAATGTCGACCAGATGTCGGCGCCGCTGCGCGACCGTCTGGCCCAGGTGGCCGGCATCACCGTCACGCACGTCGGCCTGCTCGACGCGGTGGGCGGCAGCAAGCCGATCTCGCTGTCGATCCAGGGCCAGGACCTGCGCGTGCTGGAGCGCCTGACCGCCGACCTGATGCCGCGGCTGGCGCGGGTGGCCGGCGTGGTGGACCTGGACAGCAGCATGAAGCCGCCCAAGCCGACGGTCTCGATCGACGTGCGGCGCGACGCGGCCTCCGACCTGGGCCTCTCGGTGGGCAGCATCACCAGCACCTTGCGCGCGCTGGTGGCCGGCCAGACCGTGGGCGACTGGCGCGCCGCAGACGACCAGAACTACGACGTGAAGGTGCGCCTGGCGCCGCAGGCGCGCAACAGCGCGGCCGATCTCGAGCGGCTGGGCATCGTGGCCGGCACCAATGCCGATGGCTCGATGCGCATCGTGCGCCTGTCGCAGGTGGCCGACGTGCGGGCCGACTTCGGCGCCAACCAGGTCAACCGGCGCGACCTGAACCGCGAATCGGAGATAACGGCCAACACCGCCGGCCGCGGCCTGGGCGAGGTGTCGGCCGACATCCGCAAGGTGCTGGACGCCTACCCGCTGCCACCGGGCTACAGCTACCGCTTCGGCGGCTCCACCAAGGACATGCAGGAATCCTTCGCCTACGCCGTCTCGGCGCTGGCGCTGGCCATCGTCTTCATCTACATGATCCTGGCCTCGCAATTCCGCAGCTTCCTGCAGCCGCTGGCGCTGATGTCCTCGCTGCCGCTCACCCTGATCGGCGTGGTGCTGGCGCTGCTGTTCTGGCGCTCCACCGTCAACATGTTCTCGATCATCGGCATCGTGATGCTGATGGGCCTGGTGACCAAGAACGCGATCCTGCTGATCGACTTCGCGATCCGCGCGCGCAGCGAGGGCCTGAGCCGGCACGACGCGCTGCTGCAGGCCGCCAAGGTGCGGCTGCGGCCGATCCTGATGACGACGCTGGCGATGATCTTCGGCATGCTGCCGCTGGCGATGGCGCTGACCGAAGGCTCCGAGCAGCGCGCGCCGATGGGCCAGGCCGTGATCGGCGGCGTGATCACCTCGTCGCTGCTGACGCTGGTGGTGGTGCCGGT
Organism: Aquabacterium sp.; assembly: GCF_044226965.1. GTDB lineage: Bacteria > Pseudomonadota > Gammaproteobacteria > Burkholderiales > Burkholderiaceae_C > Pseudaquabacterium. Next base: position 21,545 of record NZ_JBGAGA010000029.1, on the reverse strand, counting down.
GATCTACTGCTGGCTCGACGACCTGGGCCAATGGGCCAGACGCCTGCTGCGCCCACGCCATGCGCCGGCCGGCACCGCGGCCGAGCCGATGGCGGCCGAATAGCGGCAACACACCGCCCCTAGAATTTGCGGTTTTCCAAGAACGAACTGCGTAGGACCCCCGAGCCATGAACGTCGAACAGGCCCGCTTCAACATGATCGAGCAGCAGATCCGCCCCTGGGATGTGCTGGACAGCGGCATTCTTTCCCTGCTGGCCATGGTGCGCCGCGAAGACTTCGTGCCGCCGGCGTACAAGGCGCTGGCCTTCGTCGACACCGAGGTGCCGCTGCCCGCCGGCCAGTGCATGCTGGCGCCGCGCGTCGAGGCCCGGCTGCTGCAGGAAGCCCATGTGCAGCGCCACGAGCGCGTGCTCGAGATCGGCGCCGGCTCGGGCTTCATGGCCGCCCTGCTGGCGCACCGTGCGCAGAGCGTGGTCTCGCTGGAACTGGAACCGGCGCTGGTGAAGATGGCCAGCGACAACCTGCGCCGCGCCGGCGTGGCCAATGCCAGCGTGCGCCAGGCCGATGGCTCGAAGGGCCTGCCCGGCGAGGCGCCGTTCGACGTGATCATGCTGTCCGGCTCGGTGGCCGTGGTGCCGCAGGCGCTGCTGGACCAGCTGAAGGTCGGCGGCCGGCTGGTCGGCATCGTCGGCGGCGAGCCGGTGATGCGCGCGGTGAAGATCACCCGCACGGCCGAACGCCAGTTCGACACCGTCGCGCTGTTCGACACCGTCGTGCCGGCGCTGCAGGGCTTCGAAGCCCCGACGCGATTCACCTTCTGATCCGCACCGCGCATGCAATCCATCCGCGGTTTGCGCGCACCCAAGGCGTTTTGCCGGCAGTGCGTCGCAAGCGGCTTGTCCTGAAGGCGGCCCGCCGCGTACAAAGCGAGCCGCCCGTCTTTCCACAACGCATACCCCCGCGAGGAACCCCTTCATGCCCAGCCTGAACCTGCGACCCCTGACTCCGCGCCTGCACCTCCTGGCACTGGCGATCGGCATGCTGGGCGCCGCCTCGGCCCAGGCGCAGAGCCTGAAGGAGCTGTACGAGATTGCGCGCAACTACGATGCGCCGGTGCTGGCCGCGCGGGCGCAGGCCGATTCGACGAAGTACAAGGTGGCGCGTGCCGAAGGCTCGCTGCTGCCCAGCGCCAGCCTGAACGGCTCGGCCAACCGCGCCGAGTCCGATCCGGCGGGGCCGGTCGGCACGCTGGGCACCACCACGCAGAAGCTCGAGCTGCAGGCCAAGTACCCGCTGTTCAATCGCACCAATGCGGTTTCGCTGGAGCAGGCGAAACGCGCCGACGAGATCGCCCAGGCCGACCTGGCCACCGCCGAGCAGGACCTGATCGTGCGCCTGGCCCAGGCCTATTTCGACGAGCTGACCGCACAGGACGCGCTGTCGGCCGCCTCGGCCAACAAGAAGGCGATTGCCGAGCAGCTGGCCTCGGCCAAGCGCAACTTCGAGGTCGGTACCGCGACCATCACCGACACCCGCGAGGCCCAGGCCCGCTATGACGGCGCCGTCGCTTCCGAGATCGCCGCCGAGAACGACCTGCGGACCAAGCGCATTGCGCTCGACCAGTTGGTGGGCCAGGCCAATGTGACGCCCAAGCCGCTGGCCGTGCCGATCACCTTGCCGACGGTGTCGCCGTCGAATGCCGAGGAATGGGTGACGATGGCCGATGGCTCGCACCCCTCGATCCGCAAGGCGCGCCTGGGTTATGACGTGGCCAAGCTCGACACGGAACTGGCACGCGCCGCCACGCTGCCGACCGTGGACCTGGTGGGCGGTGTCAGTGGCACCTACGCCAGCGGCAGCGGCGTGATCGCCTCGGGCGGCAGGCCCGGTACCACCAAGTCGGCGCAGATCGGTGTGCAGGCCAGTTACACGCTGTTCGCCGGCGGCTCGCTGGACGCCCGCATCAAGGAAACCGTGGTGCTGGAAGACAAGGCGCGCAACGACCTCGAGAACGCCCGCCGCAGCGTGGCCCAGGGCACGCGCCAGGCCTTCTACAGCACGCAGTCGCTGCAGGCGCAGGCCAAGGCGCTGGAAGCCGCCGAAGCGTCGAACAAGCTGGCGCTGGAAGCCACGCAGCTGGGCTACAAGGTCGGCGTGCGGGTGAACCTGGACGTGCTGAACGCGCAGACGCAGCTCTTCAACGCCCAGCGCGACCTCTCCAAGGCCCGCCACGACACCATCGTCACCTCGCTGAAGCTGCGCCAGGCCGCGGGCCAGCTGAGCCCGCAGGACGTCCAGGCCGTCGACGCGCTGCTGGCGCGCTGATCCCTCAGTCGCGCGGGCGCAGCGCCAGCACGTGCTGCGCCATCAGCTGCGCCGCGCCGCGGTGCGAAGCGGCGAAGTCGAAGGCGCGCTGCACCCATTCGTTGCGCTGCGGGTCCTGCGCCAGTGCCAGCGCCGCCGCCACGCCGGCGGCGATGTCCTCGACCCGCACCGAGGCGCGTGCGGCGAGTGACAGCTCGGCCGCCTGCGCGAAGTTGAAGGTGTGCGGCCCCATCACCACCGGGCAGCCGCAGGCCGCGGCCTCGATCAGGTTCTGGCCGCCCAGCTTCTCGAAGCTGCCACCGAGCAGCGCCACGTCGGCCAGCGCGTAGTACAGCGGCATCTCGCCCAGCGTGTCGCCCAGCCAGACGTCGGCCTGCGCGGCGGCATCCGGCGGCGTCTCGGCCCACTCGTGCCGGCGCGCCAGCGTCAGGCCCTGCGCCAGCACCAGTGCGGCCACTTCGTCGAAGCGCTGCGGATGCCGCGGCACGATCACCAGCAGCGGCCGCGGCTGCGGCAGCTGGTGCCATACCGCCAGCAGCGCCTGCTCTTCCCCTTCGCGCGTGCTGGCTGCCAGCACCACCGGGCGCGACAGGCCCTGCCGCCACTGCAGCCCGCGCGCCAGCAGCTTGGGGTTGGGCGTCATGTCGTACTTCAGGTTGCCGCCCACCATCACCTGCGGCGCACCGGCGGCGCGCAGCCGGCCGCCATCGTCGGGCGTCTGCGCCAGCACCAGCGTCAGGCGCCGTGCGGCCGGGTGCATCAGCGCGGCCAGGCGGCGGCCGCGCCGGGCGCTGCGCTCGGAGAGCCGTGCATTGGCCAGCACCATCGGCACGCCCAGGCGCTCGGCCTCGCGCATCAGGCTGGGCCAGACCTCGGTTTCCATCAGCACGCCGATGCTGGGCCGGTAGTGGCGCAGGAAGCGGTGCGCCGCGCCCGGGGTGTCGTAGGGCAGCCAGGCCTGCAGGTCGCCCTCGCGCAGCAGCGCCTTGCCGGCCTGGCGGCCGGTGGCGGTGCCATGCGTGAGCAGCAGGCGCAGGCCGGGCTGCTGCTGGCGCAGCGCGTCGATCAGCGCGGCCGCGGCGCGCGTCTCGCCGAGAGACACCGCGTGCAGCCACAAGGCCCCGGGCGCCACGCTGCCCGAGTACCAGCCCAGGCGCTCGTTCCAGCGCTGGCGGTACAGCGGCTCGCGGGCACCGCGGCGCCACAGCCGGTACAGGTACAGCGGCAGGCCCAGCAACAGCAGCAGCGCGTACAGCCCGCGCGCCACGCGGTGCATGACAGGCGTCATCGCCTTCGATTCATCGCCCCGGCAGCGGCCTGCCGCGGCAACCGGTCAAGCCTCAATGCGCCGCCTGCGCCACCTGCGCGTCGGGCTTCACCGAGCGCAGGGCGGCCATGAAGTCGGTTTCGATCCGGTGCAGCGCCTCGGGCGTGTGGCCCTCGAAGCGCAGCACCAGCACCGGCGTGGTGTTGGAGGCGCGGATCAGGCCGAAGCCGTCCGGGTAGTCGGCGCGCAGGCCGTCGATCGTCACCAGCTCGGCACCGGGGAAGCTGGCCTTCTCCAGCAGCGCCTGCACCACCCGGGCGGGCTCGCCTTCGGCGCAGGGCACGTTCAGCTCGGGCGTGTTGTAGGCCGTGGGCAGCGCGTTCAGCACCGCGCTCGGGTCGGCGCTGCGCGACAGGATCTCGAGCACCCGGGCGGCGGTGTACATCGCGTCGTCGAAGCCGTACCAGCGCTCGCCGATGAAGATGTGGCCGCTCATTTCACCCGCTATCGGCCCGCCGATCTCGGCCAGCTTGGCCTTGATCAGCGAATGCCCGGTCTTGTACATCAGCGGCTTGCCGCCGGCGGCGCGGATCACCTCGGTCAGGCGCTGGCTGCACTTGACGTCGTAGATGACGGTGGCGCCGCGATGGCGCGCGAGCACGTCGCGCACCAGCAGCATCAGCTGGCGGTCGGGGTAGATGATGTTGCCGTCGCGCGTGACCAGGCCCAGGCGGTCGCCGTCGCCGTCGAAGGCGATGCCCAGTTCGGCCTCGGTGGCATGCACCACCTTGATCAGGTCCTGCAGGTTCTCGGGCTTGCTGGGGTCGGGGTGGTGGTTCGGGAAGTCTCCGTCGACCTTCGAGTACAGGTCGATCACCTCGCAGCCCAGCGCCTTCAGGATGGCCGGCGCGCTGGCACCCGGGATGCCGTTGCCGCAGTCGACGACGATCTTCATCGGCCGCGCCAGCTTCACGTCGCCGACGATGCGCTGGCGGTACTCGGCGAAGATGTCCATCGTCGCGCTGCGGCCGCGGCCGCGGGCGTAGTCCTCCGCCTCCATGCGCTGGCGCAGCCGCTGGATCGCCTCGCCATAGATGGCCTTGCCCGAGAGCACCATCTTGAAGCCGTTGTAGTCCTTCGGGTTGTGGCTGCCGGTGACCTGGATGCCGCTGGTGCAGCCGTGCTTGGCCCGCGTGGCGGCCACGTAGTACAGCATTGGCGTGGTCACGGGTCCGAGATCGACGACATCGAGCCCGGTGGACACCAGGCCGCGGACCAGCGCGGCCACCAGGCCCGGGCCCGACATGCGACCGTCGCGCCCCACCACCACGGCCTTCTCGCCGGCGGCCACCGCCTCGCTGCCGAACGCACGCCCCAGGTGCTCGGCAAAGGTCTCGTCGAAGCCGGCGCCGACGACCCCACGGATGTCGTAGGCCTTGAAGTTCGAAGCTTTCACTTGCATGGGGCAGCCGTTGCTTGGGAAGAATGAACGGTCATTCTAGGAGCCTGTCGATCCGGCGCCCCGGCTGGCGATTCGTCGCACGCGGCGCCAGCGGATGCCGCCGGCTTCCTAAACTTGTCCGCATGACCACGCTGCGCAGTCTGGAACCCTGGCCCTGGCGCCGCACGCTGGCGATCACCGCGGCGATGGCGCTGGCGTTCACCGTCATCGCCTTCGCGCTGAACGGCGGCAGTCCCGGCGACGGGCACAACGGGCTGCGCTGGCTGCAGGTCTATGCCGTCAACTTCGTCATCGCCGCCTGCGTCGGGCTGGCGATTCGACTGCTGTTCGTCCTGCTGCTGCGGCTGTTCGGCGCCGCGCGCATCGCGCGCTGGAGCCCGGCGCGGCGCGCGGTGTTCTTCTCCGGCGTCCCGATGCTCGGGGTGGCCGTGGGCGCACCGATCGGCGTGCTCCTCTCCGGCCAGGGTGAGCGCGTGTGGTTCGACCTGCGCGATACGCACGCGCTGGTGGCGAGCCTGCTGCTCTCGGTGCTGATCTGCACGATCTTCTTCCTGATCTTCAATGCCCGGTCGCGCCAGGCCGAAGCCGAACAGCGCGCGGCCGAAGCCCAGCTGCGCCTGCTGCAGGGCCAGATCGAGCCGCATTTCCTGTTCAACACGCTGGCCAACGTGGCCGCGCTGATCGAGGCCGATGCGCCGAAGGCGCGCGCGATGCTGGAGTCCTTCACCGACTACCTGCGCGCCAGCCTCGGCTCGCTGCGCGGCGGACAGAGCACGCTGGTGCGCGAGATCGGCCTGGCCCAGGCCTACCTGGCCGTGCTGAAGTCGCGCATGGAGGAGCGCCTGGCCTTCAGCATCGAGCACGACCCGGCGCTGGCCGACGCGCCGATGCCCGCGCTGCTGCTGCAGCCGCTGGTGGAAAACGCGGTGCACCACGGCCTGGAGCCCAAGCTCGAAGGCGGCCGGGTGCAGGTGAAGGCCCGCGCCGAAGGCCGCACGCTGGTGCTCGAAGTGAGCGACGATGGCCAGGGCCTGGCCGCCGCCGCGGCCCGCCGGCGCAAGGGCCATGGCCTGGCGCTGGCCAACCTGCGCGAACGCCTGCAGACGCTGTACGGCGCCCAGGCCAGCCTGTCGCTCGACGCGCTGAACCCGGGCACGCGCGCCACGCTGCGCCTGCCGATCGACACCCCCCCATGACGCCCCTGCCGATGCATGCCACCGCCCTGATCGCCGACGACGAACCGCACCTGGCCCACGCGCTGCAGGCCCAGCTGGCCACGCTGTGGCCCGGCCTGCGCATCGTGCACAGCGCGCGCAACGGGGTCGAGGCCGCCGAGCGCATCGGCGCACTGCAGCCCGACATCGCGTTCCTCGACATCCAGATGCCCGGCCTCAGCGGCCTGGAGGTGGCCGAGGGCATCGAAGGCCGCACGCGGGTGGTGTTCGTCACCGCCTACGACCAGTACGCGATCGAGGCCTTCGAGCAGGCCGCGCTCGACTACGTGCTCAAGCCGGTCGGCAGCGAGCGCCTGGCCCGCACGGTGCAGCGGCTGCAGCAGGCCCTGGCCCAGGGCACCGACGAAGGCGAGGGCCTGGCGACGACGCTGCGCCGCCTGGGCCCCGAGGCGCCGGCGACGACGGCGCCACTGCGCTGGATTCGCGCCAGCCAGGGCGACCTGGTGCATCAGATCGACGTCGGGCAGGTGCTGTTCTTCCGCGCCGAGGACAAGTACACGCTGGTCCGCACCGCGACAGCCGAGCACCTGATCCGCACGCCGATCCAGGAACTGGCGCAGCAGCTGGACGGCGAGCGCTTCTGGCAGGTGCACCGCTCGACGGTGATCAACGTCGAACGGCTGGCCAGCGCCCGCCGCGACGACGCCAGCCGGCTGTGGCTGCGCCTGCAGGGCTGGGACGGCGAGCTGCCCGTCAGCCGCGCCTACGTGCATCGCTTCAAGGCCATGTAGGCCTGCTGCCAGCACGCTGGCCGCAGGCACACCAGGAACAGGTCCGAAAACGGCGAGTCAGCGCCGGCCGGCTGCCTATGATCGCCGGCATGATGCTGCAAGACGACGCCGCCTACCGCGTGATCACCGCGCACGACGCCCGCTTCGACGGGCGGCTGTTCGTCGGCGTCACCTCCACCGGCATCTACTGCCGTCCGGTGTGCCGGGTGCGCATGCCGCGGCGCGAGAACTGCCGCTTCTTCCCGAATGCCGCGCTGGCCGAGTCGCAGGGGTTCCGGCCCTGCCTGCGCTGCCGGCCCGAGATGGCGCCGGGCCTGTCGCTGATGGACTCCTCCCAGGTCCTGGCACAGCAGGCGGCGCTGATGCTGTCGCAGGCCGCGCACGACGGGCTCGACCTGGCCCTGCCCGAGGTGGCGGCGCGGCTGGGCGTGACCGACCGCCACCTGCGCCGCATCTTCGCGCAGGCGCATGGCGTGACACCGATCGACTACCTCACGACGCAGCGCCTGCTGCTGGCCAAGCAGCTGCTGACCGACACGCAGCTGCCGGTGACGCAGGTGGCGCTGGCCACCGGCTTCGGCAGCCTGCGCCGCTTCAATGCCGCGTTCATCGAGCGTTATCGGATGAGCCCGAGTGCGCTGCGCCGCGAAGGCGGCCAGGGAACGCCGGGCGATGCGGTGCCCACGCTGCGCCTGGCCTACCGCCCGCCCTACGACCTGGACGGCGTGCTGCGCTTCTTCGCGAACCGCGCGATCGAGGGCGTCGAGGCGGTCGAAGGCCTGGCGCTGCGCCGAACGCTCGCGCTGCAGCACCGCGGCCAGTGGGTCGCCGGCTGGGTCGAGGCTCGTTTCGTGCCGGATCGCCACGAGCTGCGGCTGAGCGTGGCGCCTGCGCTGGCCCCGGCGCTCGGTGCGGTGGCGCAACGGCTGCGCCAGTGCCTGGACCTGGATGCCGACCCGGCCCAGATCGACCCGGTGCTGGCCGCGGTGCCGGGTGGCGAGCGCGCCGGCGTCCGGCTGCCAAGCGGGCTCGACGGCTTCGAGATCGCGGTGCGGGTGATCCTCGGCCAGCAGGTCACGGTGGCCGCGGCGCGCACGCTGACCCGGCGGCTGGTCGAGCGCTTCGGCCAGCCGATCGAGACGCCGTTCGCATCGCTGCACCGGCTGTTCCCGTCGGCCGAGGTGCTGGCCGGGGCCGACCCCGAGGTGATCGGCAAGCTCGGCATCGTGCGCCAGCGGGTGCGCGCGCTGCAGGCGCTGGCCGCGGCCGTGGCCGAGGGCAGGCTCGCGCTGCACCGCGCCGCACCGCTGCAGCCCACGCTGGAGGCGCTGCTGGCGCTGCCCGGCATCGGCGACTGGAGCGCGCAGCTGATCGCGATGCGCGCGCTGGCCTGGCCCGATGCCTGGCCGGCCAGCGACATCGGCATCCTCAACGCGCTCAGCACGCGCGACGCGAAACTCGGCACCGAGCTGGCCGAAGCCTGGCGGCCCTGGCGCGCCTATGCGGTGATGAAACTCTGGCTCAACCTGGAACCCACGACATGAAACCCACCCACCTGAGCGCGCAGGCGCGCATCGCCACCCCGCTCGGCACCATGACCGCGGCCGCCACCGAGCGTGGCCTGGCCGGCCTGTGGTTCGACGGCCAGCGCCACCATCCCGGTCCGCTGGACGCGCCCGACAATCCCGAGCAGCGCTGGCTGCAGGCCGCGGCGCGCGCCCTGGACGCGTACTTCAAGGGTCATGACATCGACGAACCCTTGCCGTTCGACCTGCAGGGCACGCCGTTCCAGCGGGTCGTCTGGCAGGAACTTCTGAAGCTGCGCGCGGGCCAGACCCGCAGCTATGCCGAGCTGGCCGAACGCAGCGGCCAGGCGCATGCGGTGCGCGCGGTGGGCGCCGCCGTCGGGCGAAACCCGGTGTCGGTGCTGGTGCCCTGCCACCGCGTGCTGGGCCGCGACGGCTCGCTCACCGGCTATGCCGGCGGGCTGGATCGCAAGCGGGCCTTGTTGACGCATGAGGGCGTGACCCTCCCATGAAAGCACGCGACACGCTGGACCTGATCCTGCTGGCGGCCATCTGGGGCGCGTCCTTCCTGTTCATGCGCATTGCCGTACCGGCCTTCGGGCCGGTGGCGCTGGCCTTCGTGCGCGTGGCCGGCGCGGCGCTGATGCTGCTGCCGCTGCTGGCCTGGCGCGGCGAGTTCGGCGCGCTGCGGCGGCACTGGCGCCCGCTGCTGGTGGTGGGCACGACGAACTCGGCCCTGCCCTTCATCTGCTTCGGCTACGCCACGCTGTCCATCACCGCCGGCCTCGCCGCGATCTTCAATGCCGCCACGCCGCTGACCAGCGCGACCTTTGCCTGGGCCTGGCTGAAGGAGGCGATGACCCGCTGGCGCCTGCTGGGCCTGGCGCTGGGCTTTGCCGGCGTGCTGGGACTGGCCTGGCACAAGGCCGGGTTGCGCGGCAGCGGCGTCGACCTGGCGGTGCTGCTGGCCATCGTGGCCTGCCTGGCCGGCACGCTGCTGTACGGCTTTTCAGCCAGCTTCACGAAGCGGCAGCTCACCGGCGTGCCGGCGATGGCGCTGGCGGCTGGCAGCCAGGGCGCCGCGGCGCTGGTCCTCGCGCCGCTGGCCTGGAAGCAGTGGCCCACCGTGCCGCCCGGCGCCGGGCCCTGGGCCGCCGCCATCGCCGCGGCCCTGCTCAGCTCGGGCCTGGCCTACGTGCTGTATTTCCGCCTGATCGCGCGCATCGGCCCGACCAACGCGGCCTCGGTGACCTTCCTGGTGCCGGTGTTTGCGGTGGTCTGGGGCGGCTGGCTGCTCGACGAGGCGATCACCCCGGCCATGGTGCTGGGCGGGCTGGTGATCATCGCCGGTACCTCGCTGGTGCTGGGGCTGCTGCCCCGGCGCCGGGCCTGACACCCCTCAGCGGTACAGTGGCAGCCGGTCGAGCCGGGACTCGATCTCGGCCACCATGCGCAGGTGGCCGGCGCCCTGCGGGCCGCCATAGCGCGCCAGGTACGCGTCCTCGGGCATGAACTCGGGCAGGTCGGCGGCGGGCGGCATCAGCCCGGCATCGCTGAGGCCGGCCGCCACCCGGGCCTGCAGCTGCGCAGGCGCGCGCACCGCCTGCTCGCCGAAGCGCACGCCGGCGCGGTCGGCCACCAGGTCCTGGTAGCTGAAGCCGCTGCCGCCACGACGCGCATCGGCCAGCTCCTTCCAGGTGCCCACCGCGTCGGCCAGCGGCGTGCCGGCCTCGGCGGCGATGACCGCCGAGACCAGGAAGTGCAGCGGGAAGTCCTCTCGCTGCTGCAGGCTGATGCGCAGGCGCTTCGGCCGCGCCCAGCCTGCCGCTTCCGGCAGCCAGTCGGCCAGCGGCTGCTGCAGTGCATAGGCCGCCAGCACCAGCAGGGCCGCGCGGTTCTCGGCCGCGGCGTCGCCATCGGCCGTGGCGCTGCGCTCGGCGGCCAGGCGGATCAGCGGCGGCAGCAGGTCGGCCAGCGACGCACTGTCGCTCTGCCAGGCGCGCGTGATCGCCGCCAGTTGCTCGGCATGGGCCTTGAGCCGCAAGCGCTCGTCCGGCGGCAGCAAGGCGCTGCGCAGCTGGTTCAGGGTCTGCGGCCCGATGCGGTAACTGGCCAGCAGCCGGCCCTGGAACAGCAGCACCTGCTCCAGCCCGTCGGTCGCCCGCCAGGCTTCGGGGGGCACGCCGTGGCGTGCCGCCGCGAAGCGCAGCAGCGGCAAGGCCCAGCGGCCCGGCAACGGCAGGTGGCCGATGCGCAGGTGGTCGACCGCCGGCACCCCGGCGGTCTGGCGCAGGCCCAGCTCGGCGTTCACCCAAAAGCCCAGCGGTGCGGGCAGGCTGGCCTGCACCGTCAGCGCGCCCGGCTGCACCTGCACGCGGGTGCGGGCCGCGAACCAGCGCCGCGCCGCCTGGTGCAGCAGCAGGTCGAGATCGCGCTCGCCCAGCGCCACCCAGCGCAGCTGGCCCGGCTGCATGCGGCGCGGGTCGTGCTGCCGCGCAAGCGCGACACCCCGCGCCACATCGGCGGGCGACACCTGTTCGCGCGCCGCCACGCGCGGCGCGCGCTCGAGCGCCAGCAGCAGCGCCAGCAGCACCGCCAGCAGCGGAAGCAGGCAGGCCGCCAGAACCCAGGGTCTAACCGATCGCATCCGGCTCCTTGTACCCGAACTCGGTGGCCAGGCGCTGCTGCGACAATCGCGCCCCATGAGCACGACCATCCTTCCCTCCCTTCCTGTCGGCGAGCGCGTCGGCATCGCGTTCTCCGGCGGCCTGGACACCAGCGCCGCGGTGCACTGGATCCGCAGCAAGGGCGCGATCCCCTGCGCGTACACGGCCAACCTGGGCCAGCCCGACGAGAGCGACTACGACGACATCCCCCGCAAGGCCAAGGCCTACGGCGCTGAAATTGCGCGACTGGTCGACTGCCGCCCGCAGCTGGTGGCCGAAGGCATTGCCGCCATCCAGTGCAACGCCTTCCACATCTCCACCGGCGGCGCCACCTACTTCAACACCACGCCGCTGGGCCGCGCCGTCACCGGCACCGCGCTGGTGGTGGCGATGAAGGAAGACAACGTCAACATCTGGGGCGATGGCAGCACCTACAAGGGCAACGACATCGAGCGCTTCTACCGCTACGGCCTGCTCGCGAACCCGGCGCTGCGCATCTACAAGCCCTGGCTGGACCAGCGCTTCATCGACGAGCTCGGCGGCCGCAAGGAGATGAGCGAGTACCTCATCGCCAACGGCTTCGACTACAAGATGAGCGTCGAGAAGGCCTACTCGACCGACAGCAACATGCTCGGCGCCACGCACGAGGCCAAGGACCTGGAGTTCCTGAACAAGGGCATCAGCATCGTCAACCCGATCATGGGCGTGGCCTTCTGGCGCGAGGACGTGGCGGTGAAGCCCGAGACCGTGTCGGTGCGCTTCGAGGAAGGCCAGCCGGTGGCGATCAACGGCATGACGTTCCCGAACACGGTGGCGCTGTTCGAGGAAGCCAACCGCATCGGCGGCCGCCATGGCCTGGGCATGTGCGACCAGATCGAGAACCGCATCATCGAGGCCAAGAGCCGCGGCATCTACGAGGCCCCGGGCATGGCGCTGCTGCACATCGCCTACGAACGGCTGGTCACCGGCATCCACAACGAGGACACCATCGAGCAGTACCGCATGAACGGCCGCAAGCTCGGCCGCCTGCTGTACCAGGGCCGCTGGTTCGACCCGCAGTGCATGATGCTGCGCGAGACCGCGCAGCGCTGGGTGGCGCGCGCCGTCACCGGCGAGGTGTGGCTGGAGCTGCGGCGCGGCAACGACTACTCCATCGTCGACACGCAGAGCCCCAACCTCACCTACGCGCCCGAGCGGCTGTCGATGGAAAAGGTGGAAGGTGCCTTCACGCCGGCCGACCGCATTGGCCAGCTGACGATGCGCAACCTGGACATCCAGGACACGCGGGAGAAGCTGGGCATCTACCTGCGCACCGGCCTGCTCGGTGCGAAGGAAGGCACGATCCCGCTGCTGACCGGCTCGGTCGGCGAGGACGAGCCCAAGGGCTGAACGCCCGCCGCTTCAGCGGGCGGCGTCCAGTTCGAACGCCGCCTGCACGACCGGCCGGGCCCAGGCCGGCGTCGCGGCCAGTGCGGCGGCGTCGCCCGGCGCCGGGTGCAGCACCCGGCCGCGGGCCATCTCCAGCACCAGCAGCGGATCGGGAATCGGCTTGCCGAGCGCCACCTGCGCGCTGTTGTCGAACACCTGCAGGCGCGCCAGGTGCGGCAGCAGGCGCACGAGGTTGGCGCGCGAGCTCATCCAGCGCTCGCGGATCTTGGCCTCGGGAATGTCGTGCCCGCCCTGCGCGACGCGCTGCTTCACGCGCTGCAGGTGCAGCTCGGCCGAGGCCAGGCCGCAGAACAGCATCATCACGTCGTGCGTCCTGGCGGCCTGCACCAGCAGCTCGGGGATGGTGCTGGCGCCCAGCGTGGTCTCGAAGGCATGGTTGCGCCCTTCGCGCAGCGCGGCCTCGAGCCGGTCGCGGCCGATGGTCCAGGCGCGGGCATTGGCCTCGGTGCCGTCCAGGCCCAGCTCGGCGACCAGCTCGCGCGCCAGCGTGTCGGGGTTGAACCAGGCCAGGCCCTGCGCCGCCAGCATCGCACCGGCGACCGAGCTCTTGCCGGCGCCATTGACGCCAGCCAGCACCAGGATGAAGGGCCGCGCCGCGCGCGCCGTGCGGCGAGCCATCAGCGGCGTGCCATCAGCGGCCGCGCGTCAGAACGAGGCGCCCGCCTTGGGCCGGCGCGCGGCCTTGCCGGCGGCCGGACCGCTCAGGCGGCCCCGGGCGGCGAACAGCGCGTCCACCTGCGCCGGCGCCTCGGGCTGCTGCAGCGCGGCCAGGCGCTGCTCGAAGCGCTGCGCCAGTTCGTCCAGCTGCGATTGCCGCTGCACCTTCAGCGCCTGCAGCTGCTGCGCCACCTGCTCGTAGGTGGCCGCGGGCAGCAGCACCATCTCGACCTGGGCGTGGTTGGTGATGGCCACGCTGCCGGACTGCCGCACCAGCCGCACCACCTCGCCCCAGCGGTTCTTCACCTGCGTGGCGTTCTGGCGCGGCAATTGGTCGAGCTGGCGCAGTTCGGCGGTCATGGCAAGGCCTCGGAAGTTGAGACCATTTTAGGGCGCGGCGGCCAAATGAGCCAAATTGGCTAATTTGGCCAGGATGGCAAGGGGCTCGCCGCTTCCGCTTCAGACGCTGACGCGGTTGCGCCCGCCGCGCTTGGCGCGGTAGAGCGCCTGGTCGGCCAGGTCGAGCATGCCGCTCACGTCCTTCACCTCGGGGCCGATCTGCGCCACGCCCAGCGAGATGGTCTGCCGGTGCGTGAGCTCGGTGCGTTCCGCCTGCCCCTGGAAGGCCAGCGCGAAGCCATGGCCCTCGACCGCGGCGCGGATGCGCTCGGCCAGGTCGACGGCCTCGGCCAGCGCGGTGCCGGGCAGCACGACGATGAACTCCTCGCCCCCCAGCCGGCCCAGCACGTCCTGCTTGCGCACCACCTGCTTGACGACGTTGGCGCTTTCCTTCAGCACCAGGTCGCCGGCGCCGTGGCCGTAGCTGTCGTTGACCTGCTTGAAGTGGTCCAGGTCGTAGTAGATGACCGACAGCGGCCGCATCGTCAGGCGCGCGATCTTCAGCTCGCTCTTGAGCACGTCGGTCAGGTACTGGCGGTTGAAGATCTCGGTGCCGGCATCGACGGTGGCCATGCGGTAGATGCGGTCGTGCAGCAGCGCGTCCAGGCTCTCGTGCTCGTAGAACTTCAGGAACACCTTGCCCAGGCGGATCAGGTCACCGTCCTTCAGCACCACCGTGCCTTCGATGCGCTGGTCGTTGACATGCGTGCCGTTGGACGAACCGAGATCGCGGATGGTCACCGTGTCGGGCGAGATCGCCAGCTCGGCATGCCGGCGGCTGACGCTGGGGCTGTCGATGTAGATCTCGGTCTCGGCCAGGCGGCCGATGGTCATGGCATGCGAATCGAGCACGAAGCGCTTGCCCGTCTCGGTGCCGCTGTACAGGATGAGGCAGGAGCGGCGCTTGCCCGCATCCGCCAGCTCGCGGAACAGCGTGACCTCTTCGGTCTTCAGCAGGACGGTGGTGTCGGTGGACATGCGCGGGCTCGGATTCTTGCGCCTCAACCCAGATGCCGCAAGGCCTGGGCCAGGTCGGCCTGCAGGTCGGCAACCGCCTCCAGGCCGACGGAAAAGCGCACCAGATGGCCCTTCAGCTCGCCGACCCCGCTGCGCATCGAAGCCAGATCGTAGGGCACGACCAGGCTCACCGGACCGGCCCAGGAGTAGCCGAGTTCAAAAAGTCGCAGGCCATCGCAGAAGGCATCCACCTGGGCCTGACTCAAGCCCGGGTCCAGCAGCACCGAGAACAGCCCCGCTGCCGCGCTGCAGCTGGCACGCCAGTGCGCATGCCCGGGCGAGCCTTCGAGCGCCGGATGCAGCACGCGCGCCACGCGCGGCTGGGCTGCCAGGAATTGCGCCAGCTGCCGACCTGCCGCGTCCTGCGCGTGGTAGCGCAGCGCCAGCGTGGGCAGCGAGCGCAGCAGCATTTCGGCATCGTTGCCGGCCACGCCTAGCCCCAACCGCATGTGGGCCTGCAGGATGCGCTGGTGCAGCGCCTCGTCGCGCGTGACGACCGAGCCCATCAGCACGTCGCCGCCGCCCGAGGGGTACTTGGTCAGCGCCTGCATCACGATGTCCAGGCCCAGGTCGAAGGCGCGGAAGGCGATGCCGGCGCCCCAGGTGTTGTCCAGCGCCGTGGTCACGCCACGCGCCCGGGCCGCGGCCACCAGGCCGGCCAGGTCGGGGAACTCCATCGTCACCGAGCCCGGTGCCTCGATCCACACCAGCTTCGTGCGCTCGGTGATGCGCGCGGCCAGGTCGGCCGCGTCCAGCGGGTCGTAGAGCTGGTGCGTGATGCCCCAGTCGGCCAGCAGCGTGCGGGCCATCTCCTTCGAGGGGCCGTACACATTGGCCGGTAGCAGCACCTCGTCGCCCTGCTTCAGCAGCGCGACGTTGGTCATCGTGATCGCCGCCAGGCCGCTGGGCGCCAGCGCGCAGAAGCGGCCGCCCTCGAGCGTGGCGATGCGCTCCTCCAGCGTGAAGGTGGTCGGCGTGCCATGCAGGCCGTAGGTGTAGCCGGCCTTGCTCTTCCAGCTGCGCGCACGCATCGCGGCCACGTTGGCGAAGGTCACCGTCGAGGCCTTGTGGATGGCCGGCATCACCGCGCCGAAGCCGGCCGGCGGTTCGTAGGCATGGTGGATCAGGCCGGTGCTCAGGTCGTCGCTCATCGTCGTTCGGTCCGGTCGGTCAGATCGGCTGGCCGATCAGGTCGTGGCCCTCGGTGGCCACGATGCGGGCTTTGGTGAATTCACCCACCTTCAAGGTCTTCGAGGCCTTCTCGGGCGGCAGCAGGCGCACGGTGCCGTCGATCTCCGGCGCATCGGCATAGCTGCGGCCGACGCCGCCCTTGCGGCCCAGCGCCGGCGCGCGGTCGACCAGCACCTGCATCGTCGCGCCCACGCGGCGCTGCAGCCGCGCCGTGGAGACCGCCTCGGCCACCGCCATGAAGCGCGCGCGGCGCTCTTCGCGCACTTCGGCCGGCAGCGCGCCCGGCAAGTCGTTGGCCGCGGCACCGGCCACCGGCGAGTAGGCGAAGCAGCCGGCACGGTCGATCTGCGCCTCGCGCACGAAGTCGAGCAGGTGCTGGAACTCTGCCTCGGTCTCGCCCGGGAAGCCGGCGATGAAGGTCGAGCGCACGATCAGCTCGGGGCAGGCCTCGCGCCACTTCTGCAGGCGCTCGAGGTTGCGCTCGCCGCTGGCCGGGCGCTTCATGCGCTTGAGCACATCGGGGTGCGAATGCTGGAACGGCACGTCCAGGTAGGGCAGCACGCGGCCTTCGGCCATCAGCGGCAGCACCTCGTCGACATGCGGGTACGGATACACGTAGTGCAGCCGCACCCAGGCGCCGAAGGGCTCGGCCAGCTTCGCCAGCTCGGCGCACAGCTCGACCATGCGCGTCTTCACCGGCTTGCCGTCGAAGAAGCCGGTGCGGTATTTCAGGTCGACGCCATAGGCGCTGGTGTCCTGGCTGACCACCAGCAGTTCCTTCACGCCCGATTCGAACAGCGCGCGCGCCTCGGCCAGCACGTCGCCCACCGGCCGCGACACCAGGTCGCCGCGCATGCTGGGGATGATGCAGAAGGTGCAGCGGTGGTTGCAGCCCTCGCTGATCTTCAGGTAGGCGTAGTGCTTCGGCGTGAGCTTGATGCCGGCCACCCCGCGAAACTCCGCTCTGGCCTCGGGCACCAGGTCCACGAACGGGTCGTGCGGCTTCGGCGCATGCTGGTGCACCGCGTCCATCACCTCCTGCGTGGCATGCGGGCCGGTGACGGCCAGCACCTTCGGGTGGATGCTGCGCACCAGGTTCGCGCCGCCCTCGCCCTGGCGCGCGCCGAGGCAGCCGGTGACGATGACGCGGCCGTTCTCGGCCAGCGCCTCGCCGATGGTGTCCAGGCTTTCCTTCACCGCGTCGTCGATGAAGCCGCAGGTGTTGACGATCACCAGGTCGGCACCGGCGAAGCTCTTGCTGGTCTGGTAGCCCTCGGCGCTGAGTTGCGTGAGGATCAATTCGGAATCGGTCAGCGCCTTCGGGCAGCCGAGCGAGACAAAGCCCACCTTGGGCGGCGGTGCAGGGGAAATCGGGTCCATCGCGCGATTGTCCGCGACATCGCCCCCCCGAGGCGCCCCGAGGCGCCCCACGGGGCCCCAACGGGGCCCGTCCGCGCTCGGCCACACGCCGGGCAGCCTGGCGAGCGGCCCTGGGGAAAAGCCTCCCCCGCGTTCTCGCCAATTTTCTCTGAGAGAACTCTTGAAGTTGTTATGAAGGACGTCTAGAGTCGCCGCACCCCTTCCTCCACGCCTGACGGAGCTGCCCCGATGCCGCTGAATCCCATGCCTCTGTTGCGCCGCGCCGTGGCGCTGGCCGCCCTGCTGCCGCTGTGCGCCGCCGCGCAACAGCCAGCGCTGGCGCTGCTGCCGGTCGGCCCCGGCTACATCACCGGCCTGTCCGACGACGGCCTGGCCGCCACCGGCCAGCTCTACGCCGACTACCAGACCTTCCGCTGGTCCCTGCGCGACGGCCTGCAGCCGCTGGGACGCGGCACCTTCAGCACGCTGTCGATCATCTCGGGCATGCCGGCGATCTCCGGTGACGGCAAGACCATCGGCTCGACCGTGCTCGACGACAGCGGCAGCGTCGCCACCTTCGGCCGCTGGACCGTGCAGGGCGGCTGGCAGCAGCTGGCGCCGCCCCTGCCGCCCGGCGGCGGCGTGATGGACCAGCAGGACAGCGGCGTGTTCGGCATGTCGCGCAACGGCCAGGTGGTCACCGGCCTGTTCTGGCGCCCGGGCCAGAGCGGCGGCTCGGCGCATGGCACGGTGTGGACCGCTGCCACGCAGATGGTCGACATGGGCAGCGACGGCTATTCCAGCCGCATCGACGGCGCCAGCGCCGACGGCTCGGTGCTGGCCGGCTGGGACGAGCATCCGAGCTACGGCACGCGGCGCGCGGCGGTGTGGGTCAATGGCGTCAAGACGATCCTCGACCCGTCCGACTGGCCGAGCGAAGCGGCGGCGGTCAACGGCGCCGGCACCTTGATCGTCGGCCAGTCGGCCGACCCCGCCAACAACTACCGCGAGACCGCCACGCTGTGGGCCTGGGACGGCAGCCAGTGGCAGCGCCGCTTCCTCGGCGTGGTGCCGGACTCGCGCGCCAACAGCGTGAGCTATGCCAGCGGGCTCAGCGACGACGGTCGCATCATCGTCGGCTCGGCGCGGCGAAATGCCAGCAAGCCCACCAGCGTCGGCTTCGTCTGGACCGAGGCCGATGGCATGATGGATGCGATGGACTACCTGAAGGCCCGCGGCCACGACCTCCATCGCAAGCTCGATGTCTTCAGCGTGCCGCGCGTCACGCCCGATGGCCGCTCGCTGGCGATCAACGGCACGCTGCCGCGCCCGCCCTACGCCGTGCAGTCGCTGATCGCGCGCCAGCGCCAGTGAGTTCCTCCCGGTCGCCCGACGCGCCGCCGATTGCCGCGCTGGCCACCGAGCTGCGCGGCCAGCTGCAGCCGCTGCTGGCGCGCCTGGCCGGCACACCGCCACGCGGCGTGCGGCTGACGCGCGGCATCGGGCTCGACAAGAGCCTGGCCAGCCGCCTGGTGCAAGCCTGTCGCGCCGGCAGCGACGCCGAGTTCCTGCACGCCGTGCCCTCGCCCACCGGCCTGCGCATCCTGTGCGAGAAGGCGCAGGGCCAGGCGCCGGCCGGCAGCCTGAAGGCGCTGGGCCGCACCATCGAGCGCTTCGAAGTCCTGCTCGACAGCCTGCCCGGCGGCCGCCAGGGCCTGGACGCGCAGATCGGCACCGAGGCCCCGGTGGCGCACGAGCGGCGCGAGCAGGTCGCGCGCCAGGCCGCGTTCAAGGCCACCTCTTTCCTGTTCGGCCACTTCTGCGACACCCTGGTCAGTTCGCTGTTCGTATCGCCTGCGGCCGATGGCCGCTGCATTGACGTGCTAGAGATCCATCGCCGCATCGGCCTGCAGCGCGTGGTGCCCGGCACGCCGCTGCCGCTGCTGAGCGTGCAACTGCTGAACGCCGAGGCCGGCGCAGGCACCGGCACGCCGCGCATCGCCGACATCGACGGCCACAGCGAGGCACGCGGCGCCACGCAGTTCATCATCGACGGCGGCGAACGGCTGGCGCTGCAGCTGGTTCACGAGGGCCTGCTGACCACCTTCGTGATCGGCGCGGACACCGCCACGCTGCCGCCGCGGCTGAGCACCGCGCTGCGCGTGTACGGCGCCGCACCGCGGGAGCCCGGTGCGCCCTACCGCACCTTGCGCAACTACATGCTGCACACGCCGTGCCGCACGGTGGTGCGCGAGGTCTTCGTCGCCGGTGGCCTGTGGCCCGATGCGCAGGCCGAACTGGGCCACTACCTGCCCGGGCCCAGCGGCACGCCGGCGCTGCAGATCGACCCCGCGCTGCCGAGCCTGCGCCGCGTGAACCTGGTGGCGCGCATCGAGCAGCTGCCTGCGGGCGAGAGCGGCTGGGCCCTGGCCGGGCTGCCCGACCATGCCGCGCTGCTGGCCCGGGCCCTGCAACGAGCGGGCCTGCCCGCGACCGGCTGGCGCGGCTGGCGCAGCCGCATGCCCTACCCGGTGCCCTTGATTGAAACGCAGGTCGGCTTCCGCTTCGCGGCGGCCGGCGTGCCACCATCAGCGCCCGGGTAAGCCCTGCCGGGTGGTGGCGAGCACGCTCCTTAGAATCTTTTCGCACTGCACAAGGAGTTTTCCGCGATGCCCTCCTCCCGCCGCAGCACCGCCCCAGGCGGTGCTGAAGGGGCCGCTGCCAGCGGCCCGCGCGTGCTCAAGAAGTACCCGAACCGCCGCCTCTACGACACGCAGACCAGCAGCTACATCACGCTGGCCGACGTCAAGCGCATGGTGCTCGATGGCGAGACCTTCGAGGTGCGCGACGCCAAGACTGCCGAAGACCTGACCCGCAGCATCCTGCTGCAGATCATCCTCGAGGAAGAAACCGGCGGCGTGCCGATGTTCAGCACGCAGATGCTGGCCCAGATCATCCGCTTCTACGGCCATGCGATGCAGGGGCTGATGGGCTCCTACCTCGAGAAGAACCTGCAGACCTTCGTCGACCTGCAGGGACGCTTCGCCGAGCAGACCAAGGGCCTGTACGACCCCAAGAGCTTCACGCCCGAGATGTGGTCGCAGTTCCTGACCGGCCAGGCGCCGCTGATGCAGGGCCTGATGGGCAACTACCTCGAGCAGAGCAAGCACCTGTTCGAGCAGATGCAGGACAGCATGAAGGCCGGCGGCCTGTTCCCCGGCATGCCGGGCTTCCCCGGCAGCGGCACCAAGCGCTGAGACCGACTCAGGCTGAGGCAGCGGCGCGGCGCCGGCGCGCCGCGGCGGCCAGGCCGGCCAGCGCCACGCCCACCAGCGCGACCGAGCCCGGCTCGGGCACATTGGCCACGTCGATGGTCCAGGCGTAGTCCCAGGCGGCCGCCTGGCCCCAGTTGATGCCGCCCAGCTGGCCCTGGAACAACAGGTAGGTGCCCTCGCCGATGGGCGCGCCTGCCTGCAGCGAACCGGCGATCGGATTGGACGGGTCCATCACCCGCATCTTTTCGTGCGCGACGACGCTGATCACCGGCCAGGTGTCGATGAAGGTGTCCGCGTAGAGCGTCTGCGCCGGGTTGCCGATGGTGTCGGTCAGCTGCGTCATCAGCGAGATGCCGGTGACCTTCATGCCCTGCGGCACCACGAAGCGGTAGCTGTCGAAGTCGTAGGACAGCGTGGCCGTGCTGGCATCGAACCACTGGTGGCCGCTGATCGTGTTGCTGCCCAGGTCGAGCTGCAGGACCTGGGTCTGGCCGGCCAGTTCGGCGAGGTCGCCATCCACGTTCTCGTGGTAGTTCACCGGCACGGCCTGGGCCAGGCCGGCCGCGGCACACAGGGTCGCGCCCGCCAGCATGCTGCGGGCCCAACGCGTCGTCGTCATCGAAGTGTTCATGTCTCGTTCTTTCAAGAGGGATCGGGGTTGAAGCGGGTTCGGCCTCACAGCCGCGAAAGCAGCAGCTGGCGGATCTCGTTGTCGCCATGCATGCCCTCGGTGCGCAACGCGTAGGCACAGGCCATCTCGAGCACGCCGCCTTCGAAGCGCATCGCCATGTCGGCCTTGGACTTGACGTTGCGCAACTTCACCAGGGTGAGTCCTTCGCGCACGGCCTCCTTGCCCATGTCGTCGAGGCAGATCACCCGCAGCGCCATGTTCAGGCGGTGGCACGACAGGTTGTCGACGAAGTTCAGCGCCTCCAGGTCGTCGGCGAAGCTGTCCCAGTCCACCTCGTAGCGGATGGCCTGGCCGC
>NZ_JBGAGA010000028.1:0-70605 GCF_044226965.1 Aquabacterium sp. | reverse complement strand
CACATGTCGCCCTGGCGCAAGGCCAGCGAATGCGCCACCGCGATGGCCTCCTCGCCCAGGCACTGCATGTAGAACGAGAGCTTCTTCTGGCGCTGCGCGATCAGCATGCGGGCGTCGAAGATGCGCGTCTTCATCATCGCGCGCAGGCCCTTGCGCAATTGCACCGCGTCCAGCTCCGGCGCCCAGGGGCCGACGGCGCGGCCGTCCTCGTCCAGCACGCGGATCAGCGCCGGGGCCAGGCCTTGCGTATCGAAGTGCGGGCGTGGTAGTCCACGGCGGGCGGCGCGCCTGCGCCGGCAGAGCATGCAGGCGAGTCGGCGGCATGGCCAGGACGCCCGGTGGGCTCCGGCACCATGCTGCAGGGGCAGCGCCGCAGGTCTCCATGATCGCCCGCCTGCAGTACCTGGGCCTTGTCGCAGGGTCGCCGGCAGCGCCTGGCCGGATAAGCTGCGCGGCGCTGGATCCATCGGCCGCACAGGGGTAGGCGCTGACGGGGCTAGGGTAGCGGATATCGGTGGCGAGGAGAGGTAGCGGGTCACCCCTCACGCGGTAACGAAAGGATCTGCATGGGCGGACGACTCGCGGGTTAACCCGCCGACTTGACGCTCGAGCATGCGGTGCGCGGCGAGCGGTACGGAGTACCGCAACGCGCGCGCATCGGCCCGCTGCTGGGCGCGAGGGATCTGGCTACCCCTACGACGTGGTGCCGCCGGGCAAGCGGTCGTGCCCGTTCCACAGCCACCGCGCCGAGGAGGAGATGTTCTTCATCGTCAGCGGCCGCGGCCTGCTGCGCTACGGCAGCGAGACGCGCGGTGAAGGCCGGCGACGTGATCTGCTGCCCCACCGGCGGGCCCGAGACGGCGCACCAGCTGATCAACGACTCCGACGCCGACCTGGCCTACCTGTCGATCAGCACGCAGAGCAAGGTCGAGGTCTGCGAGTACCCGGACTCGGACAAGGTGGCCGCGTTCGCCGAAGGGGTCGACCACATCACGCGGCGCACGGCCGCCCTCGCCTACTGGGACGGCGAGCCGGGCGGGCCGGGGCCGAATGCCGGCGCGGAGCCTTCATGAACATCACCCCCACCCCCCTGACCGCTGCGCTGGCCGGCATCGGCACCGCGCTGGCCTGGCCCTTCGTGTGGTCGAGATTCGGTGGTGCCGGCACCGATGGCGGCGTGGCGCTGATCGTGGCCGCGCTGCTGGTATTCGCGCTGCCGGCACATGCCTTCGTCATCGGCTTCGGGCCGGCGCAGCGGGGCAGTGAACGCGGCCTCGACCGTGCGCTGCTCAAGCGCATCGGTGCGTGGCTGGCCGCCGCGGCTGCCACCGCGCTGCTCCTCGCGGCGATCCGTTCCTAGCCACTGAGTCACGATGCCCGGCCGCCTGGACCTGCTGCGCTCGGGCATCGCCTCGACGCTGCGCCTGTGGCGCGGCACCTGGGGCGACCTGCCTGCCAGGACGCCGAAGAAGCTGCTGGTGCTGTACGACCGCGAGGACGGCGCCGAGTGCCGGCTGGTGCGCGAGGCGCTGACGGCGCTGGACCTGGACGCGATGGTCTACCCCTGCCCGCTGGACGGGCAACGCTTCGCGGCCCAGCGGCCGGCACCCGGCATCGAGCCGGGCAGCGACACACCGGTGCTGGTGGACCCGAACAGCCGGCGCACGCTGGTGGGCGCCGCTGCCATCGTGCCCCACCTCTTCAAGCGTTATCTCGATGCGGAGGCGCCCGCGCCGCTGAAGGCTTCCGCACTCAACCTG
Organism: Aquabacterium sp.; assembly: GCF_044226965.1. GTDB lineage: Bacteria > Pseudomonadota > Gammaproteobacteria > Burkholderiales > Burkholderiaceae_C > Pseudaquabacterium. The sequence goes on along the minus strand of NZ_JBGAGA010000028.1, from coordinate 68,845 downwards.
CTGAGCTCGCGCCTGGCCGGCCTCGTGCGCAGCCCGCTGAGGCTGCGGGCGCGGCCCTCGATCGAACCGAAGCAGCCGCTGGTGCTGTACAGCTTCGAATCGAGCCCGTTCTCTCGCCCGGTGCGCGAGCGCCTGTGCGAACTGGAACTCCCGTACCGGCTGATCAACCTCGGCAAGGGGCAGTGGGCGGACATGGGACCGGCATGGCCACGCCGGCTGGTGCCGGGCCGGTACAAGCCGGTGCCGGGCAGCAAGCGCGAGGCCTTCTTCAAGCAGCACGGTCAGGTGCAGGTGCCGTTCCTGATCGACCCGAACCACCAGGTGCAGATGTTCGAGTCGCAGGCGATTGTCGATTACGTGGAACTGCACTACGCGCAGCCGACTGCGCGGCGCCCGGTCTAGCACGGCGCCGGCTCGTCCAGCCGAGTGCCGGTGACAACTGCGCGACACGCGCTGCAAGCACGCTGCGCGCACACTGCGCACAGCGCCTGCCTGAACCTTGCCGGAGGGTCTGCCGCATGAACCGCCGCTCGCCCCCATGGGGCGCCATCGAAGCCTTCGTCACCGCTTCGCGCTTTGCCAGTTTCAAGGACGCGGCGGGTGCACTGGGCCTCAGCGCACCGGCCTTCTCGCGCCGCATCCAGGCCCTGGAAGCGCATGTCGGCACGCGCCTGTTCGACCGCGCGCAGCCGGTGCCCGCGCTGACGCAGGCCGGCCGCCGCTACCTGGCGCGGCTGGCGCCTGCCTACGAGGCGATGCGCGCCGCCACCGACGGCCTGCTGCCCTCGGCCGGTGGCCGGCCGCTGCGCGTGGCGGTGACGCAGTCGATGGCGATTGGCTGGCTGCTGCCGCGCCTGCCGCAGTTCCAGGCGCAGAGCGGCGGCCTCAGCGTCGAGTTGCGCACGCGGCATGAGTCGGCCGACCTGGGCGGCGGCGCGGTCGATGTCGCGCTGCTGTACGGCGACGGCCAGTGGCCGGACCTGCGCGTGCAGCCCTTGTTCGCCTTGCAGGCCTTCGTCGTCGCCGCGCCCCGGCTGGCCACGGGCCAGCCCCCACCGACGTCGCCACGCGCGTTGCCGCAGCACCGCCTGCTGGAGCCGCAGCGGCCGCGCCAGCTGTGGAAGACCTGGTCGGCGCTGGCCGGCGTGCCGGTGGACCCGGCGCAGCCGCGCGAGCAGTTCGACAGCATGCAGGTGATGTACGAGGCCACGGCGCGCGGCCTGGGCCTGGCCATCGGGGTGCGGCCGCTGGTCGACCCGTTCCTGGCCGACGGCCGGCTGGTGCCGGTCTGGCCCGAGACCGTGGCGCCGTTGCCCGGCGCCTGCTACGTGGCCGCCTTGCCGGCCATGCACCGGACGCCGGCGGTGCAACGCTTCTGGCGATGGATCGTGCGCGAGGCCGAGTCCACCGTCGGCGGCAGGCCGGGCGCCGCGCCCGTGGGCATGCAAGCTCTGCAATGGCCCTTGCAGTGATTGCGCTCGCCGCAAAGCCGGCGCCATGCGAGATTTCAACGGCCCTGCTGCCGCCCGACATCCTTCGCACCCCCAAGGCCCCCATGAACCCTTCCGAGACCCACAACCCGCCGGCCGGCTATGCCAGCGGCTTCACGCCCGAATCGATGCTGGCGATGTTCCGCGAGCGCTCGGTGCGCGCATCGCCCTTCACGGCAATGCTCGGCATCGAGCTGCTGCGCTGCTGGGGCGGCGAATCGGAGCTGCTGCTGCCCGTCCGCGCCGAGCTGCAGCAGCACCACGGCACCGTGCACGGCGGCGTGCTCGGCGTGGTGGTCGACAACGCCTGCGGCTGGGCCGCCGCGTCGGTGGCCGGCCCGCTGGTCACCGCGCACTACGCGGTGCACCTGCTGGCCCCCGCGCGTGGCGAGCGCCTGCGCGCCGTCGGCCGGCTGATCCGCGCCGGGCAGCGCAGCGCGGTGGCCGCGGCCGATGTGTTCGCGGAGGCCCAGGGCCAGGCGCCCAAGCTGGTGGCCAGCGGGATGGCGAGCTTTGCGGTGCTGGACAAGTAGCCGCATGGCCTCGTCCGCCCCCCTCAACCGCGGCGCTGCGGGGCCTGCGCCGGCTTGTTCGCCGCGGCCAGCGGCGCGCTGGCGGCGCGGGCGGCCATCAGCGCGTCGGCCTGGGCGGTGTAGTGCGCGGCCAGGCCGAGCTGGCTGCCCAGCAGCGTGGCGGTCATCGCGGCGGCTGCGCTGAAGCTGGCGATGCAACGGGCGGTGTGGCGAGCGTTCATGGTGGCAATCTCCTGCAAGTGGGGGCAGCGCGGAAGGGATGTGTGCGTTGCGCTCCTGCAAGTAAGGACGGCGACCCGCGCCGGAACCGGACACGTCCGCGCCAGGCCCGGCGCGCTGATTCAGCCTGGGCGCTGACGCGCTCAGGTCAGCAGTGCGCGGTGCGCGGCCAGCTCACGCTGCCTCACCGCACTCAGCACCCGGGCACCGGCCAGCGGGCCGAGCTTCGTGTCGCGCGGCACGGTCGCCACGCACTGGCGCAGGCACTGGTGCGCCGGGTCGGTCTCGTCGCGCGGATGCCAGGCCTGGAACACCTGCTCGGCCGGCAGTGCGAACGGCAGCTTGAAGCTGACCAGGCCCAGCGTTTCGCCCACCGTGCGGGCCAGCGGCTCCGGCACGCAGGCCACCAGCGCCGAGCGGGCCGCGGCCATCAACGCGCCGTAGGCACTGGGCACCGTGAGCGCGATGCGCCGCTGGCAGCCGGCCGCGGCCAGCTGGCCATCGAGCGGCGTCGGCGCGCCGCCCCGCTGCGCGATGGCCACATGCTCGTGCGCCGCGAAGCGCCGGGCCGTGACACGCGCCTGCAGCAGCGCGTGCCCCGCACGGACCACACCCACCAGCGCCTGCTCGTACAGCAGCGCGGTACGCGTCTCGGGCCCGCGGTCGGCCAGGGTGCCCACGTCCAGGTCGATGCGGCCTTCGCGCAGCGCCAGCGCGTCGCTGTCACTCTCGGGAATGAAGCGCAGGCTGGCCTGCGGCATGTGCTCGCGCAGCGCGGCCAGCAGGCCGGCCCCGTAGACCACGCCCATGCCTTCGGGCGCACGCACGCGGAACTCGCGCCGCACGCGCTGCAGCGCGACGCTGGCATGCACCTGCATCAGCGCCTGCGCGTCGGCCACCAGGCGGCGCACCGGCTCGCGCAGCGCCTCCGCCCGCGCGGTGGGCACCAGGCGGCGGCCGGACCGCACGAGGATGGGGTCGCCCAGCGCATGGCGGATGCGCGCCAGCGTGTGGCTCATCGCCGGCGCGCTCAAGTGCATGCGCTGCGCCGCACCGCTGACGCTGCCGGCGCTGAGCAGGACGTCCAGCGCCACCAGCAGGTTCAGGTCAATGGCATTCATTTCATGCAGGTATGGAGTCGAAACAATGCACTGTACAAAACGATGCCGGCCTTCGACACTGCGCCGCCGTTCACCCTTGGAGCCCCTTCGATGAATGCCCAGCAGGCCAGCCGCACCGCCCTCGTCACCGCGCTGATGCGTTCGCTGCACACGCGCAGCGCCGCCGCCCCGCTGCTGCACGACCCCTGGGGCGATGTGCTGGTGCCTGCCGCCGTGCGCGCCGTGCTGCACGAACGCACGCTGGCCCGCCTGGCGGGCCCGGCGCTGGACGCGGCCCGGGCGCAGCCCGCGGACCGGGTGGTCGATGCCGCGCTGCGCGGCAGCGCCGCCTTTGCCGACGTGGTGCTGCGCAGCCGCTATGCCGAAGACCAGCTGCAGGCCGCTGTCGCACGCGGCACCCGCCAGTACGTGCTGGTCGGTGCCGGCTTCGACAGCTTCATCTGCCGCCAGCCGGACTGGGCCGCCGACCTGGCTGTCTACGAGGTCGATCACCCGGCCACGCAAGGCCTCAAGCGCGAGCGCCTGCGCGCCTGCCAGGTGCCGCTGCCGGCGGCGGTGCACTTCGTCGCGGCCGACCTGGCGCAGGAGTCGCTGGGCGCGGCGCTGCAGCGCTCGGCGTTCCAGCCCGCGCAGGCCACGTTCTTCTCGTGGCTGGGCGTGACGATGTACCTGAGCCGCGCCGCCAACCTGGCCGCGCTGCGCGCGATGGCTGCCTGCGCCCCGGCCGGCGGCGACCTGGTGTTCAGCTACGTCGACGAAGCGCTGCTGCGCGCCGACCATCCGGCGGCCGAGGACTTCCGGCAGATGCAGCGCACGGTGGCCTCGATGGGCGAAGCCTTCCAGTGCGGCTTCGACCCGCAGGAGATGCCGGCGCTGCTGCAGGAAGCCGGGTTGCAACTGCTGGAAGACCTGAGCGGCACGCAGCTGCTCGCGCGCTACGACCCGCAGGGCCGCAGCGGCCTGGCCGCGGCCGGCGCCGCGCGCCTGGTGCACGCGCGCATTCCCCGCGCCTGAGCGTTGTGGCGGGCATCCTTCACGGAAAGGCCATAGGTCATGGAACCGCGGCGCGCCCTTGTGCCGGCCTGGCGCGCCAGCTTCTAATGCCGCCACCCGCCGCAGCCCCGCGGCCCGCTTCCGGAGACATCCGATGATCGAACGCTACTTCGTCAAGGGCGCCCTTTTCAACTGGGCCGCCCCCAGCCCCATCACCAGCCAGCCGAAGGACGGCGCCATCGTCGACAGCCCGCGGGTGGTGGCGCCGATGTTCTACGTCGGCCTCGATGACCAGGTCGTCGACCACGCGCTGCCGAACGTCTCCACGCTGGGCCTGCGCAAGGACATGGGCATTGCCCACACCTGGCTGAACTACATCCACGGCCGCACGGCCACGGTGCAGGCGGCCGGCGACGTGCTGACGGGCTTCATGAGCGGCTGCTGGATCACGATGTGGAACGACGGTGGCGGGCGCAAGGTCGGCCATGTCGGCACCATCGAATCGGCCGCCAAGACCGAGCCGCCCAACTCCACCGTGAAGAACACCTTCGCGCAGGCCATGCCGCAGAACGTGCAGGGCTACAACCCGGCGCGCGCCTTCGATGCCGGCGACATCATGCCGCTGCTCACCCGCATGCGCGGCACGCCCAGCGCCCAGGTGCTGAGCCTGGTGACCGCCTCCAATGAGTTCTACGCCATCCTGCTGCTGCAGCGCATGACCGAGCGCGGCATCTGGATCTGCGCCGGCAAGAAGCGCATGGACGCGGTGGGCTACGACGGGCTCTACAACGAGCTGATCACGACGCGCCCGCGCCGCTGAGGCGCCGGCGGCACAGCGGCACGGGCCGCCGCCAGTTGCCGCTCCAGTTCGGCCAGCGGCGCCTTGTAGAAGTCGCTCACCCCGGGCTGGCGCACGAAGGCCTCGCGCGCCAGCGCGGCCAGGCGCTGGGCCTCGGCCCGGTGGCCGGCCTGCAGCGCGCACAGACCGGTCTGCGCGCGCAGCTGGGCCAGGCCCGGGTCATGCGCGAAGGCGTAGGCCATGCGCAGCGCGGCCGCCTTGTCCAGCGTCGCCAGGCCGCGATCGAACTGGCCCATCTGGCACCACAACAGGCCACAGGTGACGTTCCAGTTCTGCGCGGGCGACCATGAGCCGTCGTCGGCTTCGATCAAACGGTCGGCCTTGGCGCCCATCACCTGCAAGGCCCCCACCACATCTCCCCGCGACACCCGCACGCGGGCGCGCGCCTCCATCAGCGCATCGGCGTAATAGTCGCCGGCCAGGGGGTCGCCGGCCACGGGCTCGATGTGCGGCACCGTGTCGATGTAGGCCTCCGCCTCGTCGAAGCGCTGCTGCGCCAGCAGCAGGTACACGACGCCGACATGATCGACGATGGAGAACTGCGCACCGCCTGCCCCGGTCCGGACGCGCAAGGCCACCGCCCTGCGCGCATAGGTCTCGGCGTCCGCATAGTGCCCTGTCAACACTGCCGTGCGGCCGGCAATGCCAAGCCAGCTCAGCAGAGCGGGCTCGTTGCCAGGCTCCTGGGCCGTGGCGGCACCTCGATCGACGCGGGCCTGCGCGTTCTCGACGCTGCCGCCCATCAACTCCACGCGCGTAAGGTTCCATTCGACATCGGCCAGTATCTCGGCCGGGACCAGCCGGTCGGGCTGCTGCAGGGTCGCAAGCAAGCGGCCAATCCGATCCGCCGTGCTCACCGCAGGCTGGCGGCCGTACATCGCTAGCATCGTCTCGTTCAGGACTTCCTGCACCAGCGCGCGCGTTTCGCCGGCCTGGCCCAGGGCCCTCAGCGCCGACAGGGCCGGCTCATAGCGCGCTCGCGCTTCGCCCCAGCGGTTCAGACTCATCAGGTGGTAGGCCGCGCGCAGACGAATTTCCGTCGCGGCGAGTCCGCCCGTCCCTTGCGTGCGGCCAGCGTAGCCAATCGCCTGATCGTAGGCGGCAATGGCCTCTTCGGCGTGATTCTGGTTGGCCAGCAGTTCGGCCTGCGCGGCCTGCGCCCAAGCCCGCGACACATGGCCCGACACATCCACCTGCTGCTCCAGCTGCTGCGCCCGCCGCAGCGTCATGCGCGCCGCCTCCAGCTGCCCGGCCTGGGCCTGGCAGCGCAGCAGCATCACCAGCGCGTCGTAGCTCAGCGGCCCGTCGCCGTCGGCCAGGCGCAGGGCGTCTTCGACGTACTTCTGCGCGGCGACGGTGGCCCGGTCGTTCAGCATCGCCTCGGCCAGGCGCAGGATCACGCCGACACGTTCGCCGCGTTCGGCGTTCAGCCGCTCCAGCACGTCGAGCTGCCGCTTCGTGAAATCGGCCGCCAGCCGGAAGGCGCCCATCTGCGCATAGATGCCGCCCACCACGCCCAGCATCTCCGCGCGCATGGCCGGCTGCTGCGGGAAGCGGCTGTCGATGAGCTTCGCGCCGCGCGCCAGCAATTGCTCGGCCGGCAGCTGCCGCGCCTGCGCGCTCTGCGCGTCGGTGCCGGTGTTGACGCGGAACACCTCGGTGACGAAGTCCTTCACCACCCGCGCGCGCTCCGCTTCCTCGGCCGCGCGCCGCGCCTGCACCACCGCCACGCTGCTGCCCGCCAGCACTGCCACCAGCACCGCACTCACCGCCGAGACGCCCACCCAGTGCCGCCGCAGCGCCTTGCGCGTGCGGTAGGCCCAGCTGTCCGGTCGCGCGCTCACGGTCTCGCCCTGCAGGTGCCGTTCGATGTCCTGCGCCAGCGCTTCGGCGGTGCCGTAGCGCCGCTCGGGCGCCCGCTGCATGGCCTGGTGCAGGATGGCGTCGACTTCGCCGGCCAGCGCCCGGCGCGTGGCCGCATCGGGCGCGACGCGGCTGGCCAGCGGCGCATCGCCCTGCAGCACCGCGTCCTCGATCGCGCCCAGCGTGTGGCGCCGCGCCGCGAAGGGCCGCTGGCCGGTGAGCAGCTCGTACAGCGTGACGCCCAGCGCGTACACGTCCGCGGCCACGCCCACCGGCCGGCCTTCGATCTGCTCCGGGGCCGCGTAGTGCGGCGTCATCACGCGGCCGGTTTCCTGTGTCAGCGCGCCGTCCGCGGGTTGGTCGCTCATCAGCTTGGCAATGCCGAAGTCCAGCAGGTGCGCCTGGCCTTGTGCGTCGACCAGGATGTTCGCCGGCTTCAGGTCGCGGTGGATCACCAGCCGGCCGTGCGCATAGGCCACTGCGCGGATCACCTGCACGAAGAGCTTGAGCTTCGCCTTGGCATCCAGCGCCTGCTCGCGGCACCACGCATCGATCGGCTGACCGGCGATGTATTCCATCGCGATGTACGGCCGGCCGCGTTCGTCCAACCCCGCGTCGTACAGCCGCGCGATCGCCGGGTGTTCCAGCAGCGCGCCGATGCGCCGCTCGCGCGCCATGCGCTCGGCCAGGCCTTCGCTCCAGGCCAAGCGCGGCAACTTCAGCGCCACCTGGCGCTCGAAGCTGCCGTCGGCGCGCTCGGCCAGCCACACGCTGCCCATGCCGCCGCGGCCGATCTCGTGCAGCAGCCGGTACGGGCCTACGCGTTCGCCCGCGCTGGCCACCGCGGGCTCGCTGCCGCCGAGCTTGGGCAGGGTGCCCAGCAGCCCTGCGCTGTGGTCGCGCTCGGCCAGCATCTCGCGCAGCAAGCCGGCCAGGTGCGCCTGGTCCGCGGGCAGGCCTGCCAGCCAGGTGTCGCGGTCGCCGGGCGCAATCGCCTCGGCTTCGTCCAGCAGCCGGCTCAGGGCGGTGATGTCGGGCGTACTCAGGGGCATGCGCAGCTCGGGTGGTGGGTTCACCCTGGAAAGACGGAAACCGCAGGCCGAAGCGGACATGGCCGGCATAGCAGCCCACGACCAGCAGCGCCAATGTAGACAATCGCCCGCGTGGAGACCAGCTACCTGAAGACCTTCGTGCTCGTCGTCGAGTCGGGCTCGATGTCGGAGGCCGCGCGCCGGCTCGAGATCACGCCGGCGGCGGTGGCGCACCAGCTGCGGCTGCTGGAACGCGAGCTCGGCACCCGCTTGCTGGCGCGCGCCGGCCGCACCGTGACGCCCACCGAGGCCGGCCACCGCATGGTCGAGCGTGCCGGCGCGATCCTGCGCGACCTGGGCAACCTGAAGGCCGCGATCAACGAAGAAGCGGCCGCGGGCGAGCTGCGCCTGGGCGCGATCAACACCGCGCTGCACAGCGTGATGCCCGAGATGCTGGCCGGCTTCGTCAAGGCCTACCCGGAAGCGCGGGTGGAGATCCGCACCGCGCTGTCGCCCGAGCTCTACGACGCGGTGCTGCGCAACGAGCTGGACGTGGCGGTGTGCCTGCATCCGCCCTTCGCGCTGCCCAAGACGATGTGCTGGGAGCAGCTGTGCGAAGAGCCGCTGGTGGTGATGGCGCCGCAACGCCTGGCCACGCGGGACGCGCAGGCGTTGCTGCGCGACGAACCCTTCATCCGCTACAACCGCCAGCTCGGCGGCGGCAAGCAGGCCGATGCCTGGCTGCGCAAGAAAGGCATCGTGCCGCACGAGCGATTCGAACTCAGCTCGCTGCCGGCCATCGCGATGCTGGTGGACCGCGGGCTCGGCGTCTCGCTGGCGCCCGATGCCTCGGTGCCCTGGTGGCGCGGCCTGCGCGTGGCGCGCCTGCCACTGGCCGACCAGCCCTACCGCCGCCGCTTCGGCATCATCTGGCCGCGGGCGTCGGTGCGCGCGCGGCTGATCCAGGTGCTGGTCGAGCAGGCGCGCCAGGCGGTGGCGCGGCGCTGAAGGGGGCTCAGCCCGATCCGGGTCTCCCGGGCGGGCTGATCCCCTCGAGGGACCGGCCCGCAGGGCCGTAGGGGCCGACTCTCAGGCCCCGGGCACCGGCCGCGCCGCCGGCCCGTCGTAGGTCCACAGCAGATCGCGCGGCAGCGGGCCCTTGTTGCGGCCGCCCTGCTGCGTCTGCTCCCAGGCATGGGCCAGGATGCCGACCGAGCGCGACAGGCAGAACAGCCCGCGCGCCAGCGGCGCCGGAAAACCCAGCTCGGCATGGATCACCGCAGTCGCGCCGTCGATGTTCAGCGGGATGCGCCGGCCCTTCTTGCGCGCGGCCAGTTCGTCTTCCAGCGCGCGGACCATCGCCGCGAAGCGGCCGCTGACGACGCCGTCGCGCGCGGCCTCGTCCACCAGCGCCAGCAGCCGCGGCGCACGCGGGTCGACCGGGTGGAAGCGATGACCGAAGCCGGGGACGAACTTGCCATAACGTTCAATCGCCTCGTCCAGGCCACCGGCCACGGCAGCCGCCTGCGGCATGCCGCCATCGATGCGCGCGGCGATCGCCCCGTACATCGCCACCGCCTGCTCGCCGGCGCCGCCATGCACGTCGCCCAGCACGTTCAGCGCCGAGGCCATCGCGTTGTTCAGCCCCACGCCGCAGGTGGCCGCCATGCGGGCGATGGCAATGCTGGGCGCCTGCGGGCCATGGTCCACCGCTGCCACCAGCGCCGCCTCCAGCAGCCGGGCCTGCGCTTCGCTCGGCAATTCGCCGCGCGTCATCAGCCAGACCATCTGCGCGAAGCTGACACGGCCGATCAGCTCCTCGATCGCATAGCCGCGGAAACGGATCATGCCGGGCCGCATCTCGATGATGGCGCTGCGCCACCAGTCGCTGGCGGCCGGGTTCGCGGCCGGGTTCGCGGCCGGGGGGGTGTCGGGGGTCGTCATACCGCTTGCTCCTGCATCAGGCGGTCGATCTCGTCGGCGCCATAGCCCAGTTCGGCCAGGATCGCCGCGCTGTGCTCGCCCAGGCGCGGCGGCGGCGCATCGACCGAAGGCGCCTCGCCGTTGAGCTTGAAGCCGGTGCGCACGATGCGGATGTCGCGGCCGACGCCGGGCGCGTTCTCGAAAGTGGCCACCATGCCGCGGCCGGCGATCTGCGGATGCGCCAGCGCCTGCGGCACGGTGAGCACCGGGCCGGCCGGCACGCCGGCGGCATTCAGCGCCTGCCACCAGTGGTCGGTGCCGCGTCCGGCCATCGCGGCCTCGATCAGCACCTTCAGTTCGGCGCGGTGCTGCAGCCGCCCCTGGCGCTCGGCAAAGCGCGGGTCCTGCCGCCATTCCGGGTGGCCCAGCACCGCGCACAGCGCCTCGAACTGCTCCTGCTTGTTGGCCGCGATGTTCAGCAGCCCGTCGGCGGTGCGGAAGGTGCCCGAGGGGCTGGCCGTGACGTTGTCGTTGCCCAGCGGCTGCGGCGCGCAGTCGGCGATCAGGTGGTTCGACACCGCCCAGCCCATCGTCGCCATCGCCGCCTCGAGCATCGAGACATCGATGAAAACGCCATCGCTGCGGCGGTGGTCGGCCAGCGCGGCGGCCACCGCGAAAGCGGCGGTCATGCCGCCGATGGTGTCGGCCACCGGATAGCCGACGCGGTACGGCGCGTTCTCCGGCGCGCCGGTGATGCTCATGATGCCGGACATGCCCTGGATGATCTGGTCGTAGGCCGGCAGGTCGCGCAGCGGCCCGTCCTGGCCGAAGCCGGAGATCGCGCAGTACACCAGCCGCGGCTGGTGCTTGAACAGCTCGGCATGGCCCAGGCCCAGCCGGTCCATCACGCCGGGGCGGAAGTTCTCCACCAGCACCTCGGCACTGCGCACCAGGCGCAGGAACACTTCCTGGCCGCGCGGGTGCTTCAGGTCCAGCGTGATCGAGCGCTTGCCCGGGTTCTGCGCCAGGAACGAAACGCCCATCTGCGCCCGGTTCAGCGCCGGGTCGGCCCCCAGCTGGCGCGCCAGGTCGCCGCCGTGGCGCGCCTCCACCTTGATGACCTCGGCACCCATGTGCGCGAGTTGATGACACGCAAAAGGACCGGCCAGCACATTGGTCAGGTCCAGCACGCGGATGCCGCGCAGGGGTTGGATCGCCATGGTTGTCCCGCGTTCTGGCATGGCGCCAGTATGGTCAGAAGCGAATGCAAAACCCAGCACCGCTGTCTGCGATCAGATGATAGTGAGGCTATCGTGTCGATCGGGCCGCAGGCTGTGGCTGCTTCAGGCCCTTGAACGCGTTCAGGATGTGCGCCAGCCCGGGCTCCAGCCGCTTGTCACGCCGGATCACCGTGGCCAGCTGCCGGTGCAGCCGCGGCACCAGCGGGTGCACCGTGAGCCCGCTGCCGGCGCGCAGGTGGCGCACCGCCATGCCCGGCAGGATGGCGCAGCCCAGGCCCACGCTGACCAGCTCCTTGATGGCCTCCACGCTGCCCAGCGACATGATCGGCTCGACCTGCACCCGGCTGCGGGCGAACCAGGCATCGGCAATCCGGCGCGTGTTGCCACCGGGCTCGAACAGCAGCAGCGGCTTGCCGACCAGCGACGCGGCGGTGATGCGGCCCGGCAGCTTCATGCCCTGCGGCGCGATCAGCAGGAACTCGTCGTCCATCACCGGCGTGATCTCGAAGCTGCGGCCAGCCACCGGCAGCGTCACCAGGCCGACGTCGAGCCGGTTCTCGTCGATGGCCTTGACGATGTCGGCGGTGTTGCCGGTGGTCACCGTGATCTCCAGCTGCGGGAAGGCCTGGCGCAGCTTCTTCAGCAGCGGTGGCAGCAGGAAGATGCAGGCGGTGGCACCGGTGCCGATGCGCACACGCCCGGCCCCGCCCAGCGCGCGCCGGCCCACCGCCGCGCTGGCGGCGGCCACCGCGGCCTCGATCTGCGCGGCATGCGCCAGCAGCTCGGCACCCGCGGCGCTGGGCCGCGCGACGCGGCCGACGCGCTCGACCAGCGTGGTGCCCAGATGCCGCTCGAGCGCGCGGATCTGCAGGCTCACCGCCGGTTGCGTCAGCCCCAGGCGCTCCGCCGCGGCCGAGAAGCTGCCGCGCTCGGCCACCGTGACGAAGCTGCGCAGGTAGTCCAGGTTGAGCTGCTTCATGCCAAAGAATCGCTGATGGCTTGCATAAGGCCTCAAATCTTCCTTTATGTGATGGTGCGGCGCAAGATCGGCGCGATGAATCCGTTGTCCACCCCTCCATCGCCCACGCAGGTCCGCGTCCGGGATGCCGGCCCCGCCGATATCGCCGACATCCGTGCCATCTATGCCCACCACGTGCTGCACGGCATCGCCACCTTCGAGGAAACGCCGCCCTCGCTGGACGAGATGGCCGCGCGCCGGGAAGCGGTGCTGAAGGCCGGCCTGCCCTGGCTGGTGGCCGAAGTGAGCGGCCGTGTCGTGGGCTACTGCTATGCCACCGCCTACCGCCCGCGCCCGGCCTACCGCCACACGGTCGAGGATTCGGTGTACCTCCAGCACGGCATGGCCGGCCGCGGCGTCGGCAGTGCGCTGCTGCGCGCGCTGATCGCACGCTGCGAGCAGGGCCCCTGGCGCCAGATGGTGGCGGTGGTGGGCAACAGCGCCAACGCCGGCTCGCTGGCGCTGCCCCGCGCGCAGGGCTTCCACACCGTCGGCACGCTCGGCGCGGTCGGCTTCAAGTTCGGCCGCTGGGTCGACACGGTGCTGATGCAGCGCGCACTGAACGGCGGCGACGCGACGCTGCCGTCGTAGCGCGGCCCGGGCCCGGGCCCGGGCCCGCGTTCAGGACAACAGCTTCACCAGCGCATCCGGGTGGATCGGCAGCGCCACCAGGCCGGCCACGCCCATCAGCACGCCGAAGAAGGTGGGCACCAGCGCGGCCCAGTACAGCGCCCACAGGCCGGTCAGCGCGGTGACGGCCAGCATCGCGATGGCGATGGCCAGCAGCGCGTCGGACAGGTCGAACTGGTCGTCGCGGTAGTTCAGGCGGTCGTACTGGCGCTGGTCTTCCTCGGCCTGGGCCTTGAGTTCGGCTTTCTTCCTGACCTGGTCCTCGGCCAGCTCGCGATAGCGCTTGATCGACGCGTCATAGGCCGTCTTGTCAGCCGCCTGGGCGCGCGCCAGTTCCAGCTGCACCACGGTGGCCTCGGCCACTTCCTGCCGCAGGTTGCGCGCCTGGTAGAAGTTCCAGTGGTCCAGCTTGTCGGCCTGGGCCTGCTGCATGGCCTGCACGATGTTGTCGTCCTTCACCTTGCAGATGCCCATGAAGGTGGCCAGCAGCGCCACCGTCACGGCCACCATCGCGTTCAGGCGTGCGCTGCGGCGCTCAGCCCGGACGGCGGCCGCTTCGCGCGCCTGCTGCGCCTGGTCGATCACGTCATGAGGGTCGATGTCCATGGCCTCACTGTGCCCGAGCGATGATGCGGGCCTTGCCTGGCCACCTGTCACGATGCTGTCCGACCCTTCAGCCGATACCCCCGCCACCCGGCTGGCCACCCGCCTGGCCTTTCTCGTCGCCGGCTTCGGCATTGCCTGCTGGGCGCCGCTGGTGCCTTTCGCCAAGCAGCGGCTGCAGGTCGACGACGGACTGCTGGGCCTGCTGCTGCTGTGCATCGGCATCGGCTCGGTCGGCGCGATGCTGCTCACCGGCGTGCTCAGCGCGCGGCATGGCAGCCGCGCCATCATCCTGTGCGGCGGCTTCGGCATGGTGGCGGTGCTGCCGCTGCTGGCCGTGGCCGGCACGCCGCTGACGCTGGGCCTCACGCTGCTGGCGCTGGGCGCCGCACTGGGCTCGCTGGACGTGGCGATGAACGTGCATGCGGTGGCGGTGGAACAGGCCGCGGGCCGGCCGCTGATGTCGGGCTTCCATGCGCTGTTCAGCGTCGGCGGGCTGCTGGGCTCGGCGCTGATGAGCGCGCTGCTGTCGCTGCAGGTCAACCCGCTGGCCGGCACGCTGGGGTGCGCCGCGCTGATGGCCGTGGCCATGGCCCTGGCCTGGCCGCGCCTGCTGCAGTCGAGACCGGTGACCGATGGCCCGCTGTTCGTGCGGCCGCGCGGCGTGGTGCTGCTGATGGCCGGGCTCGCGGCGGTGATGTTCCTGGTCGAAGGCGCGATCCTCGACTGGGGCGCGCTGCTGCTGACCGACGGCGGGCGGGTCGCCGCGGCCCAGGGCGGCTGGGGCTACGTGCTGTTCTCGGTGGCGATGACGGTCGGCCGCTTCGGCGGCGACGCGGTCACCGCGCGCCTGGGCGACCGCCGCACGCTGCGCTGGGGCAGCGCACTGGCCATCGCCGGCTTCGTGCTGCTGCTGCTGGCGCCGGTGAGTGCGCTGGCGCTGGCAGGCTTCGGGCTGATCGGGCTGGGTGCCTCGAACCTGGTGCCTGTGCTGTTCCGCCGCGCCGGCCGCCAGCGCGCCATGCCGGCCGGGCTGGCGGTGGCGGCCATCACCACCTGCGGCTATGCCGGCATCCTGGCCGGGCCGGCGGGCATCGGCTTCGTCGCGCAGGGCCTGGGGCTGCCGATGGCCTTCTGGCTGCTGGCAGGGTTGTTGCTGCTGGTGCCGGCCACCGCCCACCGGGGCCTTCTGGCTGCTGGCAGGGTTGTTGCTGCTGGTGCCGGCCACCGCCCACCGGGTGGCCGAGAATCCGCGCGGTCTGACATCCGAGGAGACCGGACCATGATCACGACATCCCGGGCCGGCGCGCTGCTGCTGGCCGCCGCGGCCTGCCTGCCCACGCGGGGCACTGCCGCCGACATCGAGGCCGGCAAGGCCAAGGCCAGCCAGGTGTGCGCGGCCTGCCATGGGGCCAACGGCGTGAGCGTCAGCGACGCCATCCCGAACCTCGCGGGCCAGCGCGTGGCCTACCTGGAAACCCAGCTGAAGGCCTGGAAGGACGGCTCGCGCAAGAACCCGATCATGAATGCCATCGGCGGGCAGC
This sequence comes from Aquabacterium sp., assembly GCF_044226965.1. Taxonomy (GTDB): domain Bacteria; phylum Pseudomonadota; class Gammaproteobacteria; order Burkholderiales; family Burkholderiaceae_C; genus Pseudaquabacterium. The sequence goes on along the minus strand of NZ_JBGAGA010000028.1, from coordinate 53,777 downwards.
TGGGCAACGACGAGATCGCCAACCTGGCCGCGTACTTCGGCTCGCTGCCCGGCGCCAGCGCGGTGGGCACGAAGAGTGATTTCCTGCCGCAGCTGGCGAAGACCGCGGTGCCGTTCCCGGAAGACCATGCCGCCACTTTCAGGCGTTATCACGCGATCAACCTGCCGGCGGCGAAGCGGGTGCAGGTGTTCTACGCCAACCCGGTGGCCTGGCAGGCGGCGCGCGAAGGCAAGCCGCTGCCCGACGGGGCCTACCTGCTGGCCCAGACCTACGCGGCCAAGCTGGATGCCGACAAGAACCCGGTGGTCGGCGCCGACGGCCTGTACCAGCCCGACCAGCTGCTGGCCTACGTGGCGATGGCGCGCGGCGCCGGCTGGGGCCGGGACATTCCCGAGATGCTGCGCAACGAAGACTGGAACTACGCCGTCTTCGCACCGGACAAGCAGCGCCGCACCGGCGTGAACCAGGCCGAGTGCCTGGCCTGCCACAAGCCAATGGCCGCCGCGAGCTACACCTTCACGCTGGACCACCTGAAAGCCGCGGCATCGAAGCCCTGAGTCAACGCCGCTCGATCACGCGCAGCGCTTCGCGCTTCGTCAGCGGCGCCAGCTGTTCGTCGTACTCGGCGCAGAAGGCCCTCACCTCGTCCGGCGCGGCGTAGGCGCGCTCGCGCAGCGCCCAGCCGATGCCCTTGCGGATGAAGAACTCGCGGTTGAAGGGGCTGCTGCCGATGGACGGCCGGATGCAGGCGTAGAGCAGCCGCGCGTCGAAGTCGGGACCCTTCAGCTTGCGTTGGCAAAGGATCGCCGCGCGGCGCAGCCACAGGTCCGGGCCGGTGGACCAGCGCTGCAGCACCGGCCGCAGCGCCGCGGGCTGCGCCACCAGCAGCGGGCCGATGGCCTCGGCGGAGATGTCGTCGCAGAAGTCCCACCAGGCGCCGCTGACGATCATTTCCTCGTACAGCGGCAGCAGGTGCAGGCCGCGCAGCCGGCGGTGCGGGGTACCGGTGCGCGCCAGCTCCTGCGCGGCGTAGCGCTCCTCGCGCCGCGAGGCCTCGCGCCACAGGGCTGCAATCGTGTCGTGCAGCGCGGCCGCGTCGGCGCAGGGGTACGCCTTCACCGCCGCCGCGGTCAGCGTGCGCCGCAGCGGCGCGGGAATGCCCCAGAACGGCAGCGCCGATTTCATGTAGGCCTGCATCGCCGGGGCGTTGGCCGCGTCGGCTTGCGCCGCGAAGCTGCTGCGCAGCGCGTGGACCAATGCAGTGTTGACCGCCATGCTCAGCGCCAGAAGCGCGGCGCCTGCGCCAGCGCACGCAACCGGCGCCGCGCGGCGCGGCCGGTGACCGCCCCGTGCGCCTGCAGGTAGCCGGCGGCGAACCAGGCCGCGGGATCGCGCGCGGCCTCGTCGCGGAACGCGGCAGCGGCCATGCCCACGTCGTTGTGGCGGCCCAGCGCGTCTTGCGCCGGCTTCAGCCGGGCCAGGTAGGCGTCCAGCGCGTCGGCCGGCCACAGGGGCGCCACCAGCTCGGCCAGGTAGCGCAGGCGTTTCAGGCGCTTGCGTGCGCGGTGCTGCGCCTCGATCGGCCGGCCCTCGAAGCCGCGGCCGGCGGCGCACACCTGCTCGTGCAGCCGGTCCAGGCGCTGGCGCAGGTGGCGGCGCACGGCGCGGGCATCGGCCGTCGAGAGCGGATGCTCGGCATGCAGCAGCGCCAGCAGCTTCAGCAGCACCTGCTGGAAGTCGCGTTCGCGCACCGCTTCGTCCGGTGCCGGCCCGGCCAGCGCCGGGCGGCACAGCGCCAGCGGTGCGCCGGCCGCCTGCAGCAAGGGCTGCACCGATTGCGCCAGCACGTCCGCGTCGCGCTGCAGGCCGAGCGCGCCGAAGGTCTGTGCCAGCACCGCGTCCCAGGCAGGATCGAGCGCCGGGCACAGCGCGGCCAGTTCGCGCAGCGCCGTGCGCAGGCGACGCAGGGCCACGCGCAGCTGGTGCACCCGCTCGGGTTCGCAGCAGCCTTCGGCCACCTCGCTGGCATGGGCCAGCAGCGTGTCCAGCAGCGCCTGCAGCACGCCGCGCATCAAGGCGTCGCCGTCGGGGTGATGCGGCAAGCGCGGCATGCGGGTGGGCGCCAGCGGCACCTGGTTCTGCCACAGGCGTTCACCGCGCAAGGACTTCGGCGTGCTGCACAGGCTCAGGCCCCCATGCGCAACCCAGGCCTCGGCCAGGCCGAACAGCCCGGCCAGCGGCCCGCGCAGATGTTCCAGCTCCAGCTCGACGATGGCCTGTTCACGCCCCGCCGCGCGCACCTGGCCTTCATCCAGCGCCGCCTCGATCTCGGTGCCTGCGGCATCGCGCACCGGGCAGCGCAGCCGCGTCACGTCGATGCGCTGGCGCTCGACCAGGGCCTGCGCGCCGCCCTCGAGACCGGCCAGCAGCTGCAGCAAGGCCTCGCCCGGCGCGGTGCCGGCATGGCGCTGCACGTCGAGCACCGGCTCGGCATCCGGCTCGCAAGGGACGCTCACTTCATGTTCCAGGCGGCTGACCGCGCTGCTGCCCAGGGCCTTCAGCGTCTGCACCCAGTCGCCGTCCTCGCGGCGCAGGCGCAGCGCCATGCCGTGGGCGGCCAGGCGGCCGTCGGCGGTGTCGAAGTAGCGCGCCTTCAGTGCCAGCGGGCGCGCGCCGTGCTGCAGCAGTGCCGCGCGCAGGCCGTCCAGCACCTCGGGCGGCACCCTGAACTTCAGTTCCAGTTCAACCATGGCCGGCATTCTCACCACTTGGGCTTGCGCGCGCGTGCCCGCCGCAGCCGCCAGGCCGCCCCCGCGGCCCACGCCAGCGCGGCTGCGGGCAGCAGCAGCCAGCCGGTCGGCGCCGGGGCGATGGCCAGCGCATCGCGCAGCGCCGGCACCGCCATCAGCGGCAGCGCCAGCGCGCCGATCGCCGCCACCAGGCCGACGAACACCGCGTTCTCGGCCGCCGGCCCGGCACCGCGGCGGAACCAGGCCAGCATCAGCAGGTTGCCGAGCACCAGGCTGGCCAGGCCCGCGCCGCGCAGGCCGGCGTCGCTCCAGCCCAGCGCATGGCCGAGCGCCTGCACGGCGGCCGTGCCCAGCAGCCCCAGCGCACCCACGCCCAGCGCACGCGCGGCGGCAGCGGCGCTGAACAGCGGCGCGGTGGCCGGGCGCGGCGGCACATGCATGCCGTTGGCGCCCAGCGCCTCGGCCTCGAACACCAGCGAACAGGCGGGGTCGACGATCAGCTCGAACAGCACCACGTGCAGCGGCAACAGCAGCACCGGCCCGCCCAGCCACGGCAGCAGCGGCATCAGCGCCAGGCCGACGATGGGCACGTGCGCGGCCACCAGGTAGGCCAGCGACTTCTGCAGGTTGGCGAAGATTCGGCGCCCGGCCCGCACCGCGGCCACCAGCGCGCCGAAGCGGTCGTCCAGCAGCACCAGGCTGGCGGCCTCGCGCGCGACGTCGGTGCCGCGCTGGCCCATCGCCACGCCGACATCGGCGGCGCGCAGCGCCGGCCCGTCGTTGACGCCGTCGCCGGTCATCGCCACCACTTCGCCGCGGCGCTGCAGCGCCTGCACCAGCCGCAGCTTCTGCGCCGGCGTGACGCGGGCATAGACGCTGACGCGCCGCACCGCCAGCTCCAGCGCGGCCTCGTTCAGGGCGTCGAGCTCGGCACCGGCCAGCACGCCGCCGCCGGTGGCCAGGCCGGCCTGCGTGGCAATGGCCAGCGCGGTGGCCGGCGCGTCGCCGGTGATCATCACCACCCGCAGCCCGGCGGCATGGCAGGCCTGCAGCGCGGCCGGCACATCCTCGCGCAGCGGGTCCTCGAAGGCCAGCAGGCCCAGCGCCAGATAACCCGCATCCGGCGCGTCCATTTCGAGCGGGCAGCGCGCCTCGGCCACCGCCAGCACGCGCCAGCCGCGCGCGGCCCAGTCGCGCGCGCGCTGCTGCAGGGCCTGCAGCCGGGCCGGCGCGTCGGCGCAGCGCGGCAGCAGCGCCTCCGGCGCGCCCTTGAGCGCCACGATCTGCGTGCTGCCGTCGGGCGCGCGCCAGCACTGGCGCACGAAGGGCCGTCCCGGCACCACGCCCTCGCGCCGCAGCAGGGCCAGCGCGGGGCGGGCGCCCTCGCGATCGCCCTCGCCTTCGCCGGCCAGGCGCAGGCGCAGCAGCGCCTGGTCCATCGGCTCCAGCCCCTCGGCCACGCTGGCCAGGCGCGCGGCCTGCAGCAGCGGGGCCAGCGCGGCGGGCACGGGCGCGGCGGGCGGCGCATCCAGCGCGCCGCCGTCCACGCCCTGCAGACCGTCGTGCAGGGCCACCACGGCCATGCGGTTGCGCGTCAAGGTGCCGGTCTTGTCCACGCACAGCACGGTGGTGGCGCCCAGCGCCTCGATGGCCTGGGGCTGCCGTGTCAGCACCTGCTCGCCGCGCGCCAGGCGCCAGGCACCGAGCGCCAGCATCACGCTCCAGACCACCGCGAACTCCTCGGGCACGATGGACATGGCCAGGGTCAGGCCCACCAGCAGCCCGCTGGTCCACGAACCGCTGCGCCAGGCAAAGAGCGTCGAGGCCAGCAGGCACACCGCCAGGGCCAGCAGCGCGATGGTGCGCACCAGGCGCTGCAGGTCCTGGTGCAGCCGGCTCGGCCGCGGTGCCACCGACGCCAGCGAGCCGCCGATGCGGCCCAGCGCGGTGCGCGCGCCGGTGGCGGTGACCCGGGCCACGCCATCGCCCTGCACCACCAGCGTGCCGGCATGCAGCTGCGCGCCGGCATCGTCCGCGCCGTCCGCGGCGGCCTGCTTGTCCACCGGCACCGATTCGCCGGTGAGCAACGATTCGTCCAGCCGCAGCCCATGCGCCCGCAGCAGCGTGGCATCGCAGGCCAGGCGGTCGCCCTCCTGCACCACCAGCCGGTCGCCCTGCACCAGGTCCTGGCTGGCAATGCGCAGCAGGCGGCCCGAGCGCCACACCGTGCTGCGCGGGCTGGCCAGGTCGCGCAGCGCCTCGATCACGCGCTGCGCGCGCAGCTCCTGAAGCGCCGAGATCGCCACCACGCCGATGATCGAGGCGCCCAGCACCACCGCATCCAGCCCATCGCCCAGCAGCGCGTACAGCAGCGTGCAGGCCAGCAGCAGCAGCGCCATCGGCTGCAGCGTGGCGCGCAGCAGCAGCGCCGCCAGGCTGTGGTGCTCGGGCGGCGGCAGCCGGTTGGGCCCGTCGCGCTGCAGGCGGGCCAGCGCTTCGGCGTCGCTGAGCCCTGCGGAGGTGTCACCATCGGCCATCGTCATCGGCGGATTGTCCGGTCGCGCCCGGCCCCGGCCGATGACAGCGCCGCACCACGCCACCACGGCGCTTGCGCAAGATCAAGACCGGCGGACTGCCGCTGCCTAGCATGCCAAGGCCGTGACCGACCTGCCCGACACCCCCGCGAGCGCTGCGCCACCCCCCGTGTTCCACGCCCGCGGGCTGAGCAAGACCTACGGCAGCGGCGAACTGGTGGTGCACGCGCTGCGCGAGGTGGACCTGGACGTGCAGCGCGGCGAGTTCATCGTGCTGCTGGGCCCTTCGGGCAGCGGCAAGTCGACCCTGCTGAACATCCTGGGCGGGCTGGACGTGCCGACCGCCGGCACGCTGCAGTTCAACGCCGAGGACCTGGGCCAGGCCGGCGAGTCGGCGTTGACGCAGTTCCGCCGCCGCCATGTCGGCTTCGTGTTCCAGTTCTACAACCTGATCCCGAGCCTGACGGTGCGCGAGAACGTCGCGCTGGTGACCGACATCGCCGAGCACCCGATGCCGGTGGACGAGGCCATCGCGCTGGTGGGCCTGAGCCCGCGGCGCGACCATTTTCCGGCGCAGCTCTCGGGTGGCGAGCAGCAGCGCGTGGCGATTGCACGGGCCATCGTCAAGCGGCCCGCGGTGCTGCTGTGCGACGAGCCCACCGGCGCGCTGGACTACCAGACCGGCAAGCTGGTGCTGGAGGTGATTGCCCGCGTCAACAGCGAACAGGGCACCACCGCGATCGTGATCACGCACAACGCCGCCATCGCCGGCATGGCCGACCGCGTGGTGTACCTCGGCGACGGGCGCATCCAGCGCATCGAGAAGCCGCCGCGGCGCCTCACGCCCGCAGAGCTGCACTGGTGAGCACGCGGACATGAAAGCGTTGGACCGCAAGCTGCTGCGCGACCTGGTCAAGCTGTGGAGCCAGGCGCTCACCATCGCGCTGGTGGTGGCCTCGGGCATCGGCGGCTACCTGACCAGCCTGTCGGCGGTGGATTCGCTGGCCGCTGCACGTGACAGTTATTACGTCGACGGCCACTTCGCCGACGTGTTCGCCGCGGTCAAGCGCGCGCCGAACACGCTGGTCGAACCGCTGCGCGCGCTGCCCGGCGTGGCCGACGTGCAGACCACGCTGGAGCAGATCGTGCGCGTCGAGCTGCCGAACACGCCCGATCCGGTGATCGGCCAGGTCATCGGCCTGGACCCGCGCGAGCCGATGCGGCTGAACCAGGTCTCGGTCAGCAGCGGCCGGGGGCTCGAGCCGCTGGGCGCGCAGCGCGCCGACGGCGCGATCGAGGCGCTGGTGTCCGAGGGCTTCGCACAATCGCACCGGCTCAAGCCCGGCGCACGGCTGGACGTGCTGATGCAGGGTCGGCGCCGCACGCTGCTGATCGTCGGCACCGCGCTGTCGCCCGAGTTCATCTTCGCGGGGCTCTGGGGCATGCCGGACACGCGCGGTTTCGGCATCTTCTGGATCCACCGCGACACACTGGCCGCCGCCTACGACATGCGCGGCGCCTTCAACCGCGTGGCGCTGAAGCTCGCGCCCGGCGCGGCCGAACCCGCGGTGGTGGACGCGCTGACGCGCCAGCTCGGCCGCTACGGCGGGCGCGAGGCCTATGGCCGCGACCAGCAGCCTTCCAACGCGATGCTGGACAACGAGATCAAGGAACAGCGCGTGCTGGGCACCGTGCTGCCGGCCATCTTCCTGGCCGTGGCGGCCTTCCTGCTGAACGTGGTGATCGCGCGGCTGGTGGCCACGCAGCGCGAGCAGATCGCGGCGCTGAAGGCGCTGGGCTACGACAACCGCGCGATCGGCGCGCACTACCTGAAGCTGGTGCTGCTGATCGTGGCGCTCGGGTTGGGCCTGGGCGTGCTGCTGGGCGACCGGCTGGGCACCATGTTCACCGGCCTGTACGCCGAGTTCTTCCGCTTCCCGCGCTTCGAGCACCGCATCTCGCCGCAGCTGCTGCTGGTGAGCGCGGGCATCACGCTGGCCACCGCGGTGGCGGGCACGCTGAACGCCATCATCGCCACGGTGCGCCTGCCGCCGGCCGAGGCCATGCGCCCGCCGTCGCCGGGCCAGTACCGGGCCACGCTGCTGGAGCGCATGGGCATCCGCGGCATGCCGCCGGCGCTGCGCATGATCATCCGCAACCTCGAGCGCCGGCCGCTGCGCACGCTGCTGTCGGTCACGGGCGTGGCCGCGGCGGTGGCCATCGTGATCATGGGCTTCTTCTTCCGCGACGCGATCGACGTGGTGCTGGACACGCAGCTGACGCTGGGCCTGCGCGGCGACGTGACGATCTGGACCGCCGAGCCGGCCGACGACGGCGTGCGGCGCGAGCTGGCACGCCTGCCGGGCGTGGATGCGGTGGAATCGACGCGCTTCGCGCTGGTCAACTTCGTCAACGGCCCGCGGCGCGAGCGCAGCATGATCCGCGGCTATGCGCCGCGCGCCGATCTCTATCGCGTGATCGACGCGTCCCAGCACCAGCTGCTGCTGGAAGGCCGCGGGCTGGTGATGACCGACCGTCTCGCCACCAAGCTGGGCCTGCGGCCGGGCGACCCGGTGCGCATCGAGGTGCTGGAAGGCCGCGCCCGCACGCTGGAAGTGCCGCTGGGCGGCACGGTGAACGAGATGATGGGCCTGAACGCCTACATGGACCGCACGGCGCTGAACCGGCTGCTGGGGGATGGCGATGTCGCCACCGGCTTCGTGCTGTCGGTGCAGCCGGGCCGCCTGAACGAGGTGCTGGAAGCGAGCAAGCAGCTGCCGCGTGCCGCCGGCGCCTGGAGCAAGGCGACGATGCTGCGCAACATGGAGGAGATCAGCGCCCGCAACGTGCGCATCATGAGCACGCTGCTGACCACCTTCGCCGCGGTGATTGCCGTCGGCGTGGTCTACAACAACGCCCGCATCGCGCTGGCCGAGCGCGCCTGGGAGCTGGCCAGCCTGCGCGTGCTGGGCTTCACCCGCGCCGAGGTCTCGGCCCTGCTGCTGGGCGAGCTGGGCCTGGTGATCGCGGTGGCTCTGCCGCTGGGCCTGCTGCTGGGCGTGGGCCTGGCCCACCTGGTGGTCGAGCTGCTGAAGTCCGACCAGTTCCACTTCCCGGTGATCGTGCGCGCCAGCACCCAGGCCTGGGCCGCCCTGTGCGTGGCCGCCGCCGGCGTGGCCAGCGCGCTTGTCGTGCGCCGGCGCATCGACCGGCTGGACCTGGTGGCGGCGCTGAAGACGAGGGATTGATGGTGAATTGCAGGCACTCCGCCCCGCTTGTCATGGCGCTCACTTTCGGCGCCGGGCATCGGTGGGCTGCTCTCGGCCCGTTGCGGCCGTTGATCGACATGGGAAGCATACGTTCGACGAACGGCGCGAAGCGCGGCCAGGGCCGGCCGGGTGACGATTTGGGGACGCATGAGGAACCCGGCCCGCCCCCTGGGGCGTTGCGCGCTCGGCCGCTGCCGATCGGCTTCCCGCGCGCCCTGTTGACGACCGCAAGGGGCCGCGAGCGGCCCAGCTTGGAAACCTGAAGATGAAGAAGACAACCCTGTTCGCGCTGGCCGGCGGCGGCGTACTCGTGGTCGCGCTGCTGGCCTGGGCCTTCGCGCCGCGGCCGCTGGAAGTGGAAGCGGCCAGCGTGACGCGCGGCCGCTTCGAGGCCAGCATCGAGGAAGACGGCAAGACGCGGCTGCGCGATCGCTACGTGGTGTCGGCACCGCTGGCGGGCGTGTTGTCGCGCATCACGCTGCGCGAGGGCGACACGGTGGCGGCCGATGCCGTGGTGGGCAGCCTGCGGCCGGTGCTGTCGCCGATGCTGGACGATCGCTCGCGGCGCGAGCAGCAGGCGCGCGTGGAGGCGGCGCAGGCCATGGTGCAGCGCGCCACGGCACGCACCGAGGCCGCGCGCGTGGCGCTGCAGCAGGCGCGCAACGAGCTGCAGCGCAGCGAGCAGCTGGCGCGCCAGGGCTTCGTCTCGCCGACCCAGCTGGATACGCAGCGCCTGGCCGCGCAGGGTGCGCAGCGCGAAGTCGAGGCCGCGGCCTCCGACCGCCACGTGGCCGAGCACGACCTCGAGCAGGCGCGCGCCGCGCTGGGCATCGTGCGCGGCGGCGAGCCGGCGGCCGTGCGCAACTTCGAGCTGCGCGCGCCGATCGCCGGCCAGGTGCTGCGCGTGCTGCAGCCCAGCGAGGCCACCGTGGCGCCCGGCACCGCGCTGATCGAACTGGGCGACATCCGCGCGCTCGAGGTGGTGGCCGAACTGCTGACCACCGATGCGCTGCAGGCCAGGCCCGGCAGCCGCGTGCTGATCGACCGCTGGGGCGGCGACGGCGTGCTCGAAGGCCGGGTGCGGCGCGTCGAGCCCGGTGCCTTCACCAAGGTGTCGGCGCTGGGCGTCGAGGAACAGCGGGTGCGCGTGATCATCGACATCACCAGCCCGGCCGAACGCTGGCAGGCGCTGGGCGATGGCTACCGTGTCAGCGTGCGCGTGATCACGCTGGCGCTGGACAACGTGCTGAAGGTGCCGGTGAGCGCGGTGTTCCCGCAGCCCGGCGGCGGCATGGCGGTGTACCGGCTCGAGGGCGGGCGTGCCCACCTGCAGCCGGTGCAGCTGGGTGCGCGCAACGGCAACGAGGCCTGGCTCAAGCAGGGGCCGGCGGCCGGCAGCCAGGTCATCGTTTACCCGCCCGCTGCCCTGCGCGATGGTTTGCGCGTCACACTGCGCAGCGTGTGAACAAGGCCCTCCAACCGAGCATCGACACCATGCAGATCCAGTTCCTCGGCGGCACCGGCACCGTCACCGGCTCGAAGTACCTGGTCGAACACAACGGCAAGCGCCTGCTGGTCGACTGCGGGCTGTTCCAGGGCCTGAAGCAGCTGCGGCTGCGCAACTGGGCGGCGCTGCCTTTGCCGGCCGACAGCATCGACGCGGTGGTGCTGACGCATGCCCACATCGACCACAGCGGCTTCCTGCCGCGGCTGATGGAGCTGGGCTTCCACGGCCCGGTGTTCTGCACCGAAGGCACGGCCGAGCTGTGCGGGCTGCTGCTGCCCGATGCCGGCCACCTGCAGGAAGAAGAGGCCCGCTTCGCCAACAAGCACGGCTTCTCCAAGCACACGCCGGCGCTGCCGCTGTACACCGAGGCCGCGGCCCGCAAGGCGCTGAAGCGGCTGCAGAAGCGGCCCTTCGGCGAACGCTTCGAGCCGCTGCCGGGCTTCAGCGCGATGTTCCATTCCGCCGGCCACATCCTGGGCGCCGCCAGCCTGCACCTGCGCTGCGACGGTACCTCGACCTTGTTCTCCGGCGACCTCGGCCGCCAGCACGACCTGCTGATGCAGCCCCCCGCGCCGCCCGAGGCCGCCGACGTGGTGCTGGTCGAGTCGACCTACGGCAACCGCCTGCATGATGAAGGCGACCCGCTGGCGCAGCTGGCCGACGTGGTGTGCCGCACCGCCGCGCGCGGCGGCGTGGTGGTGGTGCCGGCCTTCGCGGTGGGCCGTGCGCAGATGCTGCTGTACGCGATCCACCAGCTGAAGAATGCGCGGCGCATCCCCGACCTGCCGGTGTACCTGAACAGCCCGATGGCCGCCGACGTGACCACGCTGTTCCGGCGCCATGCCGGCGAGCACCGGCTCGACGCGGCGCAATGCCGCGCCATGTGCGCGGGCGTCACCATCGTCAACACCGAAGAAGCCTCGCGTGCGCTGAACCAGCAGCGCTTCCCCAGCATCATCGTCTCGGCCAGCGGCATGGCCACCGGCGGGCGCGTGGTGCATCACATCAAGGCGCTGGCGCCCGACCCGCGCAACGCCATCGTGTTCGCCGGCTTCCAGGCCGCCGGCACGCGCGGCTCGACGATGGTGGGCGGCGCGAAGGAGGTGCGCATCCACGGCGAATGGGTGCCGGTGCGTGCCGAGGTGGCCAACCTGCCCGGCCTGTCGGCGCATGCCGACCGCAACGAGCTGCTGGCCTGGCTGGCAAAGCTGCAGCACGCGCCGCGCCATGTGTACGTGACCCATGGCGAGCCCGAGGCCGCCGATGCGCTGCGCCAGGCCATCGAGGAAAAGCAGCGCTGGGCCTGCTCGGTGCCGGAGTACCTGGAACGGGTGACGGTTTGAGGTGGCGCCAAGACCTGCCCTGCGCCGGCGGCGGCCATGTCAGCTGGCGCAGCGTGGGCGAGGGCCCGCCGCTGGTGCTGCTGCACGGCGGCCACGGCAGCTGGCAGCACTGGCAGCGCAACATCGAGCCCTGGTCGCGCACGCACCGGGTATGGGTGCCGGACATGCCGGGCTATGGCGACTCGTCGCCACCGCCGGCGCCGACGCTCGATGCACTGCTGAGCCACCTGCGCGAGACGCTGGATGCCGCGGTCGGTGAGCTGACGCCGATACGGCTCGTCGGCTTCTCGTTCGGCGGCCTGGCCGCCGCCCACCTGGCCGCGCTGCGCCCGGGTGTCGAGGCGCTGGTGCTGCTGGGCCCGGCCGGCCACGGCGGCGCACGCCGCCCGCGCGGCACGCTGCGATCGTGGCGCGAGGCACTGGACAGCGGCGACGAGGCCGCGCTGCGCGCGATCATGACCCACAACCTGCAGCTGCACATGCTGGCGCACCCGGCGGATGCAGAAGCGGTGCGGCTGCACACCGACGCCTGCCTGCGCACCCGCTTCCACAGCAAGACCCTCTCGCGCCGCGGCGGCCTGGCCGACACCTTGCGCAGGCTGCAGTGCCCGGTGCTGCTGCTCTGGGGCGAGCACGACGTGACCGGCACGCCCGCCGCGCTGGCCCCTGCGCTGGCCGCGGCCTGCGCGCAGGCTGAAGCGCACATCATCCCCGGCGCCGGCCACTGGGTGCAGTACGAGGCGGCCGAGGCGGTGAATGCGCTGGTGGCCGACTGGCTGGGTCGCGCCAAGGCCGCTCCGATCAAGCGCTAGGCGTCCAGCGCATCCACCCCAGCACCAGCAGCGCCAGGAACGCCGTCTCGGCCAGCATCAGCGCCACCGGCCGGAAGCCCACGGTGGCCAGTTCGCGCGGCTGGGTCTTCATGCCGATGGCGGCCATCGCGATCACGAGGAGCCAGCGCGAAGCCTCGCTGCCCAGGGCCTGCAGCCCCGGGCCGACCCAGCCGAGGCTGTTCACCGCCACCAGCAGCGCGAAGGCCAGCGCGAAGCCGGGCAGCAGCGGCGGCCGCGGCCCCGCCGCCTCGCCATCGGCCGGGCTGCGCAGGCGCGTCAATGTGGCGGCGAACACGATCACCGGCAGCAGCATCGCCACCCGCATCAGCTTGACCAGCGTGGCCACGTCGCCGGTCTCGCGCGAGCGGCCGTAGCCGGCGCCCACCACCTGCGCCACGTCGTGGATCGTCGCGCCCAGGAACACGCCGGCTGCATGGTCGCCCAGCCCCAGCCACTGCAGCAGCGGCGGGTAGGCCAGCATCACGCCGGTCGACAAGGTGCTGACGATGACCACGGTGAACACGGTGGCCCGCTCCTTCTGCGGATGGGCCGGCAGCGCGGCCGACAGCGCCAGCGCGGCCGAGGCGCCGCAGATCGCGACTGAGCCGCCGGTGAGCAGGCCGAACAGCGGCTGGAAGCCCAGCGCCCGGGCCATCCCCATGGCCACCGCGATCGTCAGCACCACCGACAGCAGCACCATCAGCACCGGCGCCCAACCCAGCGCCAGCACCTGGCCCGCGGTGATGCGCAAGCCCAGCAGCGCGATGCCGATGCGCAGCAGCCGGCGCGCGCTGAACTCGATGCCCGCCGCGCAGGGCCCGGCCTGGCCGAGGAAGTTCATCGCCAGGCCCAGCAGCAGCGCGAACAGCATCACCGGCGCGCCGTAGTGCTGCGACAGGAAGGTGGCCGCCAGCGCCACCACCGCGCTGGCCGCCAGGCCGGGGAACAACGCTGCCAGCGGCTGCGCGTGCCGCCGCGCCAGGGCCAGGCTCATCACTCGGGCTTGAAGTCGATGGACTTCAGCAGCGAGCCCTGGCGCTCGTAGGCGATGCGCAGGCTCTTGGCCAGGTCCTCGGGCGTGGCCGGCAGGCCCGGCTCCATGCCCAGCGCGGCAAGGCGCTCACGGTAGACCGGCGACTGCATGGCCTTCAGCGCCGCGTCGCGCAGGCGCGCCTGCACCGGCGCCGGCACGTCGGGCGTGAGCCACAGGCCGAACCAGCTGACCACCGTCATCGCCGGGTAGCCGAGTTCGGTGAAGGTGGGCACGTCCGGCAGCGCCGGGATGCGCTGCGACGTGGTCACCGCGTAGGCCTTGAGCTTGCCGGCCTTGACCATCGGCACCGAGGTGCCGGGCCCGTCGAACATGAACTGCACATGGCCGCCCATCACGTCCTGCAGCGCCGGCGGCGAGCCCTTGTAGCCCACGTGCGTCATGTCCAGGCCGGCGAGCTGGTTGAATTCCACCCCCAGCGTGTGCGACAGCGAACCGCTGGAATACGAGGCAAAGCTCACCTTGCCCGGGTGGGCCTTCACGTAGCCCACCACGTCCTTCAGCGCCGGCGCCGGCAGCTGGGGGTTGCCGACGAAGACCAGCCCGCTGCGTGCCAGCTGCACCAGCGGCTTGATGTCCTTGAACGGGTCGTAGCGCGGCTTGGTGAGGTACGGGATCTCGCTGACGATGCCGCTGATGTGCATCAGCACCGTGTAGCCGTCGTGCGGCGCGTTCAGCAGCTCCTGCACGCCCAGCATGCCCACCGCGCCGGGCTTGTTCTCGATGATCACCGGCTGCCCGAAGGCCGGCTGCAGCTGCTCGGCCAGCAGCCGGGCCACCACGTCCTGCGAGCCGCCGGGCGGCGCCGGCACGACGATGCGCACCAGCTTGTCCGGGAAGCCCTGGGCGGACGCGGTGGCCGTGGCGGCGCACAGCAAGGTGGCGGCAATGGCGCCGAGAAGCTTGTTGAAAGCCATGGTTGTCTCCTGTTGTATGCTAGGAACTCAGGCAGCACGGCGCAGCGGCGTGCCGCGCTGGCCCGGCTGGCGGTTGGGCAGCCAGCCCACGCGGGCCAGCGTCTCGTCGGCGGTGGCGTAGTGCTCGCCAAGGCGGTAGAGCTGGCGCGCTTCCGAGCCGCTCGCCACCGGGCGGTGCAGCTCGCGCGCGATGCGCGCCATCTGCTCGACCTGCTGCACCGAGCTGATGCGCTCACCGCGCGCGCCCCACAGGTTGTCCTCGATGCCCACGCGCACATGCAGGCCCATCGCGATGGCCATGGTGTTCAGCGGCAGCACGTGGCGCATCAGGCCCTCCACCGTCAGCACCGCATGCTCGGGGCAGCGGTTGATGAACTCCATCAGGTTGCGCGGGTTGGGCCCGTCGGCGCCGCCGCCGATGGCCACCCAGTTCAGCACCAGCGGGCCGGTGTAGACGCCGCGGCGCACCAGGCGTTCCACCGTCTCGAGCTGGCCCACGTCGCCGAGCATGAAGTGCGGCTGGATGCCGGCCGCCTGCAGGCGGCGCAGGTGCTCTTCCACGAAGGCCGGGCCGGAGGGAATCCACATCTCCTTGTAGGCCTGGAAGTACGCGGCCTGGCCGAGCGTGGTGTCGCCGCAGTCCTCGGCCGTCAGCAGCTCGGTCACGTTCATCTGGTTGGTGTTGATCGCGATCGTCACCTGGTCGGGCCGCGGGTCCAGCTCGGCCAGCATGTGGCGCGTGTCGTCGGTCAGCCACTTGGCCTGCGCGCCCTCGCCTTCGGGCGCGAAGGAGATCGAGCCGCCGACCTGCAGCACCATCTGCGGCACCGCCTCGCGCAGGCGGGCCAGCATCTCGTTGAACATCGACAGACGCTTGCTGCCGCGGCCGTCGGCCTCGCGCACATGCACGTGCAGCACGGTGGCGCCGGCGTTCCAGCAGTCCACCGCCTTCTGCACCTGCTCGGCCATCGTGACCGGGATGTCGTCCGAATCGCCGGGCAGGAACTGCGGGCCGTAGGGCGCGACCTGGATCACCAGCGGGGCCTGGTTCTCGGGCAGCAGGGAATCGTCGAGGAATTGCATGGTGGGTCCTTCGTTGGGGGTCAGGCCGGGGTGGCGGGTTGCGCTGCTTCCAGCGCGGCAAGTTCTTCGAGCAGGATCGGGGCGCCCACGCTCATCGTGTGGATGCCGAGCACCGACACGCACTGCAGCACCGCGGTGATCTCGGCCGGCGTGGCGCCCAGCGCCAGCGCCTGGCGGATGTGGCGGCGCACGCCCGGTGCATACAGGTGGGTGCACGAGGCATCCACCGCGATGGCGATGAACTCGATGGTCTTGGCATCGAGCACGCCGCTGCGCATCGGCATCATCCCCATCGCGATGAAGCGCTCGGTCCACGCCGGGTCGAGCTGGTAGAACGGGTCCCACAGCGGGTTCCAGTGGCCGGCGCGGCGCAGCTGGTCGCACAGCGGCGTCGCGGTTTCTGGCGGGGTGGGCGGTGTCATCGCGGGCTCGGCTCGGGTGGCTGGGATGGGCGCCATTGTTTGAGTTCGGGTCAATTCGTACTTGACGAATCGGGACATCGACTTACCATTTCGGGACACCCCGGAATTCCCCTGACGAGCCGATGACCGCCCTGGTCCGCAGTGCCAGCCTGACCCGCTTTGCCGAGCTGTGCGCGGCCTGCGGCCTGGCGCCGCGCGCGCTGCTGCGCGAGGTGGGCCTGCCCACGGCCGCGCTGGACGAGCCCGACCTGATGGTGCCGGCGCGCCGCGTCGGCCAGCTGCTGGAGCTGGCGGCCGAGCGCGGCCGCGAGCCGGCCTTCGGCCTGCGCATGGCCGAGACGCGGCAGCTCTCGAACCTCGGCCCGCTGGGCCTGCTGGTGCGCGACGAGCCCACGCTGCGCAGCGCGCTCGAGGCCATCACCGGCCACCTGCACCTGCAGAACGAGGCGCTGTCGCTGCGGGTGGAAGAGCTCGGCGGCCTGGTCACATTGCGCGAGCAGCTCGACACCGAAGGCCAGCCCGCGCGGCGCCAGGCGGTGGAGCTGGTGGTGGGCGTCACCTACCGGGTGCTGTCGCTGTTCATGGGCGCGCACTGGCGGCCGCGGCTGGTGTGCTTCACGCACCGCGCGCCGGCGAAGCTGGCGGTGCACCGGCGCGTGTTCGGCAGCGCGGTGGAGTTCGGCCACGAGTTCGACGGCATCGTCTGCAACAGCGCCGACCTGGACGCGCCGAACCCCGGCGCCGACCCGGTGATGTCACGCTACACGCAGCGCCTGCTGGCCCAGGTGCCGCGCCAGCGCCCGCGCGCGGTGGACCGGGTGCGCGAGCTCATCGTGCTGCTGCTGCCGCGCGGCCACTGCCGCGTCGAGACCGTGGCGCAGCACCTGGGCGTGGACCGCCGCACCGTCGCGCGCCACCTGGCGGCCGAAGGCGCCAGCTTCAGCGCGCTGGTGGACGGCGTGCGCGGCGAGCTGCTGGCGCGCTACCTGAAGGACGGCGCGCGGCCGCTGGGCGAGGTGGCCGCGCTGCTGGGCTTCTCGGAGGCCAGCGCGTTCTCGCGCTGGCACCGCGCCCGCTTCGGCCACGCGGCGCGCACGCTGCTGCGCGGGCGCGACGCCGGCCGATAGCATTCAAAAAGCACGTCCACTCAAGGCACCGGCGGCAGCAGGCGCTGCGCCGCGATCTCGCCGATGCGCCGGCCCATCGCCTGGCCCACCTCGGTCGAGAAGCGGTAGTGCACGCCTTCCCAGACGCGCGCGTTGCCGACCTCACGCACGAAGTCGTCGACGCTGCGCCACTGGCGCGTCGCGCCCTTCGCGCTGGGGCTGCTGGTGGCCAGCAGCGGCATGGGCTCCGACCCGACCTCGGCCTTCAGCACCTCGCCCACCGCGGCGGCCAGGATGCTGTGCGCGCTGGGGTACTCGGGGTGCATGGGCGTGTCGATCAGCGGGCTCCAGCCGGCATCGCGCGTGGTGGCGTCGTTGCCGTCGGCATCGCCGTTGCGGATGGCGGTCACCGGGCGCCAGAAGTTGTAGGTGTACTTCGCGTCGAACACCGCGACCAGCGCATCGTCCATCGCCTGCGCCGCGGCGGCATACAGCCGCGCATTGGCCGCCAGGCTGCGGCCGGGCTGCTGCGCCACCGACTGCAGCACGCCGTGGTAGATGGCCGGCAGCGAGTATTCCCAGAAGCGCGCGACTTCCAGTTGCTCGGGCGTGCGCTGGCTGCTGCTGCGGCTGCCGAGGGCCTTCACCTCGTTGAAGTCGCGCGCCCAGCGCTCGCTGCCCAGCGCGGGCGGGCCTTCGGGGCGCAGCTGCGCGGCACTGGCCAGCAGCCAGGGCTTGCGCTGCGGCCACGGCAGCGCGGCCGGCGTGGCGGTGGGCACGTAGGCGCCGGGGCCGGTGTGCGGGCGGTAGTCGTCGCCGCCGATGGCATCGGCCGCGCGCAATGCGAACACCCGTGCGGCGGCCTTCTCGCCCACCGCGATGCCGGCCTGCCGGGCCGGCCCTTCCGGCACGGCGGCCAGCGCCGCCTGGTAGGCCGCGTCGATGGCGGCCTGCTGTGCCGGCAGCAGGCGCGAAAAGACGGCGCGGTGCGCCGCCGCGATCGCCGCGTCGGCCGAGGCACCCGGCGCCGCCTCGGGCGCAAAGGCGCTGGGCCCGGCCGCGGGGTCGATGGCGCTGGCCGCCGCATGCGCGGCCGTCTGCACCAGCGCCATCACGCGCACGGCCGGCGGCGTGCCGAGCTTGCTGTCGGCGATCAGCGTGGCGCTGCGCGCGTTCCAGTCGGTGACGGCGTCGGCCTGCGCCGGCAGGTGCCAGCCCGCCGCCAGCGTGGCAGCCAGCGCAAGGCGCATGGCCAGGGGTCGGATCGAGGGAGTCATGTCGATGGTCCTTGAAAGGGTCGCCTCAGCGGGCGACGAGGAATCGGTAGTCGGCGCGGTAGGCCACGCGGGCCTGCGCGCCCAGGGTCGCGGGGCTGCAGCCTGTGGCCGGTGCCACGCCGCCGCGGGTGTTGATGCGCTGCACATGCGTCACCGCCGCCAGCGCGCCGGGCGCCGACTCGGCGCGGGCCGTCAGCAGCAGCCACGGGATCGCGCCGGGCTCGGGCGCGTCCGCACGCGCCGCGACGCTGCCCGCAATGCGGCTGCCGTCGCGCAGCTGCCAGAACGGCCCGGCGCCATGGTGGCCGGCCAGCCGGCCCTGCGCGTCCAGCAGCTCGGCCTCCGGGGCCACGAAGGCCCAGGCCGGCGCCGCGGCGGTGCCGGCGCTGCGGCACTCGTAGACCTGCACGCCGCGGGCGGCCAGGGTCAGCGCCGGCGAGCTGCTGCCGCCGGGTTGCAGCGGCGCGGGCACGCCCTGCGGCACGGCCGCACAGGCCGCCAGCAGCGCCACCAGCAGCCCGGCCGCGACGCAGCGCCGCTCGAAGCGCGGAAGGGGTCGGTGCATCATGGCTTGGCTCAGCGCTTGGTGATCACGATCTCGAGGTACTCGCTGGGAACCACCAGCGAATCCGGGCCGGCGATGTTCAGCGAGCCGAGCAGCGCCTCCAGGTCCTGGGCCAGCGCCTGCTGGCCGTTGTCGTCCAGCGCCGCGAAGGCCTTGTGCGTGGGGCCGTAGAAGTCGCGGAAGATGCGCAGCCAGTGCGCGGCCGAGGCGTAGCGGAACTTGAAATGCCTGCGCTGCACCTGGATGTCCGAGGCGTCCGCGCCAAACAGTGCCTGCAGGTGCGCCTCGGTGCCCCACAGCGCCGGGCTCTGCAGCCCGGCCGGCGGCGGCAGGTGCTTGCCGATGGTCTTGAACATGCGGCCGACAAAGCCGTCCGGCGTCCAGTTGGCCATGCCGATGCGGCCGCCGGAGCGCGTCACGCGCAGCATCTCGCTGGCCGTGCGGGCATGGTCCGGCGCGAACATGCAGCCGAAGGTGGACAGCACGGCGTCGAAGCTGCCATCGGCAAACGGCAGCGCTTCGACATCGGCGGTCTGGAAGTGCACCGCCAGGCCTTCGGCCTCGGCGCGCAGCCGGCCCTTGGCCAGCAGCGTGGGCGCGTAGTCGGTGGAGGTGACGCGGGCGAAGCGGCGCGCCGCGGCCAGCGTGACGTTGCCGTTGCCGGCGGCCACGTCGAGCACGCGCTCGCCGGCCAGCACGTCGCAGGCTTCGGCCAGCAGTTCGCCGACCAGCTGCAGCGTGGTGCCGACGACGGCGTAGTCGCCGCTGGCCCAGGTGGCCTGCTGGCGCAGCTTGATGGCGGCCAGGTCGGGCGTGGCGGGAGCGGCGGGGGTCTGGAGGACAGCAGAGTTCATGGGGGGTTTCCGTTCAGGTTGAGGGCGGGATGTCGAGCTGGCCGGACAGGGCTTCGATCGACGGGACGCATGGTCGCGAGACCGGCGTTCCACCGACGTTCCGCGCTGTTTCAGCCGTGTTTCAAGCGCCGCCACAGCGCCCGTGCGGGTCGACGTCGGACGGCACGCCGACTACCATCCGTGCCACCAATCCCCTCCCCGTCCAGCCCTGCCCGCGATGGCCATCGCCCTGCACCTTTTCGGCGCGCCCTCGCTCGTGATCGACGGCAGCGCCGAGACCCTGCCGTTCGAGCGACGTCACCAGTTGCTGGCCTGCCTGGCGCTGCGCGGCGGCTGGGTGCCGCGCAGCGAACTGGCGGCGCTGCTGTGGCCCGAGCAGCCCGACAAGCTGGCCTACACCAATGTGCGCAAGGCCTTGCATCGGCTGCAGGAGCTGCCCTGGGCGCCGGCCATCGAGAGCCAGGGCAATGCGCTGAAGTTCGACGCCGCCACCGACGTCGCCGCCTTCGAGCAGGCGCTGCGCGAAGGCCGCAGCGCCGAGGCGCTGGCGCTGCGCCGCGGCGAGTTCCTGGCCGGCTTCGACGATTCGGCCAACGAGGCCTGGACGCAATGGCTGCAGCAGGAGCGCGACCGGCTGCGCAGCCTGTGGCGCGGCGCCGCGCTGGACCTGCTGCCCACGCTGGACGAACCCGCACGGCGCATCGCGCTATCGGCTGAAGTGCTCGGCCTCGATGCCTTCGACGAGGCGGCGCTGCGGCTGCATGCCCAGGCCCTGCTGCAGGCGGGCCAGCCGGCACGGGCAGCAGCCGCCTGGCAGGACTTCGTCGCGCGGCTGCGGCAGGAGCTGGAGGTCGAGCCTTCGGCCGAGCTGCGCGCCTGGCATGCGCAATGGTCGGGCCGCGCCGCCAGCGGCGTGCCGGCCGCAGCGCCCGCGGCGCCGCGCAGCGCGGCCGACGACGGCTTCATCGGCCGCTCGGCCGAGCTGCAGCGCATCCGCGCCTGGCTGCAGCCCGGCGGCTGCCGGCTGCTCACTCTGCTCGGCCCCGGCGGCATCGGCAAGACGCGGCTGGCCCGGCAGGCGCTCGACGAGCTCGAGGCCGGCCATGCCGATGGCGCGGTGTTCGTGCCGCTGGAAGACCTGCCAGACGCGACGCAGATCGCGCCGCGCCTGGCACGCGAAATGAGCGTCCCGCTGGCCGGCCGCGGCGAGGCGCTGGCGGAGCTGGTCGCCGCGCTGAAGCCGCGGCAGCTGCTGCTGGTGCTGGACAACCTCGAGCACCTGGCCGGCGCGCCCCAGCTGCTGGCCCGGCTGCTGCAGGCCTGCCCGGGCCTCACCGTCATCGCCACCTCGCGCGTGCGGCTGGCGCTGGCCGAGGAGCAGCTGTTCCCGCTGCAGGGACTGCCCTGCCCCGATGCCGAGGACGAAGACCGGCTGGAGGCCTTCGACGCCACGCGGCTGTTCATCCGCGCCGCACAGCGGGTGGAGCCGGGCTTCGCGCCGGCGGCCGAGGGCGCGGCCATCGCCGAGATCTGCCGCCTGGTGGACGGCCTGCCGCTAGCGCTGGAGCTGGCGGCGGCCTGGACCCGCGCGATGCCCTGCGCGGCCATCGCCGACGAGCTGCGCCGTGGCACCGAGCTGCTCAGCACCGCCGACCCCACGCGGCCGGCGCGGCAGGCCAGCATCGCGGCGGTGTTCGAGCAATCGTGGTCGCAGCTGGGCGAGGCCGAACGGCGCGCGCTGGCCGCGCTGTCGGTATGCCGGGGCGGCTTCAGTGCCGCTGCCGCGCGCCAGGTGGCCGGCGCCTCGCCGCCGGTGCTGGCCTCGCTGGCCGACCGCTCGCTGCTGCGCAAGGCCGACGGCGGCCGCCTGCAACTGCATCCGCTGTTGCAGCAGTTCGCGGCCGAACGCCTGGCGCCCGGGCCCGAGCAGCAGCAGGCGGCCACCGCGCACGCCGAGCATTACCTGAACCGACTGGCCACGCTGGCGCCGCTGTTGCGGCGGGCCGACCGCGAGGCGATGCGCGAGACCGACCTCGAGTTCGAGAACCTCCGCGCCGCCTGGGTCCATGCCGCCCAGGCCGGCCTCTGCGAGCTGATCGGCCGCAGCGCCGTGGGGCTGATGCACCACTGCGACCACCGCGGCCGCGCGGCCGAGGGGCGCGGGCTGCTGGCGGATGCGGCGCAAGCCCCCGCGCTGGCGCTGGAGCCCCGCGTGCAGGCGCGGCTGCTGGCCTATGCGGCACACCTGGCCTACCGGCTGGACCGCTACGAGGAAGCCATCATCGAAGCCGAAGCGCTGCTGGCCACCGAAGCCGGCAACGAAGACCAGCGGGCCTGGGCCCAATGCCATCGTCTGCTGGGCGCCGCGCACCTGCAGCTGGGCCGGCTGGACCGTGCCCGCATCCACTTCGGCCATGCGCACGAGGCGGCGGTCGAGTCCGGCGACACGCTCAGCGCCGCCGGCATGCTGGACAACCGGGCCATCGTCGAGAAGCACGCCGGCCGCTACGACGAGGCGCTGCGCCTGTCGCAGGCCGCGCTGGTGATGCTGCGCCGCGCCGGCGCGCACGCCAACATCGCGCTGTGCCTGAACCACCTCGGCACGCTGCACCTGGTGCGGCAGGACCTGGACGCCGCGCAGGCCCACTTCGAGGAAGGACTGGCGCTGTGCGAACGCGAGGGCCTGGTGGGCACCCAGGGCTACCTGCTGGCCAACCTGGCCGACACCGCGCTGGACCGCGGCGACCTGGTTCGCGCGCAGGCCCTGGCCGAGCGCAACCTGGCCGCGAGCCGCCTGCATGGCTACAAGAGCATCGAGATCTGGATGCTGCAGGTGATGGCCCGCCTGGCGCTGCGCCGCGGCCACTGGGCCGAGGCGCGCCAGCACACCGCCGCCGCGCTGCAGCTGGCGCTGGCGCTGGGTGCGCAGTCGCTGCTCAGCATCGGCCTGCTGCCGCTGGCCGAGACGCTGGAAGCCCAGGGCGAACGCCCGGCCGCACGCCGCGTGCTGGCGCTGGCGGCGCGTCACCCGCTCACCACCGCGCCGGACCGCGACCGCATGCGCCGGACGCTGGCGCTGTGGGGCGAGCCGGCAGACGACCCGCCGCTGATGCTGACGCTCGAAGAGCTCGTCCACCGCACGATCGCCGGCGCCGCCACGGGCTACGGCGCGCTGCTGGCGCCCCCCGCGGCCGGCGCGGCGGCCTGACCGGCGGCCGGTGTCGGGCTACATCAGCGCCACGCCCTTGACCTGCGCGTAGAGCAGGTCGCCCGGCGCCAGGTGCAGCGCATCGCAGCTCTTGCGGGTGATGCGCGCCAGCAGGTGCACACCGCGGCTGCCCGCCGGCGGCGGACCCACCGCCAGGCGCAGCAGCGCGGTGCCACCTTCGGCCTGCAGCGCTTCCAGCCGCACCGGCAGCACGTTCAGGATGCTGGTCTCGGCCGGCGGCTGGCGGGTGACGCTCACATCGCGTGCCAGCACCCGTGCGCGCACCCGTTCGCCGACAGCCTGCGGCGCGGCGCCCAGCCACAGCGTACCGCCGGCAAAGCCGATGCGCGACAGCGCGTAGGCCGTGTCGTGCGCCAGCAGCTCGGCCTCGATCACCACGCCGGCCTCGTCCTGGCGGCCCAGCGGCAGGTCCACGCGCGACAGCAGCTCGGCCAGCGGGCCGGCGGCGCGCACGCGGCCCGCGTCCATCAGCACCAGGTGGTCGGCCAGGCGGGCCACCTCGTCCATCGCATGGGTCACGTAGACGATGGGCAGCGCCAGCGTGCGGTGCAGGCGCTCCAGGTAGGGCAGGATCTCGGCCTTGCGCGCGGCGTCCAGCGCGGCCAGCGGCTCGTCCATCAGCAGCAGCTGCGGGCTGGTGGCCAGCGCGCGGGCGATGGCCACGCGCTGGCGCTCGCCGCCGGACAGCGTGGCCGGCCGGCGCGACATCAGCGCGCCAAGGCCCAGCAGCTCGACCACCTGGTCCAGCGCAATGCGCTGCGCCGATGTCGCGATGCGCCGCCGGCCATAGTCCAGGTTGCGCCGCACGTCCAGGTGCGGGAACAGCGCCGCTTCCTGGATCACGTAGCCCAGCGGGCGGCGGTGGGTCGGCAGCCAGTGGCCGCTGGCGTCGTCCTGCCAGCGCTCGCCCGCCACCACCACGCGGCCGGCGGCCCGCTCCAGCCCGGCCAGCGCCCGCAGCACCGTCGTCTTGCCGCAGCCCGAGGGGCCGAACAGCACGCTGACGCCCTGGTCCGGCAGCGCCAGCGACAGCTCGAGCGCGAAGCCCGGCCGCGCCAGGTGCAGCTGGGCCTCGATCATCGGGCGGCCTTCTCGCGCGGCGGCCGGTTCACCACGTACAGCGTGACCAGCACCACCAGCGCGAACACCACCATGCCGGCGGCCAGGCGGTGCGCATCGGCGAACTCGGTGGCCTCGACATGCTCGTAGATCGCCACCGACAGCACCCGCGTGCTGCCCGGGATGTTGCCGCCGATCATCAGCACCACGCCGAACTCGCCCACCGTGTGCGCGAAGCCGAGCACGCTGGCCGTCAGCAGGCCCGGCCGCGCCTGCGGCAGCACCACGCTGAAGAAGCGGTCCCAGGGGCCGGCGCGCAGCGTGGCGGCGGCCTCCAGCGTGCGCTCGGGGATCGCCTCGAAGGCCTGCTGCAGCGGCTGCACGACGAAGGGCATGGAGTACAGCACCGAGGCCAGCAGCAGCCCGCCGAAGCTGAAGGGCAGCCGGCCCCAGCCCAGGGCCTGCGTGAGCTGGCCCACCGGCCCCTGCGGGCCCATCAGCAGCAGCAGGTAGAAGCCCAGCACCGACGGCGGCAGCACCAGCGGCAGGGCCACCACCGAGGCCCACAGCGGCTTCCACGCCGAGCGCGTGCGGGCCAGCCACCAGGCCAGCGGCGCACCGACCAGCAGCAGCAGCACGGTGGTGCATGCTGCCAGCTGGGCCGTGAGGCGGATCGCGCTCCAGTCGGCCGGCGTCATCGGCGTGTCAATGCCCGTAGCCGTAGGCCTGGATCACGGCCTGGGCCGCCG
This sequence comes from Aquabacterium sp., assembly GCF_044226965.1. Classification (GTDB taxonomy): domain Bacteria; phylum Pseudomonadota; class Gammaproteobacteria; order Burkholderiales; family Burkholderiaceae_C; genus Pseudaquabacterium. Next base: position 29,229 of record NZ_JBGAGA010000028.1, on the reverse strand, counting down.
GGCCCTTCAGGTAGGCCAGCAAGGCGGCCGCGGCGGCGCTCTTCTCGCCAGGCTTGAGCAGCACCGCGTCCTGCCGGATCTCGCCATACAGCGAGGCCGGCACGACCCAGTACGAGCCCGTCACCGGCTTGCCCGGCACCACCACCTGCGACAGCGCCACGAAGCCCAGTTCGGCATTGCCGGTGGCCACGAACTGGTAGGCCTGCCCGATGCTCTCGGCCGTGACCAGCCGGGGCGCCACCGCATCGGCCAGGCCACGCGCCTTCAGCACTGCCAGGCCGGCCTGGCCGTAGGGCGCGATCTTCGGGTTCGCGATCGCCAGGTGCGCGAACCGGCCCGTGCCGAGCACCGCCCCCTGGTCGTCGACGAAGCCCGGCTGCGCGCTCCACAGCACCAGCTTGCCGATGGCGTAGGTGAAGTTGCTGCCGGCCACCGCGTGGCCCTCGGCGATCAGCTTCTTCGGTGTCTCGTCGTCGGCGGCGATCAGCACCTGGAACGGCGCGCCGGCGACGATCTGCGCGTGGAACTTGCCGGTGGCGCCGGACGACAGCTTCAGCGTGTGGCCGGTGGCGGCCGTGAAGCCTTCGGCGATGCGGGCCAGCGGGCCGGCGAAGTTGGCGGCCACGGCCACCGTCACGTCGTCGGCGCGGGCGGCCGCGCCGGGCAGTGCCAGCAGCGCGGCGGCCAGCGCGCGCGCGGCGCGGGGGTTGATCGGCATCGTCCTGTCCTGCACGTTCATGCGGCCACGGCGAGCATCCCGCAGGGCGTCGCGTCATCGGCAGGGCCGGCTGCTGTGGTTCCGATGTATACGGGAGTTTATAACGAGGTGCCCGACACCCCAACCGGCGAAGCGCAGGCCGCCGGCCGCGCCGTCCGATGTCCTGCCCGGCTAGTCCCGCGCCTGCAGCGCCATCGCGAACAACCGCCCTTCCCCGCCGCGGTGCACGCCTTCGGCCTGCAGGCCCACGGCCTGCGCCAGCGCGCTCATGCTGCGGTTCTCGGGCAGCACCTCGCCGACCATGCGGCGCGTGCCGCTGGCGCGCAGGTGGCCGATCATCTTGCGCATCAGCAGCCGGCCCAGGCCCTGGCGGTGCAGGTCCGAGCGGATGATGATGGCGAACTCGGCCTCGTCGTTGTCCGGGTCGCTCACGGCGCGCACCACGCCGATGATGCGCGGCGTGCCATCGGCCTGCGCCCGCACCGCGACGAAGGCCATCTCGCGCGCGTAGTCGATCTGCACCAGCCGCGCCAGCTCGCTGCGCGGCATCTCGCGCCGGCTGCTGAACAGGCGCAGCCGCAGGTCCTCGGGGTCCAGCGACTCGAGGAATTCGCGGTGCATCGCCTCGTCCTCGGGGCGGATCGGGCGCAGCAGCAGCGGCGCGCCCTGCCAGGACACGGTTTCCTCCAGCTCGGCCGGGTACGGCAGGATCGCGAAGTGCGCGCGGCCGGCCGGTCCGTGCGGATCGATGCGGATGCGCGCGTCCAGCGCGATCACGCCCTGCTCGTCGGCCCACAGCGGGTTGATGTCGAGCTCGGCGATCTCGGGCAGGTCGGCCAGCAGCTGCGACAGCGCCACCAGTGCATCGGCGATGGCGTCCAGCTGCGCCGGCGGCCGGTCGCGGTAGCCGCCTAACAGTCTGGCGACGCGGGTGCGCGAGATCTGCTCGCGTGCCAGCGCACGGTTCAGCGGCGGCAGCGCGAGCGCGCGGTCGGCCACCAGTTCCACCGCGGTGCCGCCCTGGCCGAACAGCAGCACCGGGCCGAACAGCGGGTCGACGCTGGCGCCGACGATCAGCTCCTGCGCATGGGGCCGGCGCACCATGGCCTGCACGGTGAAGCCTTCGAGCCGCGCCTCCGGCCGCATGCGGCCGATGCGCGCGAGCATCGTTTGCGCGGCCTCGCGCACCGTCGCGGCGTCCTGCAGGTCCAGGGCCACGCCGCCGACGTCGGACTTGTGGCTCAGGTCGCGCGACAGGATCTTCAGCGCCACCGGAAAGCCGCAGGCCTGCGCGGCCTGCGCGGCGGCTTCCGCCTCGGCGGCGACGCGGCGGGTCTCGACCACCGGGATGCCGTAGGCCTGCAGCACCTGCTTGGCCTCGGCTTCGTCCAGCATCGTGCGGCCATCGGCCAGCGCGCGCTGCATCAGCGTGCGCGCGGCCTCGGCATTGCCCGCCACCACCGGGGCGGCACCGGGCGCCTCGATCAGCTGCGCCTGGTTGCGGCGGTAGGTGCGCAGCAGGCCGAAGGCAGCCACGGCGTCCTCGGGCGTCTCGAAGTCGGCGATGCCGGCCTCGCGGAAGATGCGCCGCGCATCGGCCACCGCGCCGTCGCCCAGCCAGCAGGCCAGCAGCCGGTGGCGGGCCTGGCGTGCGATCGGCGCGCAGGCGCGCGCGATGTCGTCGCTGCGCACGATGGCCGTGGGCGCGTGCACGAACAGCACCGCGCCGGCCGCGGGGTCGGCCAGCAGCGTGTTCAGCGTGTGGGTGTAGCGCTCGACCGGCGCGTCGCCGATGATGTCCACCGGGTTGCCGTGCGACCAGGTGCCGGGCAGGCCGGCGCCCAGGCGCTCGATCAGCGCAGCGCTGGGCTCGGCCAGCGGAATGCCGGCCAGCGCGGCGGCATCGGCCGCCATCACGCCGGCACCGCCGCCGTTGGTCATCACCGTCAGCACCTCGTCGCGGTTGGCGCCGAAGCGCGCCAGCGTCTCGGCGGCGATGAACAGCTGCTGCAGCGTGTCCACGCGCAGCATGCCGGCGCGGCGGAAGGCGGCGTCGTACACCGCGTCCGACCCGGCCAGCGCGCCGGTGTGCGAGGCCGCGGCTGCCATGCCGCGCCCGGCGCGCCCGGCCTTGACGACGATCACCGGCTTGTTGCGTGCCGCGGCGCGCGCGGCCGACATGAACTTGCGCGGCGCCTCCACCGATTCCAGGTACATCAGGATCGAGCGCGTCTTCGGGTCGCTGGCCAGGTGGTCCAGCAAGTCGCCGACGTCGACGTCGGCATGCTCGCCCATCGACACCATGCACGACAGGCCGATGCGGCGCGAGCGCGCCCAGTCGAGCACCGCGGTGACGATGGCGCCCGACTGCGAGACGAAGGCGATCTCGCCCGGCAGCGCCTCGGTGTGCGCGAAGCTGGCGTTCAGCCCCGCATGCGGCGCCAGCAGGCCCAGGCAGTTGGGGCCCAGGATGCGCAGCAGCGCCGGCCGCGCGGCGTCCAGCATGGCCTGCTTCTGCACCTTGTCCAGGCCCGCGGTCATCACCACCGCGGCCTTGCAGCCGCGCGCGGCCAGCTCGTTGATCACGCCCGGCACGGTGGCCGGCGGCGTGCACACCAGCGCCAGCTCGGGCGCCTGCGGCAGATCGGCGATGCGGGCGAAGCAGCGCTGGCCGTCCAGCTGCTCGTGCGAGGGGTTCACCGGCCACACTGGGCCGCCGAACTCACCGGCGCGGACATTGCGCCAGACGGTGGCGCCGACGCTGCCGGCGCGCGAGGAGGCGCCGACCACGGCCACCGAAGCCGGGGCCAGCAGGTATTCGAGGTTGCGGATGCTCATGGGGCGCGAGGTTAAGCGCCTCCCATGACGGCGGGCTTGCGATCACGCAAGCCGGGCCAGCAGGCGTTCGAGCATCAGCGCGGTCTCGGCCGGGCTGTCGAGGTAGAAACGGGCCTGCGTGGGCCGCGCGTCGCGGCCGATGCGCACCGTCAGCCAGTGCGGCGGGGCGCTGATGAACACCGGCTCGTCGTTGACATCGTCGCCGGCGAACAGCGCACAGCGCACGCCGCTGCGCGCCACCAGCGCCTGCATCGCATGGGCCTTGTCCGGTGCCTCGCGCGCCATCACGTTGACCACCATCTTGCCGGGGAAGATGCGCAGCACCTCGTCCTCGCGCCAGGACAGCAGCTCGAGGATCAGCGCCTGCGCCCTCTCGCGCTCGGGCGACTGGCGGTAGTGCAGCGCGATCGACTGGCGCTTGTCCTCCACCCACACGCCGCATTCGTCCAGCGCCGGGCGCTGCACGCGCAGCAGCGTACGCAGCGCATCGAGCGCCTGCGCATAGGCGGCGCTGGCCTGCGGGTCGAGCGCATCCTCCGCGCCATGGCTGCCGACCACGTAGCTCGGCTCGAAGCCGAGGCGGCCGCGCACATCGTCCACCGCGCGGCCGGTGACGATGGCCACCGGCAGCCGGCGCATCAGCGCCTGCAGCCGCTCGGCCACCGCGGGCGCGATGCGCGCGTCGTCCGGGTGCGGCACGATCGGCGCCAGCGTGCCGTCGAAGTCGAAGGCCAGCAGCGGCCGCTGCGCCAGCGCCTGCGACATCGCCACGTCGCCCTCGGGGCTGAACAGGTGCTGCAGGCCGGCGGGCGGCTCCAGCGGTGCCTCAGGCGGCATGGCGGCGCACCCGTGCTTCCACCCGCTCGCGCAGGCGCCAGCGGCCGGCGTCGGACAGCATGCGGCCGGCCCAGCGGAACACGTTGAACTCGTGCACCGTGCTGCGCAGGCTGGCCATGCGCTCGCGCTGCTCGGCGGCCGGCATGGTGGCCGCGCGCTGCAGCGCATCGGCCGTTTCTTCCACGTGATAGGGGTTCACGATCAGCGCCTCGGACAGCTCGCGCGCGGCCCCGGCGAAGCGGCTGAGCACCAGCACGCCCTGCAGATCGTCGCGCGCGGCGACGAACTCCTTGCACACCAGGTTCATGCCGTCGTGCAGGCTGGTGACGACGCAGATGTTCGCGGCGCGGCACAGCTCCATCACCGCGTCATGCTCGTGGTGCGTGGCCAGCAGGTGCACCGGCTGGTAGTCGTGGCGGCCGAAGCGGCGGTTGATGCGCTCGGTGACGCGCTGCACCCGGTCCTGGAAGCTGCGGTACTCGTCCAGCGCGCTGCGCGTGGGCGCGGCCACCTGCACGAAGACGAAGCGACCCACCCATTCGGGCCATTTCTCCAGCAGGCGCTCCACCGCGTTCAGGCGTTCGAGGATGCCCTTGGTGTAGTCGAAGCGGTCGATGCCCAGCGCAATGCAGGCGTCGGCCGGCAGCTTCAGCCGCTCGATCACGCGGCGGCGGCATTCGTCCACCGGCGCCCAGGTGGCGACCTCGGCCTCGCCGGGCCATTCGATCGAGATCGGGTAGCTCTCGACGTAGGTCTCCTTGCGGCGGTAGGCGATGGTCGAATGCTCGTGCTCGATGCGCGCCTCGAGGAAGCGGTCGACGGTCTCGATGAAATTCTTGCAGTGGAAGCGGGTGTGAAAGCCGAGGATGGTGCTGCCCAGCATGCCGGTGAGGATCTCGCGCCGCCAGGGGCAGATGCCGAACGACTCGGGGTTCGGCCACGGGATGTGCCAGAAGGTCAGGATGGTGGCCTTGGGCAGCTTCTCGCGCACCATCGCCGGCAGCAGCGCGAAGTGGTAGTCCTGCACCAGCACCACCGGGTCCTCGCTGCGCGCCTCGGCCACCACCGCATCGGCGAAGCGCTGGTTCACCTCGCGGTAGGCGGCCCAGTCCGATTCGCGGAACACCGGCCGCACGTGCGCCACGTGGCACAGCGGCCACATGCCTTCGTTCGCGAAGCCGTAGTAATAACCCGCTTCTTCCTCGGCCGTGAGCCAGATGCGGCGCAGCCAGTAGGCGTCCTCGCCCGGTGGCACGCGCACGCGGTCGGCACGGTCGACCACCTCGCGGTCGGCGCTGCCGCTGCCGTGCGCGATCCACGTGCCCGAGCAGGCGCGCATCACCGGCTCCACCGCGGTGACCAGGCCGCTGGCCGGGCGCTTGACGATGACCTGCCCGTCGCTACCCTTCTCGTGGATGTAGGGCTCGCGGTTGGAGACGACGATCACCTGGTCGCCGCTCAACTGCGAGCGCAGCAGCGCGCGCAGGCGGTCGGCGTCCCAGGCCAGGTCCGGGCCCAGCGCGCGGCGGTATTCGTCCTCCAGCTCGCGCAGCCGCTCGCGCAGGTCGTGGGCGAACGGTGCCAGCTCGGGCGCCGGCAGCAGCGGCTTGAGCAGGCCTTCGCCACGCATGATGGCGCGCACGCCGTTGACCCAGCCGCGCCAGCTCAGCTGCGCGACGACCACCGTGATCACCGCGATCACCAGGCCCAGAACGGTGATCAGCCCGATCAGGTAGCGGCGCGTGTCCTGGCTGCGCCGGTCGATGAAGCTCATGTCGTGCAGCAGCACCAGGCGGCCCATCAGCATCTGCGGCATCTCGGCCGGTGCCGCGGCGGCAGCCGCGTCCGCCGGTGGCGGCGCCGGGTCCGGCAGCGCACTGCCGGGCGGCAGCGCGTCGGCACCATCGACCTGCGTCACCGGCCCACCGCGGGCCGGCGGCGCGGGTGCCGGTGTCGGTGCCTGCCCGAAGATCTCCTGCATGCCCACGTGCACGCCGCCGCCGGCCAGCGCCAGCTGGGGCGTGGCGCGCTGCGAGATCTCCAGCGCCTGCGTGCAGTCGAGCTGGGCCGGGTAGCGCTCGGTGGCGGCCAGCAGCCGGCCGTCGGGCCCGCACAGGGCCAGCGCGAACAGCCGCTCATCTTGCGCGGTACGTTCCAGCAGGTCGCGCAGCCGCTGCATGCGGCCGGCCGCCAGCGCGTCGGCCACGCTGTCGGACATCGCATTGGCCACCAGCTGGCCGCGGCTGTTGAGGTCGCGACTGAACCAACGCAGCGTGACCTGGTCCATCAGGGGCACTGCCAGGTAGGAGGCGCCGATCAGCGTGGCCACCAGCGGCAGCAGGAATCGCAGTTGCAGTCGGATGGTCTTCAATGCCATTCCGGCCCTTCTACTGCGAGGATGGCGGGGAATTTTATGCTCATCCAGGTTCCGAGTACCGAGTCGACCCACAAGTTCAACCATCGATCCGTTCTCCCATGCAAACACCTAGCCAACCCGGGGCAAGCGGCATGCCTGCCCGGCCGCAGGCTGACCTGGCCCTGGCCCTGATCGGCAACTGCGGCATTGCCGCGCTGGTGCACGACAGCGCGCGCATCGTCTGGTGCTGCCTGCCGCGTTTCGACTCCACGCCGGTGTTCGACGCGCTGCTCGACAGCGCCGATGGTCTGCCCGAGGAAGGCGCGATGACGATCGAGTTGCAAGGGTTGGCCCGTAAGGTGCAACGCTATGAACCCAACACCGCGATCGTGCGCACCGAGCTGTGGGACGACCAGGGCCAGGGCATCGAGGTGACCGACTTCGCGCCGCGCTTCGTCAACCGCGACCGCGTGTTCCGGCCCGCGCAGCTGGTGCGCCGGGTGCGGCCGCTGCAGGGCCGGCCGCGTGTGCGCATGACGGTCAAGCCACGCGCGCAATGGGGCACCGCGCCAGTGGCGCTGACGCGCGGCAGCCACCACCTGCGCTTCGTGCTGCCCGACCAGGTACTGCGGCTGAACACCAGCGTGCCGCTCACCTACGTGGTCGATGGCACCTGGTTCACCTTGAGCCGGCCGGTGGCGCTGCTGCTGGGCCCGGACGAGACGCTGGGCGGCGACGTGGACGACACCGCGCGCGAGTTCGAGGAACTCACCGCCAGCTACTGGCGCCACTGGACACGCCGGCTGGCGGTGCCGCTGGAGTGGCAGGACGCGGTGATCCGCGCCGCCATCACGCTGAAGCTGTGCCAGTTCGAGGAGACCGGCGCCATCGTCGCGGCCATGACCACCAGCCTGCCCGAGGCGCCGAACAGCGGCCGCAACTGGGACTACCGCTTCTGCTGGCTGCGCGACGCGTTCTTCGTGGTGCGCGCGCTCAACAGCCTGTCCGAGATGGGCACGATGGAAACCTACCTCGGCTGGCTGTACGAGGTGGTGCGCGGCGCCACCACCGGCCATGTGCAGCCGCTGTACGGGCTGGGGCTGGAGCACGCGCTGCCGGAATCCACGGTCGCTCATGTCGCGGGTTATCGCGGCATGGGCCCGGTGCGGGTGGGCAACCAGGCAGCCGAGCATTTCCAGCACGATGTGTACGGCGGCATCGTGCTCGGTGCGGCGCAGGCCTTCCACGACCACCGGCTGCTCAAGCGCGGCGACCTGCACGACTTCCTCGCGCTCGAGGCCATGGGCGAGCGCGCCTGGGTACTGCACGACCAGCCCGATGCCGGCATCTGGGAGCTGCGCACGCGGGCCCGGGTGCACACCTCCTCGGCGCTGATGTGCTGGGTGGCCTGCGACCGGCTCGCCCGCATCGCCCGCGTGCTGGACCAGCCCGAGCGGCAGAAGCTGTGGCACGCCCGCGCCGCGACGATCCGGGCGCTGATCCTCGAGCAGGCCTGGAATCCCGAGCGCCAGGCCTTCGTCGAAAGCCTGGGCGGGCGCGACCTCGATGCCAGCGTGCTGCTGATGTCCGAGGTGGGCTTCCTGCCGCCGCAGGACCCGCGCTTCATCAGCACCGTCGATGCGATGGAGCGCTCGCTGGTCGACGGCAACTTCATGCGCCGCTACGAGGCCGCCGACGACTTCGGCAAGCCCGAGACGGCGTTCAACATCTGCTCGTTCTGGCGCGTCGACGCGCTGGCGCGCATCGGTCGCTACGGCCAGGCGCGCGAGGCCTTCGAGGCGCTGCTGGCCGCGCGCAACCCGGTCGGCCTGCTGAGCGAGGACCTGGCGCCCGCCACCGGCGAGCTGTGGGGCAACTTCCCGCAGACCTACTCGATGGTGGGCATCATCAACGGCGCCACGCGGCTCTCGGCGCCGTGGGACACGGCGGTATGAATCTCGCGCAAGGGCTCGAGGCCTGGGGCCCGGCGCTGCTGGCCGCCGGGCTGGGTGCGCTGCTGGCCTGGGTGGCGCACCGCGTGCTGCGGCCGCTGGCACTGCGCCTGGGCAGCCGCACGGTGCTGCTGGCGTCGGTGCTGCGGCGCATCGACGCGCCGCTGGCCTGGCTGCTGCCGGTGCTGGCGCTGCAGTTGGTGTGGCAGGGTGTCGACGACGCGCTGCGCGGCATCGGCGCGGTGCGCCATGCCAGCGCGCTGGCGCTCATCGCAGCATGCACCTGGACGCTGGCGGCCGCGGTGCGCGGCGTGGCCGAAGGCGTGATCGCGCTGCACCCGGTGGACGTGGCCGACAACCTGGCGGCGCGGCGCGTCAACACGCAGACCCGCGTGCTGGGGCGCATCGCGGTGGGCGTGATCATCACGATCGGCCTGTCGTTCATGCTGATGTCGTTTCCCGAGGCGCGGCAGGTCGGCGCCAGCATCCTGGCCTCGGCCGGCGTGGTGGGACTGGTCGCGGGCATTGCCGCGCGCTCGGTCTTCAGCAACCTGCTGGCCGGCCTGCAGATCGCGATGGCGCAGCCCATCCGCATCGACGACGTGCTGATCGTCGAGGGCGAATGGGGCCGTGTCGAGGAGATCAGCGCCACCTACGTGGTGCTGCGCATCTGGGACGAACGGCGCCTGATCATCCCGCTGCAATGGTTCATCGAGCACCCGTTCCAGAACTGGACGCGGCGCGATGCCGCGCTGCTGGGCACGGTGATGCTGTGGCTGGACTTCGGCACACCGCTGGCCGCACTGCGCACGGAGGCGCTGCGCCTGTGCGAGCGCGACCCGAACTGGGATCGCCGCGTCTGCGTGGTGCAGGTCACCGAGACCAGCGAACGCGCGATGCAGGTGCGGGTGCTGGTCAGTGCCGCGTCATCGGGTGCCTGCTTCGACCTGCGCTGCGCGGTGCGCGAAGGCCTGATCGCCTTCCTGCACCAGCACCATCCGCAGGCGCTGCCGCGGCTGCGCGCCGAACTGCCGCGCGAGCCGGCTCAGGCCTTGGGCACGTAGCCCAGCACCGCCTTCACTTCCAGGAACTCGGCGAAGGCGTGGTCGCCCCATTCGCGGCCATTGCCCGACTGCTTGAAGCCGCCGAAGGGCGCCATCAGGTCCGGCGCGGCGCTGTTGATGTTGACCTGGCCCGCGCGCAGGCGCGACGCGACGCGGCGCGTGGCCTCGACATCGGTGCCCGACACGTAGGCCGCCAGGCCATAGGGCGTGTCGTTGCCGATGGCCACCGCCTCGTCCACCGTGTCGTAGGGCAGGACGGTCAGCACCGGGCCGAAGATCTCCTCGCGCGCGACGATGTTCTGGTTGTCCTTCACCACCAGCACGGTGGGCTTCACGTAGTAGCCGGTCTCCAGGCCCGCCGGCTTGCCGGGGCCGCCGGCCACCACGGTGGCGCCCTGCTCGATGCCCTTGTGGATGAGCGTCTGGATCTTGTCCCACTGCGTGGCCGAGATCACCGGGCCGACGCTCGCGCCGCTGTCGGGCGCGCCCACCGTGGTGGCCTCGGCCGCGGCCTTGGCGATGGCCAGCGCCTCGTCGAGCCGCTCGCGCGGCACCAGCATGCGCGTGGGCGCGTTGCACGACTGGCCGGAGTTGCTCATCACGCTGCGCACGCCGGCGGTGACGGCGCGCTTGAAGTCGGCATCGGGCAGGATGATGTTGGGCGACTTGCCGCCCAGTTCCTGGTGCACGCGCTTGACCGAGGGCGCCGCGTTGCGCGCCACTTCCACGCCGGCGCGGGTGGAGCCGGTGAAGGACACCATGTCCACTTCCGGGTGGCTGGCGATCGCCGCGCCCACCGTCGGCCCGTCGCCGTTGACGAGGTTGAACACGCCAGCGGGCACGCCCGCGGCATCGAGGATCTCGGTCCAGACCTGGGCCGAGAACGGCGACAGCTCCGAAGGCTTCAGCACCATCGTGCAGCCCACCGCCAGCGCCGGCGCCACCTTGCAGGCGATCTGGTTCACCGGCCAGTTCCACGGCGTGATCAGGCCGCACACGCCGATCGGCTCCTTCACCAGCAGCGTGGTGCCGCGTTCCTCGCGGAAGTGGTAGTTCTTCAGCACCGCCAGCGCCGTCTGCAGGTGGCCCAGGCCCATCGCGGCCTGCGCCTTCTGCGCCAGCGCGGCGGGCGCGCCCATCTCTTCGGTGATGGCGGCGGCCATGTCGGCATAACGCTTCTGGTACTCGGCCACGACACGCTCGAGCAGCGCGATGCGCTCCTCCACGGAAGTCTGCGAGTAGCTCGCGAAGGCGCGGCGTGCGGCCTTCACCGCGGCATCGACATCGGCGGCCGAGCCCATCGAGATGCGGCCGGCCGGCTTCTCGGTGGCGGGGTTGATGACGTCCAGCGTCTTCGCGACGGCGGGCTCGACCCAGCGGCCGTCGATGTAGAACTTCAGGTATTCGCGCATGAGTGTCTCCTGCGGGACGGTGTCGGGATGGATGCGATCGATTCTAGGCCGCGCCCCCCGCTAAGCTTGTCACCGGGGTGATGCTTTCCAGGAGCCCGGGATGAGTGAAGAACGCAAGCTCTGCGTGGTGACCGGTTCGTCTTCCGGCATCGGCGCGGCCACCGCGCGGCTGTACGCGAAGAACGGCTGGAACGTGGTGATCAACTACTCGCGCGCGGCCGCGCCGGCCGAGGCCGTGGCCGATGAATGCCGCGCGTTCGGTGCCGAGGCCCTGGTGGTCAAGGCCAACGTGGCCGACGATGCCGATTGCCGCCGGCTGGGCGCCGCCGTCGAGGCCCGCTTCGGCCGCGCCGACGTGCTGGTGAACAACGCCGGCACCACCAGGTTCGTGCCCGCGCAGCAGCTCGAAGGCCTGCAGGCGCAGGACTTCCACGACATCTACGCGGTCAACGTGATCGGCGCGTACCAGATGGTGCGCGCGCTGCAGCCGCTGCTGCAAGCCTCGGGCCACGGCGGCATCGTCAACATCTCGTCGATCGCGTCGATGATGGGCCGCGGCTCCTCACTGGCCTACATGGCCAGCAAGGGCGCGCTGAATGCGCTGACGATCGGCCTGGCGCGCGCGCTGGGGCCGGCGATCCGCGTCAACGCGATCGCGCCGGGCCTGGTCGAGACGCCGTGGCTGCAGCAGGGCCTGGGCGCGGAGCGCTATGCGGCCAATGTCGTGGGCTACAAGCAGATCGCCGCGCTGGACGCGGTGATCGCGCCCGAGGACGTGGCCGATGCCGCGTGGTTCCTGGGCGCCTGTGCGCCCAAGACCACCGGCGAGGTGCTGCTGCTCGATGCCGGCCTGCGGCTGACGCGCGGCTGAGCGCGCCTGCGGCGCCTGGTCAGGGCGTGCTGCGCGCGGCCAGCCGCACCGGCTCGGCCGGTGCCGGCTGCCACTGCGCGCGCGCCAGCTCCGACGCGCCCTGGCGCACCTGCTCGGGCAGATTGCCGTAGTGCATGCGCGCCAGCGTGCGGGCGCCTTCGAACGAGGCGGTCCAGTCGACCTGCGACAGCTCGCTGGTGCCGGACATCACGCGCTCGTCGAGCGTCGGGATGTGCGAACCGGCGGTCAGCGCGGCAGCGCCGCTCAGGGCCAGGATCACGGCCACGGCGGGGGCGCGGGCCAGTGCGAGACGGGTCTTCATGGCGGGGGTCTCCGTGAGGGCGAGGACACCCGCTGTTACGGCAGCGTCGGCCGCGCCTTGAGCCCGGCGCAAGCGCCGCGTCCCGCCCTGCCACGGATGTCACGATCGACAGCGCCCCCAAACGAACAAGGCACCCGGAGGTGCCCTGTGGAGCCAGGCCCCGCAGGGTCCCTGTCAGCGCGCCGCGACGCAGGCCCGCGTCAATGGTTGACGATGTCCGCGCGGCGGTTCATCGCCCAGGCCGACTCGTCATGGCCGGGCGCGCGCGGCTTTTCCTTGCCCCAGCTGACGGCCTCGAGCTGCGAGTCCTTCGCGCCGTAGAGCTTCAGCACCTTGAGCACCGCCTGCGCGCGGCGCTGGCCCAGCGCCAGGTTGTACTCGGCGCTGCCACGCTCGTCGGTGTTGCCTTCGATGCGCACATTGGCGCCGGGCTTGGCCGACAGCTGCTTGCCCTGCTGCTCGAGCATCGGCATGAAGTCGTTCTTGACGGTGAAATCGTCGAAGTCGAAGTAGACGCTGCGCTCGCGCTCGTTGGCCGCCATCGTCGTCGTCGGCTGGGCGACCACCGGCTTCACGGTGCTGACGGCCGGCGCCTGCGTGGCCGGCTGCGCGGGCTGCACCGCGGTGGGCGTGACGGTGGCCACCGGGGCGCCCTTGTCTTCGTTCAGCGGCGTGCTGGAACAGGCGGCGAACAGGGCTGGCACCAGGGCCAGGGCCAACAGGGAAGTGCGCATGAGAGGAACCCCCAAACACGGTAGCCAATGACGGCCGGGAGCCTAGCACATGGGTCTGCGCCGCGGCACCAAGCCGAGCGTCATGGAGGGGACTTGCCCTGCGCCGCGCCAAGCCACCGGCCAGCTCGACACGACAATATTTCAACAAATATACTTTCTCGGCCTGTGACGACTCGAGCTCGTGACGGGCGACCAGGAGTTCATGCCCTGCTTGGAGCCCCGCGCGGGGCTCCTTTTCTTTGCACCTCTAGCCGTGCGGCTGCGCATCCTGACGCGGCGGAAGCCGGCGCAACTGGATCTGCGCGAGCGTGGCGTACAGGGGCCTCGACAGGACTCTTGAGATTCCGCTTGCGATGAGCGCACAGGCCATGAGGCTGAGCACCATCGCGTGACCATCCACCATTTCCATCACGATGATGAACGAGGTAAGAGGCGCCTGGGTAGCCGCGGCAAGGAACCCCGCCATTCCCAGCGCGATCAGGGTCGCAGCATGGGGATACGCAGTCAGCTGGGCCACGTCGTTGCCCAGTGCTGCGCCGATGGCCAGGGACGGCGCGAAGATGCCGGCAGGAACGCCGGACCAGGACGTGAGCCAGGTCGCCAGGAACTTGAAGAGAACGTAGACCGCGGGCACGTGTTGCTGACCTTCCAGCATCGCCCGCGTGTAGGCATACCCGCTGCCAAAGGTCGCGCCATCGGTGGTCACGCCGATCATGGCGACCGCCAGACCACAGGCCACCGCGAACGACACCGGCCGCGCGAGCCGCCACCGGCTCAGCCCATCGGCCGAGCCGCCGCTGAGTGATGCAATGAGCAGACGCGCGAACAGCGCGCCAGCGACGCCGCTGCCCACCGCCACGAGCAGACCCGGCAGCAGCAACGAAAGCCCGACGGCCGGGACATGGATGACCCCGAAATAGGTGCCATTGCCATAGGTCGACACAGCCATCAGGCCGGCCAGCACGATGCCCGAGATGAGCAGGCCGCTGCTGCGTTGCTCTGGCGTGCGCGAGAGTTCCTCGATCGCGAACATGACCCCGCCCAGCGGGGTGTTGAAGGCCGCTGCGATGCCCGCTGCGCCGCCGGCCACCAGCAAGCCGTGCTCGGTCACGGCCGATCGCCTGGGCAGCCACCGCCTGGCGCCATGCATCACGCCGGCGGCTATCTGGACGGACGGGCCTTCGCGGCCGAGCGAGAGCCCGGCCAGCAAGCCCCAGGCAGTCAAGACGATCTTCGCCAGCGTCAGCTTGATCGAAACGAACAGGGGACGGCTCGACGTGTCAACCGATGTGTCGAGCGCTGCCATGACCTGGGGAATGCCGGATCCGGTCGCACCAGGAAAATGGTGCCTGGTCAGCCAGACGATGGCGCCGGTGCACATTGGCGTCCACAGGAGTGGAGCCCACCACCAACGCGTTTGGATCGAAAAGAACGCCTCCAACGCGCGTTCGGTCAGCCAGGTGAATGCGACGACAGTGAGGCCCGCGGCAGCGGCCACGGCAATCACGATCGAGCGTGCCAACCAGAGTCGCCAGTCGGAAAACTCGCGGCGGAAGGCCGCGGCAATGCGCAGGTCGTGCTTCATGCTTCGCTCGCCATCCCGAACGGGGCCGAATCGACCCTTGGCGCGATCATCTTCACAGGTCTCCTATCATGGAATCATGGTCACACGAAGAGCCGTAGCGGCTGCACCGAAGCAGGCACGTCAAGGCCCATCCGGGAGCGGGAACGGCGACCCTGCCGCCCAGGTACTGCGGCGCTTCCGCCTGGTCTTCAATGCCGTCAAGACGCACTTCCAGCAGGTCGAGAAGAAGGCCGGGGTCGGCGGCGCGCAGTTGTGGGCGCTGAGCGTCGTGCGCGATCGACCCAATATCGGCATCAACGATCTGGCGCAGGCAATGGACATCCACCAGTCGACCGCCAGCAACCTGGTCAAGACCTTGATCGCCCGCGGGCTCGTCACCGGCGCCAAGAACGGCGTGGATCGACGCACCGTCCAACTGCGCATCCTGCCAGCCGGAGCCGCTGTGCTGCGGCGCGCACCGGGGCCCCTGACCGGCGTCCTGCCCGAGGCACTCGCCAGCCTGGACGCCAAGACGCTCATGCGCCTCGATGCAGACCTGGCCAAGCTGATCACCGCCCTGGATGCCGATGAACGAGCAGCCAACATTCCGTTGGGCCAGTAGCCAAGACCCGCGGTCAAGTACTCGGCGCTTCCGCATTCGTCCGCATTGCCTTCGACCTTGATCGGGTCGCGACTCGGTGAATCTGCATGTCGTCGTGTCCAACAGGCGATCGAGGTTCAGGGCCCGGGCGAGCATCGAGGGTGGTGCTGCAGTCGCCCGCATGTTACAAGAACATTTGTCCACATGTACACGCGCCGGGTGGCTGTCTGTGCATGCGTTGCGCAGGCGTGCCTTGGTCTGTCCTGCTCGCATTGCCTTTTGGGGCCGCAGCGGCAACCCCGACGATTGAAGCGACGGATGATCAGAGAGTTCTGGGTCGGCGTGATCGCCACTCTGGTCTTGTCCGAATGAGGTCGTGCGCATCGACGCCGGCGTGATCAAGACGTGATCTTTCGCGGATCACCGCGTGATGCAGCCTGTCCACAGTGCCGTCATGTTCAAACCCCCTGCACTGGAGGCACCGATGATCCGCCGCCGCACCCTGACCACCCTCGGCCTCGCGGCCGCCACGCTGCTGGCCGCCTGCGGCGGGGGTGGCGATGACGCACCCGCCCCGGCCGCCGTCACCCCGCCGCCCGCGCCGATGCTGGCCAACCAGCTCTACACGCAGACCAACGAAACCACCAACACCGTGCTGCAGTACAGCCGCGCGGCGAATGGCACGCTGCTGCGCGTGGCCGCGGTGGCCAGCGGCGGCCAGGGCACCAACGGCATCCGCATCAACGGCACGCCGGGGCCCAACACGCTGGGCAGCCAGTTCAGCGTGGTGACGGTGCCCGAGCGCCAGCTGCTGCTGGCCGCCAATGGCGGCGACAACTCGATCTCGGTGTTCGCGCTCGACGCCGCCAGCGGCACGCCCACGCTGCTGAAGAACACCCGGACCCAGGGCCTGCGGCCCAACAGCCTGGCGGTGGCCGGCAAGGTGGTCTACGCCAGCTTCCTGGGCGGCACGCTGCAGCTGGGCGCCTACCGCCTGGCGGACGACGGCTCGCTGCAGCAGCTGGGCCTGTACAACGTGGCGCAGATGGGCGCGCTGAACCCGGCCAACGTGGCGCCGACGCAGCTGCTGGTCTCGCCCGACCAGCGCTTCGTGATGCTGAGCACCGGCACCGCCAGCAACGCGGTGCTGGCCTTCCCGGTCAATGCCGACGGCACGCTGGGCAACCCGGTGGCCAACACCACGCAGCTGACGACGCCTTTCGCCGGCCAGTTCGTGAAGACCGGCAACGGCAGCACGATCTACCTGTCCACCGGCATCACCGGCGTTTCGCTCACCGCCTACACGCTGGCCTCCACCGGCGTGCTGACGCAGCTGAGCCAGGCCATGGCCGCCGGCGTCGGCGCGCCGTGCTGGTTGTCGGTCACGCCCAATGGACGTTATGCCTACGTCGGCAACGGCAGCGGATCGATCTCGTCGTACGGCATCGGCAACGACGGCACGCTGACGCTGCTGCAGTCGATCGCCGCGATGGAGCCCTCGGTGCTGGCCGGCGTCAACAGCGTGGCCGGCGACGCCTGGGTCAGCCCGGACGGCAAGTACCTGTACTCCACCTACCTCGGCGCGGACAAGATCGTCAGCTACGCGATCGATGCCTCCACCGGCGCGCTGAGCAAGGTGGGCGAGGTGATCGTCGGCACCAGCTCGAAGCTGGGCCTGCAGGGAATGGCGGGCGTTTGAGGCCAGGCGCCAGGTGCTGCCGTCAGCGCGGCGGCAGCACCTGCACCGCCATCCGCACCAATTGCGAGAGCGAGCGCGCCTCCATCTTCTCGATCAGGTGCGCGCGGTGGGTTTCCACGGTGCGGATCGACAGGCCCAGGTCGTCGGCGATCAGCTTGTTCGGCCGGCCCTCGACGATGGCCTGCAGCACCTGCTTCTCGCGCTCGCTCAGGCGCGCGTAGCGCTCGGCGATGCGCTGGTGCTCGCCGGCGTCCGCGTGGGCGCGGCCGGACAGCTCGATCGCCTGGTGCACGCGGTCGAGCAGCGCCTGGTCGTGGAAGGGCTTCTCGATGAAGTCCAGCGCGCCGGCGCGCATGGCGCGCACGGCCATCGGGATGTCGCCATGGCCGCTCATCACGATCACCGGCAGCTGGATGCCGGCCGCGGCCAGGCGCTCCTGCAGGTCCAGCCCGTTCAGGCCGGGCAGCCGCACGTCCAGCAGCAGGCAGCCCGGCGCGCCGCGTCGGTACTCGGCCAGGAACTGCGCGGCCGAACCGTACTGCAGGCTGGCCAGTCCGACCGAGCGCAGCAGCAGCGCCACCGCATCGCGCACCTCGGCCTCGTCGTCGACGATGTGGACACACGGCGGCAAGGAGCTGGGCAGCATGTCCATGATGCTAACGCGCCATCGGCGCGTCCTCCAGCGGCAGCGCCAGCACGAAGCGCGCGCCGCGGTCCGGCGCGGGTTCGGCCAGCCAGAGCCGGCCCTGGTGCGCCTCGGCGATCGAGCGGCTGATGGCCAGGCCGATGCCCATGCCGCCGGGCTTGTGCGAGACGAAGGGTTCGAAGATGCGCTCGGCCTGCTCGGGCGGCACGCCGGGCCCGCTGTCCTGCACCGCCAGCTGCAGCTCGCCATCCTGCAGCGCGCCTTCGATGCGCAGCCGGCGCTGCGCGCGCGGCACCGGCTGCATCGCCTCGATGCCATTGCGCACCAGGTTCAGCAGCACCTGCTCGATCTGGATGCCGTCCACCGCCACCAGGGGCAGCGTCGGCGGCAGCGCCACCTGCAGGTCCACGCCGCTGGCCGCGGCATCGGCGCGGGCCAGGCCGATCACCTCGGCCACCAGGTAGGCCGGCGCCACCGGCGCGCGCACGATCTCCTGCCGCGCCAGGAAACCGCGCAGGCGGCGCACGATCTCGCTGGCGCGCTCGGCCTGCCGCGCCATGCGGCCCAGCGTGTCGGACAGCTCGGCCGGCGCGGCCCCGGCCGCCAGCAGGCGCTGGCTGGCCTGCGCAAAGGTGCGCAGCGCGGTGAGCGGCTGGTTGATCTCGTGCGCGATGGCGCTGGCCATCTGGCCCATCGCGCTCAGGCGGCCCACATGCGCCAGCTGCTGCAGGTGGCGGCGGCCCTGCTCTTCGGCATGCTTGCGGCGCAGCTCGGCCGCCGCGCGTGAATGGAAGATCTGGAACAGCGGGCGATCGGCGATGGCGCCCTCGATCGGCCCCGTGGTCTCGAAGGCCATGTGGCCGATCAGCTGGCGGCCGCTGCTGTCGTGGATCGGCACGCCGAGGTAGCTGTCGAGTCCCTGGCGCTCGGCCCAGGCGTAGCGCTGCTGCAGGTCGCCTTGCACGCAAAAGACGCGGCCATCCTGGATCGTCCGTTCGCAGGGCGTACCGGCGAGGTCGACGGCATCGGACCAGAAGGCCAGCGTGCGCACCCGCGTCGTCGGGCGGTCCACGCATTCGGCGATGAAGGCGCGGCGCAGCCCGAAGGCCTCGGCCAGGTGGCGCATCAGCGTGCGGAAGAAGTCCTGGCCGGTCAGCGGCGCGGTGGCCCGCGCGATCCACTGCAGCAGCTGCTCGTCGCCGGCGCCGCGCATCATGCCTTGATCGCCGCCCCCACCGTCACCCAGCCGTGGGTGCGCGGCATCTTCGGCGCGAAGAACTGCTGCACGGTCGCGAAGCGGAAGCCGTTGTCGGCCAGCAGGCGCGAGACCGGCCGCGTCAGGTGGCAGCCGCAGCCCAGCTTGCCCTGCGGCCAGTCGAGCCGGTGCTGCCAGCGCGCGACGCCGGCCTCGTCGGCCAGGCCGTGCTCCAGCAGCAGCAGCCAGCCATCGTCGCGCAGCACGCGGCGCAGTTCGCCCAGCACGCGCCCGGGGTCCATCACGCTGCACAGCGTGAGCGTGCTCACCGCGGTGTCGAAGCTGGCCTCGGGCAGCGGCAGCGACTCGGCCGCGCAGTTCAGGATCTGCACCGGAAACGGCGCGGCCGCGATGCGCGACGCCGCGCGCTCCACCATGCCGGGATTGGGCTCGATGCCCACCACGCGCTGCACCGTGCCGCCGTAGTGCGGCAGGTTCAGCCCGGTGCCGAAGCCGATCTCGATGACCTGGCCGGCGGCGGCACGCACCGCTTCGTCGCGGATGCGGTCGAGCTCGGGATCGGCGCTGAGCCGGTCGTTCATCCACGGAAACACGCGGGACCGGTAGTACTGGGCGGCAGACAGCATGGCAGCCTCCTGATCAAGCGGGCCTGCACGCCGGCCCGGGGCGTTGCGCCGGTTCAGCCGGCGGCGCGGCCGGTGCCACCGAAGCGGCGCCGGATGAAGTGGTCGATCGACAGCTTGCCCGGGCCATGCAGCAGCGTCACCAGCAGGAACATGCCCCACATCTGGTGATCCTTCAAGCCCACCTCGCCGACGTCGGGGTACGAGATCACCGCGACGATGTTCAGCACGAACAGGCCGGCCGCGGCGAAGCGGCTGCCCAGGCCCAGCACCAGCAGCACCGGAAAGCCCAGCTCGGCGGCGGTGGCCATCGCGGCGGCCAGCGCCGGCGGCAGGAAGGGCACCATGTACTCGTTCTCGAACAGCGCGATGGTGTTGTCCCAGCTGGCGATCTTGGTCAGGCCCGACTTGAAGAAGACCATCGCGATGAAGACGCGGATCACCAGGTCGATGGCCGGCGCGAAGCGCTCGGCCGTGCGGATGGCCCAGCGGGCGAAGGCCAGCGCCCGGTCCTGCAGGCGCGGCGAGGTGTTCATCGGCAGCGCCGGGCCGGCGGTGGTCGCGGCGCTGGAGGGGGTGGTCTGCATGGGCGGGCTCCGTTGGGGGGTTGCTTTGATGGTTTGGTCGGGCGACGGCGCCAAACCTTTCACGCGCCGAGTTCGAGCAGGTACAGGTTGAACTGCGTGGCCGCTTCGCTGAACACGCGCCGCGTCTGCCAGCCGGCCTGGCGCGCAATGGCCTGGAAGCGCAGCGCGCCGTGCTGGTACGCGCACTCGGTGAGCAGGCCCTCGCCCTCGGCAAAGTGGAAGCTGCGGCCCAGCACCTCGACCGTGTGCGCTTCGCGCGCCACCAGGTGCTGCTCGAGGCAGCGCTCCTGCGCGTCCCAGCGCACCTCGTGCGCGAAGCGGTCGAGCGCGAAGTCGCCGGCCAACTCGCGGTTGATGCGGGTCAGCAGGTTGCGGTGGAAGGCGGCGCCCAGGCCGCGCGCGTCGTCGTACGCGGGCAGCAGCCGCGCCGGGTCCTGCGTGGCATCGGCGCCCACCAGCAGCAGGCTGCCGGGGCCGAGGATGCGGCCGAAGCGCACCAGCAGGTTGGCCGCCGCATCGGGCGTGTAGTTGCCGATGCTCGAGCCCGGGAAGAAGCCGACGCGCCGGCCATGGCTGGCCGGCGGCAGCGCCAGCGTGTGCAGGCTGGTGATGTCGCCGATCACCGGCTGCACCGGCAGGCGCGGGTAGATGCTCTTGAGCGCGCCGACCGACTCGATCAGGAACTGCGCCGAGATGTCCACCGGCACGTAGAGCCCCGGCCGGTCCAGCGCCGACAGCAGCAGCGGCGTCTTGCGGCCGGAGCCGCTGCCGAACTCCACCACCGTGGCGCGCGGGCCGGCCAGCGGGCCGATCTCGGGCGCGAAGCGTTCGAGGATGCGGATCTCGGCGCGCGTCAGGTAGTAGGCGTCGAGGAAGGTGATTTCCTCGAACAGCTCGGAGCCGCGGTGGTCGTACAGCCAGCGGCTGGGCACGCAGCGGCCGCGCCGCGCCAGGCCCGCGAGCACGTCGCGCGCGAAGGGTGTGTCGGTCCGCGCCACGCGGTCGGTGGCGAAGGCAAGTCCGGTCATGGTGGTGTCTCCCTGTCAGTCCAGCGGTGCCAGCGAACCCAGCAAGGTGGGGATCAGCTCGCTCACCGTCGGATGGATGTGCACGCAGCGTTGGATCACCGTGCAGGGCTGGTCTGCGGCCATGGTGTCGAGCAAGGCGTGGATGGCCTCGTCGCCCTCGATGCAGAACAGCGTGGCACCGAGGATGCGCTGCGTGTCGGCATCCACCAGTACCTTCATGAAACCCTGGGTCTCGTCGCGCTCGCGGGCGCGGCCCACGCGCGTCATCGGCAGCATGCCGGCCAGCACGCGACGGCCCGAGGCGCGGGCCTGTGCGTCGTTCATGCCGATGCGCGCCAGCGGCGGGTCGGTGAACAGCGCGTAGACCGGGATGCGGTCGCTGAGGCGGCGCGCGCCGCCCTCGAGCAGGTTGGCCGCGACGATCTCGAAGTCGTTGTACGAGGTGTGCGTGAAGGCGCCCTGCCCGTTCACGTCGCCCAGCGCCCACACGCCTTCGACGCTGGTGCGCAGCTGGTCGTCGACGCGGATGAAGCCGCGCGCATCGATCTCGATGCCGGCCTGGTCCAGCCCCAGGTCGTCGGTGTTCGGCCGGCGACCGGTGGCCACCAGCAGGTCGCTGCCTTGCAAGGTGAGCGGCTGTCCGCCTGCCTGCAGGTCGAGCCGAATACCGCCATCGGCGGACCGGCCCGCCGTCACCTCGCGCGCGCCGGTGACGAAGCGGATGCCTTCGGCTTCGAGCACGCTGCGCACCGCCTGCGAGACCTCGGGGTCCTCGCGCGCGATCAGCCGGTCGGCCACCTCGACCACGGTCACCTCGGCGCCGAAGCGCCGGTAGACCTGCGCGAACTCCAGCCCGATGTAGCTGCCGCCAGCCACCAGCAGGTGGGCCGGCACGCGGTCCAGCGCCAGCACGCTGGTATTGGTCAGGTACGGCAGGCCGGCCAGGCCGGGCCAGTCGGGCAGCACCGGGCGGCCGCCGGTGTTGACGAAGATGCGCGGCGCGGTGAAGCGCTCGCGGCCGACGGCCAGCTCGTGCGGGCCCGTGAAGCGGGCGTGGCCGTCGATCAGCGTCAGCCCGTCCAGGCCGGCCAGCCAGCGGCGCAGGTTGTCGCGCGCGGTGTGCACCACGTTGTCGACCCGCGCCTTCACGCGCGCCATGTCGATCGTCACCGGGCCCGGGATCACCACGCCAAAGTCGGCCGCGCGGCGCGCGATGTGCGCGGCGCGGGCACTGGCCACCAGCGTCTTGGTGGGCATGCAGCCGTCGTTGACGCAGGTGCCGCCCAGGTGCTCGCGCTCGATCAGCGCCACGCGCTGGCCGGCCGCCACCAGGCGGGCTGCCAGAAACGGGCCGGACTGGCCGGCACCGATGACGATCGCATCGAACGAGCGGGACATGCGGGGCTCCTTGACGAGGGCTTGGGCGTTGGTCGTGCCGCCCGGCCGTTCCTGACAGATCGCGCCCTCCGTAGTCCCCGCAACCGGCTGCGCAGTGCTCCGAATGGGCGCGGCGAGGTCCGCTCACTATGCTCGCCGGCCATCGTCACGTCATCCCCTGCAAAGGCCGGCCCGATGGAACGCCACATCCTGGTCATCGAAGACAACCCGGACATCGCCCGGCTGGCGGCGCTGCACCTGTCGACCCTGGGCCTGCAGGTGCAGACGCTCGCGGACGGCCGCGCCGGCCTGCAGGCCGCGCTGGCCCAGCCGCCTGCGCTGCTGGTGCTGGACCTCACGCTGCCCGGCCTGGACGGGCTGGAGATCTGCCGTGAGCTGCGCCGCCAGCGCGCGCACGTGCCGATCCTGATGCTGACCGCGCGCTCGTCGGAGCTCGACCGCGTGCTCGGCCTGGAGCTGGGCGCCGACGACTACCTGGCCAAGCCCTTCTCGGTGCTGGAGCTGGTGGCGCGCGCCAAGGCGCTGCTGCGGCGCATGGCCTCGCTGCAGGCCGCCGCGCCGGCCGCGGTCGTGCAGCCGCCGGAGGAGCGCCTGGCCATCGGCGGGCTGCAGATCGACGTCGCGCGGCGCGAGGTGCGCGCGGGCGAGCGCACGATCGAGCTCACCGCGAAGGAGTTCGACCTGCTGCTGCACTTCGCGCGCAGTCCGGGCCGGGTGATGACGCGGCTGCAACTGCTGCAGCAGGTCTGGGGCTATGGCCACAGCGGCTACGAGCACACCGTCAACACCCACATCAACCGGCTGCGCGCCAAGATCGAGGCCGACCCGAACCAGCCCGAGATCATCCAGACCGTGTGGGGCGTGGGCTACCGCGGCTGCGATGCGCGCGAGCGCGGCGCACCGCTGCGCGCCGCAGCGGCCTGAGCCAGGCCGATCGGCCCCGCGATGCCACCACGCCTGCTGTCCAGCCACCTGCCGCGCAGGCTGGCCTTGATGCTGGCGCTGCTGTTCCTGCTGGGCGGCGGCCTGGTGGTGGCGGCCTCGCAGCACATGCCCGAACTGCGCCAGGTGCTGACGCTGGGGGCCGAACTGCTGGCCGCGGCCATCGCCTTCGCGCTGCTGGCCGCGCTGCTGATGTTCCACCTGCTGACAAGGCGGCTGCACCTGCTGGCGCAGGAGATCGCGGCCTTTCGCGCCAGCCGCTTCACGCAGCCGCGGCGGCTGCACTGGGCGCGTGACGATGGCGACGAGATCGACCGCCTGGCGCACGATTTCGGCGAGCTGTGCGACCGCATCAGCCAGCAGCTGGCCGAGCTGCAGCAGCACGACGTGCAGCGACGCGAGCTGCTGGCCAATGTCTCGCACGACCTGCGCACGCCGCTGACGCTGATGCGCGGCTACCTCGACACGCTGCTGCTGCGCCATGGCGAGCTGGGCCGGCCCGAGGTGCAGGGCTGCCTGCAGGTGGCCGCGCGCCATGCCGAGCGCCTGGGCCGGCTGGTCGACGACCTGTTCGAGCTGGCCCGGCTGGAGCGGCCGGCCGACCCGGCGGCGCTGGAGGTGTTCTCGCTCGGCGAGCTGGCGCAGGACATCGCGCAGAAGTTCGCGCTGCCGGCCGGCGAACGCGGCCAGCGCATCGAGGCGCGGCTGCAGGGCTTCATCGGCAGCACGGTGCCGGTGTGCGGCGACATCGGGCTGGTGGAGCGTGCGCTGGAGAACCTGGTCGAGAACGCCTTGCGCCACACGCCCGAGGGCGGCAGCGTGGGCATCGACATCGCGCCCGATGCCACACAGGCGCCGGGCCGGGTGCGCATCAGCGTCAGCGACACCGGCTGCGGCATTGCACCCGAGCACCTGCCGCATGTGTTCGACCGCTACTTCCAGGCGCAGCGCGTGGAAGACAGCGCCGACGCGGCCCGGCACCATGCCGGCCTGGGCCTGGCGATCACGCAGCGCATCGTCGCGCTGCATGGCGGCACCATCCGCGTCGACAGCACGCTGGGCCAGGGCACGGTGTTCAGCTTCGACCTGCCGCTGGCATCGGGCCACGCGCCGCTGGCGCTGCGGCCGCCGGCCGGCTGGCCCGCGGCGCTGCCGGCAGGGCCCGCGCCCGGCGCGGCCGGCAGTGCACCGCACCCGCAGGCGGGCCCGGCGCAGCAGGCCGAAGCGGCGTGCCGACAGGCCGACGCGGCGCGCCGGCTGGCCGAGCAGCGCCTGGCGCTGGCGCTGCGGGGCGCCCAGGACGGCCTGTGGGAACTGGCGCCGGGCGCAGGGCAGCTGCAGGTCTCCGCGCGCTGGCAGCACATGCTCGGGCGGCAGGCCGACGGCGAGGCCACGCTGGCGCTGGCCGACTGGCAGGCCCTGGTGCATCCGGACGACCGCGACGCGGTGCTGCAGGCGCTGCAGCAGGTCCTGGCCGACGGCAGCGAGCGCTACGAGCAGGTGCTGCGGCTGCGGCATGCCGATGGTCGCTATCTTTGGGTGCTGTCGCGCGGCAGTCTGGTGCGCCATGCCAGCGGCACGCCGAGCCGGCTGATCGGCGTGGACACCGACATCACCCGCACCAAGCGCATCGAGCGGCTGGTCGAGGCCCTGGCCGAGGGCACCGCGGCACGCAGCGGCGAGGGCTTCTTCCGCGCGCTGGTGCAGCACTTCGCGCAGGCCCTGCAGGTCGACAGCGTGTTCATCACCGAGTACGCGGGCGCGCGGCACGCGCGCACGCTCGCCGCCTGGCAGCGAGGCGGCTGGCGGCCCGGCGGCGAGTACCCGCTGGCCGGCACGCCCTGCGAGCAGGTGCTGCAGCAGGGCCGCCGCAGCTTCATTGGCAGCGGCCTGGGCCGGCAGTTCCCACGCGAGGCGGGCTGCGAAGGCTACCTGGGCCTGCCGCTGTTCAGCCGCGATGGCCGCGTGATCGGCCACCTGGCCTTCCTGCACGGCCAGGCTCTGGCGGAGGACCGCCTGCTCGAATCCGTGTGCCGCATCTTCACCGCGCGCGCGGCAGCCGAGATCGAATGGCTGCAGGCGCAGCGCCGGCGCGAGACCGCGATCCGCGTCGAATGACGCGCAAGAGACGCGTCAGCCGCCGCGACGCAGCGCGCGCTCGGCCAGCTCGAAGCCGGCTTCGCACAGCAGCGCCAGCGCCGCGGCCGGCAGCGCACCGGCAAGCAGCAGTCCCTGGTCGTTCAAGGCCAGTCCGGTGACGATGCGCTCGCCATAGCCGCCGGCGCCGACGAAGGCGGCGATCGTCGCGGTGCCCACCGCGATGCTGGTGGCCGTGCGCACGCCGGCCACGATGACCGGCAGCGCCAGCGGCAGCTCGACCAGGCGCAGGCGCTGCGGCGGCGTCAGCCCCAGCGCCGAAGCCGCCAGCTTCAGGCCGGCCGGCACCTCGGCCAGGCCGGTGCAGGTGTTGCGCATGACCGGCAGCAGCGCGAACAGCGTCAGCGCCAGCAGCGCCGGCAGGCTGCCGATGCGGCCCAGCAGCGAGATCAGCACCGCCAGCAGGGCCAGCGAAGGCACCGTCTGCAGCAGCCCGGTGCTGCCCAGCACCAGCGCGCGCCAGCGCGCATGCGGCGCCACGGCGATGGCCAGCGGCACACCGATCGCCACCGCCAGCGCCACCGACGCGGCGACCAGCGCCAGGTGCTGCAGCGTCAGCCGCGCCAGGTCCGGCCCCCACAGCCTGGCCCAGAAGCCAGTGCCGCCCGAGGCCGCCGCTGACAAGGCCACGGGTGCCGAGGCCGCCGAGCCGGCGGCCCGCGCGGCCAGGAAATCGCGCGCGATGACATCGAAGCCCTGGCCTTGCAGCTCGGCCTTCGCATTCATCGCGATCATCGCGGCCTCGTCGACGCTGCCGGCCAGCTTCTGCAGCGCCGCCCAGGCCGCGGGCTGGCGCTGCGGCAGGTCCAGCCGGTACAGCAGCACCGCGTCATACCGCGGAAAGTACGCAGCATCGTCCTGCAGCACCCGCAGCTTCAGGTGGCCGATCTTCGCGTCGGTGGTGTAGATGTCGATCACGTCGACCTGGCCGCCGGCCAGGGCGTCGTAGGCCAGGCCATGGTCCAGCCCGCGCGGCTGCTGCGGCAGGCCGTAGCGCCGGGCCAGCCCGCCCCAGCCGTCGGCGCGGCCGATGAATTCGTTGCTCAGCCCGAAGCGCAGCGCCGGCTGGCGCGCCAGGTCGGACAGCGTGCGAACGCCCAGGCGCTCGGCCTGCTCGGCCCGCATCGCCAGCGCATAGCCGTCGTTGAAGCCGAAGCGCACGGCCACGCCCAGCCCCAAGGGCGCCAGGCGCGCGCCCATCGCCTCCAGCGTGCCGGCCTGCGGGTCTTTCAGGATCTCCTGCGCGATGGTGCCGGTGTACTCGGCATAGGCATCGATGCGGCCGGCCCGCAGCGCCTGGTAGACGATGGCGGTGTTGCCCAGGCCCTGCAGCACCTCGACCGGCGCATGCGGCTGCACCGTCTGCGCGACGATCTGCGCCAGGATGTAGGACTCGGTGAAGCGCTTGGAGCCGATGCGGATCGGCTCATCGGCCGCCGCCGCCGGGCTGATCGCGCCGGGCAGCCAGGCGAGGCACAGCGCAGCACACCACAGGCGCAGCCAGCGAAGGTTCAGCAGCATGGCGCGCAGCTTCGGTGAAGCGGCGGGCCGGGTCAAGCCGGCCTGGCCGCCTCATCGCGCCGGCGTGCGGGTGATCAGTTGCTTGAACACGCCGCCAGCCGCCACCGAGCCGCTGCGCTCGCCTTCGCCGCGCGCCAGCCGCTCGCAGTCGGCACGGTCGGCCTCGGGCTGGCTCTGGCAGCGCTGCAGTGCATTGCGTGCCAGCGTGGCGGCGTCCTCGTGGTTGTCCAGCCGCCCGCGCAAGGCCTCGGCGCGCGCGGCGCCGGCCTCCTGCAGGCAGGTGGCGCGGTCCTGCGGCGAGCGGCCGTCGAGGCACTTCGCGCGCTCCTGGCGGTAGACGGCTTCGATGGCGGCGGTGTCGGCGGCGTGTTCGCCGTGCGGGCGGCCCGCGGTGGCCGCCTGCGCCGGCAGCAGCACGGTGGTGGCCGCGGTGAGCAGCGCGGCGCGGCAGACGAGCGTGAGGGCATGGATCTTCATCGGGACCTCCGGACGAAAGCTTGGATGCCCACAGCCTAGGCGCCGATGCCGGTGGCCGCCATCGTCCGTCGCCGCGGCCGCCGGTCGGCATCGCCTGACACGGCCGGCGCCTTCCGTCTGCCCTACAAGCGGACGGCCGCTTGTCTGATGGCCCCGGGCGGGGGTGCCTTCCTAGACTGGCTCGTCGTTTGACTCAACCCAGGAGATTCCGATGAGCAAGACCGCATCCGCCGCCGTGGAACAGGCCGCCGAACAGGCCGCCGGCAAGGCCTCGCAGATGATCGAGTCGACCCGCCACGCGGCCAACCACACGCTCGACCAGCTGGACCAGCGCGTCGACGCGCTGCGCGATGCCGCACCGTCGGTGTGGCGCCAGGCGG
Source organism: Aquabacterium sp. (assembly GCF_044226965.1). GTDB lineage: Bacteria > Pseudomonadota > Gammaproteobacteria > Burkholderiales > Burkholderiaceae_C > Pseudaquabacterium. The sequence goes on along the minus strand of NZ_JBGAGA010000028.1, from coordinate 1,286 downwards.
GCGCACAGGTGGAAGATCTCACCCGCCGCGGCATCGACCGTGCGCGCGAGGCCTCGCTGAAGGTGCGCGACAAGGTCGTCGACACGCATGACCGCAGCGTGGCCTACATCCGCGACGAGCCGGTCAAGTCGGTGGTGATCGCCGCGGCGGCCGGCGCCACGCTGGCCGCGCTGATCGGCTGGCTGGCGCGCTCGCGCCATTCGCAGTCCGGCGTCTGATGCCCGACCCCCTGCCGCCGGCCGCCACCGTGATCGCCCCGCTGCTGCGCCTGCTGGCCGCGCCACGCCAGGACCTGGCCGCTCACTTGAGCGACTATGCCGAGCTGGCCGCCGCCGATGCCGGTGCCGCTGCCGCGGCTTGGCGGCGCCGCAGCCTGCTGCTCGGCGCGACCGTGCTGTGCCTGCTGCTGGCCGCCGGCCTGGGCGGCATGGCGCTGCTGCTGGTGGCGGTGCTGCCGCTGTCCGCGATGCCGCAGCCCTGGCTGCTGGCGGTGGTGCCCGCGGTGCCGCTGCTGGCAGCGCTGACCTGCGCCCTGATGCTGTGGCGGCAGCCGGTGCAGGCGCCCTTCGCGCAACTGCGCCAGCGGCTGGCCGACGAGGGCAGCCGCCTGGCGGCCACGCCGGCAGCAGGCGCCGCGCTACCCGCCGGCGCGCTGCGGCCGGTGTTGCGCGCGCTGCGCCGCAGCACGCGCCAGGCGCCGCTGCTGACCCTGCTGGCCGCCGCCGGCGCCGGTGCCGCGCTGGTGGCCACCAGGCCCTGGCGCTGGCCGCTGTTCTCGCGCCTGTGCGCGCCCTGGCCGGGCCAGCTGGGTGGTTGGCTGCTGCAGCAGTTGGCGCAGCCGGCAACGCAGGCGCTGCTGGGCAGCTGGCTGCTCAACGCGATGGCGGCTGTGCGGGATGCCCTACCCGAAGAGACCTCGGCCGCCGACCTCGACCGCCACCGCCGACCGACGGTGCCGCCGGGCACCGCTTCCTAGCATGGCTGGCATGGAGACCAGGAGTTGTCACATGCCCTTCCTCGCCGCTTCCTCCCGTTCGTTGACCCTTTCGCTGCTGAGCGCGGCGGTGCTGGCCGCCTGCGGCGGTGGCAGCGACGCCGACGCGACGCCGTCACCGCCGACCACACCCCCGCCGACCACGCCACCGCCGACCAGCCAGAACCAGATCGACAGCTTCACCATCGCCGGCTACCCGCATGCGGTGGAAGCCTATCGCCCGATGGGCGCGTCCCGCGCGATCGTGTTCCTGCACGGCGGCGGCGGCACGCTGCATGCCATCGCGTACCAG
>NZ_JBGAGA010000027.1:0-71304 GCF_044226965.1 Aquabacterium sp. | reverse complement strand
CGCGCCAGCGGCAGGTCGTTCGGCAGGCTGGTGCCCGGCGCCAGGCTGGGCTCGCGCGCATCGGCGTCGAACAGGTTCAGCACGCTGGCCGAGAACTCCCAGCCGCTGCGCGTGCGGGCGCTGCGCAGCGTGAGGTCGAGCGTGGTGTAGTCGGCGATCGGCGCGCGCGCGTCACCCGGCGCGCGGCGGCGGCCGGCCACCTGGTTGAGCTGCGCGCTGGCCAGCCAGCCGCCCGCGGCAGCCCAGTCGGCGCGGGCCCACAGGTGGCGGTGCGGCGCATAGCCGGCGTCCTGGCCGGTGTCCTGGTCGGTCGTTCGCTGCAGCGCCAGGTTGCCGCTCAGGCGCAGGTGCCGGCTGGCCTGCCACTGCGCTTCCAGTTCCAGCCCGCGGCCGCGCTGGCGGCCGATGTTGGTGAACATGGCCGAGCCATCGGCAGCGCCCTCGATGCGGATGCCGTCCCGCGTGGCGAAGCCGAACAGGCTCGCATGGAGCTGCAGGTCACCCGTGGCCTGCCAGGCCAGCGCGGCTTCGAGGGTCTGGATCGTCTCGGGCCGCAGCGCCGGGTTGCCCCGCACCACCGGATTGGTCACGCTGAACTGCTCGGTGAAGGCCGGCGCGCGAAAGGCCCTGCCATAGAGCAGCTTGGCCGTGAGGTCCAGCCGCGCGTCCCACACCAGCGCCACGCGTGGATTGGTGGTGCCGCCCACGTCGGAATAGCGGTCGTGCCGCACGCCGGCGGTGAGCGTCCAGTCGGGCCGCAGGTGCCACTCGTCCTGCACATACAGGTAGTCGACCCGGCGCCGGTGCGGCGCGAGGAAGGTGTCGACGGGCGCGGCCTCGTGCACCTGGCCGTCGGCGTCGGGCATCGGCAGGCCGATCAGCGGGCCGGAGGGCACCAGCACGAAGTTCTTGAACTCGCGGGTGCGGTACAGGTCGAGGTCGTCGTGCCCGATGCCGATGCGCCAGCGATGCGCGCCGGCCCCCTGCTGCTGCAGCACCGCGCCCAGCCGCAGCTGGCGCTCCCAGGTCTCGGGCGCGCCGATCATGCCGTTCGGAAACGCGCCGTTGAACGCGCCCGGGGGAAACAGCTGCAGCGGCACCGGCAGCGTCTGCTCGTAGTGCATGTAGCTGGCGCGCAGGCCCAGGGTCCAGTCGCCGCCGAGCCCGATGTCGTTGCGCGACAGGTCGAGCAGATGGCGCTGCGAGCGCAGCCGACCCACCGGGTCGAGCGCCGCAGCCACGCCGGCACCGGTCTGCAGGTCGTCGCGCAGCTTGTAGTCGGCGCGCAGCCGCCAGCCCTGCCAGGCCAGGTCCAGCCCGCCGTCCACTGCGCGGTAGCCCAGCTGCGTCGGGCCCGGGGCCAGGCTGGCGCGGGTGCCGAACAGCTCGTCGAGCGCGGTCTGCGCGTCGCGCTCGACCGTGCCGTGCGGCCCGTCGCGCCGGCCCACGCGCAGGAAGGCCGCGAGCTGCGCGGAGCCGATCTGCCCGCCGTGCTGCAGCCAGCCATCGCGCAGGCCGAGGGCGCCGATGCGCGCACCGAGCTCGGTGCCGTCGACATCGGCCGCGGTCTTGGTGACGATGTTGATCACGCCCGAGTACGCGTCGGCGCCGTACAGCGCGGAGCCCGGGCCGCGGATGACCTCGATCCGCGCGATACGGTCGGCCGTCAGCCCGCCCCACACGTTGCCGCGGTTGCCGACGAACAAGGTGGTGACCGGCACGCCGTTCAGCAGCATCAGCGTCTGCGGATTGAACTCGCTGGCAATGCCGCGGATCAGGTACAGCGGCCCATAACCCTGGTTGCTGCGGCTGACATGCAGCCCGGGCACCGATTCGAGCAGGCGGTCGAGTTCGACCTCGCCAATCGCCGCGATGTCGGCCGCGCCGATCACGGTGGCCACGGCGGGCGCGCGCCGCAGCGGCTGCTGACTGCCGGTGGCGATGCTCACCGTGGGCTGGCCGCCGAACACCGCGGCCAGCTCGTCCTCTTCGCTCGCCTGCTGCGCAGACACGATCACGCTGGTGCCCAGGCAGGCCATCACACAGATCATCCGGCAGGCCCGCCACAGCAGCCGAAGCCTCATCTCACAGGTCCGCCAGCACCCGCAGATGCGCCGCCACGCTGCGCGCCAGCGCCCCCAGCGCATAGCCGCCTTCGAGGCAGGACACGATGCGGCCACCGCAGTGGCGATCGGCCAGGTCCTTCAGCCGCCGCGTGATCCATTCGTAGTCGGCCTCGACCAGGCCGAGCTGGCCAAGCTCGTCGTCGCGGTGCGCATCGAAGCCGGCCGAGATGAACAGCATCTGCGGCCGGAAGGCTTCGAGCCGCGGCATCCACATCGCCTCGATGATCTCGCGCACGTCCAGGCCGCGGGTGTACGGCGGGATCGGCACGTTGACCATGTTGGTGCCCTTGGGCACCGCCCCGCTGCCCGGGTACAGCGGGTGCTGGAAGAAGCTGGCCATCAGCACGCGGTCGTCGCCGGCGATGATGTCTTCGGTGCCATTGCCGTGGTGCACGTCGAAGTCGACGATGGCCACGCGCTGCAGCCCCAGCACGTCCAGCGCATGGCGTGCGCCGACCGCGACGTTGTTGAAGAAGCAGAAGCCCATGGTCTCGTCGCGCGTGGCATGGTGGCCGGGCGGGCGCACGGCGCAGAAGGCATTGGCCACCTCGCCGTTCACCACCGCCTCGGTGGCCGCCACCGCGGCGCCGGCGGCGCGCAGGGCCGCGCGCCAGGTGGCCGGGCAGGCAATGGTGTCGGGGTCCAGCGCGCGCGATTCACCGCTTTGCGCCAGCTGCTCGAGCCGGTCCTTCAGCTGCAGCACATAACCCGCGGTGTGCGCGCGTTCCAGCTGGTCCAGCGTGGCCTGCGGCGCGTCGCGGTGCTGCAGCGCGATGTCCAGGCCGGTGCTCAGCAGGTGATCGGTGATCGCATCGAGCCGCTGCGGGCACTCCGGGTGGCCGGCTCCCATATCGTGCAAACGGCACTCGGCATGGGTGTAGAACGCAGTGGACATCTGGCGCGCTTCGATTTTTGGGCTATGGTGCCGCGCATGTCGGAATCCACACTCGCGCGGCGCCTGTCTCGTCTGGCGGACCAGATTAGCACGATCATCGTAGGCAAACGCTCGCAGATCGACGACTGCATCGCCTGCCTGCTGGCCGGCGGCCACCTGCTGATCGAGGACGTGCCCGGCGTCGGCAAGACGACGCTGGCGCATGCGCTGGCGGTGTCGCTGGGCCTGCGTTTTTCGCGCGTGCAGTTCACCGCCGACCTGATGCCTTCGGACCTGGTCGGCGTCAGCGTGTTCGAGCGCTCGAAGGAAAGCTTCATCTTCCACCCCGGCCCGGTGTTCGCGCAGGTGCTGCTGGCCGACGAGATCAACCGCGCCGGCCCCAAGACCCAGAGCGCGCTGCTCGAGGCGATGGAAGAGCACCAGGTCAGCGTCGAAGGCGAGACGCGGCCGCTGCCCAAGCCCTTCTTCGTGATCGCGACGCAGAACCCGACCGACCAGCTCGGCACCTACCCGCTGCCCGAGAGCCAGCTCGACCGCTTCCTGATGTGCATCACGCTCGGCTACCCCGACCGGCAGTCCGAGCGCGCGCTGCTGTCCGGCGAGGACCGGCGCGACGTGATCGAGCGCCTGGGCGCGGTGATGAACCCGGCCGAGCTGATCGAGGCGCAGCAGGCGGTGTTCGGCGTCCATGTCTCCGATGCGCTGCTCGACTATCTGCAGGCGCTGATCGCCGCCACGCGCTCGGGCCAATGGTTCGTCGAGGGGCTGAGCCCGCGCGCCGGCATCGCGATCCTGCGCGCCGCGCGCGCCAGGGCCCTGCTCGGCCAGCGCGACTACGTGGCGCCCGACGACGTGCAGGCCATCCTGCCGCAAACGGCCGCGCATCGCCTGGTGCCGGTGGCCAGCGCCGGCCGCGGCCGCGTGGAACAAGTGCGCGCCATGATGGAGGCCGTGGGCCTGCCGTGATCGCCGAACGCGTTCGCCGCTTCTTCGAGAACCGGCTGCCGCGCTCGGACAGCTGGACCCTCGGGCAGCGCAACATCTACATCCTGCCCACGCGCACCGGCTGGGCCTTTGCGGTGACGCTGCTGGTGATGCTGCTGGCCTCGATCAACTACCAGCTGAACCTGGGCTACGCGCTCACCTTCCTGCTCGGTGGCGCGGGCCTGATCGCGATGCAGCAGACCCATGGCAACCTGCGGCGGCTGTCGCTGCGGGTGAAGAGCCCGCAGCCGGTGTTCGCGGGCGAACGCGCGCTGCTCGAGGTGGTGGCCAGCAGCCCGGCCGGCGAGCGCCCCGCCATCGGCATCGGCCTGTACCGCGCCGGCGCGCGCGGCCTGGCCTGGATCGACGTGCCGGCCCAGGGCCATGCCAGCGCGCAGCTGGCCTTCGTGCCGGAGACGCGCGGCCTGCATGCGCTGCCCACGCTGATGGCCGAATGCAACTTCCCGCTCGGCCTGTTCCGCGCCTGGACCGTGTGGCGGCCGGCCAGCCAGGTGCTGGTCTACCCCCGGCCCGAGACACCGGCCCATGGGCTGCCGGCGGCCCAGCCCACGCCGGGCGGTGGCCAGCAGTCGCAGGTGCGCTCCGGCGGCGAGTTCGACGGCGTGCGGGCCTACCGCCGCGGCGACCCGCTGCGCCAGGTGGTGTGGAAGAAGGTGGCCAAGAGCGGCGAAATGGTCAGCCGCGACACCAGCTCCAGCGCCAGCCGCGAGCTGTGGCTGGACTACCAGCTGGCCGCGCTGCCCGATGCCGAGGCGCGGCTGTCGCGCCTGTCGGCCTGGGTGCTGGCGGCCGAGCGGCTGGGCATCAATTTCGGCCTGCGCCTGCCGGGGCAGGAGCTGGCCTGCAGCAGCGGCGAGGCGCAGCGCCGCGCGGCACTGGAAGCGCTGGCGCTGTGGCACCTGCCAAGTAACGCATGAATGCAGCGGCCAGCACCGGTGCGAGCGCCGCGGCAGCCGGCGCCAAGGGCCCGCTGTGGCCCGGCTGGCACAAGCTGCCGCGCGAGGCGCGCGACACGCTGTTCCAGCTGGGCGTGATCGGCTGGACCATCCTGCCGCACCTGGGCCACCTGCCCTGGTGGTGCGGCGCCATCACCGCGGTGGTGCTGTCCTGGCGCGCCTGGCTGGCGCTGACCAACGGGCCGCTGCCCAACCGCTGGCCGGTGATCGGCCTGCTGGTCATCGCCACCGGGCTCACGCTGTGGACCGAGCGCACGCTGCTGGGCAAGGACGCCGGCGTCATGCTGCTGGTGGTGCTGATGGGCCTGAAGACCCTGGAGCTGCGCGCTCGGCGCGACGCGCTGGTGGTGTTCTTCCTCGGCTTCTTCCTGGTGCTGACGCACTGCCTCTATTCGCAATCACTGCTCACCGCGCTGTGGATGCTGGTCTCGGCCTGGGGCCTGCTCACCGCGCAGGTGCTGGCCAGCATGCCCGTGGGCCGGCCCACCTTGAAGCGCGCCGGCAAGGTGGCCGCGCGTTCGGCGCTGCTGGGGCTGCCGCTGATGGCGCTGCTGTTCGTGCTGTTCCCGCGCTTCGGGCCGCTGTGGGGCCTGCCGCAGGACGGGCTGGGCCACACCGGCCTGTCCGGCTCGCTGCGCATGGGCGGCGTGGCGGACGTGGCCAACGACGACACCGTCGCCTTCCGCATCAAGTTCGACGACCGGCCGCCGCCGCAGGCGCAGCTGTACTTCCGCGGCCCGGTGCTGACGCAGTTCGACGGCCTGGAGTGGCGCCAGCCGCCGCAGCTGACCGGCGTGCCACGGGTGCCGCCGCGCCTGCAACTGCACGGCAGACCGGTAGGCTACGAACTGCTCGTCGAGCCGATCCGCCTGTCGCTGCTGCCGCTGCTGGAGGCCACGCCCGACCAGCCCGGCGCCGCGCCGTCGGTCACCGGCTGGCCGCTGCGCCTGGGTCCCGACCTGCAGTGGCAAACCGACCGCCTGATCACCGACCGCCTGCGCCTGCACGCGCAGGCCTGGCCCGACTACCAGATGGGCCCGCGCGAATCGCTGCCCGCGGGCTTCGAGCTGACGCGCCTGCCCGAAGGCAGCAATCCGCGCGCGCTGGCCTGGGCCCGGGCGCTGCGTGCGGAGCCCGGCCTGGCGCGCGCCGACGCCAGCGAGCTGGCGCAGGCGCTGATGCAGCACATCCGCCGCGAAGGCTTCAGCTACACGCTGGCGCCGGGCGCCTACGGCCGGCAGGCGGTGGACGAGTTCTGGTTCGACCGCAAGCAGGGCTTCTGCGAGCACTTCGCGGCCAGCTTCGTCGTGATGATGCGGGCCATGGGCGTGCCGGCGCGCATCGTCACCGGCTACCAGGGCGCCGAGCCGCCCGATGCCGACGGCTGGATGATCGTGCGCCAGAGCAACGCGCACGCCTGGGCCGAATACTGGCAGGCCGGCGTGGGCTGGCGCCGCGCCGACCCCACCGCCGCCGTGGCGCCCGACCGGGTGCAGGCCGGCCGCTCGCTGGTGCCGCGCCCGGGGCTGATGGCCGGTGCGCTCACCTCCGTCAGCCCGGCGCTCGCCGAGCAGTTGCGCCGCACCTGGGAATTGCTGGACAACCGCTGGAACCAGTGGGTGATGAACTACTCGCGCAGCCGCCAGTTCGACCTGCTGGAGGCGATGGGCTTCAGCGCCCCGAGCTGGGAAGACCTGACGGTGACGCTGATCGGCCTGCTGAGCCTGGTGTCGCTCACGGCCGCGGCCTGGGCCTGGTGGGACCGCCACCGGCAGGACCCGTGGCAGCGCCTGCACCGCCAGATCCGAGAGGCACTGCTGCCGCTGGGCATCCACGCGCAGCCGCACCATGCGCCGAGGGCGCTGGCACGCGAGGTACGCGTCCAGCTCGGCGAGGCCGGCACGCCGCTGGCCGAGGCGCTGGAGGCGCTGGACCGCAGCCGCTACGGCCACGAGAACCGCCGCCTGCCCGGCCCCACCTGGTGGCGCCAGTTCGAGCGCGAGGCGCAGCGCCTGCGCCGCCGCAAGCCGATACAGCTGCAACCGGGCTAGCGGCGGGCGGCCCCGTGGCAGCCGGGATAATGGCGTCATGCACGATGCCCGACGCCGCCCCGCTGGCCACGCCTTTTCATTGTTAGCACTGGCCGCCGCCTGTGCGCTGGCGCTGCCGGCTTCGGCCGCCCGCCCCGCCCGGCAGCCCACGCCCAAGACGCCGCCGGCGCGCGCGGTGCAGAGCGACCAGGACCCGGACCGCTTCACCTATGGCCGGCGCGAGGACGTGATGCGCTTCGCGGCCGAACTGGCCGAGCGCCGGCAGCTCGACCGTGCCGCCGTCGAACAGGCGCTGGCCCAGGCCCGCTACCAGCCCGCGGTGGCGCGGCTCATCATGCCGCCGGCCACCGGCATCGCCAAGAACTGGGCCGCCTACCGCGCGCGCTTCGTCGAGCCCGAACGCATCCGCGCCGGCGCGGCCTTCTGGCAGGCGAATGCGCGCTGGCTGGACGCTGCGCAACAGCGCTATGGCGTGCCGGCCTCGGTGATCATCGGCATCCTCGGCGTCGAGACCTACTACGGCCGCCTCACCGGCGGCTTCCGCGTGCTCGACGCGCTGGCCACGCTGAGCTTCGACTTCCCGGCCGGCCGCAGCGACCGCAGCGCCTTCTTCCGCGACGAGCTGGGCCGGTTCCTGACCCTGGCGCAGCGCGAGGGCTTCGCGCCCGAGGCGATCAAGGGCTCGTACGCCGGCGCCATCGGCCTGGGCCAGTTCATGCCCGGCAGCATCCTGCGCTACGCGGTCGACTTCGACGGCGACGGCCACGTCGACATGGCCGGCAGCCCGGCCGACGTGATCGGCAGCATCGCGCACTACCTGGCCGAGCACGGCTGGCAACCCGGGGTGCCCACGCACTACGGCGTCATACCGCCGGCCGACGCCGAGGACCGCCAGCGCCTGCTGGCGCCCGACATCCTGCCGAACATGACGCCCTTCGAGCTGGCGGCCCAGGGCGCCAGCCTCGACGAGGCCGGCCGCCGCCACGACGGCCTGCTGGCGCTGGTGGCGCTGCAGAACGGCGACGATGCGCCCAGCTACATCGCCGGCACGCAGAACTTCTACGCCCTCACCCGCTACAACCGGTCCAGCTACTACGCGCTGGCAGTGGTCGAGCTGGGCCAGGCGGTGGCCGCCAGCGTCGGCCCCGGCGCCATGCCCCAGCCCACGACCAGCCCGCCCGATGCACAGCCCGATGGCCAGCGCCTGCAGGCCGTGTTCGACCGGGCATGGGAGCGTGAACTGCGCGAGGACCCGCTGGGCGCCACCTACGTCGGCGACCACCGTTTCGATGCCCTGTGGCCCGACCTGCGCCGCAGCGCCTTCGACGCCAGCGAAGCCGGGCTGCGCCAGGACCTGCAGGACCTGGCCGCGATCCCGCGCGACAGGCTCTCCGCCGACGAGCGCCGCAACCACGAGCTGTTCCAGGCCGACCGTGAACGGCATCTGGCCACCCGGCGCTTCCACCCCGAGTTCTACATGCTGCGGCCCAGCGGCGGCCTCCAGACCGCCAACGAGGCCGTCGAGCTGATGCGCTACGAGACCAGCGCCGACGTGCAGACCTGGCTCGCCCGCATCGCCGCGCTGCCGACCTTCATCGACCAGGCCATCGCGCTGCTGCGCGAGGGCCTGGCCCAGGGTCGCACGCCGCCGCGCCTGCTGGTCGAGCGCGTGCTGCCGCAGCTGGCGCAGCAGCTGGTCGACAAGCCCGAGGCCAGCCCGTTCTACGCGCGCTTCACGCGTTATCCCGAGGCGGTGCCGGCTGCCGACCGGGAGGCCTTCAGCGCCCGCGCCCGGCAGCTCATCGCCGAGCAGGTGGTGCCGGCCTACCGCCGGCTCGACCGCTTCCTGCGCGACACCTACATCCCCGGCTGCCGCAGCAGCGTGGGGCTGCGCGACACGCCTGACGGCCTGGCCTTCTACGCCGAACGGATCCGCTTCCACACCAGCACCACGCTGAGCGCGGAGCAGATCCACGCGATCGGGCTGGAGGAAGTGGCACGCATCCGCGAACAGATGCAGCAGGTGATGCAGCAGGTGGGGTTCCAGGGCACCCACGCGCAGTTCTTCGAGTTCCTGCGCAACGACAAGCGCTTCTACGAGCCGAGCCCGGACGCGCTCTTCCGCCGCTACGTGCTGGCGGCCAAGCAGATCGAGCCCGAGCTGCCGCGGCTGTTCGGCAGGCTCTACCGCACGCCCTTCGGCGTGCGGCCGATCCCGGCACTGTCGGCGCCCGGTGCCACCACGGCCTACTACGCAGGCCCGTCGGACGACGGCCTGCGCGCCGGCTACTACTACGTCAACCTGTACCGGCCGGAGGCGCGGCCGACCTGGGAAGTCGAGGTGCTGACCGCGCACGAATCGGTGCCCGGCCACCACCTGCAGATCGCGCTGGCGCAGGAGCAGGGCGCGCTGCCGAAATTTCGCCGCTTCTCGGACTACACCGCCTTCGTCGAAGGCTGGGCGCTGTACTCCGAGCGGCTGGGCTACGAGCTCGGCCTGTACCAGGACCCCTACGCGCGCTTCGGCCAGCTCACCTACGACATGTGGCGCGCGGTGCGCCTGGTGGTCGACACCGGACTGCACGCGCTGGGCTGGACGCGCCAGCAGGCCATCGACTACTTCAAGGCCAACGCACCGAAGACCGAGCTCGACATCACCAACGAGATCGACCGCTACATCGCCGACCCCGGCCAGGCCCTGGCCTACAAGATCGGCCAGCGCAAGATCCTGGCGCTGCGCGCGCAGGCCGAGGCCGCCCTGGGCCCGCGCTTCGACATCCGCGCCTTCCACGACGCCCTGCTCGCCAACGGCGCCGTGCCGCTGGACCTGCTGGAGCGGGACATCAATGCGTGGATTGCGCGGCGGCAGCCGCAGCCGGCCGCTCCGATGACACGCCAGGACAGCGTGCGCTAGGCTGGATTGCGCCGGGCCAGCAGCTTCTGGCCCAGCGTCACCACCGCCAGCGCGATGGCACCGGCAACGATGCCGGCCAGGGCTTCGCCGAGCATCGAGGCCACCAGTGCGGCGATGCCGCTGAGGCCTTGCGTCCAGCCGGACAGCAGGTGGTGCAGCGCCGGCCAGCCGTGCACCAGGATGCCGCCACCGACCAGGAACATCGCGATCGTGCCGACGATGGCCAGCAGCTTCATCAGCCAGGGCGCGGCCAGCAGCAGCACGCGGCCGATGGCTTTCGACGCAGCGCCGTCGCGCCGGCTCAGCCACAAGCCCACGTCGTCGAGCTTGACGATGGCCGCGACCAGGCCGTAGACGCCGAAGGTCATCGCCACCGCGATGCCGGCGAGCACGCTGGCCTTGACCGCGAGCGTCTGGCTCGCCACCACCCCCAGCGTGATGACGATGATCTCGGCCGACAGGACGAAATCGGTGCGCACCGCGCCGCGGATCTTGTCGCGCTCGAAGGCCACCAGGTCAAGCTGCGGGTCGGCCAGTGCCTGTGCCACCGCGCGTTCGTGCGCCGCATCTTCATCGGCGCTGTGCAGCAGCTTGTGCGCGAGCTTCTCGACGCCTTCGAAGCACAGGTACAGGCCGCCCACCATCAGCGCCGGCAGCACCGCCCAGGGCGCGAAGAAGCTGACCAGCAGCGCCGCGGGCACCAGGATCAACTTGTTCAGCAAGGACCCCTTGCACACCGCCCAGACCACCGGCAGCTCGCGCTCGGCGCGGATGCCGGACACCTGCTCGGCGTTCAGCGCCAGGTCGTCGCCGAGCACGCCGGAGGTCTTCTTCGCCGCAACCTTGGTCATCAGCGCGACGTCGTCGAGCACCAGCGCGATGTCGTCGAGCAGGGCAAGCAGGGAAGCAGCGGCCATGGGGTTCGAGAAGGAATGCGGACAGCAGGCCGCGGGGTCGCAAGTCTAGGGCCAGGCCGTCGGAAACCCGTCGGCCGAAGGTCAGGCCAGCGGCTCGACCGTCACGGCCACATGCGGCGGCGTGGTGCCGCCGCCGCGGATCACGCCACGCAAGGGCGCCACGTCGGCATAGTCGCGCCCGAAGGCCAGCGTGACATGGTCCTGCGCGACCGCCACCTTGTTGGTGGGGTCCAAGGCCACCCAGCCGTTCAGCGGGCACCACACCGCCACCCAGGCATGCGAGGCATCGGCCCCCACCAGCCGGGGCTGGCCCGGTGGCGGCTGGGTCAGCAGGTAGCCGCTGACATAGCGTGCCGCCAGCCCGCGCGAGCGCAGCACGCCGATCATCAGGTGCGCGAAGTCCTGGCACACGCCGCGGCCGTGGGCCAGTGCCTGCAAGGCATCGGTGGCCACGGAGGTGCTGTGGGGTTCGTAGCGCATGCGCTCGTGCACGCGCACCATCAGGTCCCAGGCCAGTGCCAGGAGGGGCCTCTCGGGCGCGAACAGGTCGCCGCCGAACGCGGCCAGCGCCGCATCGACCGGCGCGAACGGGGAGCCGAGCACGAACTCCACCGCATCGGGCTGCTGCGCCCCGGCGCGGTACTGCAGCGCCTGCACCGCCTGCTGCCACGGCGGGCTGGCCGACAGGTCCAGCGCGGGCGGCGGCAGCAGCTGCACGCGGAAGCTGGAGGTCACCGTCAGCCGGTCGTGCACGCGCGCATGGCCGAAGCCATGACGCCAGTTGCCGAAGGCGTCGCGGCTTTCCTGCACCGCGGCACGGCCGCCCTCGGGCTCGGGGTCGATCTGCAGCTCCCAGCCCAGCACGCGCTGCAGCTCGGTCTCGCGCGGGCGCAGGTGGGCGCTGTGCTGCGCCACTTCCACCGGTGTGTCGTAGTCGTAGCGCGTCTCGTGCCTGACGGACAAAGTACGCGGCACCCCGCTCATTGCCACACCGTACGCTCCGGCGACACCACGTGCACGAAGAGGTGCCGGCCGATTTCGTCGGACAGCTCGCGGGCGGCCACGCTGCAATCGCGCAGCGCCTCGATCAGGGCCGCCGGACTCTCCGCCAGGCGTTCGAGCGCCCAATGCTCGGGCATCGGCAGCTCGGCGCTGACCTGGTCGACCCAGCCGGCGTCCTGCCGCGCCAGCTTGCGCAGCCGGTCGCGCATGGTGCGTGCCACCCAGGCCAGCGAGCGCGGGTTGTCGGTGTCGAACACCAGCAGGTGCAGCAGCGGCATCACCTCGCGCCGGGCCTGGAACTGGGCGCGGTAGGTGATGGTGGAATCGAACAGTGCCAGGATCACCGCGAAGCCGTCGTCGGCGTCCTGCACGCCATGCTCGAAGGCCACCGCCAGCGCATGCGAGAGCATGTCCAGCCGCTCGATCTGCCGCCCCACCGACAGCAGGCGCCAGCCGTCGTCGCGCGTCATGCGGTCGGTCTGCGCGCCGGTGATGGCCGCCAGGTGCGTGGCCGCGCGCGCCAGCACGCCCAGCACGTCGGGCGCCGGCGCATGGCCCTCGCCTTCCTCCAGCACCGCCGCCAGGTGGTGTTCGAAATGGTCGCCCACCTCGTGGATCAGCTTCCAGTGCTCGGGCGACAGGCGCTCGCGCAGCGCCTGCGCGCAGTCACGCAGGGCCCGCAGGTTGAAGCTGACGCTGGTGAGCTCGCCGCGCAGGCCCAGGCCGTGCACAAGCGCGCGCTCGAACAGGCGCAGCGACTGCCAGGGCGCCGGCACCGCCGGCCCGACCAGGCCGTGGTGGCGCGCCAGCGCATCGAGCAGGCGCATCACCGGCGCGCTGGCTTCGGGCAGGGCCTCGAGCATCACCTTGGCCAGGCGCACGCTGTTCTCGGCGCGCTCGGTGTAGCGCCCGAGCCAGAACAGGTTCTCGGCCGCGCGGCTGGACACGGTGCGATGCCAGCCCTGCAACTCGGCGGCCGACAGCGGCTGCGGCAGCAGCGAGCTGGGGTCGACCGCGCCGCTGGCAATCACCCAGGTATCGACGCTGGCGCTGCCATGCTGCATCGACAGCAGCGGGTCGTGCGAGGCTTCGTCGCGGCCGGCCACGCGGGTCAGCGCGCCGGGCAGCACCTGCCAGCCGCCACTGCCATCGGCCAGCGCGTAGACGCGCATCACCGCGGCGCGCGGCCACAGCTGGCCGTCGGCCCACACCGGGGTCTCGCTCGGCCGCAGCGGCTGCAGCAGCGTGTAGGCCGCCGGATTGGCGTCGATGCGGGCCTGCAGCGCGGCGCGTTCGTCGGCGTCGAGCTGCGCCACCACCTGCGCCTCGATGCCGCTGCTCGGGAAGGTGGGCACGACGATGAAGTCCGCCAGCGTGTCGCGCTGCGCGGCCCACACCGCGGCCTCGCCGCACCACCAGGTGGTGGGCGCGGGCAGCAGCAGGTCCCGCTCGAGCAGGCGCTGGGCCACCGCGGGCCAGAAGGCCGAGAGGCCCAGGCTTTCCAGGAAGCCGGCACCGGGCGCATTGGCCATCACCAGCTCTCCGGCGCGCAGGGCCTGCAGCAGGCCGGGCACGCCCAGCGCCGAATCCGGCCGCAGCTCCAGCGGGTCGAGGAACTCGTCGTCAACGCGGCGCAGCAGCACGTGCACCCGCTCCAGGCCGTGCAGGGTCTTCAGGTACAGCCGGTTGCCGCGCACCGTCAGGTCCGAGCCCTCGACCAGCGTGACGCCAAGGTAGCGCGCCAGGAACACCTGCTCGAAGTAGGTTTCGTTCAGCGGCCCGGGGGTGAGCAGCACGATGCGCGAGCGCTCGCCGGCCGGGCTGGCACGCATCAGCCCGTCGAGCAGCGAACGGAAGCTCGATGCGATGCGCTGCACCCGCAGGGCCGCGAATTCCTCGTGCAGCTGCGGGCCGATGATCAGCCGGTTCTCCAGCAGGTAGCCCAGGCCGGAGGGCGCCTGCAGCCGCTGCGCCAGCACCGTGAAGCCGCCCTCGGGCGTGCGCGCCAGGTCGAAGGCGGCAATGTGCAGGTGCGTGTTGCCGCGCGGCCAGAGGCCGTGCACCGGGCGCAGGTATTGCGGATGCGCGAACACCAGCGGCGGCGGCAGCAGCGCGTCGCGCAGCAGGGTCTGCGGGCCGTAGATGTCGGCCAGCGTCAGCTCGAGCAGCTTGGCGCGCTGCTGCACGCCCTGCTCGATGACGGCCCAGTCCTCGGCACTGACGATGAAGGGCAGCAGTTCCAGCGGCCAGGGCCGGTTGGATTCGCGCGGCTCGGCATAGACGTTGTAGGTGGCGCCATCCTCGCGCACGCGCTGCTGCACGCGCAGCTGGCGTGCGCGCAGGTCGCCCCAGCCGTCAGCGCCCAGCGTGTCGAAGAACCGCTGCCACAGCGGTGCCAGCGCAGCGGCCGCACCGCCCGCGGTCAGGGCACCGCGCAGCTCGTCGAACTGGCCCGGCGTGCCGCGGTGCGCGACGGCCGCCGCCAGCGCGGCGGCATCGGGCAGGTCGTCGTCGCCGAGCAGGCTGGATTGCATCCCCGCATCATGCCCTGCGCGAGGCGGCTCCCGCATCGGGCCCTCCCCCCTTGACCCGGTGTGATGTCAGCGCGCCGTGCGCAGGTCCAGCGTGAACGGGAACTCCAGGCTGCGTTCGGCCGGCTTCAGCGCCATCGGTCCCGGCGTGTGGCCGATCGTGAAGAAGCGGGCCAGCCGCCGACTCTCGGCCTCGTAGGCATTGACCGGGAAGGTGCTGTAGTTGCGCCCGCCCGGATGCGCCACGTGGTACTGGCAGCCGCCGAGCGAGCGTTCCATCCACCGGTCGACCAGGTCGATGGTGAGCGGCGCATGCGGCGCGATGGTCGGGTGCAGCGAGCTGGGCGCCTGCCAGGCGCGGTAGCGCACGCCGACGACGAACTCGCCGACGCGGCCGGTGGGCTGCAGCGGCGCCACCTGGCCGTTGACGGTGACCACATGGCGCGGGTCGACCAGGCCGCTCAACTTGATCTCGAGCCGCTCGAGCGACGAGTCGACATAGCGCACCGTGGTGCCCTGGGCGCCTTCCTCGCCCATCACATGCCAGGGCTCGAGCGCATTGCGCAGCGTCATGTGCACGCCGCGCGCCGTCAGCTCGCCCACCTTCGGGAAGCGGAACTCGAAGTGCGGCGCGAACCAGTCGAGCTTGAAGTCGAAGCCGGCGCGCGCCATCTCCTCGATCACGTCCTCCATGTCCATCCACACGAAGGTGGGCAGCAGGAAGCGGTCGTGCAGCTCGGTGCCCCAGCGCACCAGCTCGGCACGGTAGGGCTCGTGCCAGAAGCGCGCCACCAGCGCGCGCAGCAGCAGCTGCTGCACCACGCTCATGCGCGCATGCGGCGGCATCTCGAACGCGCGCAGCTCCAGCAGGCCCAGGCGGCCGGTGGAGGAATCGGGCGAGTACAGCTTGTCGATGCAGAACTCGCTGCGGTGCGTGTTGCCGGTGACATCGACCAGCACGTTGCGCAGCGTGCGGTCCACCAGCCAGGGCGGCATCTGCTGGCCGTAAACCGCCTTGCTGCGCTCGATCTCGGCCAGCGCGATCTCGAGCTCGTAGAGCTGGTCGTTGCGCGCTTCGTCGACCCGCGGCGCCTGGCTGGTCGGGCCGATGAACAGGCCCGAGAACAGGTAGCTCAGGGCCGGGTGGTTGTGCCAGTAGGCCAGCAGCGAGGCCAGCAGGTCGGGCCGGCGCAGGAACGGCGAATCGGCCGGCCGCGCGCCGCCCAGCACGAAGTGGTTGCCGCCGCCGGTGCCGGTGTGGCGACCATCGAGCATGAACTTCTCGCTGGACAGGCGCGACTGCCACGCGGCGTCGTACAGGAACTCGGTGTGCTCGACCAGTTCCTTCCAGTCGTGCGCGGGGTGGATGTTGACCTCGATGACACCGGGATCCGGCGTCACCTGCAGCATCTTCAGGCGCGGATCGCGCGGCGGCGGATAGCCTTCGAGCACGATCTTCACGCGCAGCTCGGCCGCGGTGGCCTCGATCGCGGCGAGCAGGTCGAGGTAGTCCTCCAGCCGCTGCAGCGGCGGCATGAAGACGTACAGCACGCCGCTGGCCGTGCCCTGGGCCTCGGCCTTCGGGCCGTTGGCGCGGCGCGGGTCGCGCACCTCGACCACCAGCGCGGTGCGGGTGATCCAGTGGGCGGATTCGAAGCGCTGGGGCGCGCGCGCCAGGTCCGCCGCAGAGAGGGCCGTGCCGCCAGCCGACGAGCCGTCACCGGCACCGGCCGCCACGCCCGCCTCCGGGTCTTCCCACAACGGCCGCTGCAGGCCCACGGTGCCGCCCTCGGCGAAGCCACCGCCGATGACATGCGAGGCGTACTGCGACTTCACGGTTGCCGCCGCCGGCAGGGCACCGCGCGGGGCGAAGGGGTCGGTCTCGATGTGGTACGGGTACTCGGTGCCGCGCACCCAGGGCAGCGAATCGAGCGGCAGGCGGTAGCCCATCGGCGAATCGCCGGGGAACAGGTACATGCGCTCGTCGCGGAAGAACCAGGGGCCGGTGACCCAGGTCGGGCCGCTCAGGCCGGGCCCATGTTCGGGCCGGATCGGCAGCGCGTAGCCCACCGGGTGGTCGAGCCCCTGCGCGAACACGCGCCGCAGGCGGATGCGTTCGAGCTCGTCATCGAGCCGCGCATCGAAGGGGTCGACGTTCACCGGCAGCCGGCGCTCGCGCCACAGGTAGTACCAGGTGTCCTCGTAGCCGGTCTGCACATGGTCGGCCGTAACACCCAAACGGCGCGTCAGCGCCTGCATGAAGGCCAGCGCATCGGCCGAGGTGTAGGCATGCGGATCGCGCTCGTCGGCGAACAGCGAAGGGTCGTGCCAGCAGGGTTCGCCGTCGGCGCGCCAGCAGATCGACAGTGCCCAGCGCGGCAGCTGCTCGCCCGGGTACCACTTGCCCTGGCCGAAGTGCAGGAAGCCGCCCTGGCCATAGTGCGCGCGCAACCGGTGCACCAGGTCCTGCGCCACCATGCGCTTGGTCGGGCCCAGCGCATCGGTGTTCCATTCCGCCCCATCGCGGTCGTCCACCGACACGAAGGTCGGCTCGCCGCCCATCGTCAGCCGCACGTCGCCGGCCACCAGCTGCTCGTCCACCGATTCGCCCAGCGCCAGCATGGCCTGCCACTGGTCTTCGGTGTAGGGCTGGGTGACGCGGGGCGATTCCCAGATGCGGGTGATCGCCATGTGGTGGCTGAACTCGACCTCGCACTCGTCGACCGCACCACTCACCGGCGCGGCGCTGGAGGGCTGCGGCGTGCAGGCCAGCGGGATGTGGCCTTCGCCAGCCAGCAGGCCCGAGGTGGGGTCGAAGCCGATCCAGCCGGCGCCGGGCAGGTACACCTCGCACCAGGCATGCAGGTCGGTGAAGTCGACCTCGGTGCCGCTGGGGCCGTCGAGCGCCTTCACGTCGGGCTTCAGCTGGATCAGGTAGCCGGAGACGAAGCGCGCGGCCAGGCCCATGTGGCGCAGCGTCTGCACCAGCAGCCAGCCGGTGTCGCGGCAGGAGCCGGAGGCATTGACCAGCGTCTGCTCCGGCGTCTGCACGCCGGGTTCCATGCGGATCAGGTAGCGGATGTCCTGCTGCAGCCGCTGGTTCAGGCCGACCAGGAAATCGATGGTGCGCTGTTCCTTCCGGTCGATGGTGTCGAGGAAGGCCTGGAAGGCTGGCGTGGCCGCGTCCTTCACGAGGTAGGGTGCCAGCTCCAGTGCCGGCGCCTCGTCGTAGGTGAACGGGAACTTCTCGGCACCGGGCTCGAGGAAGAAGTCGAACGGGTTGTAGACCGACATCTCGGCCACCAGGTCGACGGTGACGCGGAATTCGGTGGTCTTCTCGGGGAAGACCAGGCGCGCGAGGTAGTTCGAGAACGGGTCCTGCTGCCAGTTGATGAAGTGGCCCTCGGGCTCGATCTTCAGCGAGTACGACAGGATGTTGGTGCGGCAGTGCGGCGCCGGCCGCAGCCGCACGATCTGCGGCGAGAGGCCGACGCGGCGGTCGTACCGATAGTGCGTGACGTGGTTCAGCGCGACGTGGATCGACACGGGAAGCCTTCGGTTTTATGCAGGGACGAGGAAATCGCGGCTGATGCCGGCGCCGATGTCGTTGACACGGTCGAGGAACTGCGTCAGGAAGGCATGCAGGCCGGTGGCCAGGATCTCGTCGATGCGGCCGAACTGCAGGTCCGAACGCAGGCGGCCGGCGCGACGGCGGGTTTCGCCGCTCTGCTCGTTGGCCACCTGGTCGAGGTTCAGCACCACCTCGTTCATGCAGGCCGCCAGCGAGCGCGGCATGTCGGGCCGCAGGATCAGCAGCTCGGCCACCTTGTCGGGCCGGATCACGTTCCGGTAGACCTTGCGGTAGATCTCGAAGCCGGACACCGAGCGCAGGATCGCGCTCCAGTGGTAGAAGTCGACTTCCGGCGCGTCGTCCGAGCCCCAGGAGCCGAAGTAGTCGCCGGCCAGCGCGTGGAACTTCACGTCCAGCAGCCGCGCGGTGTTGTCCGCGCGCTCCAGGAAGGTGCCGATGCGGATGAAGTGCAGCGCCTCGTCCTGCAGCATCGTGCCCACCGACACGCCGCGCGACAGGTGCGAGCGGAACTTCACCCACTCGAAGAAGTCGGCCGGGTCGCGGTCGATGCTGCCGTCGCGCAGCTTGCGGTTGAACTC
Source organism: Aquabacterium sp. (assembly GCF_044226965.1). Lineage (GTDB taxonomy): Bacteria > Pseudomonadota > Gammaproteobacteria > Burkholderiales > Burkholderiaceae_C > Pseudaquabacterium. The sequence goes on along the minus strand of NZ_JBGAGA010000027.1, from coordinate 52,737 downwards.
CAGCCAGGTCTGGTTGGTGGTCTCCCACAGCTCGGTGGTCAGCGTGCCGCGCACGGCCCGCGCGTTCTCGCGCGCGGCGCCCAGGCAGCAGGCGATGCTTGAGAGGTTGTTGGTGTCCTTCACCATGAAGTGCATGACGTTGGTGGCGTTCACCTTGTCATGCCGCTGCTTGAACGCCTGCGTGAGCTCGGAGATGCCCAGCACCCCGTCCCAGCCCTGCTCGGCGCGGTCGGCCGACTGCGGCAGCAGCGAGGTCTGGTAGTTGACGTCCAGCATGCGGGCCGTGTTCTCGGCGCGCTCCATGTAGCGGGACATCCAGAAGAGATGGTCAGCGGTACGCGACAGCATGTGTTGTGTTCTCCGTCAGGCCTCGAGCACCCAGGTGTCTTTCGTGCCACCGCCTTGCGACGAGTTGACGACAAGCGACCCCTCCTTCAACGCCACGCGGGTCAGCCCGCCCGGCACCATCTGCACGCTCTTGCCCGACAGCACGAAGGGCCGCAGGTCGATGTGCCGCGGCGCGATGCCCTTCTCGACGAAGGTCGGGCAGGTGGACAGCGCCAGCGTGGGCTGCGCGATGTAGTTGGTGGGGTTGGCCACCAGCTGCGCGCGGAAGGCCTCGACCTCGGCCTTGCTCGCCGCCGGGCCCACCAGCATGCCGTAACCGCCGGCGCCGTGCACTTCCTTCACCACCAGCTCCGCCAGGTGGTCCAGCACGTACTGCAGGTCGGCCTTCTCGCGGCACAGGTAGGTGGGCACGTTCTCCAGGATCGGCTTCTCGCCGAGGTAGAACTCCACCATCTTCGGCACGTAGGGATAGATGCTCTTGTCGTCGGCGATGCCGGTGCCGATGGCGTTGCACAGCGTGATGTTGCCCTTGCGGTAGACCTCCAGCAGGCCGGCGCAGCCCAGCGTCGAATCGGGCCGGAAGGCCAGCGGGTCGAGGAAGTCGTCGTCGACGCGGCGGTAGATCACGTCCACCCGCTTCGGGCCCTGCGTGGTGCGCATGTAGCAGAAGCCGTCCTTGACGAACAGGTCCTGGCCCTCGACCAGCTCCACGCCCATCTGCTGCGCCAGGAAGGCGTGCTCGAAATAGGCGCTGTTGTACATGCCGGGGGTCAGCACCACGACGGTGGGCTCGTTCACCGAGGCCGGCGCCACGTCGCGCAGCGTCTCGAGCAGCAGGTCAGGGTAATGCGCCACCGGCGCGATGCGGTGCTGCGCGAACAGCTCGGGGAACAGCCGCATCATCATCTTGCGGTTCTCGAGCATGTAGCTCACGCCCGAGGGGACGCGCAGGTTGTCTTCCAGCACGTAGTAGGTGCCGCTGCCGTCGGGCTGCGCCGCGCGCACGATGTCGATGCCGGCGATGTGCGAGTAGATGCCGCCGGGCACGTCCACGCCCATCATCTCGGGCCGGAACTGCGCGTTCTTCAGCACCTGTTCGGCGGGCACGAGGCCGGCCTTCAGGATCTCCTGGCCGTGGTAGACGTCGTGGATGAAGCGGTTGAGCGCGTTCACGCGCTGCGCCAGGCCGGCCTGCATGCGCTGCCATTCGTCGGCCGGAATGATGCGCGGGATCAGGTCGAAGGGAATCAGCCGCTCGGTGCCCGAGCCATCCTCGTCCTTCGCGCCGTACACCGCGAAGGTGATGCCGACGCGGCGGAAGATCATCTCGGCCTCTTCGCGCCGAGCGGCCATCACCTCGCGCGGCTGCTGCTGGAGCCAGCGATCGAAGTCGCCGTAGTGGGGGCGCACGGCACTGGCGCTGGCCTGCATTTCGTCGAAGCTCGGGGTCATGGGCTGCCTTCTCCTGCCGTAGGTTTAGCAACATCCGCACCAGCCGCGGGCAGGACCCAGTGCCAGTAGCGTCGCTGCACTGCGCGCGTGCACATCGCCGCACCATCGTGCCACAGCCATGCACCGCATTGGTCGGTGCGAACCAGAGGTATGCCGCGCTCCGCATAGCGCGCCAGCACATCCGGTGCCGGGTGGCCGAAGCGGCTGCGGTAGCCGGCCTGCACCACCGCCACGCGCGGCTGCACCGCATCCAGCCATTCGGCGCTGGACGAGGTGCGGCTGCCGTGGTGCGGCACCAGCAGGATGTCGCTGCGCAGCGCCGGGCCCAGGCGCTGCAGCAGCACGGCTTCCTGCGGGGCCTCGATGTCGCCGGTCAGCAGCGCGCTGCGGCCCTGGGCATCGACCACCCGCAGCACGCAGGACATCGCGTTCGACTTCTGCGGCTGCGCATAGTCTTGCGCCAGCGGGTGCAGCAGCTCGAAATGCACGCCGTCCCAGTCCCAGGACTGGCCCGCCTCGCAGCGCCGCTGCGGCACCGCGCCCTGCAGCAGCGCGTGGCCGGCCTCCAGCGAGCTCAGCAGTTCACGCGGCGGCAGCGCCGCCAGCACCGAGGCGGCGCCGCCGACATGGTCGATGTCGCGGTGGCTGAGCACCAGCAGGTCCAGGCCGAGGTCGTCCTGCGCCTGCAGCAGCGGCACCAGCACGCGCTGGCCGGCGTCGCTCTCGCGCGAATACTGCGGGCCGCTGTCGTACAGCAGCCGGTGCGTGCGCGTGCGCACGATCACCGCGGTGCCCTGCCCCACGTCCGCCGCCACCAGGTCGAACGCGCCCGGCCCCGGCCGCTGCAGCGGCGGCCACAGCAGCGGCACGGCCAGCGGCAGCGCCAGCCAGCGCAGCCGCCACGGCCACGGCAGCAGCCCGACCACCGCGGCGGCCAGCCCGCAGACGATGGCCCAGGTCGGCGCGGCCGGCACCTGCCACACCGCACCCGGCCAGCTCGCCAGCCAGGCGAGCATCGCGACCATGCCCTTGGCCACCAGCGCCGCCAGCCACCACAGCGGGGCGAGCACGACGCCCCCCATCGCCAGCGGCGTGATCATCAGGGTGACCAGCGGAATCGCGATCAGGTTGGCGATGAAGCCGACGATCGACAGCTGCTGGAAGAACACCAGCGACAAGGGCGCCAGCCCCAGCGTGGCCACCAGTTGCGAGCGCAGCGCGCCGTTGAGCGCGAGGCGCCAGCCCGGCGGGCGCGCCGGCCCGTCGGCGGCGTCGACCACCCGCTGCATCGGCTCGGAGGCCAGCAGCAAGGCCACGGCCGCGAACGAGAGCCAGAACCCCGCCTGCAGCAGCGCCCAGGGGTCCTGCACGATCACCGCCACGCCCGCGGCCAGCAGCACCATCAGCCAGGGCCAGCGCAGGCCGGCGCTGCGCAGCAGCACGCCCACCGCCAGCATCAGCAGCGTGCGCACGGCCGGCACGCCCCAGCCGGCCAGCAGGGCATAGCCCGTGGCCACCGCCAGCCCGCCCCAGCCTCCGGCCAGCGGCGCCGGCAGCCACAGCGGCAGCCGCGCGCTGCGGCGCCAGGCCCAGCCCACCACGCCGCCGGCCAGCCACGCGAACATCGTGACATGCAGGCCGCTGATCGACATCAGGTGCGCGATGCCGGTGTTGCGGAACAGGTCCCAGTCCTCGCGCTCGATCGCTGCCTGGTCGCCCACCACCAGCGCAGCCAGCACGCCGGCCAGGCGCAGGTCGCTCACTTCACGTGCTATCGCCTCGCGGAGGGCCTGGCGTACCCGCTCGACCGGGTGCGCCACGCCGTCGGCCAGCCGCTCGGCCGCCGGCCCGCGCGCCGCCACGCGCACGTAGCCGGTGGCACGCAGGCCCTGCTCCCACAGCCAGAGCTCGCTGTCGAAACCCTGCGGGTTGATCGCGCCATGCGGCCGCTTCAGCCGCACCGGCAGGCGCCAGCGCTGGCCCGCGCGCAGCTCGGCACGGGGGTCGGCCAGCGCGGCTTCGTCGGCGAAGCCGCGATACCAGCCGAGCGCGATGTCCGAAGGCAGCGGCACCGGCCGACCCTCGGGCGTGACGGCGGCCTCGACCTCGAACCGGAAGCGGGTGCCCGAGGGGCCGACCTGCGGCATCGCGGCGACGATGCCAGTGACCAGCAGGTCACGTCCCTCCAGCGCCGGCGCCAGCTGTTCGGCCAGCCGCACACCGGCACGCAGGCCGGTGCTGGCAAAGGCCAGCAGCGCGAGGCCCAGCACACCCAGGACCAGGCCGCCGCCAGCGGCCAGCTGCCGCTGGCGGACGCTCATCTGCCACCCTAGCGGCAGCAGCAGCAGGCCCGCGCCCAGCAGCAGCCCATAGTGCAGCGGCAGCCACAAGGCCGCCTGCTGCAACTGCAGCGCAACGCCCGCTGCCCACGCCAGCCCTCCCCAGGCGATGCGCCATCCCGGGTGGATCCCTGGTGTCGCCATGGTGACAGTGTAGAGGGCTCGCCCTGTCTGCCCGCGACCACGCACCCGGGGTCAACCCACCCCCAAGTCGCGGGGCGCATGTCACCGAAACGTTACATCCAGCAATTTGGCGTGAGATAAATCGTTCACGAGAGCCGACATGCGCGACCGATGCACGCTCGGCCTGTTCATCCTGACCCACCCTCACAGGAAGTTTTTGCCCATGCTCAAGCGCACCCGCTCCCTCAAGTCGACTGCCCAGCGAACCCTCGGCACGCTGGCCGTCGCCCTTTCCGCCACCTTCGGCCTGTCGGCCCAGGCGGCCCTCGTCAGCGAGCTCGGCGATGCCGGGCAGACGCAGGGCACGGCCCAGGTCACCACCGGCAACGGCGGGTCGATCAGCAGCATCTTCGGCTCGATCGCCTCGACCACCGACGCCGACCTGTTCGTCATCTACATCGCCAATCCGGCACAGTTCCGCGCAACGACCGACAACGCTGGCACCGATGCGGGCCTGGACACCGAGTTGTTTCTGCTGACCCTGGCAGGTGCGCCGGTGTATCTGAACGACGACGACCCGAGCGGTACCACGCTCGGCTCGACGCTGCCGAACGGCGACGCGCTGGGTCCCCAGAGCGCCGGCCTGTACATCCTTGGCATCTCGATGAGCGGCTACGACCCGGTCAACAGCAATAACCAGCTGCTGTTCGCGAACGGGCTGCCGACCGACTTGCGCGGCCCCGCCGGCGGTCTCCAGCCGAGCGTGTTGGGCGGCTTCGACGGCGGCGGCTTCTTCGATCCGGGCAACTACGAGATTCAGCTCCGCGGCGCCAGCTTCGCAGTGCCCGAGCCCGGCAGTGCGGCCCTGGTGCTGCTGGCCGGCGGTGCACTGTTCGGCGTGAGCCGCCGGCGCACCACCCAGGCCAAGGAAAGCAATACCGCTTCCGCCTGAGTCCCCAACGGGGCCGCCCCAACCGGGCGGCCCTTTTTGTTTCCCCGGGCACGACCCGACCAAGAACCTAGACGAGGACACTGTTCAATGGATAAGCAAGCAGGACTTCATCGCGTTTTGTCCGCCATCGCGGCCCGCACGTGGCCGGTTGGCGCCTTGTTGATCGCCGCCAGCGCCGCGCACGCCACGCCGGTACCGCAGAAGCTCGGTGGCGCGCTGCAGGAGCTGGCGGCACGCCAGTTCACCGCCGCCAATCCGCAGAGCGCGCTGGCACAGCAGCGGCGCGCCGCCGCCGCCATCAGCGGCGAGCAGATGACCGCCAGCGACACCGACTCGGTGATGCGCGACGAGCTCGGCCGCGTGCTGGTGAACATCCTGGTCGACGGCTCGGCCTCGCACGACCGCGTGCGCGCGCTGGTCGACGCGATTCCCGGCGTCAAGATCTCTGCCGAAGACAAGGGCTATCGCGCCGGCATCATCGAAGGCTTCGTGCCCGAGGCCGCCTTGATCCCGCTGGCCAAGCTGCGCGGGATCTCGGCGATCCATCCGGTGGTGCGCCCGGTCACCAACGTCGGCGCGGTCACGCAGCAGGGCCTGGTGCAGCACCGTGTCGACCAGATCTCGCAGGACGGCACCGGCATCACCGTCGGCGTGCTGTCCGACTCGTACAACACCGCCCGCTACATCGTCGGCACGACGACGACGCTGACGGTGCGCGAAGCACAGGACATCGCCAGCGGCGACCTGCCGGGCCCCGGCAACCCGGCCGGCAACACCACGCCGGTGACGGTGCTGAAGGACTACGGCACCTACCCCAACACCTCGGCCACCGATGAAGGCCGCGCGATGGCCCAGCTGGTGCACGACATGGCACCGAAGGCCCGCCTGGGCTTCGCCACCGCCTTCGACGGTGACGTGGCCTTCGCCAACAACATCCGCGCGCTGGCCGGCGTGCAAGGCCTGCCGAACTCGCGCCCTGACTTCGCCGCGCAGGTGATCGTCGACGACGTGCAGTATTTCAACGAGGGCATGTTCGCCGACACCATCATCGCGCAGGCGGTGGACGACGTGACGGCGATGGGCGTGTCCTACTTCTCCTCGGCCGGCAACACGCCACCGACGCAGGGCTATGCGTCGGACCTCCGCATCGTGCCGGTGGGCCCGAATGCCACCGCGGGCACCAACATCAACCTGACCGGCGTGCCGGCCAACCTGTACGCGGGCGGCTTCCACAACTTCCGCAGCGACGGCACGCAGGACATCGCGCAGACCGTCACGCTGTCGAACCGCCAGCTGCGCTTCGTGCTGCAGTGGGATGATCCGTACGACGTGACGCCGACCACTCTGGGCCCGGTCGTGCTGCAGCAGCCCGGTGCATTGACGAACGCTGCGCCAACCTTCAACACCACATTCAACAATCCGGTCGCAGGCAAGCAGTACCAGGTCGACGTGCAGGGGGTCTCCGACTTCGGTGGCGACCTCGATGTCATCGTCGCCATCATTCAGCCGGATGGCACGACCTTGCAGACCATTGACACGGGTGCGGGCGAGACCTTCTCGTTCTTCGCCCCGCAGGCCGGTACCTACACGATCCGCGTGACCGGGTTCAACAACGACCGCGGCACCTTCACCGTGACGGTCAATGAAGGCAGCGGCGTCTCCAAGATGACCAGCGACTTCAACGTGCTGTTCTTCCGCCCGGACAACGGCGCTTACCTCGGCGCCGTGGCCGAGAACAACCTGGCGAGCAACCGCCCGGTGGAACTGCCCGGCACGCTGACCTTCCCGACCGGCCTGACGCAGGTGCAAATGGTGATTGCCCGCGCGAACACGCCGAGCGCACCGCAACCGGCTTCGCGCCTGCGCTACAAGGTCCTCAATGCGGCGTTCCCGGCAGAGTACGTCTCCTACAACACACCCATCACCTACGGCCACAACTCGGCCGCGGGTGCCAACGGCGTGGCCGCGTACAGCCCGTTCCAGCCCAACATTCCGGAAGACTTCACGTCCACCGGTCCGGTGCGCATCGTCTGGGACCGCAACAACAACCGCATCCCGGATGCCCAGCAGGTGCGCCTGAAGCCCAACCTCGCCGCGATGGACGGTGGCAACACCACCTTCTTCAGCAGCGACACGGGCCGCGACCTGGACGCCTTGCCGAACTTCTTCGGCACCAGCGCGGCAGCGCCGAACGCAGCGGCCATCGCCGCGCTCGTGCTGCAGGCCAAGGGCGGCCCGGGCTCGGTGACGCCGGCGCAGATGCGCACGATGCTGCAGAACAGCGCCTTCCCGCACGATCTCGATCCCTATCGCGCAACGGCAGCGGCCGTGGCGTTGCCCAACCGCGGCAAGGTGTCGATCGCGATGGACGGCGACAACTCGGTGCAATCGGTCAGCGATGCCAATGGCACGACGATCGCCTACACCGGGACCAGCAGCATCACCAGCATCACGTTCAATGCGCAGAACGGCAACCCCGGCGGCGGCAACGTGTCGAACCCGAGCACGCCGGGCCTGGTGTACGACACGCGCAGCGTGGCGGCCGGCGGGCAGCCGTTCATCGTCGGCAGCGGCAGCGTCACGGCCGCCGACGCGACGGCGACCTTCAGCAACCCGGCGCCCGCACCGTCGGTGGCCGGGATGTACTACACGGTCAAGATCGACTTCACGCCGGGCGTGTTCACCGGGGGCAAGACCTTCAAGTTCGGCCTGGACCGCGACGAGTACCGCTCGGCCTTCCTGCCGCCCAACGGCGATTCGCGCAACGGTTCGTCGGCCGACCTGGCCGGCTCCGGCGTGCGCATCCCGGCCGGCACCATCGCCACCGGTGGCATCACCTTCACCGGCACGCTGGCCGATGGCTCCACCTTCAGCGGCGTGATGACCAACCGCATCGGCGCGGGCTACTCGTTCCTGGACGGCTTCGGCTTCATCAACGCGCAGAGCGCGGTGAACCAGCCGCTGCCCTGAACGAGAAGGCACCGGGGTGCCAAAAAGGGCGGTGGCAACACCGCCCTTTTTTCATGTCCCCGCGGCTGTCAGTGCGGCGCCTGCGGCTGCAGCAGCCGCTGCACGGCGCCCACCAGGGCCTCATGCTCGTCGCGGAAGCCCAGGCCCTGCAGCGCGCCGCGCAATTCCTCGCTGAAGCCTTGCGGGCCGACTTCGCGCAGTTGGCGCAGCAGTTCGGCCCAGGCCGTCTCTTGTTCGATCATCATGCGGCGATGCTAAGCAGCCGGCCCGGCGCCGGCCGGTGACTTTTTTCCCTCGCCGCCCCCCCGGGCTCAGGGGAGTCAGCCGCGGCGCCGCAGGTTCAGTGCATTGGCCGCCAGGATCAGCGCGGTGCCGGCCACCGTCAGCGCGTCGATGCGCTCGGCATACACCAGCCAGCCGGCCAGCGCGGTGAGCGGCACGCGCAGGAAGTCCATCGGCACCACCACGGTGGCATCGGCATGGCGCATGGCCCGGGTCATGCAGTAGTGCGAGAAGGTGCCGCAGAAGGCGATCAGCAGCACCCAGCCCCACACGGTGGACGAGGGCCAGCGCCAGACCGCCAGCGCCGGCACGATGCCGATCAGGCTTTGCACCACCAGCATCCAGAAGATGATGACCACCGCGTCGTCGCTGCGCGTCAGCGACTTCACCAGGATCACCGACACCGCGAAGCCCAGCGCCGCCGCCAGCGCGATGGCCTGGCCGGGGCTGATGCCGCTGCTGGCGGGCCGCACGATCACGGCCACGCCCATCAGGCCCACCACCACCGCCACCAGCTTCCAGCGCGTGAGCCGCTCGCCCAGAAAGGCCGCCGCCAGCAGCACCGTCCACAGGGGCATCGTGAACTCGATGGCCACCACCTGGGCCAGCGGAATCAGCGTCAGCGCGACGAACCAGCCGTACTGCGCCGCGTAGTGCACCGCGTTGCGGCCGGCATGCTGCAGCAGCCGTGCGCTGCGCATCGAGCGCAGGCCGCCATGCGCGCGCACCAGCGGGTACAGCAGGCCCATGCCGATGACCGAGCGCATCAGCATGATCTGGAACACCGCCAGTTCGCGCGTGGCCTGGCGGCCCGCGACCGCGATCACCACCATCAGCGAAAGCCAGCCGCCCATCCACAGCGCGGCCTTGCCGAGGGAATGGGCGTCGTCAGGGGTCGAGGGGGTCGTCAAGCGTCGGTATCCGCAGCATCATTGGGCCGCCAGCACGGCCGGGCCGGCAGTGTAGGTCGGCTGGCATATCCTCATGGTCCGGGAGACGATGCGATGAGCCCTGCCCCCTCCGCCCCGGCGCCGACCCAGCTGCCCGAGGCCGTGCGCCAGGCGCTGCAGCGCGGCAACCTGTTCGACGCGATCAAGCTGATGCGGCAGTCCGGCGTCACCAACCTGGGCGAGCTGCGGGCCGTGCTGGAGGCCGAGGCGCGGCGCGCCACGGCCGGCAAGCCGCCGGGCGCCGCCAAGGGCACCACCGCCAGCACCACCGCCTCCGGCGACGCGGCCCGTTCGACGCGCCGGCCACCGGCCAGGCCGGCACGTCCGGTGGCGCCCGTCCCCGAGGCCCAGCACCTGCCACGCCCCGCGACCATCGAGGACCTGACCCCGCGCGACGGCCTTTCGCCCGGCGAAGTGCCGCGCAGCAGCGAGCTGCCGTGGTGGCTGCTGATCATCGCGGTGATCGCCGGCGGCCTGCTGATGCACCTGTGGCGCCGCGGCGGCGACGTGTGACGGGCGCCTGCCGCCGCTACAGCGTGCGGCGCAGGGCCTCGAAGAACAGGCTCGACTGCTGCCGCTCGCCCTGGATCTGCCCGGCCACGCGGCGCGTCAGGGCCTCGTCCACCGGCGCCAGGGGCAGCCCGGTGGACAGCGCCAGCACCATCAGTTCGCAGGCCCGCTCGAGGTAGTAAAGGTCGTCGTAGGCGTAGGCCAGCTGCTCGCCGCAGACGATGACGCCATGGTTGCCGAGGAACACGATGTCGGCCCCGGCCATCGCCCGCGCGATGCGCTCGCCCTCGGCGGTGTCGAGCGCCAGACCGTTGTACTGCGCATCCACCGCGATGCGGCCGTGGAAGCGCATCGCGTTCTGCGAGCTGCGGGTGTCCAGTGCGCGCTGCGTGGTCAGCGTCAGCGCGGTGGCATGCGGCATGTGGGTGTGCAGCACGTGGGTCTTGCCGGCCATGCGGTGCACCGCCGCATGGATGAACATCGCGGTGGGCTCCACCTCGTGCCGGCCGGCGAGCCTGCGGCCCTGGGCGTCGACCATCACGATGTCGTCGGCCTGCACCTCGCGCCACAGCAGGCCGCGCGGGTTCAGCAGGAAGCGCGCGGAGCCATCGGGCAGCGCCGAGCTGAAGTGGTTGCAGACGCCCTCGGCAAAGCCGTGGTGCGCCGCGGCGCGCAAAGCCAGCGCCAGGTCTTCGCGGGCCCGCCGCACCAGCGGCGAGGCGTAGTCGTGCAGGTCGGTGGATGGGCTGTTCATCGGGCCGATTCTGGCCTGTCGCGGCACGGGGATCATGCGCCGCGTGTACGATCCCGTTCCCCTCGAACTCCGCACGCGTGTGGCCACCATGTCCGTCTACGACAAGATCTCCCAGCTCGGCATCACCCTGCCGCCGGTGGCCGTGCCGGCCGCGGCCTACGTGCCCTTCGTGCGCACAGGCAACCTGGTGTTCATCTCCGGCCACATCGCCAAGAAGGCCAACGGCGAACCCTGGGTCGGCACGCTGGGCCTGACGATGACCACCGAGGAAGGCAAGCAGGCCGCCCGCGCGATTGCGATCGAGCTGCTGGGCACGCTGCAGGCGGCGGTGGGCGACCTGAACAACGTGGTGCGCATCGTCAAGCTCATGAGCCTCGTGAACTCGACCACCACCTTCACCGAGCAGCACCTGGTGACCAACGGCGCCTCGGAGCTGTTCGCCGAGGTCTTCGGTGCCGCCGGCCAGCATGCGCGCAGCGCGTTCGGCGTGGCACAGATCCCGCGCGGCGCCTGCGTCGAGATCGAGATGATCGTCGACGTGCGGTGACCCGCCCGATGTCCCGGCCCGCCTCGACCGACCGGCTGTTCGTCGCCCTCGCCGTGTTCGCATTCGGCGCGGTCGGCGCGGCACTGGTCTCGCAACACGTGTTCGACATGCAGCCCTGCCCCTGGTGCGTGCTGCAGCGCCTGATCTTCGTGGCCGTGGGGCTGGCCGCGCTGCTGGGGCTGGCCTGGCGCACGGCGCTGGGCCGGCGCATCGGGGCGCTGCTGGCCGCCGCGTTCGCCGCCTGCGGCATCGGCGCCGCGCTGTGGCAGCACTTCGTCGCGGCCGCCTCGGCCTCCTGCAAGGAGACGCTGGCCGACCGCATCGTTGGCGGCCTGGGGCTGGACAGCCTGTGGCCCGAGGTGTTCGCGGCTTATGCCAACTGCGCCGAGGCCAAGGTCGACCTGTTCGGCCTGCCCTACGAGTTCTGGAGCCTGGCGCTGTTCGTGCTGCTCGGCGCCGCCGCGCTGCGCCTGATGCGCACGCCGCGCTGACACGGGTCCTGACGCAGCGCAAGGCGGCCGGCACGGCCACCGGGCAGCATGCGCGGATGACCCAAGACAGCGATGTGTTGATCGTCGGCGCCGGCCCGGCCGGGCTGGCGCTCGCGGTCGCGCTGGCCGATGCCGGCCTGCGCAGCCTGGTGCTCGAACAGCAGCCGCTGTCCGCGCTGGAACAGCCCGCCGAGGACGGCCGCGAGATCGCGCTGACGCACCGTGCGCGCCGGCTGATGCAGGCCTGGGGCTTGTGGCAGCGGCTGCCCGAAGAGGCCATCGCGCCGCTGCGCGAAGCCCGCGTGCTCGACGGCGAAGCGCCGACCACGCTGAGCTTCGGCGCCGGCGACCGCCGCGGCCAGGAGGCCCTGGGCTGGCTGGTGCCCAATCACCTGATCCGTGCCGCCGCGCTGGCCGCTGCGCAGGCCCACCCCTCGGTGCAGCTGCTGGGCGAGGCCCGCGTCAGCGCGCTGAGCCTCGGCAGCCACGGTGCCCGGCTGCACCTGGCCGACGGCCGCGACGTCAGCGCGCCGCTGGTCGTGGCCGCCGACAGCCGCTTCTCCGGCACGCGGCGCCTGGCCGGCATCGGCGCCTCGATGCACGATTTCGGCCGCAGCGTGGTGGTGGGTCGCGTCGCCCGCAGCGCGCCGGATGACGGCATCGCCTGGGAGTGCTTCCGCTATGGCAACACGCTGGCGCTGCTGCCCTTGAACGGCGGCCTCAGCTCGGCCGTGGTGACGGTGGACAGCCGCCAGGCCGCCGAATGGCTGGCGCTGGACGATGCGGCCTTCGCCGCGCGCATCGAGGCCCAGGCCGGCGGCCGGCTGGGCGCGCTGCAGGCGGCCGGTCCGCGCCACCATTACCCGCTGGTGGCCGTGTATGCCCACCGCTTCGCGACCCATCGCTGCGCGCTGATCGGCGATGCCGCGGTGGGCATGCACCCGGTCACCGCGCACGGCTACAACTTCGGTCTCTATGGCGTCGAGGCCCTGGCCGATGCCTTGCGCCAGGCCCGTGTGGCCGGCCAGGACATCGGCAGCCTGGCGGCGCTGCAGCCCTTCGAGCGGCGCCACCGGATGGCAACCTTGCCGATCTACCTCGGCACCAATGCCATCGTCTCGCTGTTCACCGACGAACGCACGCTGCCCAGGCTGGTCCGCCGCACGGTGCTGTCGGCCGCTGCGCAGGCGCCGCTGCTGGGCGGCGCGATCCGCGGGATGATCACCCGGCAGCTGATGGGTCAGCGCTGGCGCGAGGCGCGCTGACGCGCAAAGAACGCGGCCATCAGGCCCAGGGCGACCAGCACCAGGCTGGCCGGCTCGGGCACCGTCTGGCCGGCCGGCGGGTTGCGCACTGCGAGCAGGAAGTCCTGGCTGCCGGCCTTCTCCAGCGCATAGACGCTGAACAGGCTGGTCGTGACGCCGGCCGCGCCGGCCAGCAGCGCATTGGCCTGCGTCTTGTACGCGCTGGTGTCGGCGAAGCTGCCGCTGGAAACGGTGAAGTCGGTGTCGTACACCAGGTTCCACACTGCCAGCTGCATCGCGGTGGATTCGGCCGCGGTGTCGACCATCGTCGGGTTGGCGCTGACGTAGGTCAGCAGCTTGCCCAGCGCGGTGGACTTGCTGGCGTCGCTGTAGCGGCCGCCGAAATAGCTGGCGCCGTCCACCACGTTGTACTGCAGCATCGGGTTGCTGCTGAACGAGAAGTGCTCGGTCAGCTCGATGCAGTAGGTGTTGAACGCGCTGGTGTCGAACTTCCCGCCCGGCGTGCCGCTCAGCGAGCCGGTGAAGCCACCGGCCGCGCCGGCGTAGCTCTGGCCGATGCCGTAGGTGGCATGGACGCTGTTGCCGCTGCCATAGGTCCAGCCTGTGAGCGTGACGTTCGCGGCCGAGGCCGCCAGGGCGGCGCCGGACAAAGCCAGGGCCGTGGCCGCGCGGGCCATCCAGAGATGCATGTGCTTGTTCCCAACGAAGTGCTTGTCTCGCCTGGCTCGGCGAGATCAGTGCATCGGAGGATACGGATACAAGCAGTTTCAAACCACCCCGCGCTCCGGGAGGCCGCGCCCCGCCTGCGCATACTTGCCGTGAGCGATGTCACGACAAGCCGCGGCAGTGCCGGTGGCGGCCGTCACCAATGCCCACCGAGCGTCGCGTACAGGCGGATCACCGGATCGTTCGGCGAGGGCTGGTTCGGGTCCTCGCGCACCAGCATGCGGTCATTGTTGCCGCCGGCGTTGTAGGACCAGCGGCTCCAGTGCAGCTTCTGCGTTTCGAAGTAGCGCAGCAGGTCGCCCTCGTAGCGCAGCTGGCCGATCGCCTGGCTGCTGGCGCCGAACTGGTCGACGTACAGCGGCACCTGGTAGTCGCCGCGGAACTTGAGCGGCCATTGCAGGTACCACGCGATGAAGCCGGGGCTCAGCGTCTTCGGGTAGTTGTCCGTCTCCCTGCGGCGGTCGTTGAACACCTGCTCCATGTCCTGCCCCGGCTTGCCGCCGTCCAGCAGCGATTGGTAGCCGTCGGGCGGGTTGGCCATCGGATAGGCGGGCTTGGTGTCGTCGACGGTCCAGCTGCCGTCCTGCACCCATTCCTTGGGCATCAGGAAGTTCACCTCGTAGATCAGCCGGTTGCGGTAGAAGGGCAGCAGCTCGGTGGCGTATTCGGGCCGCGCGTACTCCATCGTGTCGTAGTTGTAGTCCGGGCCGACGAAGAACGGCGTCACGCTGTCCAGGCCGCTCAGGTTGTCCATCAGCGCCTTCTGGAAACGCAGCAGCGTCATCACCCGGTCCGGGTCGCCGGTCTTGTTGACGCTGGGCTCGGCCAGCAGCCCATAACCCGCAATGTAATCGTCCGCGTGGTAGCGGGCGACCAGCGTGCGCCAGGCCCGCTGGTAGTAGGCGAAGTCGGCGCAGCGCGTCGGCTCCGTGCAGTCCAGCGTGATCTTGGTGATGTCGTAGAAGGCCGGATCGTTGGCAACCTTGTCGTTGGCCCGCATCTCCAGCAATATCCAGATCTTGCGGGCCTGAAGCAGCCGCACCCATTCGTCGATCTGCGCCAGGTAGTTCGGGTCGAAGCCGGTGTCGTTGTCGGCCCGGTTGTCCGGGATGTACGAGATGCGCAGCCGTGCCAGGTTCATGCCGAACTTGCCGGCCAGGGCGTCCGCATCGGCCGCCGTCAGGCCTTCGAGGTTGGCGCCGCGCAGCCGTATCGGCTGGCCGTCCGGGCCGTGCAGGTCGCTGCCGTGGATGCTCAGCCGCAGCGGCCCGCAACCCTCCGGCGGGCAGGCCGTCTTGCGGGGCGTTGCGCTGTTGGCCTGGCGTAGCGAGTCAACCGGGGTGGCCGCCGTGTCGCTGCCGCCACCGCAGGCGGCCAGCAAGGCCGCGGCGGCCAGCGTGGCGGCCTGCAGGCCGCGCCGGAACCGGCGAATCGGGTGCGGAAGTTCGCGCATCGGGTAAGCCTCCAAGGTGCTTGTCAGACAGGCACCTTAGGCAGGGCCGCGGCGCTTCGCCAGCGGCACCCCGGCGAACGGTTGATCGCTCGCCGCGAGGCGTTGTCCGCGGCCCGCGAACGGGCGCGCAGTCCTCAGCGCAGAGAAGCGTTGAGCTTGTCGAGCGCAGCCGCGCCCGGGCACAGCTCGGCCTCGCCAAGCTGGTTCAGCGGCCTGGCCACCGTGTTGAGGCCGTGGTGCATGTCCTGCGCCCGCGGGTCGACGTAGAGCAGCCCCGTCACCACCTCGCCCTGTGCCTGCAGCGCCTGCACCTGGGCCATGGCCTTGACCCGGTCGGTCGGGTCGTAGTCGGCATGCAGCTTGCGCAGCCGCATCACCGTGCCATCGGGCTGCGGCAGCATGATCACCGCGCCGGGTTCGGGCTCGGCGTGGATTTCGGGCGCCAGGTCGATGAAATCGATGCGGCTGACCGCGTCGTTGTGCTCGCGCACATGGTCGTAGCTGCGCGTGCTGCCGGCGTGGTTGTTGAAGGCCACGCAGGGGCTGATGACGTCGATGAAGGCCGCGCCGCCATGCGCGATGGCGCCCTGGATCAGCGGCACCAGCTGCGCCTTGTCGCCCGAGAAGCCGCGCGCCACGTAGGTGGCACCCAGCTGCAGCGCCATGCCGATGAGGTCGACCGGCGCATCGGGATTCACGACGCCCTTCTTGCTCTTGCTGCCGCGGTCGGCGGTGGCCGAGAACTGGCCCTTGGTGAGGCCGTAGACGCCGTTGTTCTCGACGATGTAGACCATGCGCACGCCACGCCGCATGGCATGCGCGAACTGGCCCAGGCCGATGGAGGCCGAATCACCGTCGCCCGAGACACCCAGGTACAGCAGCTCGCGGTTGGCCAGGTTGGCGCCGGTCAGCACGCTGGGCATGCGGCCGTGCACGGTGTTGAAGCCGTGGCTGGCGCCGAGGAAGTAGTCCGGCGTCTTCGAGCTGCAGCCGATGCCCGAGAGCTTGGCCACGCGGTGCGGCGCGATGTCCAGGTCCCAGCAGGCCTGGATGATGGCGGCCGAGATCGAATCGTGGCCGCAGCCGGCGCACAGCGTGGAGATCTTGCCTTCGTAGTCGCGCCGCGTGTAGCCGACCTTGTTGGTCTTCAGGGTCGGGTGGTGCAGCCGGGGCTTGGCAATGTAGGTCATCGGGTCACACCCTTTCCTTGCGCGGGGCGACCGCGAGCTGGTGCACATGGCCGGTGATGGCCTGGGTGATGAAGCGTGCGGTGATCGGCGTGCCGTCGAAGTGCAGCACCTTGATCAGCCGCGCGGGGTCGATCTCGAGCTCGTTGATCAGCAGCGTGCGCATCTGCGCGTCGCGGTTCTGCTCGACGACGAACACATGGTCGTGCGTGGCGATGAACTCCGCCACGCTGGCCGGGAACGGGAACGCGCGCAGGCGCATCGCGTCGAGGTGGATCTGGCTCTCTGCCAGCGACTCCAGCGCCTCGTCCATCGCCGGCGAGGTGGAGCCGAAGTACAGCACGCCCAGGCGCGTCTTCTTCGCCGCGGCATGCAGCTGGGGCTGTGGCACCAGGGTGGCCGCGGTGGCGAACTTCTTCAGCAGGCGCTCGACGTTGTAGATGTAGTCCGGCCCCGCCTCGGAGTAGCGTGCATAGGCGTCACGCGTGGTGCCGCGGGTGAAGTACGCGCCCTTGCTCGGGTGCGTGCCGGGCAGCGTGCGCCAGGGAATGCCGTCGCCGTCCACGTCCTTGTAGCGGCCGAAGTCGCGGCCGGCCTCCAGCTCCTCGGCCGTCATCACCTTGCCGCGGTCGTAGCGGCGGCTGTCGTCCCAGGCCAGCGGTTCGCACAGGCGCTGGTTCATGCCGATGTCGAGATCCGTCATCACGAACACCGGCGTCTGCAGCCGGTCGGCCAGATCGAGCGCGGTGGCCGCGAACTCGAAGCATTCCTTCGGGTCCTGCGGCAGCAGCAGCACATGCTTGGTGTCGCCATGCGAGGCATAGGCGCTGCTGATCAGGTCGGCCTGCTGCGTGCGCGTGGGCATGCCGGTGGACGGCCCGCCGCGCTGCACGTCGATGATGGTCATCGGGATCTCGGCGAAGTAGGCCAGGCCGATGAACTCGGTCATCAGCGAGACGCCCGGACCCGAGGTGGCGGTGAACGCGCGCGCGCCGTTCCAGCCGGCGCCGGTGACCATGCCGATCGAGGCGATCTCGTCCTCGGCCTGCACGATGGCGAAGCGGTGCTCGCCGGTCTCCGGGTCGACACGGAACTTGCGGCAATAGCGGTCAAACGCCTCGGCCACCGAGGACGAGGGCGTGATCGGGTACCACGCGCAGACCGTGGCGCCGCCGTACACGCAGCCCAGCGCGGCGGCGGCATTGCCTTCCATGAAGATGCGGTCGCCCACCTTGTCGGACGGCACCACGCGCAGGCCGCAGCCGGCATGCTGCGGCGGCATCAGGTGGTCGCGTGCGAAGCCGCGGCCCGAATGCAGCGCGCGCACGTTCGATTCGAGCAGCCGTTCCTTGCCCTTGTACTGCTCGCCGAAGAGCCGCTCGATCACCGCCGCGTCCACCTCCATCAGCACCGAGAGCGCGCCCAGCACCATGATGTTCTTGAACAGCGTGCGCTGGCGCGGGTCTTCGTAGGTGGCGTTGCAGATCGCGGTGACCGGCATGCCGATGACCGTGATGTCGTCGCGGAAGGCGCCGGGCGACAGCGGCTTGGTGGAGTCGTAGAACAGGTAGCCGCCGGGCTCGACCTCGGCCACGTCCTGGGCCCAGGTCTGCGGGTTCATCGCCACCATCATGTCGATGCCGCCGCGCCGGCCCAGCCAGCCGCGCTCGCTCACCCGCACCTCGTACCAGGTGGGCAGGCCCTGGATGTTGCTGGGGAAGATGTTGCGCGGGCTCACCGGCACGCCCATGCGCAGGATGGCCTTGGCGAACAGCTCGTTGGCCGAGGCCGAGCCCGAGCCGTTGACGTTGGCGAACTTGATGACGAAATCGTTGACCGCTTCGAGCCGCTTCATGCCAGGGTCTCCACTCTCACCGCACTTTGCGTGCTATCACGGCAGGCTGCACCGGCCTTCGTCGTCAGCAGCAGGAACTTCTGCATGTCCCACGCGCCGGTGGGACAGCGCTCGGCGCACAGGCCGCAGTGCAGGCACACGTCCTCGTCCTTGACCATCACGCGCCGTGTCTTCAGCTCGGGGCTGACGTACAGCGCCTGGTCCGCATGCAGCGTCGGCGCATTCAGCCGGCCGCGCAGCTCGGCCTCGTCGGCATTGCCGGTGAAGGTGATGCAGTCCATCGGGCAGATGTCCACGCAGGCATCGCACTCGATGCACAGCTTCGGGCTGAACACCGTCTGCACGTCGCAGTTCAGGCAGCGCTCGGCTTCCTTGAACGCGGTGGCCACGTCGAAGCCCAGTTCCACCTCGACCTTGATGCTGGCCAGCGCCTTCTCGGCCTTGGCCCAGGGCACCTTGAAGCGCAGGTCGTTCGACACCGCGTTGTCGTAGCTCCACTCGTGGATGCCCATCTTCTGCGACATCAGGTTCACGTGCGGCGGCGGCCGCTGCGTCACCGCCTCGCCGTGCAGGAAGCGGTCGATCGAGACCGCAGCCTCATGGCCGTGCGCCACCGCGGTGATGATGTTCTTCGGGCCGAAGGCCGCATCGCCGCCGAAGAAGACCTGCGGCAGCGAGGACTGGAAGGTCGTCGCGTCCAACTGCGGCAGGCCCCACTCGTCGAAGGCGATGCCGCAGTCGCGCTCGATCCACGGGAAGGCGTTCTCCTGTCCGACCGCGATCAGCACCTCGTCGCAGCCGATCTCGACGTCGGGCTGGCCGGTGGGCACCAGCTTGCGCCGGCCCTTGTCGTCGTACACCGCCTGCACGAGCTCGAAGCGCATCGCAGTGAGCGTGCCCTTCTCGTCGTGCACGAAGGCCTTGGGCACGTGGTAGTTGAGGATAGGGATGCCTTCGTGCATCGCGTCCTCCTTCTCCCAGGGCGATGCCTTCATCTCCTCGAAGCCCGAGCGCACGATGACCTTCACCTCGTTGGCGCCCATGCGGCGTGCCGAGCGGCAGCAGTCCATCGCGGTATTGCCGCCACCGAGCACGATGACGCGCTTCTTCACGCTGGTGATGTGGCCGAACGAGACCGAGGCCAGCCAGTCGATGCCGATGTGGATGTTCTCGGCCGCTTCCTTGCGGCCGGGGATCTCGAGGTCGCGGCCGCGCGGCGCGCCGCTGCCGACGAAGACGGCGTCGAAGCCTTCCTTCAGCAGCGCGCCCATCGAGGCCACGTACTGGCCCGAACGGAACTCGACCCCCAGGCCGAGGATGTAGCCGCACTCCTCGTCGATCACCTCCTCGGGCAGGCGGAAGCGCGGCACCTGCGTGCGCATGAAGCCGCCGGGCTTCTTCTCGCCATCGAACACGGTGACCGCATAGCCCTGCGAGGCCAGGTCGCGCGCGACGGTCAGCGAAGCCGGCCCGGCGCCGACGCAGGCCACGCGCTTGCCGATCTTCGGCTGCGGCCGCGGGATGCGCGCGCGGATGTCGTCGCTCTTGAAGTCGGCCGCCACGCGCTTGAGGCGGCAGATGGCCACCGGCTCGGGCTTCTCGGCGTTGTGTTCCTCCACGCGGCCGCGCCGGCAGGCGGGCTCGCAGGGCCGGTCGCAGGTGCGGCCGAGGATGCCGGGGAACACGTTGGACACCCAGTTGACCATGTACGCATCGTCGTAGCGGCGCTGCGCGATCAGGCGGATGTACTCGGGGACGGGGGTGTGGGCGGGACACGCCCATTGGCAATCGACGACCTTGTGGAAGTAGGCCGGATCTGCCACGTTGGTGGGCTGCAAGCGTCTGTCTCCTGGTCAAGGATGCAGGCGGGTGGCCCTCGTGCGGCCATTGTTGTCGTTGAAGCCTGCTCGGTGCAGTCTACGCCCGCGCCGAGCGACCGCGGAATGCAGGGACACCCGCAGGCTTGACCTAATACAGGCGCTGCACAATCGCTGCCCGTTCGACGAGGAGACGAGATGAAAGCCCTTGGCATGACGATGAAGCGCAGCACGCGCCTGGTGCTGTGGTCCGCGGTGGCCCTGGTGGGGGCCGGCAGCGCCGGTGCACTGATGGCCCAGGCCAGCGGCCTGAGCCGCACGCTGGTGGGCCGCGCCGATGTGTCGGTGCCCGGCCGCGAAGCGGTCGTGGCCCGCGTCGAAGTGGCGCCCGGTGCGAAGGCGGGCCGCCACACGCATCCCGGCGACGAGATCAGCTACGTGATCGACGGCGAGGCCACGCTGCTGATCGACGGCGAAGCCCCCCGCGTGGTGAAGGCGGGCGAATCGTTCGTGATCCCGGCCGGCGTGGTGCACGATGCCCACAACGCCGGCAGCACGCCGACCCGGCTGGTCGGCGTCTACGTGGTCGAGAAGGGCAAGCCGCTGGCCACGCCGGCGCCTTGAGCGGCGGCCGGCAGATCGCCGGCGACTTGATCGCCAGCCGGCCCGCCGCCGGTCGGTGCCAGCAGCGGCGCACCGAGTTCCACCCGGTTGCGACCGCCCTGCTTGGCGCGATACATAGCGCGGTCCGCGCTGGCCACCAGGGCCGACGCGGTGGCCGGCCCCTGCCCTGCTTCGGCCACCGCCACGCCGACGCTGGCGGTCAGCGTGAAGCCCAGGGCGGCGGCGGATTCCGCCTCCAGCGTGCCCCGCAGCCGTTCGCCGGCCGCCAGGGCCGAGGCCCGATCGCTGCCCGGCATCAGCACCAGGAATTCCTCGCCACCCCAGCGGCCGACGATGTCCCCGGCGCGCGTGTGCGCGGCCAGCGCACGGGCCGCGAAGACGAGCGCCTGGTCGCCCACCGCATGGCCCAGTGAATCGTTGATGCGCTTGAACTGGTCGATGTCGATCAGCGCCACGGCCACGCCGGCCCCGGACCGCGCATGCTGGGCCCAGGCCTGCGCCAGCCGGGCCTCCATCGCGCGCCGGTTCAGGCAGCCGGTGAGATGGTCGTGCGCGGAGCTGTGCCGCAGTTGCACGATCAGCCGCGACATCAGCAGGAACAGGTAGCCGAAATTGAAGATGGCCGACACCACCAGCGAGCCCAGCACGTTCGGCACATGCGAAGCCTCGCGCACCTGCGCGATCTGCTGCGCGCCCATGGTCAGCTGCATGGCCATGGCCGCCAGCGCCAACAGGCCGTAGACGATGCCCGCGGTCAGGCCGATGGCGGTGGTCAGGCGGCCATAGTCCTGCCGCAGCCGGCGCCACAGCGAGGGCGCGGACCCGAGCAGCACGGCCGCCACCGACCCCTCGTAGCCCAGGCGCCGCACGGCCAGGGCCGCGGCAGGGTCGGTCATGGCGTACTCGGCCACCACCACCGTGCCAATGCCCAGCACCAGCACGCCGAAGGTGAGCCGATCGAGCTGCGCGCGGCCGGACGCGAAGACGTCGACACCGCGCACGATGCAGCAGAAGCCCAGGATCGAGCAGGCCAGCGCCGGCGCCGGCGGAAACACGCCGGCCGACAGCGCGTGGGTGGACAGCAGCACCGACGCAGCATGCGCCAGGCCATAGGCCGCCCAGTGCGCCAGCACGCGCCGTTGCTCGCGCACCAGCAGCGCGGCCACGACCCAGCCCAGCCCATAGAGCAGCAACTGGACGCCAGCGATGTATTCGACCGGCACGACGGTGCCTTTCCCCAAGCACCCCGACATCAGGGGCCTGTCGGATTTATCGGCCGCCGGACCCTCCGACTTGAGCGCCCGCCGGGCCCGCCGGGCAGTGCCGCACCACCGGATCGAGCCAGGCGGCGCCGGCCACCAGCACCTGCACCAGGCCGAAGAAGGCCACGGCCCACAGCGCGCTGCCATGCTCGATCAGCACGCCGCACAGCGCCGCGCCCACCGGGTTCAGGACGTAGGCGATGAGCCGGAAGCTGCTGTTCACGCGGCCCTGCAGGCCGTCGGGGATCATCGCGATGCGGTGGCTGAACTGCACCACGTTGTAGATCGGCCCCACGAACTGGTTCACGCCGAACACCAGGCCCAGCGCCAGCGCGCTGCCGGCCCAGCCGAACAGCGGGAAGGTGATGGCCTGCAGCGCCAGCGTGCCGACGATCACCTGCCCGAACGACAGCCGCCGCCGCACGGTGCCGCCGACCAGCGCGCCGAGCATGCCGCCAGCGCCGGCCAGGCTGAAGATCAGGCCGATCTGCGCCTCGCTCGCACCCTGGCGCTTGGCCAGCACGATCAGCAGCAGCGGCATCGCGGCCTGGATGAAGTTGCTGACGCCGGTGATCAGCGCCATGTCGCGCACCAGGCGCTCGTGCCACAGCCAGCGCAGGCCTTCGGCGATCTCGGCACGCAGGTCCCGCGCCGGCGCTGCGTCGCGGCGGTCGAAGCGCGTGCGCAGCCGCCACAGCAGCATGGCCGAGAGCGCGAACCCGCAGGCATTCACCGCGAAGGGCAGGCCGCGCCCCAGCGTGCCGAACAGCCAGGTGCCCAGCGCGGGGCCGGCGATGGCGGCCCCGGCGAAGCCGACCTGGTTCTGCGCCGCCGCCTGCGGCAGCTGGCCGGCCGGCACCACGCGCGGCAGCGCGGCCGTCTCGGCGATGTTGAAGAACACCAGCAGGGTGCCCTCGATCACCGCGACCAGGTAGATCTGCGGCATCGCCAGCACGCCGGCCCACATCGCCAGCGGCAGGCTGCCGACCGCGATGGCACGGCCCACGTCGCACACCAGCATCACGCGGCGGCGGTTCCAGCGGTCGATCAGCGCACCCACCGGCAGGCTCAGCAGCAGGTAGGGCAGGATGCGCAGCGCCGAGACCCAGCCGACGATCACCGGCGACTGCGTGATCGCCAGCACCAGCAGCGGGTAGATGATGCCGGCCGCATACGAGCCGAGGTTGGAGACGACCTGCGCGCTCCACAGCAGCATGTACTCGCGCTGCCGCCACAGCGGCTGGCGCTGGTCGTCGCCTGTGTCGCTCACCCGAGCACGCGCAACACCTTCACGAAGCCCTCGACCTTGCGGCCCTTGCGGGCCCGCTTGCCGGCATGTTCGGCCAGCCCGGTGCCCTTGAGCTCGTCGTCCTTGGGCTTGCCGCCGCGGCCCTGGCCGAGCAGTTGCAGCCGCTCGGCACAGGTGGCCACCGAGACCAGCGGCGTCTTCGCGTCCACGTCCATCAGCGTCAAGCCCTTGCCGCCATTGGATTGCAGCTTCAGCTCGTCGAGCGGGAACACCAGCAGGCGGCCGTCCATCGCCAGGCAGGCCACCTGCGTGTGGGCCGGTCCGACCACCACCGGCGGCAGCACGCGGTCTTCGTCGGCCAGTGTCAGGAAGGCCTTGCCGGCCTTCTGCCGGCCCTGCATGTCGCCCGCCTTGGCCAGCAGCCCGAAGCCGCCGGTGTTGGCCAGCAGCAGCGTGGTGTCGGCCGCGCCGGCGAAGTAGTGCAGCGGCTGGGTGCCGGCTTCCAGGTCGATCAGGCTGGTGATCGGCACGCCGTCGCCACGGCCGCCGGGCAAGGCGCTGACTAACACGGAATACACGCGGCCACTGCCCTTGGCCGCCGAACCGAAGACCAGCAAGGTGTCCACCGTGCGGCAGGCGAAGGTGCCGTACAGCGCGTCGCCGGCCTTGAACTGCAGGCTGCCGGCATCGACCTCGTGGCCCTTCAGCGCCCGCACCCAGCCCTTGAGGCTGACGACCACGGTGACCGGCTCGTCGACCACCTTGATCTCGGCCACCGCGCGCTTCTCGGCCTGGATCAGCGTGCGGCGATCGTCGCCATGCTGCTTGGCGTCGGCCTCGATCTCGCGGATCAGCGTGCGCTTGAGCGCCGCGGCGCTGCCGAGGATTTCCTCGAGCTTCTGCTGCTCCTCGCGCAGCTTGGCCAGCTCCTGCTCGATCTTGATGGCTTCGAGCCGCGCCAATTGGCGCAGCCGGATCTCGAGGATGTCCTCGGCCTGCCGGTCGCTGAGCCGGAAGCGCTCGATCAGCGCCGGCTTGGGCTCGTCGGCGTGACGGATGATGTGGATGACCTCGTCGATGTTCAGCAGCACCAGCTGCCGGCCTTCGAGGATGTGGATGCGGTCGCGCACCTTGTCCAGCCGGTGCTGGGTGCGGCGCTGCACCGTCTGCTGGCGGAAGGCCACCCACTCCTGCAGCATCTGGCGCAGGCTCTTCTGCATCGGCCGCCCGTCGCGCCCGACCATGGTCATGTTCACCGGCACGCTGGTCTCGAGGCTGGTGTGCGCCAGCAGCGTGGTGATCAGGTCCTGCTGCTCCACCGTGCGGCTCTTGGGCTCGAACACCAGCCGCACGGCCGCTTCCTTGCCCGATTCGTCGCGCACCGCGTCGAGCACCGCGAGCACCACGCCCTTGAGCTGCAGCTGTTCGCTGCTCAGCGCCTTCTTGCCGGCCTTCACCTTGGGGTTGGTGAGCTCCTCGATCTCCTCCAGCACCTTCTGCGCGCTCACGCCCGGCGGCAGCTCGGTCACCACCAGCTGCCACTGGCCACGCGCCAGGTCCTCGATCTTCCAGCGTGCCCGCGCCTTCAGGCTGCCGCGCCCGCTGGCATAGGCCTCGCGGATCTCGGCGTCGCTGGAAATCAGCTGGCCGCCGCCGGGAAAGTCGGGGCCGGGCACCAGCGTGTACAGCTCGTCGTCGGACAGCTTCTCGTCGCGGATCAGCGCCACCGCGGCGGCGGCCACTTCACGCAGGTTGTGGCTGGGGATCTCGGTGGCCAGGCCCACCGCGATGCCCGAGGCGCCGTTCAGCAGCACGAAGGGCAGGCGCGCGGGCAGCAGGCGCGGCTCCTGCTCGCTGCCGTCGTAGTTGGGCACGTAGTCCACCGTGCCTTCGTCGATCTCGTCGAGCAGCAGTCGGGCGATCGGCGTCAGCCGCGCCTCGGTGTAGCGCATCGCCGCGGCGCTGTCGCCATCGCGGCTGCCGAAGTTGCCGTGGCCATCGATCAGCGGGTAGCGCTGGCTGAAGTCCTGTGCCATGCGCACCAGCGCGTCGTAGGCCGCGGTGTCGCCATGCGGGTGGTATTTGCCGAGCACGTCGCCGACCACCCGCGCGCTCTTCACCGGCTTGGGCGCGCCGCTGGCGCCGAAGCCCAGGCCCATGCGCTGCATCGCGTACAGGATGCGGCGCTGCACCGGCTTGGCACCGTCGCAGACATCGGGCAGCGCCCGGCCCTTGACGACGCTCAAGGCGTATTCCAGGTAGGCCCGCTGCGCGTAGTGGGCCAGCGTGATCGTATCGCCGCCTTCGGGCGGCTCGGCCGGCGGCATCAGGGAGAGTTGTTCAGCCATGCGAGAGGACAAGAAAGCCGGGGCCCCTGCGGGCCCCGATGGCTGCATTGTGCCGCGCCGGGCGGCCGGGGCCGGTTACTTCGTGCCGCGGATCATGTCGCAGCGCTTGACTTGATTGGGCACCGGATCGAAGCCGAAGGAATCGTTGGTGCAGGGCAGGCCATCGGCAGCCTCGCGGTAGGCGAACAGCCCGTTCGCGCCATAGCGCACGATGGCCGGGCCGCGGAAGCTGCACACCTCGCGCTCGTTGGCGCAAGGGGTCCACGGCAGGTTCACCGGCGACAGCGGCGGGCGCGGGTCGGCGCCCAGCGAGTATTCGCATTGCTTCGCGATGTCCGGTGCCGGGTCGCCGAAGACCGCGTTGCTGCAGCGCACGCTGCCGTTCACGTCGCGCATGGCGTAGCGGCCGTCGATGCCGTAGCGCACGCGGCCGGAGCCCGGCACGCGGCATTCGTCGCCTTCGTTCGCGCACAGGACCCAGCCACCGGTGTTGCGGCCGATCTCGCGCCAGCCCCGGTAGCGGCTGTCCTGCCGCCACCCCTGCGACACCTGGCATTGCTTGCGCTGGTCCGGCGCCGGATCGCCGAAGGTCTCGTTGCCGCAGGGCACCTGGCCCCGCACCACGCGGAACGCATAGCGCCCCTCGGTGCCGTAGCGCACCAGCGCCTCGCCGCTGACACGGCAGGTCTCGCCTTCATTGGCGCAGGGCCGCCAGTCGCTCTGGGCATGGGCCGCGAGCGGCGCGAACATCCCGCAAAGGCTGGCCAGGGCTAGGGCGAGACGCTTCATGGTGTCGGACCTTTCATCGGGCAAAGCAGCAATCCGGCATTGAACCACGCCGACTCAGCGTGGAAACTGTTCGCGCAGCTTGAGCTTCCAGAACTTGCCGGTGGAGGTGCGCGGCACCGCCGGAATCACCTCGTAGCGATCGGGCAGCTGCCACTTCGCGAAGCCGGCCTGCACCAGATGGGCGTTCAGGGCGGCGGCGTCAGCGCTCTGCCCCGCCCTGAAGGCGATGCAGGCCAGCGGCCGTTCGCTCCATTTCTCGTCGGGGATCGCGATCACCGCGGCCTCGGCCACGGCGGGGTGGCCCATCAGCGCATTCTCCAGATCGACCGAGCTGATCCACTCGCCACCGGACTTGATCAGATCCTTGGTGCGGTCGGTGATGCGCAGGAAGCCGTATTCGTCCAGCGTCGCCACGTCGCCGGTGCGCAGCCAGCCGTCGGCGGTGAACTTCTCGGGCGACACCGGCACCTCGTGGTACGAGCCGGTGATGAAGGGGCCGCGCACCTGGATCTCGCCCATGGTCTTGCCGTCCCAGGGCGCCGGGTGGCCTTCGTCGGTGAGCAGGCGCAGGTCGACCAGCGGTGCCGGCACGCCGGCCATCGCGGCACGGCGGTACCGCTCGTCATCGCCGCTGTCCCGCAGTTCGGCACGCGGGTAGGCCACGGTGGCCAGTGGCGAGGTCTCGGTCATGCCCCAGCCCTGCTTGATGGTCACGCCATGGCGCGCGAAGGCACGGATCAGGGCTTCGGGGACCGCCGCGCCACCGACCAGCGAACACATGCCCGCGGGCAGGCGCCAGCGGCCAGGCTGCTCCTTCAGCGAGCGCTCATAGGCCTGGATCAGGCCGAGCCAGATCGTCGGCACGCCCAGCGCCATGGTCGGCGGCTCGACCGTGATCAGGTCCAGCAGGTCGTCCGGGTGCAGGTGAGGCCCGGGGAACACCATCTTCACGCCCAGCATCACCGCGCCGTACGGCACGCCCCAGCAGTTGGCATGGAACATCGGGGTCACCGGCAGCACCACGTCGGTCGAATGCAGGCCCCAGTGGTCGGGCAGCCCGGCCACCAGCGTGTGCAGCACGGTCGAGCGGTGCGAATACACCACGCCCTTGGGCCGGCCGGTGGTGCCACTGGTGTAGCACATGGCCACCGGGTCGTCCTCGGCATGCGGGACCGGGGTGAAGCCGTCGGCATCGGCCGCAGCCAGCAGCGCCTCGTAGTCGACGAAGCCCTCGGGCACCGGCGCGCCGGAGAACGGAAACACGATCACCTTCTCGAAGGCGTGCAGGCCGGCGAACTGGCGATACAGCGGCAGCAGCACGTCGTCGACGATCAGGAAGCGGTCCTTCGCATCGGCGGCGATCCACCCGATCTCGTCGGGCGACAGGCGCAGGTTCAGCGTGTGCATCACGCCGCCGGCGGCGGGAATGCCGAAGTAGGCTTCGAGGTGGGCATGGTGGTTCCAGCACAGCGTGGCCACGCGCTCGCCGCGCTGCAGGCCCAGCGCCAGCAGGGCCGCGCCGAGCGCCTTGGTGCGCCGGTACCACTGGCCGTAGGTGTGGGTGCGCAGGCTCTTGTCCGGCAGGCGCGAGACGATGGTGTTGCCGGCGAACAGCGTGCCGGCACGCTCCATCAGCGGGTTCAGGGACAACGGCACCTGCATCATCGTCGCGCGCATCGCGGGGCTCCTTGCTACATGCGGGGTTCAGTGCACCTTCAGCTGCCGGGCGCGCTGGTTCTGGCTGCGCTGCAGCAGCGCCCAGTACAGCTCCAGCACCTGCTGCACGTGGGCACGGGTCTCGTCGATCGGCGGCAGCGCGCCGCCGTGGCGCCGCACCGCGGCCTCGCCGGCATTCCAGGCCGCCAGCGCCAGGTCGATGCGACCGAAGCGCCGGATCAGGTCGGCCAGCATGCGCGCGCCGGTGTGGATGTTGGTGCGGGCGTCGAACAGGCGCTCGTCCGCCGGGCGCTGCACATCGCCCGCGCCGGCATAGCGCTCGGCCGTCTCGGGCGTGATCTGCATCAGCCCGCGCGCGCCGCGCGGCGACACCGCCCGCGCGTCGAAACCCGACTCCACGGCGATCACCGCGGTGAGCAGTTCGCGGTCGACGCCATGGGCCTGCGCCGCTTCGCGCAGCCAGGGCGCGACGACGCGTACTTCAGGCGCTATTTCCAGCCAGGTGAGCAGCGCGGTCGAGGCATCGGCCTTGCCCGGCACGCGGATCACTTTCGGCCGCGGGTCGGCCAGCAGTGGCTGGTAATGCGAGTCCAGCGGCGCGTCCGCGACGTGGGCCACGCCAAGGCCGTCGACGTATCCCCAGGCGCCGCCGGCCCGCGCCGCGCCCGTGGCCAGCACGAGGCCACAGGCCAGCAGGGCGAGGCCGGGCAGACGGCGCACCGGCCGGGGGAGGAAGCGGCGGCAATGAGGCGAAACAGCCATGCGGACACTGCGTCGGCCGCGGCGCGGCCGGGCCGGACATTCTGCCCGAGGCGGGCAGCGCCGAGCGGCCACAGCCTCAGCGGGCTTCCTGGCCGAGCGCGACGCGCGCGTGGAACTCGCGGTCGAGCATGCTCATCACGATCAGCGTGTCGTAGCCATCGGCGCCATCGATGCTGACACGCACGCTCTCGCGCAGCCGCCCTTCCTCGACGAATCCCTCGCTGGCGTAGAGCGCCAACGCGCGCTGGTTGAGCGACTTCACGTCGAGCCAGAAGCGGTGTGCATGCAGGTCGCGGAAGGCCATGCGCTTGAGCAGTTGCACGCAGGCGCGGCCCAGGCCCTGGCCCTTGGGCTGCAGCACGACGCGCTTCAACTCCACGCTGCGGTGGACATTGCGGCAGCCCTGCAGGATCACGAACCCGGCGCGCTCGTACGCAGGCCCGGCCTCGACGATGAAGTGCCGCAGATCGGGGAAACGCAACGCGCCTTCGTGCTGCGTGCGCTCCCAGGGCGAGATGAACGGCAGGTTGCGCGCATCGGTCTCGACCGAGACCACGAAGTCCAGGTCGCTCAGCATCGTCGGCCGCAGGCGCAGCCGCTGGTCAGGGGAACTCATCGCGTCGATTGTGCGGTGGAAGCCGCGCTCGATCGGGCATGAAAAAGGGCCGCGGATGCGGCCCTTGTCGACAACGCGGCTTCAGCCCGCCATCAGTTGCCGCAACCCATCGCGGTGATGCGATCGTCGGCGGCCTTGGCTTGCGCCAGACCGAAGCCGAAGTCGTTGTCGCGGCCGGCGGCGCCCAGGTCCATCGCGCTATTGTTCAGCGACGAGCGGATCTGCTCAGCCGTGCAGTCGGTATGGCGGCTCCACACCAGCGCGGCGACGGCCGAGACATGCGGCGTGGCCATCGAGGTGCCGCTGTACGCGGCGTACTGCACATCGGACACGAAGACCGAGACGGTGGACGACTGACCCAGTTGGCCCAGCATTGTCTGCCCGTCAGCCTGCGTGGTGCCGACCGACGGAATCGTGGTCACCACGCCGTTCAGCGTGCCGTTCAGGTCGCCCGCGGTGTTGTTGTAGATCACCGCGCCGATGCCACCACTGTTCTGGCAGTTCAGCACCTTGTCCGAGAACGCGATGTTGCCGCGCGAGATCAGGCAGACCTTGCCGGTCATGCTGCCCGGCGTGGCGGTGTCGCCCAGGCCGAAATCGGCCAGCGGGCCCGTCGCCGTCAGCAGCGGCGATCCGGCCATGCCCAGCGCGCCATAGCTCGATTCACCCACCGAGACCGAGGCGCCGAGCTGGCTGCCCGCCGGCACGGTGGACAGCACGTTGACGCCGGGACCGGCGATCTCGACGTCCGCGTTCGACTGCGAGAAGCCCGCCTTCGCCTTGCTGGAATCGACCGCGGCGACCGACACCACTTCAGCGAAGCCCGCCGGGTAGGAGGTGGTGGTGTCACCGGCATTGCCCGCCGCCGCGATCAGCAACATGCCGCGGTTGGCCATGAAGGTCGCGATCTTCTGCTCGATCGGGCTGGCCGAGGAGCCACCGAGCGACATGCTCACCACGTTGGCATGCGCGCGCCAGCAGCTGAACATGGCCTTGGCGATCGTCAGGCTGCTGGCGCTGCCGGACGCATCGAACACCTTGGCGATGCGCAGGTTGATCTTCGCGCTGGGCATCACGCCCACGACGCCGATGTCGTTGTTCACCGCGGCGATCGTGCCGGCCACGTGCGTGCCGTGCGAGTTCTCGTCGGTGTTCCAGTCGCCCGAGGTCGTGAAGTTCTGGCCCGACTTGGGAACCGCCGCCAGGTCGGGGTGGCTGCCATCGATGCCGGAATCGACGATGCACACCGTGCGGTTGCCGGCAGCGGCGTCGGACACCTGGTCGGCCTGGACCATCGGGATGCCGTATGGCACGGTCTGCGAACCGGCGGTCGCGACCGCGCGGCCGCCAACCTTGCCCAGGATGTGACGCGGCGCGCCAGCATCGACAAAGTCGACCTGCGACATCGCACGCAGCGCGGCCAACCGGGCGCGCGGCATCGTGACGATCATGGCTCCGGCTTCGTCCATGTCGGCCTCGACCTTGCCGCCGGCCTTCAGGATGGCGGCCTTCAACAGGATGCCGGCGCCAGTCTTGTAGCCAACAGCAACGCGCACCTGGTTTGTGGCCTGTGCCTGGGCAGCCAGCGGGGTCACCAGCAAGGAAGCTGCCACACCAAATGCAGCGCATACCGCCGCAATGGATGTTTTACCAAAACGCATATGAATATGCTCCGACAGGCGGTTGAAAGCCAAGATGGTTGCGGGACGTCGAAACCCCGTCAATCCCCCTGACAAGAGGGGAGTAGAAACGCTGAGTCGCGCTGGTGCGGCCTGCACCTAGACATCCACCTCGACGCTGTCGCCATGCACCTCCATGAGCTCGCGGCGGGCCGCGGCCTCGCCCTTGCCCATCAGGCGTGTCATCGCCTGCACGGTCTCGTCGAAGCCCACCAGCCCATAGGCGACCGGCAGCAGCCGGCGCGTCTCGGGGTTCAGCGTGGTCTCCCACAGCTGTTCGGCACTCATCTCGCCCAGGCCCTTGAAGCGGCTGATGCTCCACGTGCCTTCGCGGGCGCCTTCCTTGCGCAGCTTGTCGAGCGTGGCGTCGAGCTCGCCCTGGTCAAGCGCATAGAGCTTGGCCGCCGGCTTCTTGCCGCGCGCCGGCGCGTCGATGCGGAACAGCGGCGGCTTGGCGACGTAGACATGGCCCGCCTCGACCAGCTTCGGGAAATGGCGGAAGAACAGCGTCAGCAGCAGCACCTGGATGTGGGAGCCGTCGACGTCGGCGTCGCTGAGGATGCAGACCTTGCCGTAGCGCAGCCCGCTCAGGTCGGGGTTGTCGTTCGGGCCATGGGGGTCGACGCCGATGGCCACCGCGATGTCGTGGATCTCGTTGTTCTTGAACAGCAGGTCGCGCTCGACCTCCCAGGCATTGAGCACCTTGCCGCGCAAGGGCAGCACGGCCTGGGTCTCCTTGTCGCGGCCCATCTTGGCCGAGCCGCCGGCCGAGTCGCCCTCGACCAGGAACACCTCGTTGAGGCTCAGGTCGCGGCTTTCGCAGTCGGTCAGCTTGCCGGGCAGCACCGCCACGCCCGAGCCCTTGCGCTTTTCCACCTTCTGGCTGGCGCGCTGGCGCGTCTGGGCCTGGCGGATCACCAGCTCGGCCAGCTTCTTGCCTTCAGCCACGTGCTGGTTCAGCCACAGCTCGAGCGGCGGGCGCACGAAGGCCGAGACCAGCCGCAGCGCGTCGCGGCTGTTCAGGCGCTCCTTGGTCTGGCCCTGGAACTGCGGGTCGAGCACCTTGGCCGAGAGCACGAAGCTGGCTCGCGAGAACACGTCCTCCGGCATCAGCTTCACGCCCTTGGGCAGCAGCGAATGCAGTTCGATGAAGGCCTTGATGGCACCGAACAGGCCGTCCTTCAGCCCCGACTCGTGCGTGCCACCGGCCACCGTCGGGATGAGGTTCACGTAGCTCTCGCGCAGCGTTGCGCCTTCCTCGGTGAAGGCCAGCGCCCAGGCTGCGCCCTCGCCCTCGGCGAAGTTCTCGGTCTCGTTGCCGGAAGCGAACTGCTCGCCTTCGAGCAGCGGAATCAGCGGGTCGGCCGGCAGGCCCTGCAACAGGTAGTCACGCAGGCCGCCCTTGTACAGCCAGGTCTGTGCCTCGCCATTCTTCTCGTAGCTCAGCGACACGGACACGCCGGGCATCAGCACCGCCTTGCTGCGCAGCAGGTGCGCGAGTTCGTGGCGCGGCAGTTCGGTGGTCTCGAAATACTTCGGGTCGGGCCACACCCGCACGCTGGTGCCCTGCTTGCGCTCGCCGGGCGCCGCCTTGCGCACGACCAGGGGTTCGATCACGTCGCCCCCGGAGAACGCCAGCGCGGCCGCCTGGCCCTCGCGCCACACCGTCACCTGCAGCCGCCGGGCCAGCGCGTTGGTCACGCTGACACCCACGCCATGCAGGCCGCCGGAGAAGCTGTAGGCGCCGCCGGCGCCCTTGTCGAACTTGCCGCCGGCATGCAGCCGGGTGTAGACGATCTCGACCACCGGCACCTGCTCTTCCGGATGCAGGCCGAAGGGGATGCCGCGGCCGTCGTCGTCGACGCTCACCGAGCCATCGGCATGCACCGTGACCGCGATGCGCTTGCCGAAGCCGGCCAGCGCCTCGTCCGCGGCGTTGTCGATGACCTCCTGGATCACGTGCAGCGGGTTGTCGGTGCGGGTGTACATGCCCGGCCGCTGCTTCACCGGTTCCAGGCCCTTGAGGACGCGGATCGAGGCTTCGCCGTAGCTGCCGGCAGCTGATTTGTTGTGGGTTGCCATGGCGCCGAATTCTAGAGATGGCCCTAGGCACGCTCCGGAAAGTCCGCCTTGGCTACAGTCGCCCGATGAGGAATCAGAACACGATGCAGGCGAGGGTCCCGCTGTCGATGCGCCAGGTGCTGCTGTGCGGCGCGGCGATCGTCACCCTGTCGATGGGCATCCGCCACGGCTTCGGTCTGTGGCTGGGTCCGATCACGATGGACCGCGGCTGGACGCGCGAGACCTTTGCCCTGGCCATCGCGATCCAGAACCTCGCCTGGGGCGCGGCCGGGCCGCTGGCCGGCATGGTGGCCGACCGCTTCGGCGCCTTCCGCGTGCTGCTGGTCGGCGCGCTGCTGTATGCGTTGGGCCTGGTGATGATGGGCCTGTCCACCAGTGGCCTCGCCTTCATGGGCAGCGCCGGCCTGCTGGTGGGCATCGCCCAGTCGGGCACCACCTATGCGGTGGTCTACGGCGTGATCGGCCGCAACGTGGCACCCGAGAAGCGGTCCTGGGCGATGGGCATCACCGCGGCGGCCGGCTCCTTCGGCCAGTTCCTGATGGTGCCGGTGGAAAGCTGGCTGATCGGGCACTGGGGCTGGCAGCAGGCGCTGTTCGTGCTGGGCTGCGCGGCATTGGCCATCCTGCCGCTGGCGACGGGGCTGCGCGAGCCGCGCACGCCGGCCGCCAGCGGCCAGCATCATCAGAGCATCGGCCAGGCGCTGCGCGAGGCCTTCGGCTACCGCAGCTTCCAGTTGCTGATGGCAGGCTACTTCGTCTGTGGCTTCCAGGTGGTGTTCATCGGCGTGCACATGCCCAGCTACCTGAAGGACAAGGGCCTGGGCCCCGAGGTCGCCACCACCGCGCTGGCGCTGATCGGGCTTTTCAATGTCTTCGGCACCTATGCCGCGGGCGTGCTGGGCCAGCGGCTGCAGAAGCGCCACATCCTCTCCGCCATCTACGCGATGCGCGCCGTGGCCATCGTGCTGTTCCTGCTGGTGCCACTGTCGCCGGCCAGCGTCTACGTCTTCTCCTCGGTGATGGGCCTGCTGTGGCTGTCCACCGTCCCACCCACCAACGCCGTGGTGGCGCAGATCTTCGGCGTGCAGTACATGTCGATGCTCGGCGGCTTCGTGTTCCTCAGCCACCAGGTCGGTTCCTTCCTCGGCGTGTGGCTGGGCGGCCGGCTCTACGACCTGACTGGCGGCTACACCGTGGTGTGGTGGATTGCGGTGGCGCTGGGCGTGTTCGCCGCACTGATCAACCTGCCGGTACGTGAAGCCGCGATCGCGCGCGCGCCACGCCCGGCATTGGCGCCGCAGTCCGCATGAAGACCCGCCGCCTGCTCTGGCATGCCGCCGCGCTGCTGGCGCTGGCCGCGGTCTTTGCGTGGTACTTCAATCCGCACCTGATGGTCGACCTGGCCAACCGCGTCTGGGCCTGCTTCTGAACCGCATGCACGCCGAGCTGCCCCCCTCGCCCTGGCTGCTGCGCTGGGGCCACCTGCTGCACCCGGGCATGCGCGCACTCGACCTGGCCTGCGGCAGCGGCCGGCATGTGCGCTGGCTGGCCGACCGGGGCTTGCGCGTGACCGCGGTCGATCGCGACGCCGCGGCCGTGCAGCCACTGCAGGCCATCGCCGACGTGCGGGTGGCCGATGTCGAAGGCGGACCGTGGCCGCTGCCGGACCAGCAGTTCGACCTGGTGCTGGTCACGAACTACCTGTGGCGCCCGCTGTGGCCCCGCCTGCGCGCCGCGCTCGCGCCCGGTGGCCTGCTGGTCTACGAGACCTTCGCGCAAGGCAACGAAACCGTCGGCAAGCCGTCGCGGCCCGACTTCCTGCTCGCGCCAGGCGAACTGCTGGCGCGCTGCGACGGCCTGCGCATCGTGGGCTACGAGGACGGCTTTCTCGATGCGCCGCCACGCTTCCTGCAACGCATTGCCGCGCTGCAGCCCGACCCCGCGGCGTCACAGCCGCTGCGCGTCGCCCTGCCGACCCGGTGACGCCCGACGGCCCGGCTAAAATCGCCGGTTCCCAAGGAATTCGCATGAAACCCATTGTTGGCAGCATCGTCGCGCTGGTCACGCCGATGAACGAGGACGGCAGCGTCGACTACGACGGCCTGCGCCGCCTGATCGACTGGCACATCAGCCAGGGCACCGATTGCATCGGCGTCGTCGGCACCACCGGCGAATCGCCCACCGTCTCGGTGCAGGAGCATTGCGAGATCATCCGCGTCTCGGTCGAGCATGCTGCGGGCCGCGTACCCATCATGGCCGGCGCCGGTGCCAATTCGACGCGCGAGGCGATCGAGCTGACCCGCTTCTCCAAGTCCGTCGGCGCCGACTGCACGCTGCAGGTCGTGCCCTACTACAACAAGCCCTCGCAGGAAGGCATCTACCAGCACTTCAAGGCGATTGCCGAAGCGGTCGACCTGCCGGTGGTGCTGTACAACGTGCCCGGCCGCACCGTGGCCGACATGCTGCCCGAGACCACGCTGCGACTGGCCCAGGTGCCCGGCATCGTCGGCATCAAGGAAGCCACCGGCAACATCGAGCGCGCGGCCTGGTTGATCAAGCATGCGCCCAAGGGTTTCTCGATCTACTCGGGCGACGACGGCACCGCCGTCGCGCTGATGCTGCTGGGCGGGCATGGCAATGTCAGCGTCACCGCCAACGTGGCGCCGCGGCTGATGCACGAGCTGTGCGTCGCCGCCATCGACGGCCAGGTGCAGCGCGCGCGCGAGA
This sequence comes from Aquabacterium sp., assembly GCF_044226965.1. Classification (GTDB taxonomy): domain Bacteria; phylum Pseudomonadota; class Gammaproteobacteria; order Burkholderiales; family Burkholderiaceae_C; genus Pseudaquabacterium. The sequence continues at coordinate 16,901 of NZ_JBGAGA010000027.1, read as the reverse complement.
TCCACCTGCGACTGCTGTCGCTGCACAAGCAGCTGTTCTGCGAGCCGAGCCCGGCGCCGACCAAGTGGGCCATGTCGCGCCTGGGCCTGTGCCGGCCGGATGTGCGGCTGCCCATCGTGCCGCTCACCGAAGCCGGCCAGGCACTGGTCGAGCGCGCGCTGCGCGAAGCCGATCTGCTGTAATCGGGCCCCGCCCGCACCCGCGCTCGCCACTTCCGTTTCGTCCGGCCCCATTGTTTGGCCATCCGGGCCAAGGGCCTGTTCTGGAGATCCGCACTGTGAATCGTGTGTTCGTCGTCACCCCGACCCGCGCGGCCGCGCTGGCCCTGGTCGCCCTGCTGGCCGGCTGTTCCTCGCTGGAGAACACGATCTCCGACGACAAGGTCAACTACCGCTCGCAGGCGGCCAAGACGGAGCCCCTGGAGGTGCCGCCCGATCTGACCCAGCTGGCGCGCGACACGCGCTACCAGCCGCAGGCCGGGGTCATCAGCGCCACGGCCATGCAGCAAGGCGGCGCGGGTCCGGCGGTCGCCGTGCCCGCCGTGGCCGTGAACCAGGCGGGCGACTTCCGCATCGAACGCCAGGGCAACCAGCGCTGGATCGTCAGCACCTTGCCGCCGGAGCGGATCTACCAACAGATCCGCAACTTCTGGCTCGAACGCGGCTTCACGCTGACGCTGGACAACGCCGAGATCGGCATGATGGAAACCGACTGGGCCGAGAACCGCGCCCGGCTGCCGCAGGATCCGGTGCGCAACCTGCTGGGTAAAGTTCTTGACGGCTTCTTCTCGACCAGCGAACGCGACCGCTTCCGCACCCGCATCGATCGCAGCGGGACCGGCAGCGAGATCTTCGTCAGCCACCGCGGCCTGGTCGAGGTAGTGACCGGCGACCGGCGCGACAGCACCGCCTGGCAGCCGCGCCCGTCCGATCCCCAGCTCGAAGCCGAGATGCTGTCTCGCCTGCTGCTGCGCCTGGGCGCCAAGGAAGAAGTGGCCCGCAGCGTGGTGGCTGCCGGACCCACCGGCGCTGCGGCCGCCGGCCCGGCGGCACAGCCGCGCGCGCGCCTGCTGGCCGACCAGCCCGGCGCCGCGCTGCAGGTGGACGAGGCGTTCGACCGCGCCTGGCGGCGCGTGGGCCTGGCGCTCGACCGCAGCGGTTTCACGGTCGAAGACCGCGATCGCAGTGCCGGTCTCTACTACGTGCGTTACGTGGACCCGAAGCTCGCGGGCAAGGACGAGCCGGGCTTCTTCGCCAAGCTGTTCGGTACGGACAAGTCGCAGGCGCTGGTCCAGCGCTACCGTCTGCAGGTGAAGGCGACCGGCGACAAGACCACCGTGGTGGTGCTCAACAACCAGGGCAGCGCGGACAAGGGCGAACATGCCAACGCCATCGTGACGCGGCTGCTCGAAGAGCTGAAGTAGCGGCGCTGGGTCGTCCGCTCCGCCGCCGCGGCAGCGCGCGGCGGGCACAAAAAAGCCGCCCGAAGTGGGCGGCTTTTTTTGTCGCAGTGCTCAGCCGGATTACTTGCTGGCAGCAGCCGAAGCGGCGGCAGCAGCAGCGGCGTCGGCGGCGGGGGCCGAAGCAGCGTCGGCCGCCGAAGCAGCGGGGGCCGGAGCGGGCGCCGGGGCCGGGGCGGCAGCCGGAGCGGGCGGCGGGGCAGCCGGCTCTTCCTTCTTGCCGCAGGCGGCGAGCGCAACGGCAGCAACCAGGGAAGCCAACAGGAGCGACTTGTTCATTTGTGTCCTCAGTGAAAAATGTCGACGAATTACCGGTAATTGAATCTGGCGCGGACCGCGTCGATCCGGCATTTCAGACTCGGTCGAAAACCAGGCTTGAAAAGCTCGAGCCTTTTCAAGCCCAGCCCCGGATTGTAGCAAGCTTGTTAGGGGTGTTCCCTAGAGACCCAATGTGGTGGCAGGCCACGCGGGCTCGCAACGTTGCGCAATAGCCTCACATTGCTCGTACAGCGCCCTCAGGTCGGCCGGCGCGGTGACGTGGCGCGCACGCCAGCGCTCGCGGTCCAGCACCTCGACGGCCTGCGCTCCGGCCAGCAGCAGCGAAGGCAGTTCGATGCGATCGTCCGCGCCCGGGCACCGGGCCTCGAAGCGGTGCGCCCAGTCGCGCCGCCAGGCCGCGAAGCGCGGGCAGCGGCGGGCCACCGGCTCGAAGTCGGACGACAGCATCCGAAAGACGCGGCCATGCGGCCGGGCCCAGCGCTGCAGTGCGTCGATCACCGCCGGCTCGTCGAGGGGCCAGTCCACGAAGTCGGCATCGACGCAGACGAGCTCGCGCGCGCCGGACTCGCTGGCCGTGAGCAGCAACTGCCGCCAGGCGCCGACCAGCTCGGCGCGGCCCTCGATCGCAGGGTTCGGTGCCTCATTCATCCTCGCTCTCCCGTGCATGCAACCAGCCGGCCTGCGCCCATTCGTCGAGCAATGCGCGCGCGCCCTCGCTCAGCTGGGTCCAGGCACTGCCGGGCAGGCTGCGTCGATCGGCCAGGCGGCGCATCAGCCGTGCATCGCGCCCGCTGGCGACGAAGGCCTCGCCGTTGATGAACACATGGTGCGCGTCATACAGCATGCGGCTGCGCCGGTCCAGCACCAGCGCGGCCGGCGCCGCGGGCAGCGCCTGTCCGGCATCGAACCACACCTGCGACTTCGGCTCGCTGAGCACGCTGCCCAGCGCGCGGTCCAGCGCCTGGGGTTCGGCCAGGACCCGTTCCAGCACCTGCTGCGCGTAGGCGCGCAGGCTGGCCGGCAGGGCCCCCGGCGTCTCCGTGGCCGGTTGGCGCGCGTCACGGTAGATCGGCTCCCGCGCGCGGGGCTCCAGGTCCTCGGCCAGGCGCGGCAGCAGCTGCTGCGCCAGCTCGGTCGCGGTGGCGGCACGAAAGCCGATCGAGCAGGTCATGCACTCGTCCACCGCCTGGCCATCGTGGCCCCACAAGGGCGGCAGGTACAGCATGTCGCCCGGCGCCAGCACCACGTCCTCGCGCGGCTCGAAACTTTGGAGGATCTTCACCGGCAGCCCGTCGACCAGCGAGCGATCGGTCAGCGGGCCGAAACGCCAGCGGCGCCGGCCATGCACCTGCAGCAGGAAGACGTCGTAGGAATCGTAGTGCGGCCCGACGCCGCCGCCGGCGCTGGCATACGAGATCATCAGATCGTCGAGCCGCGCTTCGGGCACGAAGCGAAAGCGCGACAGCATGGCGCGGGCCGCGGGCACATGCAGGTCCAGTCCCTGCACCAGCAGGGTCCAGTCGGGGCGCGTGGTGGGCGGAATCGAACGCCGCGCGAAAGGGCCATGGCGCAGGCGCCAGGCGCCGTCGAAGCGCGTCAGCAGCCGCGACTCCACCCCCTCCTGTCCCGCCAGCGCGAACAGCGCTGCCCGGTCCAGCGGCGGCTGCACCCCGGCCCAGGCGCCGCGCACCAGCAGCGGCTTCCTCTGCCAGTGCCGGCGCATGAATTGCGCCGGCGACAGGCCGCCCAACAGATCCAGCGTCGCGTCAACGTTCATGCCGGGCATTGTCGCTTCGCCGATGTGCGATCATGCCCCGATGCTGATCACCGACCCCTGCGTCGTGAGCCTCACCTGGACGCTGGCCGACGGCCAGGGCGAGCCCATTGACGAACTGACCGAACCGCTGGAGTTCTTCTACGGCGGCGACGACCTGCTGCCCAAGCTGGAAGAGGCGCTGGCCGGCCAGGAGGCCGGTTTCGAGATCCACCTGCACCTGGAGCCCGAACATGCCTTCGGCGACTACCGCGCCGAGCTGGTGTGCTTCGAGGACCGCGCGCTGTTCCCGGACACGCTGGAGGAAGGCATGCAGTTCGACGGCCTGCCCGAAGGCGCGCAAACCACCGGCATGCCGCCGGACGTGATCTACACCATCACCGAGATCTACCCCTCGCACGTGGTGCTGGACGGCAACCACCCGCTGGCCGGCGTCGCGCTGCAGCTGCAGGTGAAGGTGATTGCCGTGCGCGAAGCCACCGAGGAAGAGCGCGAAGCCGGCTCCGTCACCTCGGACGGCATGGTCAGCGTGCTGTCGACGGCACCGTCGTCGCAGCAGCTGCACTGAGCCCGGTTCGCTCAGCGCTTGCCGGTCGAGCCGAAACCGCCCTCACCACGCGCCGAGGCCTCGAACTCGTCGACGCGGCGAAAGGCCGCCTGCACCACGGGCACGACGATCATCTGCGCGATGCGCTCGAGCGGCTGGATCGTGAAGCTCGCGCTGCCGCGGTTCCAGCAGCTCACCATCAGCGGGCCCTGGTAGTCGCTGTCGATCAGGCCCACCAGGTTGCCCAGCACGATGCCGTGCTTGTGGCCCAGCCCAGAGCGCGGCAGGATCATCGCGGCCAGGCCGGGATCGCCGATGTGGATGGCCAGGCCGGTGGGGATCAGGGCCGACTGGCCCGGCTCGAGCACCAGCGGCGCGTCCAGGCAGGCGCGCAGGTCCAGTCCGGCGCTGCCCGGCGTGGCATAACTCGGCAATTGCTCGGCCATGCGGGCATCGAGCACTTTCACGTCGATCGTCGTCATGAGGTCAGTCGGTTGGCAATCTCGCGCACCAGCGTGCGCGCCAGGCTCAGCTTGTCGGCGGTGGCGATCTCGCGCTCGCCCTGCTCGTCCACCAGCAGCAGGGTGTTGTCGTCGCGCCCGAAGGTGGCCGGGCCCAGGTTGCCCACCAGCAGCGGCACGTTCTTGCGGATGCGCTTCTCGCGCGCATGCTTGACGAGGTCGCCGCTCTCGGCCGCGAACCCGACGCAATAGGGACGCTGCGGCAGCCGCGCCACCGCGGCCAGGATGTCGGGGTTCTCGGTCAGCTCGAAGGCCGGCACGCTGCGGCCGGATTCCTTCTTGATCTTGTGCTCGGCCAGGCTGGCCGGTCGCCAGTCCGCCACCGCCGCCGTGGCGACGAACACCTGCTGCGCCGGCGCCAGCGGCAGCACGGCATCGTGCATCTGCTGCGCGCTCTGCACGTCGATGCGGCGCACATGGCGCGGCGTGGGCAGGTGCACCGGCCCGGCCACCAGCGTGACCTCGGCGCCCGCCTCCTGCGCCGCGCGCGCGATCGCAAAGCCCATCTTGCCGCTGGACAGGTTGGTGATGCCACGCACTGGATCGATGGCCTCGAAGGTCGGGCCGGCGGTGATCAGCACCTTCCGGCCCGCCAGCAGCTTGGGCTGGAAGAAGGCGATCAGCTCGTCGCGGATGTCCTCGGCCTCGAGCATGCGGCCGTCGCCGGTCTCGCCGCAGGCCTGGTCACCGGCATCGGGCCCGAACAGCGTGGCGCCGTCGGCCACCACCTGCGCGACGTTGCGCCGGGTGGCCGGGTGGGCCCACATCTCGCGGTTCATCGCCGGGGCCAGCAGCAGCGGGCAGCGCTCGAGCGGCCGCGCCAGGCACAGCAGCGACAGCAGCTCGTCGGCACGGCCCTGCGCCAGCTTGGCGATGAAGTCGGCCGACGCGGGCGCCACCAGGATCGCATCGGCCTCGCGCGAGAGGTTGATGTGCGCCATGTTGTTCGGCTCGCGCGCGTCCCACTGGCTGGTGGCCACCGGGCGGCCGGACAGCGCCTGCATCGTCACCGGCGTGATGAAGGCCTGCGCGGCCTCGGTCATCACCACCTGCACGGTGGCACCGGCGCGGCCGAGCTCGCGCACCAGTTCGGCGGACTTGTAGCAGGCGATGCCGCCGGACAGGCCCAGCACGATGTGGCGCCCGGCCAGGGAGGGGAGTGTCGACATGGCGCGCAATGTAGCGCAGCGCGCCCTGCCGTCGTGCCGGCAGGGCTGCCGTTCACTCGGGCTTGTGCCAGAAGCGGTCGAACTCGAGGTAGTTGAACAGCACGCGGTCGACGCGGCCGTAGATCTCGCGCTCGGGCACGAAACCCCATGCGCGCGAATCGGCCGAGTTGTCGCGGTTGTCGCCGATGGCCAGCAGGTGCTCCGGCGGCACCGTGCAGGTCCAGGCTGCAGGCCGCTCACTTTGGCAGTCAGGCTCGCCCAGCGCCTGCAGCGGCAGCCGGCCCATCACGAAGGGGTTGAGCTTCATCTCGTGCGGGCGACCGCCGAGCGTCTCGCGCAGCAGGCGCTGGCCCGCGTCGGCCGGATGGGTGCCCCAGCCCAGGTCCTCGGCCTGCAGCGGCTGGCCGTTCACGGCCAGGATGCCATCGCGGAACTGCACCTTGTCCCCGGGCAGCCCGACGATGCGCTTGACGTAGAACTGCGACACATCCGGCGGGTAGCGGAACACGGCGATGTCGCCGCGCTGCGGCGTGCCCATCGGGATCGCAGTGTTGGTGAAGGGCAGCCGCGGGCCGTAGGCCAGGTGGTTGATCAGCAGCATGTCGCCCACGCGCAGCGTGGGCTCCATCGAGGCGCTGGGCACGCGCTGCCAGTCGGCCAGCGCCACCCGGCAGGTGAACACCAGCGCAATCACGGTGAAGAAGTCGGCCCCCCAGTGCACCCACCAGGGCTTGTGCTGCCGGCCACGGCGCAGCAGCAGCCAGGCCAGGCTCAAGGCGCCGGTGGCCAGCAGCAGCACGGCCAGCAATTCATTGAACGCGTATCCGATCTTCATGGGGCAGGCGAAAGGCTGTGGTCGATGGCAAGGATTGTCGGCGCGGCCCGCCGCCGCTCGTGCCAGCCAATCGGCCGTTCGGCCGCACTGCCGCGCGTTGATCAGGCGCCGTGGCACTTCTTGTATTTCTTCCCGCTGCCGCAGGGGCAGGGGTCGTTGCGGCCGGGCGCCACCTCGACGCGCCGCTGCTCGGGCTTGGCGCCGTGGTCCAGCCAGTACACCCGCAGGTCCTGCACGCCGAAGCAGGCATCGTCGATCAGGTCCTCGCGGCTCGGCGAACCATCGGGGTAGGACTCCAGCGCGTAGGCCTTCAGGTCCTCCGGCGGCAGCATCAGCGCCATCACGCGCATCAGGCAGTCGTCGTACCAGCGACCCTCCTCGCTGTCGTCGGGTTGCGGCCAGTCCGCGGAGAAGGCCTCGGTCGCGGCGCGGAAGCCTTCGGCCCACAGCGCGCCGGTCTGCAGCAGTTGCTCGGCTTCCTCGGCGCTCATGTGGCCGGCCTCGACCACTTCGCGCCGCATCGCGTCGTCGTACTGGATCATCAGCGGGGCGATGCGCAGCGTGTCCGGCTCGTCGAGCAAGGCCTCGGGGTCGAGCTGGCGCGCCAGCACGTTCCAGCGCGCCATCAGGGCCTGCAGCGCCTGCCCGGCATCGGCCGGGTCGGCAAAGGCGCGATCGAAGGCATCGCCGAACATCGCCGGCAGCCATTCGCTCGGCAGCATCGTGCGGCGGCCGGCCAGCAACGCGGTCATGAAGCCGTCGACCCATTCCACCGACACGTCGATGCCGAAGCCGGCCAGGCGGTCGCACAGCTGCTCGATGCGTTCGATCTCTTCTTCGGTGTTGTGCTGCACGGGCAGGGTCATGGGCGAATCCGGTGTTGCTTTCATGCATTGTCGCCGGCCCGAGCGACCCGCCGGCCGGCCTCGCCACGCACCAGCACGGCGCAGTGATGCACCACGCCGCAGCCTGGCTGCACCGCGGGCAGGACTGCACCGCCAAGCGACCTCTTTTCGGCCATTCGTCCCTGAAAAGGCCTTCTACCGTGGGCCTGGCACCTGCCTTCGCCGGTGCCACTGCGCACCCGAAGAGGCCCGCCTTGAACACCAAGACCATCCGCCGCGGCATCCCGTTCTCCGCCGAAGTCGCACCGCTCGTCAGCCGCATGCCGGTGGTGGACGAGTACCGCGAAGCCATGCTGCGCCTGCAGACGCTGTGGGACAGCCTGTCGATGCTCGGCCAGATGAGCGGCACGGTGCCGGACATCGGCAGCACGCGGCGCGAGTTCCAGTCGCTCACCGAAACCCTGCTCGACAGCCTGGCGCGCAGCCTGCTCACCAAGCAGCTGCAGCAGATGCGCGGCCAGGCCCAGGTGGCGATCGACATCCTGGTGCGCAACCTGTTCGAACGCACCGCCGATGTCGGTTTCCTGTCGGCCGACAGTGCACTGGTCGCGTTCTGCGACCCCGCGCGCGAAGACCGCCCGACGCGCGAAGCGATGCAGGCGCGCTTTCGCGACTACGTGGCCCAGTATTCGGTCTACGACGACGTGATCGTGCTGGATCCGCAGGGCCGGCTGCTCGCGCGCCTGGACACTGCCGCCGCGGCCGTCGACTGCAGCGAAGCCTGGGTCGGCCAGGCCGCACAGGCCGGCGGCCATGTCGAACGCTTCGGTCCCTCGGCGCTGATGGGTGGGCGCAGCGCACTGCTGTACGCGCAGGCCATTCGCAGCGAAGGCCGCGTCTGCGGCGTGCTGGCGCTGTCGTTCCGCTTCGCCGACGAGATGACCGGCATCTTCCGGCAGCTGCGCGATGCCGGCGGCCGCGCGGTGATGGCACTGGTGGACGCGCAGCACCAGGTGGTGGCGAGCTCCGACCCCTGGCAGTTGCCGCTGGGCGCCGCGCTGCCCGCCGCGCCCGCCGACACAACCACCGGCGCCGGCCACCATCGCATGCGCTTCGCCGGCCGCGACTACCTGTGCGTGCTGACGGCTGCCACCGCGTACGAGGGCTATCGCGGCCCCGGCTGGAGCGGCTGCGTGCTGGTGCCGATCGACCTGGCCTTCGAGCACGAGAAGGACACCGGCGCAGCGTCGCAGGACCAGGCGCTCGACGGACTGGTCGGTGCACTGGACACGAACGCACTGTTCGACGAAGAGCTGCACCGCATCCCGCGCCAGGCCGCGCGGATCCAGCGCGACCTCTCGCGCGTGCTGTGGAACGGCCGCCTGCGGCCGGCCAGCGCTGGCGTCGGCAGCGATTTCGCGGGCACCCTGCTGCGCGAGGTCGGCCACACCGGCGAGCGGATCCGCGCGCTGTTCGCGCAGGCCACTGGCAACCTGCACCGCTCGGCGCTGGGCACGGTGTTCGACACCGCGCAGGCCCGCGCCCGGCTGGCCGTGGACATCATGGACCGCAACCTGTACGAGCGTGCGAACGACTGCCGCTGGTGGGCCCTGAACGGCGAACTGCGCGACGTGCTGGCGCAACCGGCCGGGCAGCGCGACGGCGCCCGCGCCACGGCGGTGTTGCAGGCCATCAACCGCCTGTACACGGTGTACGCGCTGCTGCTGCTGTTCGATGCCCAGGGCCGGGTGGTGGCGGTGTCGCAGCCGGCTGCGCAGGACTGGGTCGGCCGCCCGCTGCAGGCCGACTGGCTGGCCTCGACGCTGAGCCTGCGTGACAGCCAGTCCTTCGTGATGTCGCGCCACGGCGCGAGCCCCCTGTACGGCGAGCGGCCGACCTACGTCTACAGCGCTGCGCTATTGCCCGAATTGAGCGGCCCCGTGCTGGGCGGCATCGCCATCGTCTTCGACGGCGAGCCGCAATTCGCCGCGATGCTGCGCGACGCCCTGCCCGCCGGCGGCGACGGCCGCCCGCTGCCCGGCAGCAGCGCGCTGTTCGTCACCCGCGGCGGCCAGGTGGTGGCCAGCACCGACGCGCGCTGGCCGGTGGGCGGCCAGGCCCCCGTGTCGCCCGCCACGCTGGCGCGCGGCCAGGCCCACAGCACGGTGATCGACATCGACGGCGTGGCGCACGCCGCCGCCTTCAGCATGGCCGGCGGCTACCGCGAGTACCACGGCACGCCGCAGCGGCCCGACGAGGACGTGGCCGCACTGGTGCTGATGCGCCTGGGCCAGCGGCTCGAACAGGCCGGCACCGCCCTGCCCGCCTTCGAACCGCCGCCGGCGCCGCGCCAGGCCAGCAACGACGGTGCACTGGAGATCGCCTCCTTCGTCGCCAACCAGCAGTGGCTGGGCCTGCCGGTGGCGCAGGTGCACACCGCACTGGAACATCCGCGCGTCGCCGCCCTGCCCGGCGTGCCGCCGCATGTGCTGGGCATGCTGCCGTTCGAGGGTCGGATGATCATGACCATCGACCTGGGCGCGCTGCGCGGCGGCGCGCCGGCGCCGGCCGATGCGCCGGTGATCGTGGTCACCACCGCGCAAGGCAAGCCGCTGGCGCTGCGGGTGCAGGAGCTGGGCCCCGTGTTCCAGGCCGCCGGCAGCGACCTGCAGCCACTGGGCCTGAGCCTGGGGACCGGCAGCATCGGCCAGCAGGCCGGCGCCGGCGGCGACCGCCTGGTGCGCGGCCATGGCCCGATGCTGACCTTGCTGGACGCCGACCGGCTCTACAGTCTTTGCGGGTTAGCAGCCTGAGGCTTCGGGCACCGTGATGCGCGGCGGCGCAGGGTGGAAGCGCGCCATCGACAGCACGTCCGCATACTGGCCCTCGCGCAGCGCGTAGCCGCGGTGGTAGCCCTCCTGCACGAAGCCGAAGCGCCGGTACAGCGCGATGGCACGGGCGTTGTCGGCGTACACCGAGAGCTCCAGCCGCAGCACCTGGCCCCAGTGGTCGGCCCAGTCGCACAGCGCGGCCATCAGCGCGCTGCCGACGCCCTGGCCCTGCGCCGCGGACCACACCGCGATGCCGATCGACATCACATGCCGGCGCCGCACCGCCACGCCGGCCGGATGCAGCCCGGCATTGCCCACCACCTCGGGCCGGCCATCCGCATCCGGCCGCTCGGCCACCAGCAACAGGTCGGGCTTGCCGGGCGCGAGCATGTCGCCGAGCCGGGCGCGCCACATCTCCTCGCTGTGGAAGGGCACCTGCATCAGCTGCGGCAGCACCAGCGGGTCGCCCATGGTGCGCGCCATCGCGGCCGCATCGGCCAGCGTCGCGCGGCGCACGGTGATCGGCGGCCGCGCGCTGCCCGTCATCGCATCAGGCGCGCTCGGCGACCCAGGCCTGCACCGAGGCCAGCGCCTGGGGCAGCTGGGCGGCGCTGCTGCCACCGGCCATCGCCAGGTCGGGCTTGCCACCGCCCTTGCCGCCGACCTGCTGCGCGACGAAGTTCACCAGCTCGCCGGCCTTGACCTTCGCAATGCTGTCGGCGGTGACACCGGCGGCCAGCTGCACCTTGTCGCCATCCACCGCGGCCAGCACGATGGCGGCGGTCTTCAGCTTGTCCTTCAGCTTGTCCATCGTGTCGCGCAGCGTCTTGGCATCGGCGCCAGCCAGCGTGGCCGCCAGCACCTTGATGCCCTTGACGTCCACCGCCTGCGCCAGCAGCTCGTCGCCCTGGGCCGAGGCCAGCTTGCCCTTCAGCGCGGCGATCTCCTTCTCGAGCGAGCGCACCTGCTCGAGCACGCTGCCGAGGCGCGATTGCACCTCGGCGGGCGTGACCTTCAGCGCCCCGGCCACGCCACCCACGGTGGATTCGAGTGTCTGCAGGTAGGCCAGCGCGTTGTCGCCGGTCACCGCCTCGACGCGGCGGATGCCGGCGGCCACGCCGCCTTCGGCGACGATCTTGAACAGCCCGATGTCGCCGGTGCGCTGCACGTGGGTGCCGCCGCACAGTTCCTTGCTGGTGCCAATGCTCAGCACGCGCACGGTCTCGCCGTACTTTTCGCCGAACAGCATCATCGCGCCGCTCTTCTGCGCATCGTCCAGCGCCATCACCTGGGCCTGCGTCGCGGCATTGGCCAGCACTTCCGCGTTGACGATGGCCTCGACCTTGCGGACCTGCTCGTCGGTCATCGGCGCGGTGTGCGCGAAGTCGAAGCGGGTGCGCTCGGCATTCACCAGCGAGCCCTTCTGCTGCACATGCCCGCCCAGCACCTCGCGCAGCGCCTTGTGCATCAGGTGCGTGGCGCTGTGGTTGCGCATGGTCTTCGCGCGCAGTTCGCCGTTCACGCGCGCGGCGAAGACGTCGCCCACGCTCACCGTGCCTTCGGCAATGCGGCCGTGGTGGCCGAACACGTCGGCCTGGATCTTCACGGTGTCCTCCACCAGCACGCGCGTGGTGGCGTTGCGCAGCTCGCCGCTGTCGCCCGCCTGGCCGCCGCTCTCGGCGTAGAACGGGGTCTGGTCCAGCACGATGACCACGTCGTCGCCGGCCGTCGCGGCCTGCACCGGCGTGCCGTCGAGGTACATCGCCAGCACCCTGGCGCCGTCGACCGCCAGATGCTCATAACCCTGGAAGGACGTGGCCGAACCGCTGTACTCGAGGCCCTGCGCCATCTTGAACTTGCCCGCCTCGCGGGCGCGCTGCTTCTGCTCTTCCAGCAGCACGTGGAAGCGCGCCTCGTCGACCGTGACGCCGCGCTCGCGGCAGACGTCGGCGGTCAGGTCGACCGGGAACCCGTAGGTGTCGTGCAGCTTGAAGGCGGTGTCGCCGTCGATCTGCTTCGCACCGCTGGCCAGGGCCGCTTCCAGGATCTCCATGCCGTGGGCGATGGTCTTGAAGAAGCGCTCTTCCTCCTGCTGCAGCACCTCGGTCACGCGCGCGGCGCTGCGGCGCAGCTCGGGGTAGGCCTCGCCCATCTCGGCGTCGAGCGCGGCCACCAGCTTGTGGAAGAAGGGCACGCGCGCGCCGAGCTTGTAGCCGTGGCGGATGGCGCGGCGCGCGATGCGGCGCAGCACGTAGCCGCGGCCGGCGTTGCCGGGAATGACGCCGTCGACCACGGTGAACGCGCAGGCGCGGATGTGGTCGGCGATGACCTTCAGGCTCGGGCTGGTGGCGTCGCAATCGCCACCGCCGGCCTCGTCGACGGCCTTCTTGGCCGCCGCCAGCAGCGTGACGAAGAGGTCGATCTCGTAGTTCGAGTGCACATGCTGCAGCACCGCGGCCAGGCGCTCCAGGCCCATGCCGGTGTCCACGCTGGGCTTGGGCAGCCGATGCATCACACCGTCTTCGGTGCGATTGAACTGCATGAACACGTTGTTCCAGATCTCGATGTAGCGGTCGCCGTCCTGCTCGGGCGACCCCGGCGGGCCGCCGGCCACGTCGGGGCCGTGGTCGTAGAAGATCTCGGAGCACGGACCGCAGGGGCCGGTGTCGCCCATCATCCAGAAGTTGTCGGACATGTAGCGGCCGCCCTTGTTGTCGCCGATGCGCACGATGCGCTCGGCGGGCAGCCCGATCACGTTCTTCCAGATGTCATAGGCCTCGTCGTCCTCGGCATAGACGGTGGCCCAGAGCTTGTCCTGCGGCAGCTTGAAGTGCACCGTCAGCAGTTCCCAGGCGAACTTGAGCGCGTCGTGCTTGAAGTAGTCGCCGAAGCTGAAGTTGCCCAGCATCTCGAAGAAGGTGTGGTGCCGCGCGGTGTAGCCCACGTTGTCCAGGTCGTTGTGCTTGCCGCCGGCGCGGATGCACTTCTGCGACGTGGCCGCGCGCGTGTAGGGCCGCTTGTCGAAGCCGAGGAACACGTCCTTGAACTGGTTCATCCCGGCGTTGGTGAACAGCAGCGTCGGGTCGTCGCCCGGCACCACCGGGGACGAGGCCACGATCTGGTGGCCCTTGGACTCGAAGAATTTCAGGAACGTGGAGCGGATGTCGGCGGCTTTCATAAGGTTGCAATTCTACTGGCGGGCATCCGTGCGCTAGTCCTCACCGCAGCACCCTGCTGGCCGCAGCAGCCCACAGGGCATGCCCACACCGCTTACAGTTGCCGGATCCCATTCACCGCTTGCCGGCCTCGTTGCCGAGGGCCGCATGCCCATTGCCTTGCCAGACCATCGCCACCCCCTGATCCGCCCGGGACTGCGCCGGCTGTTCAACCTGGGCCCGCTGCAACGCTGGGCCAGCGCCATCGGCGCGCTGCTGCTGCCGCTGGCCGCGGCGGCCTGGGAGCCGACCCAGCCGGTGGAGATCGTCGTGCCGGCCGGCACCGGCGGCGGCGCCGACCAGATGGCACGCTTCGTCCAGGAGATGGTCACCAAGCACAAGCTGATGAGCCAGCCGATGAAGGTGGTCAACAAGGCCGGCAACTCGGGCGCCGAGGGCCTGCTGGACGTGAAGGCCGACAAGGGCAACCCGCACAAGCTGGTCATCACGCTGTCGAACCTGTTCACGGTGCCGCTGGCCACCGGCGTGCCGTTCGGCTGGCGCGACATCACGCCGCTGTCGATGATGGCGCTGGACCAGTTCGTGCTGTGGGTCAACGCCGACACACCGTACAAGACCGCGCAGGACCTGCTGGCCGCGATGAAGGCCAAGGGCCCGAACGGCTTCAAGCTCGGCGGCACCGGCAGCAAGCAGGAAGACCAGCTGATCAGCGTGCTGCTCGAGACCGCCGCCGGCACACGCATCCAGTACGTGCCGCTGAAGGGCGGCGGCGATGTCGCCAAGTCGCTGGCCGCCGGCGAGGTGGACCTGACGGTCAACAACCCGATCGAGGCCGAGGGCCTGTGGCGCAGCGGCAAGCTCAGGCCGCTGTGCGTGTTCGACGGCGGCCCGCTGGGCTACACGGCCAAGCTCTCGAACGGCCAGTCGTGGAACGACATCCCCACCTGCATGTCGGCCGGCATCCCGGCGCAGTACCTGATGCTGCGCGGCTTCTTCATGACGCCGCAGGCCACGCCCGACCAGGTGGCCTACTACGTGCAGCTGCTGGCCAAGGTGCGCGAGCTGCCCGAGTGGCGCGACTTCATGGCCAAGGGCGCCTTCCGCCAGACGGCGTTGAGCGGCGCGCAGTACGTGGAGTGGCTGGACCGCGCCGAGAGCTACCACCGCGTGCTGATGCGCGAAGCCAAGCTGATGGCCAAGTGAGCCTGCGGCCCGGCAAGGGCCTGGCCGCTCACTTTGCCCGGCAGCAGCGCTCGAGGAAGGCGAACACCCGCTCGTCGCCGCAGAACGCGACGTTGAAGCGCATCCACGGCGTCGGCGCCATGTCGACGCTGAACAGGTGGCCGGGGCCGAGCAGGATGTCGCTCTCGGCCGCCTCGATCGAGGCCTGCGCCGAATCCGGAATCGCCGGATGGCGGGCCCACAGCAGCATGCCCGCCTTGGGCTCGGCGAACAGCTCGAAGCCCAGCGCGTCCAGCCGCTGGCCCACCCGCTCGTGCGCCTGCGCCAGGCGCTCGCGCAGGGCCTTCAGGTGCTTGCGCCAGCGCCCTTCGGTCAGCGCGCCGTAGGCCAGGCGCTCGCCGAACTCCGACGAGGTCAGGCCCGCCAGCAGCTTCATCTGCGCCAGGTCCTCCACCAGGTCGGGATGGCCCACCACGTGGCCGACGCGGATGTTCGGCGAGATCGTCTTCGAATAGCTGCCGATCTGCACCACGCGGTTGAGCTGGTCCAGGCTGGCCAGTGACGCGCGCGGCTGCGGATCGAGGTCGGCATAGATGTCGTTCTCGACGATCAGCAGGTCGTGCTTCTCGGCCAGCTGCAGCACGCGGTGCAGCTGCGCCAGCGGCACCACCGTGCCGGTGGGGCTCTGCAGCCGCGGCTGCGTGAAGAACACGCGCGGCTTGTGCTGCTCGACCAGCCGCTCCAGCGCAGCCAGGTCGTAGCCGCCGGGCAGGCGCGGCACGCCGATCAACTTCGCGCCCAGGAAGCGCAGGCCGAACAGCTGGTTGGCATAGCCGGGATCGTCCACCAGCACGGCGTCACCCGGCCGCACCAGGCGCCGCGCGGCCAGGTCCAGGCCCTGGCTGCTGCCCTGCGTCAGCAGCACCTGCTCGGCGGTGACGGCGATCTCCTGTTCGGCCAGCGCATCGCGGATCAGCTGGCGCAGCGGCGGGTAGCCCTTGGGGTCGCCATAGCCCCCGAGGTCCATGTCCTCGGCCGCCAGGCCGCGCAGGCTGCGCTTCAGGCCGTCCTCGAACAGCCAGTCGTGCGGCAGCCAGCCGCAGCCGGGCTTCATCGACAGATGGCGGTTCTCGAAGATCTTGCGCAGGTACCACATCGCGTCGAAGGCCGCACCGCTGGCCCCCGGCGCCGCGAGGGCCGCAGCGTGCGAAGCGCCCGCGCGGCGCCGCACGAAGAAGCCCGAGTGCGGGCGCGACACCAGCCAGCCCTGGGCCACCAGCCGGTCGTAGGCCTCGACCACGGTGAACACGCTCACCGCATGGGCCTGCGCGAACTGACGGATCGACGGCAGCTTGGTGCCGGCACGCAGCCCGCCCTCCTCGATCAGCTTGCGCAGGCCGTCGACGATCTGCGTGACCAGCGGCACCGGCGAATGGGCTTGGAGCGTGAGCATGAGGAAGGGACCGGGTTCGTCTGTACAGGGGTTCGGACCAGCACAGTGCATCGTGCCAAGACCCCGTTCTGTACATGGTATCGCCCGACCCGGGCTCCTAGAGTCGCGGCCAATGACAGCACGGAAACGCACATGCAACGCGAAGCCCACCTGAACAACGCCGCCCTGATGGCCCGCCGCCGCGCCGCGCTGCCGGCCGGCCTGGGCCAGGCACACGAGATCTTCGTCGAACGCGCCGAGAACGCCGAGGTGTGGGACGTCGAGGGCCGGCGCTACATCGACTTCGCCGGCGGCATCGCGGTGCTGAACACCGGCCACCGCCACCCGCGCCTGGTGGCCGCGGTGCAGCAGCAGCTCGAGCGCTACACCCACACCTGCTTCCAGGTGCTGGCCTACGAGCCCTACGTCGAACTGGCCGAGCGCCTGAACGCGATGGCGCCCGGTGCCTTCGCGAAGAAGAGCTTCCTGATGAGCACCGGCGCCGAGGCGGTGGAGAACGCGATCAAGATCGCCCGCGCCTACACGAAGCGCTCGGCGGTCATTGCCTTCGGCGGCGGCTTCCACGGCCGCACGATGATGGGCATGGCCCTCACCGGCAAGGTGGCGCCCTACAAGCTCGGCTTCGGCCCCTTCCCGGCCGAGATCTACCATGCGCGTTATCCCAACCTGCTGCACGGCGTGAGCATCGACGACGCGATGGATTCGATCGAAGCCATCTTCAAGTGCGACGTCGAGCCGGCCCGCGTGGCCGCGATCATCCTCGAGCCGGTGCAGGGCGAAGGCGGCTTCTACGCCGCGCCGGTGGCCTTCGTGAAGCGGTTGCGCGCGCT
>NZ_JBGAGA010000026.1:0-73300 GCF_044226965.1 Aquabacterium sp. | reverse complement strand
AACGACGTGTTCGCCGACACGCTGGGCCTGCCCACCGTGTGGGTGCCGCATTCCTACCCGGCCTGCTCGCAGCACGCGCCGAACGAGCATGTGCTGGCGCCGCTGATGCACGAGGGCCTGCGCATGATGACGGCGCTGTTCTGGGCCGTCGGCGAGCAGGCGGCCACGCTGCCGCGGCGGCCGCCGGGCTGAGTCATCGACTGGATTTATGTCGGCGCCAGACTCGTAAATCCGAATCATCTGCGGCAGACGGGGGAATACGCTTCGCACATTCGCAGCCCACCCCTGGACGCCCACCATGCCGATCGCCGCCTCCCGCCTGCCTGCCCCGTGCCGCCCGGAACCGGCGGTGGTCCAGCGCCTGCTGGCCAGCCTGCAGGGCCGGCTGGACTGGCCCGCGGTGATCACCGCCGCCGCGCCCTGGGTGCAGGCCGTGCGCGACAAGCCGGCGCCGTTCTGGGCCATGGAGTCGCTGCTGCGCGAGTACCCGATCTCCAGCGCCGAAGGCCTGGCCTTGATGCGCCTGGCCGAGGCACTGCTGCGCGTGCCGGATGCGGAAACCGCGATCGCGCTAACGGCCGATCAGCTCGGCCGGGCGGACTTCAGCAGCGGGGGCTCTGACAGTTCACAGCACAAGATGCTGAGCAGCCTGTCGGCCAGCGCAATCGGCCTGGCCAAGCGCCTGCTGCCCGACGATGCCGGCAGCAAGCCCGGCCTGCTGGAACGGCTGGGGGCGCAGACCGTCGTCGGCGCCACCGTGCGCGCGATCCAATTGCTGGGCCGGCAGTTCGTGCTGGGCCGCCACATCGGCGAAGCGCTGGGCGAGGCGCGCACGCAGCGCAAGGACCAGCCGCGCCTGCGCTTCAGCTTCGACATGCTGGGCGAAGGCGCGCGCACCGCGCACGACGCCCAGCGCTACCTGGCCGCCTACCAGAACGCCATCACCGCGATTGCCGAGTCCACGCAGGGCCAGGGCCCGGCCGAGCGCGACGGCATCTCGATCAAGCTCTCGGCGCTGCATCCGCGCTATGAGGATGCGCAGCTCGAACGCGTGCTCGACGAACTGGTGCCGCGGGTCTGCGGCCTGATCGACGCCGCCGCGCGCGCCGACATCAACCTGACCATCGACGCCGAGGAAAGCGACCGGCTCGAGCTCTCGCTGGTGGTGTTCGACCGCCTGGCCGCGCATGTGCAGGACACCGCGCCGGCGTGGACCGGCTTCGGCCTGGCGATCCAGGCCTACCAGACCCGCGCCTACGAGATGATCGACGCAGTGGCCGAGATCGCGCGCCGCCGCTCGCTGCGGCTGATGGTGCGGCTGGTCAAGGGCGCCTACTGGGACGGCGAGATCAAGCGCGCGCAGGAGCTCGGCCTCAACGGCTACCCGGTGTTCACGCACAAGCACCACACCGACATCTCGTACCTCGCCTGCGCGCAGCGCCTGCTGGAACACCACGCGCAGATCCTGCCGCAGTTCGCCACGCACAACGCCGGCACCATTGCCGCCATCGTGCAAATGGCGCGTCACCATGGCGCCCGCTTCGAGATGCAGCGCCTGCACGGCATGGGCGAAGGCGTGTACCGCGAGGTGATGGCGGCTTCGCCCGAGTCCCGCCGGGCCGCCCCAAGGGACTCGTCCCCCTCGGGGGGCGACGCCGCAGGCGTCTCGGGGCCCCATGAACTTTCGCTGCGCATCTACGCACCGGTGGGCGAGCACCGCGACCTGCTGGCCTACCTGGTGCGCCGGCTGCTGGAGAACGGCGCCAACTCGTCCTTCGTGCACCAGCTGGCCGATGCCCAGGTGCCGGTGACCGAGTTGCTGCACTCGCCGCTGCAGCCGGCCGATGCGGCCGGGCAGCCGGCCCCGGCCGCGCTGTATGGCAGCGGCCGGGCCAACTCCAGCGGCGCCGACCTGGCGGTGCCCGAGCAGCGCGCGCCGCTGCAGGCCGCGGTGCAGGCCACGCAGGTGCGCACGGTGCCGCTGGCCGACGAGGCCGCCGTCCGCCATGCGATGACGATGCTCGACAGCGGTTTCGACGCCTGGAGCGCACGCCCGGTGGCCGAGCGCGCCGCGATCATCCGCCGCGCCGGCGACTTGCTGGACGCGCGCCTGGCGGCGTACTGCGGCCTGCTGGTGCGCGAAGCCGGCAAGACGCTGGGCGACTGCATCGCCGAAGTGCGCGAGGCCGTTGACTTCTGCCGTTATTACGCCGAGCAGGCCGAGAGCCGGCTGGCGCCGATCGCGCTGCCCGGCCCCACCGGCGAAAGCAACGAGCTGCGCCTGCATGGCCGCGGCGTGTTCGTCTGCATCTCGCCGTGGAACTTCCCGCTGGCCATCTTCGCCGGCCAGGTGGTGGCCGCGCTGGTGGCCGGCAACACCGTGGCCGCCAAGCCGGCCGAGCAGACGCCGGCCGTCGCGCAGGCCTTCGTCGAGCTGCTGCACGAGGCCGGCCTGCCGACCGACGCGCTGCGCCTGCTGCACGGCCCCGGCGAGGCCGTGGGCGCCGCGCTGGTGGCCCACCCGGCCACCGCCGGCGTGTGCTTCACCGGCTCGACGCAGGTGGCCAAGATCATCCAGCGCACCCTGGCCGCGAGCGAAGGCGCCATCGTGCCGCTGATCGCCGAGACCGGCGGCCTGAACGCGATGGTGGTCGATTCGAGCGCACTGCCCGAACAGGTGATCGACGCGGTGGTGCAGAGCGCCTTCCGCTCGGCCGGCCAGCGCTGCTCGGCGCTGCGCCTGCTGTGCGTGCACGAGAGCATTGCCGACGGCGTGATCGCGATGCTGCGCGGCGCGATGCAGGAGCTGCGCGTCGGCGATGCGGCCGAGATCGCCACCGACGTCGGCCCGGTGATCGATGCCGAGGCGCATGGCAACCTGAGCCGCCATGTCGCGCGGCTCGAGCGCGAGGCCACGCTGATCGGCCGTGCAGCGCTGGACACGCGCTTCGCGGCCACGCACATCGCGCCGGTGGCCTTCGAGCTGAAGCAGGTGGAAGACCTGCGCGAGGAAGTCTTCGGCCCGGTGCTGCACGTGGTGCGCTGGGGTGGCGACGTCGACACGCTGGTGAAGCGCATCAACGCGCTGCGCTACGGCCTCACGCTGGGCATCCAGACCCGCATCGACAGCCGCGCGACGCGCATCGCGGCGCAGGCGCGCATCGGCAATGTGTATGTGAATCGAAACATGATCGGTGCCGTCGTCGGCGTGCAGCCCTTCGGCGGCGAGGGCCTCTCGGGCACCGGCCCGAAGGCCGGCGGGCCGCACTACCTGTACCGCTTCTGTGCCGAGCAGACGCTGACGATCAACACCGCGGCGGCCGGCGGCAACGCGGCGCTGCTGGCCGGCCTGGACTGACGCGCAACTGGGTGCAGCGAGCGGCTTCAGCCGCCCGGCAGCACGACGATGTCGACCTCGCCACTGCGCTGCACGCAGCGCTGCTGCTCGCACACGTGCCGCGGCGGCGGGATGTACTGGGCCGTGCACGCGATGCCGGGCGGCGGCGCCAACGGCAGCGCGCGCGCCGCGACCTCGCGCTGCTGCTGCGCCAGCCGCTCGGCCTCCGGCGTGGCCGGGGACAATTTCGTGTAGGTGTGCTGGTCGTACGGCGTGCAGCTGAACTGCGTGGCGCCGAACACCAGGCCGGTGCACTGGCTGTCGTCGCTGCACGGGCCGGCCTGCACCAGCGCCACGGACTGCGCCCGCAGCGCATGTGCCTGCGCCACCAGCTGTTCGTATTCGGTACCGTCGTCGCCGCCGCCGCAGGCGGCCAGCCAGGCCGCGGCCAGGCTGGCCAGCGCCCCCGCGGGCCAGCCGCCGCGCAAGCCCGAGATCGAACGCGTATCCATCGTCACCCCTGTCGCTTCGTCTGATAGGCGGCAGTCTGAGGCCGAGCGCGCGACATCGATGTGGCCTGCATCACATCGACCCAGGTTCCTGTCGGGTACGCTGCGCGCTGTCGCGTGCTCATCGCTGCGCGCTGTCGCGTGCTCATCGATCCGGCGGGCCGCTCGCAAAGAATGACAGAGGGGACAGGACATGGTCCAGGCTGCCGAGGGTCGCGCGCTCGCGTCGAATGCGCCGGCGCACAACGACAATTTCGTCTTCCTGCGAACCAGTGCCGCGCTGCTGGTGCTGGTGTCGCACCAGCATGCGCTCACCGGGCGCCCCGAGCCCTCGTTCATCGGCATCCAGAGCTGGGGCGGGCTCGGCGTGATGATGTTCTTCTCGATCAGCGGCTTCCTGGTCACCCAGAGCTGGCTGGCCGATCCGCACGCCGGCCGCTTCGCGGCGCGGCGGCTGCTGCGCATCTGGCCCGGCTTCGCGGTCGTGATCCTGCTGGCCGCGCTGGTGCTGGGCCCCTGCCTCAGCCCGCTGCCCTGGACCGACTACCTCCAGCACCCTCGGCTGCTGGAATACCTGAACAACCTCGTGTTCCGGCTGCGGGACGCACTGCCGCTGCAGTTCGACGGCAGTGCGCTGCCGCGGGCTGTCAACGGCTCGCTGTGGACGATCCCGCTGGAGTTGCAGTGCTATCTCGCGCTGGCGCTGGCCGCCTTCGGCGGCTGGCTGGGGGCGCGGCGCTGCCTCGCGACAGTGGTGGCCGGGCTGGCCTGGGCCTACGCCGGCTGGGACCTGCGCGGCCAGCATGTCCTGGCCGGGCTGGGCCTGAGCGTCGAGCAAAGCTACCTGGTCGAGTTCGGGCTGTGCTTCTTCACCGGCAGCGTGCTCTGGCTCTACTGGCCGCAATGGCGCGACCGTCGCGCCGTGCTGCTGCTGCTCAGCCTGGCCGTGGCCGCCTGCGCGTTCCTGCTCGGGCGGCCAGTGCTCGCAGGACTGATCGGCGTGCCGATCGTGACCATCGTCTTCGGCAGCTGGTCCTGGCCGGTGCTGCGCCGCTTCGATGCCTTGGGCGACCTGTCCTACGGCATCTACCTGTATGCCTTCCCGATCCAGCAGACCGTCATCGCCCTGCTGACCCAGCGCCTGCACTGGTGGCCCCGGCTGTTGCTGGTGCTGGTGTGCACGCTGGCCTGTGCCTGGCTGTCATGGCGCCTGGTCGAGCGCCCTGCGCTGCGCTGGAAGCCCCGGACGCGCAGGCAAGCTCGCCCCGCGTCGCCACCGCTCACTTCAGACGCCATGCCTGCGCTGCATCCATGAGGGCGATGCCGTCGGCCCGCAGCTTGTGCAGGTGCGCGCGCAGCGAACGCAGCGCCACGCCGTGCAGGTGGGCCGGCGTGTCGGCATAGACCTGCGCCAGCAGCACGGCCTCGGGCGCCGCGCCGGGCCCCTGGGCCTGCAGCGCGGCCAGCACCCTGGCTTCGCGCGCCAGGCGGTGCGCGATCAGCTTCCTCACCGCGGCGTGCGGCTGGTCGATCAGGAAGCCATGGCCCGGTGCCAGCCAGTCGAGGTCCTCGTCGAGCAGGCGGCGCAGCGATGCGAGGTAGACCGCCATGTCGCCGTCCGGTGGATTGATCACCACCGTCGAGCCCTGCATGATGTGGTCGCCGGTGAACAGCAGCTTCTCTTCCTCGAGCAAATAGCACAGGTGGTTGCTGGCATGGCCGGGCGTGTGCAACGCGCGCAGCGCGACGCCTTCGCCCAGCACCAGCCGGTCGCCGTCGGCCAGCACCTGGTCGGGCTGGAACGCGGTGTCCTGCCACTCGGGGTGATCGGCCACGCGGCCAAAAGTGCGCGCGCCGGTGGCGGCCTGCAGCGCGGCGGCGGCCGGCGAATGGTCCTTGTGCGTGTGGGTGACCAGGATGCGGCTGACCTTGCCCGGCGCCGCGGCGATCAAGGCCTGCACATGCGCCGCGTCGTCGGGGCCGGGGTCGATCAGGGTCCAGTCGTCGCCGCCCGGGGCGCCGACGAAATAGCTGTTGGTGCCGGGGCCGGTCATCATGCTGCCGTTCGGCGCGGTAACGCGCAGGATACGCGGCGACAGCCACACCGGCACGCCCGGCGCCAGCTCGGTCGAGACATGGCCCCGGCCTTCCGGATCGAGCCGGCCGACCTCGGCAAAGGCCCAGTCGCCGGGCATGATCGGCCGCTTGCCCTTGGGCGTGGTGGCCAGGCGCGGGCGGATCAGCGGCACCTCGGTCTGCGCGCGCGCCGCGTCGATGGCGGCCTGCGCGGTGGTGAAGGCACTCAGCGCCTTCAAGGTCACGCTGGTCACGTTCACCAGCTTCAGGCCGCGCGCCGGGTCCAGCGCCTCGGCCGGGGTGATCCACAGCAGCTCCACCGTCTCCTTCGCATCGTGCAGCGGCGTCTGGTTCAGCGGCGCACGGGTGATGAAGAAGCGGGTGTCGAAGATCTTCGGCATGCCCTTGGGCGTGAGCCAGTGGCTGTAGTAGGCCAGCGCGCCGACGTCGATGCGCACGCCCAGCCGTGCGCAGACCTCGGCCATGCCGATCTCGTTGGCATGCAGCGCATGGCGCATCGTCAGCAGCTCGTCGGCCGCGCGGTGGTCCAGCGCGACCGGCCGGCCCTGGGCATCGGTGGCGAACAACAGGCCGGCTTCCTCGAAGCATTCGCGCACCGCGGCAATCCAGTAGTTCAGGCCGTTGGCCGGCAGGCCGAGCCGGGCGCTGGCCTGCGCATCGTCGAGGCCGTCGCACAGGCCGTAGATGGCGGCGTCGCCGGTGTCGAGCAGGCCGCCGGGGAACACGGCGGCGCCGCTGTTCTGGTCGCCCGGCTTCTCGGCGCGGCGCAGCATCAGCACCTCGGGGCCGCGCGGGCTGTCGCGCAGCACGATCAGCGAAGCGGCCTGGCGCGGCACCGCGGCGGCGGTGGACGGGGGGGTGGCGGTCATGCGCAAGCTCCTGCAATGGCGCCGCTGCGGCGCAGCGCCTCGATCTCATGCGGCGCGAAGCCGGTTTCGGCCAGCACGCGCTCGGTGTCGGCACCGGCCGCCACCGGCGGGCCGGGCGGCGCGGCCTGGCTGCGCGAGAAGCGCGGCGCCGGTGCCGGCTGGGCCACGCCGCCGATGTCGATGAACGCGCCGCGCGCCGCGGCATGCGGGTGCTGCGCGGCCTGCTGCAGCGTCAGCACCGGCGCGAAGCAGGCGTCGCTGCCTTCGAGCAGCGCGCACCATTCGGCGCGCGGGCGGCTGCGCAGCAAAGCGGCAATGGCCTCGCGCAGCGCCGGCCAGTGGCGGCGGTCGTACTGGCGCGGCACCCAGGCCGCGTCCAGCCCGCTCAGGCGCACGAACTCGGCGAAGAACTTGGGCTCCAGCGCGGCCAGGCTGACCTGCAGGCCGTCGGCGGTGTCGTAGCAGGCGTAGAACGGCGCGCCGCCATCGAGCAGGTTGGCCTGGCGCTGCTGCGTGTTCCATTGCCCGGCCGCGGCCAGGCCATGGAAGATGGACAGCAGCGAAGAGGCGCCATCGACCATCGCCGCATCCACCACCTGGCCGCGGCCCGAAGTCTGACGCTCGAACAGCGCGGCCATCAGCCCGAAGGCCAGGTACAGCGCGCCGCCGCCATAGTCGCCCACCAGGTTCAGCGGCGGCAGCGACTGCGCGGCCGGGCCGATGGCCTGCAGCGCGCCCGTCAGCGCGATGTAGTTCAGGTCGTGGCCGGCCGCCTTGGCCAGCGGGCCGCTCTGGCCGAAGCCGGTCATGCGGCCGTAGACCAGCCCCGGGTTGCGCGCGTGGCAGGCCTCGGGGCCCAGGCCCAGGCGCTCGGCCACGCCGGGGCGCCAGCCTTCGATCAGCACATCGGCCTGGTCGATCAGCCGCAGCGCGGCATCGCGGCCCTCGGCGCGGCGCAGGTCGATGGCCACCGACTGGCGGCCGCGGCCGGTGACGTCGAAGCGCGTGTCCACCGGCACGCCCAGGCCGCTGGGTTCGAGCCGGTCGATGCGCACGACCCGCGCACCCTGGTCGGCCAGCAGCATCGCGCACATCGGGCCGGGGCCGATGCTGGCCAGTTCGATCACACGCAGTCCGGCCAGCGGTCCCATCGCGAAGTCCTCAGTCGTCAGCAGCACAGCAGGACAGTGTGCCGCAGCCGCCGGGCCGCGATCTCAATGTGGCTTGCGCGGACCCTTGAAGGACTTGGGCCGGTAGACGTTGCCCTCGCGGTCCACCGCCTGGCGGCGCGCGCGTTCGATGGCCTCCTCGGCGGCGCGGGCGGCGTTCTTGCGCGCGGTGGGACGCCAGCGCAGCAGGCGCTGCAAGCGCTCGCCCGTGCCTTGCGAGGCCCGCCGCATTGCGGCATCGAAGGCCTGGCGCCGGCGTGGCGCCACCACCATGCGCAGCAGCATCGCCAGGCACACCACCAGGCCGATCACGGCCAGCACCTTCTGAATCACGCCCGCTTCCTCTTTCCTTGCCGCCCTGGCCATCCCCACCCCGTGGGCACGGGCAGACACGAACCATCGTAGCGCTTGTCGCGCGCGGGCCCCTGCCGATGGCCACAATGCCGGAGGCCCTTGTGATTTTTTTCAAGCCGGCTGTCGAACGGCGGCCGGCCATCGCGTCATTGACATGCCGGGTTCGTGACGAACCGGCATCCCACCTCAACACCGATGGAGCCCCTCGTGAAGTACATGCTGATGATCTTCTCGAACGAAAAGGCCGAGGCCTCGATGACGACCGGCGACAGCGCTGCCCGCCACGCCGCCTACGGCGCCTACACGCAGGCCCTGATCCAGGCCGGCGCGATGGCCGGCGGCGAGCGCCTGCGGCCGACCACGACCGCCACCACCGTGCGCGTGAGCGGCGGCAGAACCGAGGTGCTGGACGGTCCCTATGCCGACACCAAGGAGCAGCTCGGCGGCTACTACCTGATCGAGGCGCCCGACCTCGACCAGGCCATCGCCTGGGCCGCGCGCTGCCCCGCCGCCAGCCATGGCACGGTGGAGCTGCGGCCGGTGTGGCCGATGGAAGGCTGACCGCCGCGCCCGTGGAAGTCGAACGCACCGCCGAGGGCGTCGCCCGCCACAGCTACGGCAAGCTGATCGCCTTCCTGGCTGCGCGCACGCGCGACGTGGCCGGCGCCGAGGACGCCTTGTCCGAAGCCTTCGCCACCGCGCTGCAGCGCTGGCCGGTCGATGGCATTCCGCAGGTGCCCGAGGCCTGGCTGCTGACGGTGGCGCGGCGCAAGCTGATCGACGCACAGCGCGTGCAGCGCGGCCAGGACGCCACCGCGCAGCAACTGCAGTGGCTGGCCGGGCTGTCGCTCGACGAGCCCGACGAGGCCGCGATTCCCGACGAGCGCCTGGCGCTGATGTTCGCCTGCGCGCATCCGGCGATCGAGCGCAGCGTGCGCGCGCCGCTGATGCTGCAGGTGATCCTCGGCTTCGACGCCGCCGCGGTGGCCTCGGCCTTCCTGGTGGCGCCGGCCACGATGGGCCAGCGCCTGGTGCGCGCCAAGGCCCGCATCCGCCAGGCCGGCATTCCGCTGCAGCTGCCGGACCGCGACGACCTGCACCAGCGGCTCGATGCGGTGCTCGAGGCCATCTACGCGGCCTATGCCGAAGGCTGGGCCGACCCCGCCGGCACCGACCTGCGCCGCCGCAACCTGGCCGAGGAAGCCATCTGGCTCGGCGCGCTGGTGGCCACGCTGCTGCCGGGCGAGCCCGAGGCCCTGGGCCTGCTGGCGCTGATGCTGCACAGCCATGCCCGCCGCGGCGCGCGGCGCGACGCGGCAGGCCGCTACGTGCCGCTGGCCGAGCAGGACCCGACGCACTGGGACGGCGCGCTGATCGACGAGGCCGAGGCCCTGCTGCACCGCGCCGCCGCCCTCGGGGTGCCGGGGCGCTACCAGCTGGAAGCGGCGATCCAGTCGGCCCATGCGGTGCGGCGCCTGACCGGCCGCGCCGACTGGGCGGCGATCGAGGCCTTGTACGAACGCCTGCAGGCGCTGACCGCGTCACCGGTGGTGGCGCTGAACCACGCGATGGCGCGCGCCGAGACGCAGGGCGCGGCCGCCGCGCTGGCGCTGCTGGAAAGCCTGGCCGGCGATGTCCGTCTGGCGCAGTACCAGCCCTGGTGGGCCGCCCGCGCGCAGCTGCTGGGGCGGCTGGGCGATGCGGCCGGCGCGGACGCGGCCTATGCGCAGGCCATCGGCCTGGAATCCGACCCGGCAGTGCGCGAGTTCCTGCAGGCGCGGCGGGACGGCCTGCGCTGAACCAGGCCGCTCACTTTAAGAACTATCCATCGCAGTGGCGTCACCCGCCGGCCGCATGCGCCAGGCCGCGATGGCGGCTGCCAAGGTCAGCAGCGCCATCAGCACGAACACCTCGTGGAAGGCGCGCAGCACGCCGTCGGGCCCCAGGGCGGCATAGGCCTGCTCGCGCCAGCCGAGCATGATGCCGACCAGGTTGACGCCGATCGCGCCGCCCAGCTGGCGCAGGAAGTTCACGGTGCTGGCACCGGCGGGAATCTGCGGCGGCGGCAGCCCGCGCATCGCACCCAAGTTCAGCGAGGGGATCACGAAGCCCAGCCCGATGCGGCCCAGCACCGCCCAGCCGACGATCCAGCCGATCGCGCTGCCGCGACCGATGCCGATCATCAGCACGAAGGACAGCGCCATCACGCCTAAGCCGGCGGCAATCGCCAGGTACACCGGCTGCCGGTCCGCCAGGCGGCCGGCCAAGGGGATCACGACCGCCAGCGCCAGCCCGGCCGGCACCAGCACCGCCCCCACCTGCGAAGGCGCCAGGCCCAGCGCCACCAGCATGAACACCGGCAGCAGGTAGGTCGACCCGAACAGCCCGGCGCCGTAGACGAAGGCCACCACGCCGGCGGCCGAGAACACCGGGTGCTTGAACAGCCCCAGCGGCAGCAGCGGTGCCGGCACATGGCGTTGCCGGCGCACGAACAGCGCCATCAGCACCACCGCCAGCGCCACCGTGGCCACGCCCAGCCAGGGCCGCGGGCCCTGCAGGTCGACCAGGCCGTTGAGCAGCGCGCCCAGGGTGCCCGACAGCAGCGCCAGGCTGAGGGCGTCCGGCGGCGGCGCGCGCCGGTCGATCGGCTCGCCGCCCGGCGCGCTGTGCGGCAGGCAGCGCCGCGCCAGCTCGGCCGCGACCACGCAGAACGGCAGCACGAAGAAGAAGATCGCGCGCCAGCCGAACCACTCGATCAGCACGCCGCCGACGCTGGGCCCGATGGCCGGCGCCAGCACGGTGCCGAAGCCGAACAGCCCCATCGCACGACCCTGCTCGTGCGGCGCGAAGGCGCGCATGATGACCACGCCCGGAATCGTCTGCAGCACGCCGGCGGCCAGGCCCTCGACCACGCGCATGGCCAGCAGCATCTCGACGCTGGTCGACAGCCCGCCGGCCAGCCCGCCCGCGCCCAGCAGCACCAGCATCGCAATGTAGCTGCGGCGGTAGCCCCAGCGCCGCAGCAGCCAGGGTGTGGCCAGCATCGACATCGTCATTGCCGCCATAAAGCCGGTGGCCAGCCACTGCGCCTGCTGTGGCCCCAGGCGAAACACATGGCTGATGGCCGGCACCGCCACGTTGATGGTGGTGGCCGCCATCACCGCGGCCATGTTGCCGATCATCACGGTGACCAGCGCCCACCAGCGCAGGCCTGGTCCGAAGCGCGCCTGCAGCGCGGCGAGTGATCGCGGGTCTACGAGAGGCTGCTTGTCGTCGCCATCGGCCATGGGCCGCATTGTGCGGGCGCCGCGCCCTCGGCGCCTTCGTGCCGCAGCGCCTCGGCCGGCATCGGCCGGCCGAGCAGGAAGCCCTGGAACTCGTCGCAGCCCTGGGCCTGCAGCAGCTGCAGCTGCGCCGCGGTCTCGACGCCTTCGCCATTGACGCGGATCGCCAGCGCATGGGCCAGCGAGATGATCGAGCGCACGATCAGCTGCACCTTCGGGTCGCTGTCCAGGTGCTGCGTGAACGCGCGGTCGATCTTGACCTTGTGGAACGGGAAACGCCACAGGTAGGCCAGGCTCGAGTAGCCGGTGCCGAAATCGTCCATCGCGATGCGCACGCCCATCGCGCCCAGCTCGTCGAGCGTGGCCATCACCGCCTCGGTGTTGTGCAGCAGCAGCGACTCGGTGATCTCGAGCTCCAGCCGTTCGGGCGCCAGGCCCGAGTCGGCCAGCGCCTGGCGCACATCGGCTAGCAGGTCGCCACGGCGGAACTGCACCGCCGACAGGTTCACCGCCACCGTCAGCCCGGCGGGCCAGCCGGCCGCGGTGTGGCAGGCGCTGTGCAGCACCCAGCGGCCCAGCGCCTCGATGCTGCCGGTTTCCTCGGCCAGCGGGATGAACTCGGCCGGCGACACCGCGCCGCGCACCGGATGGCGCCAGCGCAGCAAGGCCTCGTAGCCGGTGAGCTGGCGGCCTTGCGCACCGCCGAACAGCGGCTGGAAGTGCAGGCTCAGCTGCGGCGTGCCGATGGCCGCGCGCAGCTCGGTGGCCAGCTGGCGGCGGTTGTCGTGCTCGCGGTCCAGCGCCGCGTCGTAGAAGCTGAAGCCGCCGCGGCCCATCGACTTCGCGCGGGCCAGCGCCAGGTCGGCCTTGTGCATCAGGTCGTCGGGCGTGTGCGCATCGACGCCATGGATCGCCGCGCCGATGCTGCAGCCGCTGTGCACCGGCGCGCCGGGCAGCGGGAACGGATCGGCCAGCGCCGCGATCACGCGCTGCGCCAGCGTGGCCACCGCCTCGGGCGTGCTGACGCCGGACAGCAGGATCGCGAACTCGTCGCTGGCCAGCCGCGCGACGCGGTCGCCGTGGCGCACCAGCTCGCGCAGGCGCTCGCCCACCAGGCGCAGCATCTGGTCGCCGGCGGCATGGCCCTGCGCGTCGTTCACTTCCTTGAAGTGGTCGAGGTCCACGCACAGCACCGCGAAGCCGGGTCCGCCGCCGGCCTGGCGCCAGGCGGCCTCGTCCAGCGCCTCGCTGAAGCTGCTGCGGTTGAGCAGGCCGCTGAGCACGTCGTGGTGCGCGAGATAACGTTCACGTTCAGCGTCCCGGCGCAGGCCGTGCGCCCGCTGCCACCACCAGGCGCCGGCCGCGGCGGCCAGCAGGCCGAGCAGCCCGAACACCGCGCCGGCCACGATGCCGAAGGCCGAGCGGATGCGCCGCTGGCGCTCGGTCTGGTCGACGTAGACCTCGACCACGCCGATCACCCGGCCGGCGCTGCGGATCGGCACATAGGCTTCGCTGTAGACCGCGGGCCGCGTGCCATCGGTGTCGTGGCGCAGCTCGACGATCGGACGGCCGTGCAGCACCGCCGCGCGCACCGCCTCGTCGCCATGGCCGATGGTGTTCAGCCGCGCCACCTCGGCGGTGGGCCGGTCCAGGTCGTCGGACACCAGCACCGCACGGCCCTCGCGATCGAACAGCTTGAAGCGGAACACCTCCTGCACGCGCCGGTGGCGCAGCAGGTCGCGGTGCGCGGCCGGGCTCAGCGGCTCGCCGGCCAGCAGCGGCGCCAGGTCTTCGACCGAACCGCTGGCCAGTTCGGCCCAGGCCAGCGCGGTGTGCTCGGCATCACGCTCGAGCAGCTGGGCCGAGGCCAGGCGCAGCAGCCACCACAGCAGCAGGCCGGTGGCGGCCAGGCCCAGCAGCAGCGTCGCGCCCCATGGCCATGTCCGGCCCGGCCATGCCCGGTTCTGACTTGCCCGTGATGCCAACACCGCTCCCGACGGATGCCTTCGCGACGCAGACCCGCCCGCGAAGCTCCCTGCAGTGATCGGCGCGCGCCCGTTCGTCTTGAGCGTTTTTACCGGCCGGCCAGC
Organism: Aquabacterium sp.; assembly: GCF_044226965.1. GTDB lineage: Bacteria > Pseudomonadota > Gammaproteobacteria > Burkholderiales > Burkholderiaceae_C > Pseudaquabacterium. Next base: position 59,591 of record NZ_JBGAGA010000026.1, on the reverse strand, counting down.
GGTGGCCGCGGCGCCGGGTGTGCAGTTTCATACGCCCGGGCCGCGCGCAGCACCAGCGCGTCGCCGAACATCGGGCCCACCAGCTGCAGGCCGATCGGCAGGCCCGCACGCGTCAGGCCGCAGGGCAGGCTGATGGCCGGCTGCTGCGACAGGTTGAACGGGTACGAGAACGGCGTCCAGCCCAGCATCGCCGCCGGGTCCATCGGCGAGTGGCCGGCGGGGCGCGCCTCGAAGGCCGGCACCGCGACCGAGGGCGTGGCGATCAGGTCGTGGCGCTGCATGAACTGGCGCAGGTGGCTGCCCAGGGCGCCGCGGCGCAGCACCAGCTGCTGCACCTGCTGGGCGCTGAATCCGAGGCCGAGCTCGGCCTCGGCGCGGAAGTCGGGGTCGGCAACCGCCTGCTGCTGCGGTGTCAGGCCCGACCAGACCGTGGCCGCGCCGACGAACCACAGGCCGGTGGTGATCTCCAGCGGATCGTCGATGCCCGGATCCACGGCCTCGACGTGGGCGCCCAGATCGGCGAGCACCTGCACCGCACGCTCGACCGCGGCGGCGACTTCCGGGTGCACGTTCTTCGCATAGCCCAGCGTCGGCGAGAAGGCGATGCGCAGGCCGCGCACGCCGTCCTCCAGGCCGATGCGGTAGTCGCGGCCATCGGGCGGCAGCGAGGTCCAGTCGCGCGCATCGGGCTGGCTCAGCACGTTGAGCAGCAGCGCCGCATCGGCCACGCTCATCGCATGCGGCCCCAGGTGCGCCACGCTGCCGTAGGGCGACAGCGGCCAGGCCGGCACGCGGCCGAAGCTGGGCTTCAAGCCGACATTGCCGCAGAAGGCGGCCGGGATGCGCACCGAGCCGGCGCCATCGGTGCCCACCGACAGGGGCCCCAGGCCTGCGGCCACGGCCGCCGCGGTGCCGCCGGAGGAGCCGCCCGGCGTGCGCGACAGGTCCCAGGGGTTGCGCGTGATGCCGGTGCGCGGCGAGTTGGTCTCGCCCTTGCAGCCGAACTCCGGCGTGCAGGTCTTGCCCAGCAGCACCGCGCCGGCTTCGCGCAGCCGCGCGGTGGCCGGCGCGTCGACGTCCCAGGGCTGGTCGGCGTCGACGGTGTGCGAGCCGCGCAAAGTGGGCCAGCCCTTGGTGAGGATCAGGTCCTTGATCGACACCGGCACGCCGTCGAGCGCGCCCTGCGCCTGCCCGCGCTGCCAGCGGCCGGTGCTGGCCTCGGCGGCGGCCAGCGCGGCCTCGGCATCGACCAGGCAGAAGGCATTGAGCTGCGGGTTCAGCCGCTCGATGCGCTGCAGCACCGCGCGCGTGGCCTCCAGCGGCGAGGCCTGGCCGCTGCGATACAGCGCTAGCAACTGGGTGGCCGTGCAGTCGCACAGCGACGTGGGCAGACCGGTCATCGTGCTCCTCCTTGCGCGGCCGGGGCCGCCGGTTGCTGGCGCCTTCGCTTCAGCAGCTGCAGGGTGGCCGCGGTGCCCAGCGCGGAGAGCGCCAGGCAGACCCAGATCACCGGCCCGTAGCCGCCGCTGCGGTCGAACACCCAACCGGCCAGCACCGGCCCGGCCAGGTTGCCAAAGGCCGCGCCGCTGTACAGCGTGCCCAGGATGCTGGAGACCGCCCGCGCGCCGAACAGGTCCATGCACAGCGCCGGCATCAGCGCCACCATGCCGCCGTAGCTCAGCCCCAGCCAGAGGGCAAACACCAGCATCGCGACATAGCCGTCGGCCGCGCCCCACAGCAGGTAGCTCAGGCCCAGCGAGGCCTGCGCCAGCGCCAGCGTCAGCGTGCGGCCGATGCGGTCGGCCAGCGCCCCGATCGCGAAGCGCCCGCTCAGGCTGCCGATGCCGATCAAGCCCACCAGGCCGACCGCGCGCGCCTCGTCAATGCCGATGTCGCGCGCCGAGACCGACACATGCGCAAAGGGGATGAACATCACCGGGCCGGCCAGCAGCACCGACAGGTAAAGCCAGCGGAACTCGCGGCTCGCCAGCGCCTGGCGCAGCGTGAGGCCCGGCACCACGCCGCGCGCGCCCTGCGCGGTGGCCGCCGGTGCGCGCTTGAGCAGCAGGGTGGCACCGCCGCCCAGCAGCAGCGCCCCCAGGGCCAGACCCTGCAGCGCACCGCGCCAGCTGCTGGCCGCGATCAACCCGCTGGCCAGCAGCGGCACCACCACCGTGCCGGCGCCAATGCCGGCGCTGGCCAGGCCCGCGGCCAGGCCGCGGCGGCGCGTGAACCAGGGCTGCACGCAGGCGATGGAGGGCGTGTAGACCAGCGCGATGCCGATGCCGATGCCCACCCCATAGGCCGCGTAGACCGCGCCCATCGAGGGCGCGAAGCTGCAGCCCAGCAGCCCGCCGGCGATGCACAGCATGCCGGCGGTGCAGACCACGCGCGGCCCGAAACGGTCGGCCAGCATCCCGCCGACCGCGCCGAGCACGAAGTAGATCAGCCCCGAGAGCCCGAACACCAGCGAGACATCGGCGCGCCGCGCCCGGAACTCGGCAGTGAAGGCATCGAAGAACGCGGCGAACGAATAGGCCACGCCGAAGATCACCGCCAGCGCGACGAAGCAGGCCCAGGCCACGACCCAGCCGTAGGCCGGCTCGTCGGGCACGGCCTGCGACGGCGCCGGGGTGACGGAAGCGGCAGGCTCACGCATCGTCGGGCCAGTGTAGGCGGGCGCCTGGCCGCGGGCGACCGCTAGGGCCGGCGCGCCGGCAGCAGCACCGCGGCAATCGACAGCAGGATCAGCGTGATGGCCGCACCGTCCTGCCAGTGCAGGCGTTCGCCCAGCCACCACGCGCCGGAGACGATGCCCAGCACCGGGATCAGCATCACGCTGGTGCTGGAGGCCACCGGCGTGAGCGTGCGCGCGAGGTAGAACCAGGCCGCATGGCAGTAGCCGAACACCAGCACGGCGTTGTAGACGATGGCGCCGAGCGTGGCCCTGCTGGGCAGCTGCCGCGGCAGCGGCTCGAAGGCCAGCGCCAGGCCGCACAGCACGACGGTGGTGATGGCGGTCATCCAGAACGAGATGGCCAACGTGGCCACGGCCGTGGGCGTGCGGCGCAACTGCTGCGTGCCCAGGCCCCACACCAGCGCGGCCACCAGCACCGCGCCGGCGGCCAGCGGCGCGCCGCTCAGCCGCGTGAACTCGTGCCACAGCAGCAGCAGCACCGCGATGCCGGCGGCCGCCACGCCCAGCCCCTGCCGCAGCGTGAGCCGCTCGTCGAACACGAAGCGGCCCCACAGCGCCGAGAACACCGGCATCGTGTAGCCCAGGATGGCCGCGCGGCCCGAGCTCAGGTGGGGCAGTGCAAGGATCAGGCACACATGCCACACCAGCATGTTGGTGACGCTCAAGGCGCCGATGCGCCGCCACTCCGCGCGCGGCACCCGGAAGGGCACGCGCAGCAGCTTCAACGCCAGCGCCAGGCAGGGCAGCCCCCCCAGCAGCGACAGCGCGCGAAAGGTGAGCGGCGGCATCTCGCTGACGGCCGCCTTCATGATCGGCCAGTTCAGGCCCCAGAACAGCGTCAGCAACGCCAGCACCCAGACATGGCGCGCCGACAGCACGGGGGCGGTGGCAGCAGGCGCTGCGCCCGCGGGCGGCGCCAGCACGACAGGGGCCGGGTTCTGCATCAGCGGGATTGTCGGCGCAGCGGCCGGCGCCCGAAAAATCGCCACGCGCACCGAAGGCCGATGCGCGTGGCGTGAAGACCGGACGCCGAAGGGAGGGAGGGACAGGAGGAGTGGGGCGCCCGATGTCCTGCAGTGTGCCGGCCGCAGGTGTCGGGCTGTTGTCCGGTCGCTGTCAGGCTCGACACATCGTGAGGCGCTCAGGCCGCCAGCCGGTGCTCGTAGTACGGCCGCTCGCGGTCGTCGAGGATGGCCTGCAGGCGCTGCGGCGTGCTGGCCTGCGGGTTCAGCCACTCGTCCAGGTGCTCGGGCTTGATCGGGATGATGCAGCGGTCATGGCCCGCGGCGGCCACCTCGGGCGGCGGCTCGTCGGTGATGGCCGCGAACGACAGCAGCTCGCGCTCGCCCGGCGCGGACCAGCGCGACCACAGGCAGGCCACCAGCATCTCCTGCGTCGGGCGCGGGCGGAACTCCAGCACCTGGTTTTCCGGCGCCTCGCCCGGTGCCAGCTCGCGCCCCTCGACCTTGTGGCGCGGCACGTTCTCGTAGAACGCGTTGGCCACCATCACCGCATGGGTGTGGCCGAACTGCTTGCGCCAGAAACCCTGCAGGTTGTCGCGCCGGGCGTTGTAGGTGCCGGGAAACCTGGTGTCGTAGAACGCCGGCACGCCGGCGGGCCGGCAGCCATAGCGCATCGGCTTGATCACCCGCTGGCCGTCTTCCCACACCATCACCGGCGCGTAGTGCAGCGGGAAGATGCGGGCATCGCGTTCCAGCGCCTCGGTGCGGCCCAGGTCGGCCAGCCAGCCCAGGATGCGGCGCACCTTGTCGCCGGCGATGCGCTGGTCCTCGGCGGCCTTCTTCGTCGGCCTGCCCTGCAGCGCGCGCTCGGCGTCGGCCAGGCGCTTGCGCTGCTTGAACAGCTCGGCCTGCAGCGCCAGCGCCTCGCGCGCATTGGCTTCGTCGATGTAGCGCTTGATCAACCGCTCGTCGTCGGTCTGCGGGTCGACGAACGCCAGCTCCATCGCCTTCGGGATCTTCGGCTTGGCGCCGCGGCCCTGCGTGCCGCCGTCTTCCCATTTCCACCAGAACAGCTCGACGAACTCGCGCAGGCTGATGCGGGCCTGCCACTCGCGCACGTAGCGGCGGTAGTCGGCACGGATCTGGGCGGAATAGCACATCGCGGCCGATTGTCGACGGGCGCGACGCGGCCGCGCAATCACACCTCGCCCGCGGCCTCGATGTCCTTCAGGTGCTGCCGGAAGCCGTAACCGGAATCGGCCGCGCGCCGGGCCAGGTAGTCGGCGAAGCGGACCTGCTCGCGGTACGAGCGGCCCGCGCGCATCGCCGCCAGCTGCCGCGCCTCGGTGGCCTTGTAGTGCGCGGCCGCGGCGACGATCTCGGCAAGCCGCGCCCGCGGCAGGAACAGCACGCCATTGGCATCGGCGACGACCACGTCGTCCTGCGTCAGCCCGTGCGGCCCGACCTGTGCGCGCTCGAAGGTGTCCGGCGGCCGCGGGTGCAGCCGCTGCGGGCCGGTAGGCAGCGCGCCCAGGCTGAACACCGGAAAGCCGATGTCGCGCAGTTCCTGGCTGTCGCGGTGCAGGCCCCAGATGACGATGCCGGCCAGGCCCGCGGCCTGTGCCTCCAGCAGGACGATGTCGCCGATGCAGGCCTCGTCGTGCCGCCCGGCGTTGTCGATCACCAGCACTTCGCCGGGATGTGCGCGTTCCAGCGCCTCGAGGAACACGTCGATGCTGCCCGCGTGCCGGACCGGTCGTACCGGGCCGCGGCAGGCCATGCCCGGCGCCAGCGCCTGCAGCGCGGTGGGCGCCACGCGGACGGGCACGCCAACGCGCAGGCAGCCATCGCAAAGGTGCGGTGTGGTCAGGCCCTCGAGTCGGGCGGTGTCGTCGGCTGGATGCGTCATGGCGGTCTCGTCGGGTGGATGCAGGCCATTGTTCGATTCCCCCGCGTGCCGATTCGGACATCTGGGCGCGCTGCGCGCGACGAAAAATCATTCGTGAGAATCGATGCACGACCCACCGAAAGCGCCCCATGTCCGTCCCGCTCGTCCGCATGCCTTCGCTCGACCTGATCAAGGGCTTCGTGGCCGTCGGTCGGCGCATGAGCGTCAGCCAGGCCGGCGACGACCTGTGCGTCACGCAGTCGGCCGTCAGCAAGCAGCTGCGAGCGCTGGAGGAGGCGCTGGACGTGCGGCTGCTGCAGCGCGGGCACCGCAAGGTCTCGTTCACCGTCGAGGGCGAGCGGCTGTTCCGCGCGGCGGACGCGGCGATCCGGCAGCTGCAGGAGGTCGTGGCCAGCCTGCGGGACCCGGGCCGCCGCCCCGTCACCCTGACCGCGAGCCTGGGCGTGAGCGGCGTGTGGCTGCTGCCCAGGCTGGCGCAGCTGCGGCAGGTGCATCCCGGCATCGACCTGCGCGTGGTCGCCAGCAATGCGGTGATGGACCTGGCCGGCAGCAACGTGGACCTGGCCATCCGCTATTGCGCCGACAGCCAGGCCCCGCGCGGGGCCATCCGCCTGTTCGGCGAGACCATCGCGCCGGTGGCCAGCCCCGCCCTCGCATTGCACCCGACGGGTTGGAGCCAGCAGCTTCAGCAGCACGTGCTGCTCGAATTCGAGGACCGCCGGCCGTGGCTGCAATGGGCCGACTGGCTGGCCCCGCAAGGGCAGCAGCCGATGCAGGCACGCGGCCTGCTGCGCTTCAACCACTACGACCAGGTGATCCAGGCCGCCGTCAGCGCACAGGGCATCGCGATCGGCCGGCTCGAGCTGGTGCGCGATCTGGTCGAGGCAGGTCAGCTGGTGGTGCTGGCCGGGGACGGACCGGCGCGCCAGACCTCGCACGGCTTCTGGCTGATCCAGGCCGACGAGCATGCGCGCAGCGACGTGGCCTGCGTGGTCGACTGGCTGCTCGCGCAGTCAGGGCCGGGCGCCGCCGCGGCCTAAAGCAGGCGGTAGTAGACGGCGAACGCGGGGTCCTCGCGCCAGCCATTCGCCTCGTACACCTTGCGGGCCTGGGTGTTGGTGGCTTGCGCCGTCAGCACCATGCGGAGCGCACCGATGCGCCGCGCGTGGGCGGTGGCCTGCTCGAGCAGTGCCCGGCCCACACCCTGCCCCCGCACCTGCTCGTCCACGTACATATCGTTCAAGATGAGCGTGCGCTTCAAGGCCAGCGACGAGAAGGCGGGGAACAGCTGTGTGAACCCCACCGCCTGCCGGTCCCGCCGCGCCACGAAGATCACCGATTCCAGATGATCGAAGCGCGCCAGCAGGAACGCGTGGGCGGCCGCCGGATCGCTGTGCTGCCCGTGGAAGACGCGATACGCGTCGAACAGCGGGACCAGGTCGTCCAGGTCCTCGAGGACCGCCTGCCTGACGACAACGGACATGAACTCCCCCTTCGCGCCGCCCGGCCGGCCTGTTCCCGATGAACGACAGCTTAGCGTCGACGGGGCGTGGCACCAGGGCATCGCCGGACAGGGGCGATGCGCAATCCGACAGTCATCGGCCAGTCAGGAACATGGCGTGACCAGCACGGACGGGATAAGGGTTTCACTGAGTCTGTGTTGATTTGAACAACTCGATTCCCCACTCCTAGGATCAGTCGGCCATCGCGATTCCGCCTGCGGTCTGCGGGCGCTGCGTCGACCCAGACAAGCGCGGGCGCGGGACGGTGAAACCATCCATATCTCTGAAGGAGCACTCCGTGAAGCTCAGGTTCTTGTCAAGGTGCGCCTTGGCCGTACAGGCCGCTGCGGCCGTCGCCGTTGGGATGTCTGGATGCGGGGGGAACGACGACCCGCCATTCGAACCGGGAAAGCCCGCCGCCTTCACGCCGCTGGCGACGCTGGTGCCGGCGAATGCCAGCGAGCTTGACAAGCACATGCAGATCGCACGAACGGCATGGGCCAACAACAGCGACATCACGGCTCCTTACTGGTGTTCGAACGCTGGCCAGGGCAGCAATCCCCTTCTGGCGGACCGTTCCGTCATTCCCATCACGGAGCTCTTCGATGGCTTCTACTTCGTGGGAACCGTGTCCGTCGGTCAGTACGTGATGAAGACACCGGATGGCGGATACGTTTTGTTCGACACGATGAACAATGCTGCCGATGTCCAGAACATCACGATTCCGCAACTGCAAAGCGCAGGAATCGACCCGGCCAAGCTGCGTGCCCTGATCGTCACGCACGGCCATGGTGACCACGACGGTGGCGTGCTGGAACTCCAGTCCCGGTACAGCCCCGCGACCACTGTCGTGGGATCGGCGGACTACGGCGCGAACAAGCCGTATCAGGCGACCGTCCAGGTCAACAGCAGCGATCTGAATCCGCACACGCTCAACGTCGCGGGACTCACGATGACGGCCTTGGCGACACCAGGCCACACCCCCGGTACCACGAGCTTCATCCTGCCGGTCACCTACAAGGGTGAGCAGCACAAGATCGCCTACCTGGGCGGTTCTGCATTCCCCGGCACGGCCGCAGCAGCCTTGCAGTACATGCGCGCCGCGGAAACGATGTATCAACAGGCCAAGGCGCAGAAGGCGGACTCGAGCATCAACTCGCACTCCTTCGAAGACAAGACCGCGGACCGGATCAAGGCGATTCGTGCGCAAGGTGGCATTGCAAGCAGCAACCCGATGATCATGGGAACCGAGAAAGTTCAGCTCGCCTTCGCTACCCTGCGTGCCTGCTCCGCCGCCCAGCTGTCGGTGCGGGACGGCACCGCCAAGAATCCGGTGTGGCGTCCGACCAAGGTCGAGTTCTATTCCGGGGGCTTCGGCGGAACCGGCCTGGTGGTGGCCGCCCGGGTCTCGAACTTCTTCAATGTCATTTCCGGCGGAGAGGTGAAGTTCACGGCTACCGATGGCCCGACGTGCACCGCGAAGACGGATGCGGACGGGGTGGCCATCTGCACCATGCAGGCGGCTCCTGGGCCGGTCACCGCCGAGTTCGCGGGGCTCACCGGGCCGGACGCCATCGAGCTGTCGAGTGCGGCCACTCGAACGGTGCGCTGACGCTACCGCGTCACGGCCAGACACTCGCCCCGCGCCCGCCTCAAGAGGGGCGGGCTTCAGGGGGCATTTCTGGCGCTCGCCCTTGTGAGCATGGGCTCATCGGCGGTGGACATGCCGTCACGATGGGACAGTCCAAGGCTCACCGATTCCGGCCGCTAGCGCGTCCAGGCGCTCCCACAAGCTTGGTCGTCGGCAGCAGGATCTGCTCCTCGCCCAGGTGCCCCGAATAGGTGGCGATCGTCGGCCCGTCGTGGTCGTCATGCGCATCGCCATCGTGACTTCCATGCGTGTCGAAGAGCTTGCACGTCGCCAGGCCACTGGCCTCGATGCGAGCCGTGCACGCCAGGTGTGCACCGCGCGCAATGGTCACTGAACCGTGGCGAATCAGTCGGCCGTGCTCATCCGTTGTCCGAACAGCCACCCTGGTCGCCGGGGGCTTCGCGCCGGCATCGAATGTCATCTGGACCGATGCCCAGCGGCGCAGGTTCGAACCGCGCACTTCACGTTCAAAGGCGGCGACCGCACAGCCACGCAGACCGGCGAGGGTCCGCAGGGCGCCGCCCTGCGTATCAGCGCGGGTGCGCGTTCGCAGCGACGCCTCGTCGTGACGACGAAGCCAGAAGCGTTGATCCGGCCGTTCCTGGAACGCGAGTTGGTACAAACGCTCCAAGGCCTGCAGCTGCGCCTTGGGTCCCGCGGTGGAGGGCGATGCAAACCAGACGAGATCGCTGTTCCGCTCACCGTCGCTGGCCACCGCAGCGAGCGGGAGCACCTGCGTGCCGAGGACGCTGGCGACGATCTGCACCTGCACGCCGTTGAGCTGAACTGCAGCGTACCGAACGTCCTCCGAGGGAAAGGAGAAAAGTGCGGAGCTGCCCGGCACCTTCGTGACCACGACATCCAGCACACCAGCGGAAATCCCCGATGACAAGGACGCCGCACCGGCCGGCGCACCAGGTTCCGCGAGCAGGCGGATTGCGCCGGTCGCACCGAAGTGCCTGATCGCGTCGCGAAGCCGATCGTTCGGAACCGAAGCGTCGGCGAGAAGAATCCTGTCCTTGCCAATCGTCAGCTGGTTGGCGGCTCGGGGCGCCGAGCCGACGCGCGCGCACCCCTCATGCGCGGGCGCCGCGGCAAACACGGGGCCGGCCGCGAATGACGCGGTCAATGCCATGCCGGCAATCCACTTCTCGTGCCCCTTTGCGCAGGCGGGTGCAGTGCGCCTTTTCACTACGGCGATCGTGGCGAGCAGCTTCATGGAGCAAGGAGCCTACACGCTGAATCCATTGGCAGCCGCGCTGAACCACCGGCGTGCACCGCGTCACGGACAGCGTCACGTCCGCTGCGATCGCCTTCAACAACGGCAGACCGGACCGCGTGCATGGTGTGACTGTCAGAAGACTGCCGGAAACGACCCTGCACAAACAAGAACGGCGACCTCATCGGAGGTCGCCGTCTTGGCGAAGTCGTTGATGCTCAACGACTTTGTCTTGGTGGCCTGGGGCGGAATCGAACCACCGACACGCGGATTTTCAATCCGCTGCTCTACCAACTGAGCTACCAGGCCGTGAATCTGGTCGAGCCCAGCAGTATAGCGGCATTTTCAGAGCACCCCGCCGCGCTTGTTGCGGTTCAGGTCCACGCCCAGCTGCTTGAGCTTGCGGTACAGGTGGGTGCGTTCCAGGCCGGTCTTCTCGGCCACGCGCGTCATCGAGCCGTTTTCCTTCGCCAGGTGGAACTCGAAGTAGCTCTTCTCGAACGCATCGCGCGCTTCGCGCAGCGGGCGGTCCAGGTCGAACATCTGCTCGGGCTGCGGGCCCAGCGGCACCGCGGGTGCGCTGGGCTGGCCGCCGGCGGGCAGCAGCAGGCCGGGGTCGCCGGTCAGCAGGCCGTCGGCGCGGTAGCCGTTGCCGGGCAGTGCGCCGGCGGGGCGCGGTGTCGGCTTGGCCAGCGCCTGTTCCACCGCGCGCAGCAGCTTCTGCAGCGTGATGGGCTTTTCGAGGAAGGCGCTCGCGCCGTACTTGGTGGCCTCGACCGCGGTGTCGATGGTGCCGTGGCCGCTCATCATGATGACCGGCATGCTCAGCATCGAGGCGGCACCCCATTCCTTGAGCAGGCTGATGCCGTCGACGTCGGGCATCCAGATGTCCAGCAGCACCAGGTCGGGCCGCAGGCGCTCGCGCACCGCACGGGCTTCGGCGGCGTTTTCGGCCAGCTCGACGGTGTGGCCCTCGTCCGACAGGATTTCCGAGAGCAGGCCACGGATGCCCAGCTCGTCGTCAACTACAAGAATCGTTGCCATGCGTGCTCACTGCCCCTGCGCGGCCTTGGCGCCAGCATCAGGTGACTTGTCGGAGGCCATGCCAGGAGACGGCATGGACGGAGAGTGGGGGGTCGGCGCGGGGGCAAAACCGGAAAATGATAGCGAAACTTGCGCACCGATGGCCGGACCCTCGCCGGCCGTGCCGGCGCCACCGGCCAGGGCCGCCGGATCCGCGTCGGCCTGCAGGTTGACGATGCGCACCCGCGCATGGTGCTCGTCGGCGATCTTCTTGACCACGGCCAGGCCGAGGCCGGTGCCCTTGACCTTGGTGGTGACATACGGCTCGAAGGCGCGCTTGAGCACCTTGTCGCTGAAGCCGCTGCCGTTGTCGCTGACCTTCAGGCGCACCGCGCGCAGCTCGCCGTTCTCGTTGCGAGCGATCTCGGTGGCCACGGTGACATGGCCATCGGGTTTGTCGGCCACCGCATCGAGCCCGTTCTGCACCAGGTTGTGGATCACCTGGCGCAGCTGCGTCGCATCGCCCAGGATGGCCGGCAGCGGCTCGGCCAGCCGCGCATCGAGCCGGCCACTTTCATGCGCCTCGGCGTACAGCGCCAGCACCTCGGTGACCAGCGCATTGAGGTCCAGCGGCAGCAGCTGCGCCGCCGGCAGGCGGGCATAGTCGCGGAACTCGTTGACCAGCTGCTTCATCGACTGCACCTGGGCCACGATGGTGGCCACCGAGCGCTGCAGCATCGATTGGTCGGCGCCTTCGAGCTTGGCCTCGAGCTTGTGCTGCATGCGCTCGGCCGAGAGCTGGATCGGCGTCAGCGGGTTCTTGATCTCGTGCGCCAGCCGGCGCGCCACTTCGCCCCAGGCCACCGAACGCTGCGCCGACACCACTTCGGTGATGTCGTCGAACACCAGCAGCCGCGCGCCATTGGGCAGCGGCGCACCGCGCAGCAGCAGGTTCACGGTCTCCTGCGGGCCGACCTTCAGCTCGTGTGCGTCCTGCCAGTGGTCGCGCTCGCCGGCCTCGGGGCTGGTGCGGTGCAGCTCGCTGCGCTGCCACACGGCCTGCGCGAACTCGGCCAGGCCTGGCACCTCGTCGAGGCGGCGGCCGCGGTAGGCCGACAAGGGCTGGCGCAGGATGCGCGTGGCCCCCGGGTTCACGGTGTCGATGTGCTGGTGGCGGTCGAACACGATCACGCCGGCGGTCAGGCTGTCCAGGATGGTCTGCAGCCGCGTGCGCGCGCCTTCGAGCTGCTTGACGCCACGCTGCACCTGCTCGCGCGCTTCGGCCAGCTGCTCGGTCATGCGCGCGAACGAGCGGGTCAGGCCGCCGAGCTCGTCGCGCGAGGCGAACACCGGCTTGGCGGTGAGGTCGCCGTCGGCCACCTGCTGCACGCCGTCGGCCAGCAGCAGCATCGGCCGCACGATCTGGTTGCCCAGCATCACCGCCAGCAGCAGCGCGCCGAACACCGAGAGCACCAGCGACAGCGTGAGCGTGCCGATGTACATGCGACGCAGCCCGTCGCGCGCGATGCCGCGCTGCTGGTACTCGCGGTACGCCGCCTGCACCGCCAGCGCATTGGCCAGCAGCTGCTGCGGCACGGGCTGCACCACCATCAGGTAGCGGTCTTCGGCGCTGACCAGGCTGAGCTCGCTGCTGGGCACCAGCGCCAGCGCGCGCACGCGCGCCGAGGGCCGCGCACCGGGCAGCGGTTCGTCATCCAGGCCTTCGAGCTGGCTGGCGCTGCGGGCCGACCTGGCCTGGCGCAGCAGCGCCGGCGGCGCCCGCTCGGGCATGATGGCCCCGGCAATCGCGCCGCCGGCGCTGGCCAGTGGCTGCCCGCCGGCACCGACCAGCACCGCCTCGCTGGCGCCCAACTGCTCGCGCACCCGCTCCAGTGCCAGCGGGCCGACGGCGGCACGGCTGTCGGCCAGGCGCTCGGCCGCATTACGGGTCTTGGTGGACAGGTCGGAGGCCAGCGCGTCCAGCGTGCCACGGCCCAGCGAGAGGCCCGCGTCCAGCGCGCCGGCCACCTGCACGTCGAACCAGCTGTCGATCGAGCGGGCGACGAACTGGTAGCTGACGGTGTAGATCAACAGCCCCGGCAGCACGCCGACCATCGCGAAGATGCCGGCCAGCTTGGCCAGCAGCCGGCTGCCGAACTTGCGCTGGCGCAGCCGCACCAGCAGGCGCGCGGCGGCCAGCAGGATGGTCAGCAGCAGCAGGCCGCCGACCGCGACGTTGACCCAGAACAGCCAGACGAAATGCCGCTCCAGCGCCCGCCCGGCGTTGCCGAGCGACAGCAGGTAGATCAGCAGCAGCGAGATGCCGAGCACCGCGATCAGCGAGACCAGCAGGGCCCAGCGCGTGGACTTTCTCATTCCAGCTTCAGCGTACGCTCGAAACCGAGCTTCCAGTCCTGCCCCAGGTCCAGCTGCATCGGGCGCGGCAGCTGGCTGTTGTCGAGCTGGAAGCTGAATTCGACGTAGTAGCGTTCGCCGGGCTCGAGCTTGTCAGCCTCCAGCAGGCGCCAGCCCGAGACGCGCGAGATCGGCGCCAGCGCCTCGGCCAGCGTGGGATAGCTCTGCGACAGGCCGCCCAGGCTGACGCGCCAGGACGCGGTGAGCGGCTGGTACGACAGGCGCCAGCTGCGCGTGATGCGGGCCACCCGCTCGTCGCGCCAGTACCAGCGGCTGCGCAGCACGATGGCCTGGGCGCTGAAGTACACCGGCACGCCGCGCTGCAGCGCGTCTTCCACGGCGCGCGACAGGCTGAGCCGGCCGCTGTAGTCCAGCGTGAGCCCACCGTCGGCGCGCGAGAGCTCGATGGTGGAGAACTCCACACCCTGCGCGCGGGCCCCCGCCGCCAGCAACAGGGCCGGCAGCAGGATCCGCAGGAAGATGCGCAGCAGGAGGTACGGCAGGTGGCGGCGCATCGGCAGCGCGGGCGCTAGGGTTGGTGGATCAACGCGTAGAAGAAGCCGTCACCGCTGGTTTCGGTCGCAGATCCGGGACGACTCGCATTGTCCGGCAGCCCCAGCAGATGGCCCGGCGAGGCAGGGTCGAGCCGGGGTTTGTCCGCCGCGTGCCGTTGCAAAAAAGCGTCGATCTGTTGCTGACCTTCCAGCCGGAAGATCGAGCAGGTGGCATACAGCAGCCGGCCGCCGGGCTTCAGCAGCGGCCACAGCGCGTCCAGCAGCTCGGCCTGGATGCGCGACAGCGCCAGCACGTCGTCGATGCGGCGCAGCCAGCGCACGTCCGGGTGGCGGCGCACGATGCCGGAGGCGGTGCACGGCGCGTCGAGCAGGATGGCGTCGAACGGCCGGCCATCCCACCAGCGCGCCACGTCGCGCGCGTCGGCGGCCTGCAGCCGGGCCTTCAGTTGCAGGCGGTTGAGCGTGTCCTGCACGCGGGCCAGCCGCAGCGGGTCGCTGTCCAGCGCCAGCAGGTCGAGCGCGGGGTCCAGCTCGAGCAGGTGCGCGGTCTTGCCGCCCGGCGCGGCGCAGGCGTCCAGCACATGCGCGCCGGGGGGCAGGCCGCTGCCCAGCAGCAGCGGCGCGGCGCGCTGCGCCGACAGGTCCTGCACCGAGACCTCGCCCTCGGCAAAGCCGGGCAGCTGCTGCACCGGCATCGGCTTGTGCAGCAGCACCGCCTGTGCGTCCAGCGCGGTGGCGGCAAAGCCCAGGCTCGCCAGGCGCTGCACATAGCCGGCCGCCGTGCCGCGCCGGGCATTCACGCGCAACACCATCGGCGGATGGCGGTTGGCCGCCAGCAGCAGCGCCTGCCAGTGCTGCGGCCAATCCTGCTTGACCCGCTCGATCCACCACAGCGGGTGGTTGAAGGCCGCCACCGGCTGGTGGCGCGCGGCCTCGACCAGCGCGGCCGATTCGCGCACGAAGCGCCGCAGCACCGCGTTGACGAAGTTGGCCGCGGCCGGGGCGCGCTGGCGGGCCGCGGTGACGGCCTGGTCGACCAGCGTGTGCTCGGCATACGGCGGATCGCTGCCGGGCCACAGCAGCGCCAGCGCGCTGACCAGCAGCGCATCCACGTTGGGCGGCGGCGACTTGGGCGCCAGCATCGCGCGCACCGCCTGCGCGCCGCCCAGCCAGCGCAGCACGTGGAAGCTCAGCGCCTGCGTGCCGGCGCGCAGCTCGGCCGGGCAGCGCGCCAGCACGTCGGTGAGCGAGCGGCCCTCGCGCACGGCGGCCACCGCGTCGGCGGTGGCGTCGAGCAGGCGGGCCAGCGGTGGCGCGGCGGCGACGTTCATCGCGGTCAGTCTAGCGGCTGGCTTGCCCCTGCCCGGCACGGGTTTGAACGCGCCAGCGCACAATCGGCGCCCCTCCCTTCAGCGCACCTGCAGCACACCATGGCGGCTTCCGACACCTTGCCGATTTTCCGCAGCGAAGCCGAGCTGGCCGCGCTGCCGGCCTCGCAGCGCATCCGCTACCGGCTGGTGGGCGCCGATTGCCGCTACCACGCCAACGACAACATCGCGGAGCACATCCGCGAGGGCGAGCTCGAAGAGCTGCGCGCCGAGGTGCAGGCCAAGATGCAGGGCGTGCTCGAGGCGCTGGTGATCGACACCGACAGCGACCACAACACCAACGAGACCGCCAAGCGCGTGGCCAAGATGTTCATCGAGGAGGTGTTCCGCGGCCGCTACGTGCCGCCGCCCGCGGTGACCGAGTTCCCGAACTTCTCGCGCCTGAACGAGCTGATGATCGTGGGGCCGATCACCGTGCGCAGCGCCTGCTCGCACCACCTGTGTCCCATCCTCGGCAAGGTGTGGATCGGCCTGCTGCCGAACGAGCATTCCAACCTGATCGGCCTGTCGAAATACGTGCGGCTGTGCGACTGGGTGATGTCGCGTCCGCAGATCCAGGAGGAGGCGGTGGTGATGCTGGCCGACGCGCTGCAGGACCGCGTCAAGCCCGACGGCCTGGCCATCGTGATGGAGGCCGACCACTTCTGCATGCACTGGCGCGGCGTGAAGGACGACGATGCGGCGATGACCAACAGCGTGATGCGCGGCTCGTTCCTGAAGAATCCGAACCTGCGGCGCGAATTCCTCTCGCTGATGTCGAAGAAGAACGGCGGCTGACCATGCTGGTGCGACTGACCTACGCGAGCCGGGCGATCCCGAGCATCGACCACGACGAACTGCAGGCCATCCTGCGGCAGAGCAAGCAGAACAACCCGCAGCACGGCATCACCGGGTTGCTGTGCTACTCGGGCGGCATCTTCATGCAGACGCTCGAAGGCGGGCGCCTGGCGGTGAACCACCTGTACAACCGCATAGCGGCCGATCCGCGGCACCACGAGGTGGTGCTGCTGAACTACGAGGAAATCACCGAACGCCGCTTCGCCGGCTGGGCGATGGGCCAGGTCAACATGGCGCGGCTCAACCCGGCCTTGCTGCTGAAGTACTCGGCCACCGCGACGCTGGACCCTTACGCCGTCTCGGGCAGGGCCTCGATGGCCTTGTTCGACGAACTGGTCGCCACCGCGTCGGTGATGTGCTGAGTGCCGGCCCCCGGCGGCGGAGTACCGCAGCCGGGGCCGACTCACAGCGTGCCGGCGCGGCCGAAGCGGAACACGCCGGCCAGCAGGCGCGTGGGGAACTGCAGCACGGCGTCGTTGTAGGCGGACGATGCCTCGTTGAACACCTGGCGCGCGAACTGCCAGCGCGCCGGCAGCTCGCGCAGCGCCTGCAGCGGCCCCGCCAGTGCAGGCTCCTCGCGCCAGTCGGGCTGCTGCTCGATCAGCGAGCACAGCCGCGCCAGCACCGGCGCCAGCGCGGTTTCGGCCTGGGCCAGCGCGGCCACCCGCTCGGCATCGGCCGGCTTGCCGCGCAGCGCATCGGCGGCACGACCCACCTGGGCCTGCGCCTGCACCACGGCGTCGAGCGCGGCGCGTTCACCGGCCAGCCGCGGCTCGGCCGCCACCAGCAGCTCGGCCAGCGCCTGGCGCCGCGCGGCCAGCACCGCCTCCAGCTGCGCCCAGGCGGCGTTGATCGGGCTGCGCAAGGCCACCACGCGGTTGTGCGCCCCCAGCATCCAGAAGAACAGCACGGCCAGCGCGGCCAGCAGCCAGACCAGCGGGGCGTCCATCAGCGCGCCGCTCCCGGCGGCAGCGGCAGGGCCTGGCCGCTGCGCCACGCCGCATGGCCGGCGGCGCGCAGCTGGCAGGCCGGGCAGTGGCCGCAGCCATGGCCCCAGTCATGCCGCTGGCCGCGTTCACCCAGGTAGCAGGTGTGCGTGTGCTCGACGATCAGCGCGTTGAGCGCCGTCCCGCCCAGCGCCTCGGTCAGCGCCCAGGTCTGCGCCTTGTCCAGCCACATCAGCGGCGTCTCGATCGTCATCGGCCCGTCGAGCCCGAGCGAGAGCGCCAGCTGCATGGCCTTGATGGTGTTGTCGCGGCAGTCGGGGTAGCCGGAGTAGTCGGTCTCGCACATGCCGCCCACCAGCACGCTGGCGCCGCGCCGGTAGGCCAGTGCGGCCGCAAAGCCCAGGAACAGCAGGTTGCGGCCGGGCACGAAGGTGTTCGGCAGCCCGTTGGCCTGCAGCGCGATGGCGCGGGCGTCGGTCAGCGCGGTATCGGAGATCTGCCCCAGCAGCCGCAGGTCCAGCAGGTGATCGTCACCCAGCTTCGCGGCCCAGTGCGGATAGGCCGCCGCGAGCTCGCGCCGCACCACCGCGCGGCAATCGAGCTCGATGCGATGCCGCTGGCCGTAGTCGAAGCCCACGGTCTCGACACGCGGGTAGCGCGCCAGCGCCCAGGCCAGGCAGGCGGTGGAGTCCTGGCCGCCGGAAAACAGCACCAGCGCGGTGCTGTTCAGCGGCATGGCCGCCTCCCGGCGATCACGGGCGCCCCCTCAGGCACGGGTGTTGCACGGCAACATGTGCGCAATGCGCTTGACCGCCTCGGTTCCATCGCAGATAACTCCGGCGTTTGTTGCAAACCCTTGCAAGGCTGACCCATGTCGCTCTCGAAATCCATTCTGGCGCGTGTCTGTGCATTGTCGCTGGCCGGCCTGTTGGCCAGCGGCGCAGCCCAGGCCGGCAGGCAGGCACCTTTCGCGATCAACGAGCAGCTGGTGTCGCTGCAGCCGGACCTGATCGATTTCGAGTTCAGTCCGTCGCGCTCGAAGATCGTCTGGGCCGATTCCACCGGCAAGCTCTGGACGGCCGATGTCGACCCCACCACCGGCGCCTTCAAGCCGACCAATGGCAAGGGCACGCTGGTCGACGGCGATGCGCTGACCACCAAGGACCTGAACTTCACCTACAACGGTCCCGAGTGGATCTCGGCGGCCAGCGGCGACCAGATCGTTTACACCAAGTTCGTGCCGGGCACCACGCACGCCGCGTTCACCGCCCGCCTGGCACTGGCCACGCAGAACACCGACGGCACCTGGACCGTGCGCACCATGGGCCCGAACTCGCCGCGCCTGGGCCCGTATGCCAGCCATGACGCCGGCGACCCGGTGCCGCGGATCACCTACATGGACAACTTCGGCAACCACTACTGGCGCAATGTCAGCACCACGGTGACCGAAGAGATGATCCCGGGCCTGCCGCCCTCGATCGTGTCGGTGCGCTTCGTCGAAGGCAAGCGCGCGCTGTTGTACGCGACGGAGGCCAACAACGGCGTGCGGCAGGTCTACATGTACGCGCTCGACACCAAGCAGCTCGCGCAGATCACCTACGACAGCGGCAACAAGGACCTGCAGACCGTGCCCTGGTCCTGGGTGGCGCCGGAATTCAATGGCGAGCTGGCGCTGATGACGGTGGTCGACAACAGCACCTTGCGCATCTACAAGCACGATGCCAGCGCGTCGCCGCAATGGCAGGTCTACAGCCAGGTGACCGTGCCCAACGGCATGCGCATCTCGTCGCCCGAGCCCTTCACGTACAACGGCAAGTCCTATGTGTCGATGACGCTGGCCAAGCCCGAGGACAACTACCCCTCGCAGATCTGGCTCGCCAACATCGACCCCGCCGCGCCGCTGCTGCGCGCGGTCAGCGACGACAGCCCGGTACGCGCGCGCATCGACCCGGAAGTGGTCACCACCTCGAAGGGCGTGTTCGTCTACTACAACCGCTTCAACCCGCTGAAGAACCCGCAGGAGCCGTTCTGCGGCACCTGCTCCGAAGGCGTCTTCCGCGCCTTCACCGGCCTGACGCCAGGCAACTGATCAGCGGCGCGTCTCGCCCTGCCCGAGCACGATCCACTTCATCGAGGTCAGGCCCTCGAGCCCCACCGGGCCGCGGGCGTGGAACTTGTCGGTGCTGATGCCGATCTCGGCGCCCAGCCCGTACTCGAAGCCGTCGGCGAAGCGCGTGCTGGCGTTGACCATCACGCTGGCCGAATCCACCTCGCGCAGGAAACGCATCGCGCTCGGGTGATGGGTGGTCAGGATCGCGTCGGTGTGGTGCGAGCCGTGGCGGTTGATGTGCGCGATGGCTTCGTCCAGGCTCGCCACCACCTTCACGCTGATGATCGGCGCCAGGTACTCCTCGGCCCAGTCGGCCTCGGTGGCGGGCACGAGCTTCGCGCCGGGCACTGACGCCAGGATCGCCAGGCTCGCCGGGCAGCCGCGCATCTCGACGCCCTTGGCCGCGAAGATCGCCCCGATGCGCGGCAGGAAGGCCGCGGCCTGACGCTCGTGCACCAGCAGCGATTCGGCCGCATTGCAGGGGCTGTACTTCTGCGTCTTGGCGTTGTCGGTGACGACCAGCGCCTGCTCGATGTCGACCTCGGCATCGACGTAGACGTGGCAGTTGCCGTCCAGGTGCTTGATCACCGGCACCCGCGCCTCGGCGCTGATGCGCTCGATCAGCCCCTTGCCGCCGCGCGGGATGATGACGTCCACGTACTCGGGCATCGCGATCAGCCGGCCCACCGCGGCGCGGTCGGTGGTCTCCACCAGCTGCACCGCGTCGGCCGGCAGGCCGGCCTCCACCAGCGCGGCCTGCACCAGCTTCCACAGCGCCAGGTTGCTGTGCAGTGCCTCGGAGCCGCCACGCAGGATGCAGGCATTGCCGCTCTTGATGGCCAGCGAGGCGGCCTCGATCGTCACGTTCGGGCGGCTCTCGTAGATCATGCCGAACACGCCCAGCGGCACGCGCATCTGGCCGACGCTGATGCCCGAGGGCTGGCGCTTGACGCCGGTGATCTCGCCGATCGGATCGGGCATCGCGGCGATCTGCTCGCAGCCTTCGGCCACCGTGTCCAGCACCTGGGGCGTGAGCTTGAGCCGGTCGACCATCGGCTCGGCGAGGCCCGCAGCACGGGCGGCCTGCAGGTCCAGCGCGTTGTCGGCCTGCAGCGCCGGCCCGGCCTCGCGCAGCCGGCGCGCCAGCACGCGCAGCGCGGCGTTCTTCGCGGCCGACGAGGCCGCCGCCATCGTGCTGGACGCAGCACGGGCAGCGACGCCCACATGGGCCATGTAGGCGGGGATGTCTGACGGGCTCATGCGCCCGATTTTCCCAGATCGCGCCGCTGCACAATGCGCCGTCCCCCCGATGCCCCGCGGAGCCCGACGATGAGCCTGAGATCGACGCTGTCCCTGCTGATCCCGCTGCTGCTGTGCACGCTGCTGGCGGCCTGCGACCAGCAGCGCATCGAGAAGCTGCAGCCCGGCGTTTCCGGCGAGGCCGAGGTGCGTCAGCAGTTCGGCGAGCCGGTGATGGTGGTCGAGAAGGCCGATGGCTCCAAGGTGTTGGAGTACCCGCGCCAGCCCGAGGGCAGCACCAACTACTTCATCACGCTGGGGCCGGACGGCAAGCTGCAGTCGATCCGCCAGGCGCTGACGCCGGAAAGCTTCGCGCAGGTGCAGCCCGGCATGCCGCAGGGCGAGGTGCGCAAGCTGCTCGGCAGGCCGGCCAAGGCACAGCGCTTCGCGATGAAGCCCGACGAGGAAGTGTGGGACTGGCGCTTCCTCGACGGCCAGCAGAAAAAGCAGTTCAGCGTGACCTTCGACCGCGAGCACAAGGTGCTGAGCACGGCCACCGCCGACGACCCGCGCGAGACGATGCAGGGCGGCCGCTAGCGAGCGGTGAAGCCTAGGCCAGCCGCGCCAGCACGGCCAGCCACAGCGGCACGGTCAGCACGAAGCCGAAGGTCGACAGCACGATCGTGGTCGTCGCCTCGGCCTCGAGCGCGCGGTAGCGCTGCGCGAAGATCAGCGCATTGCTGCCGGTGGGCATCGCGGCCAGGACCACCACCACCTGCAGCGGCAGCCCGCGCACGCCGAAGCCCCAGTGCGCCACCACCAGCACCAGCGCCGGCAGCGCGACCAGCTTCAGCAGGCTGGTGAGCACGGCGCCGCCGATCGACCCGGCCACGCCGTAGTAGGCCAGCGACAGGCCGATCAGCACCAGGCACAGCGGCGCCACCGCGGTGCCCAGCAGCTGCAGCGTTTCGTCCAGCGCGCCGGGCAGCGGCCAGCCGGTGGCGTGCCAGAGCATGCCGGCCAGCACCGGCAGCACCACCGGGTGGATCACGGTGTTGCGCACCGTCATGCCCAGCGTGCGCAGCAGGTTGCCGGTGGCCTCGTGCTGCGCGCGGGCGCGCGCCAGGTCCAGCTCGACCAGCACGGTCAGCACCGACAGCAGCATCAGCGCGTGCAGGCTGACCAGCGCGATGTGGATGCCCAGGCCGGCCTCGCCGAACATCGCCGCGGCGATCGGGATGCCCACCTGCACCGAATTGCCGAACACCACCGCGATGGCGCGTGCCGAGGGCGCTGCGGCCAGGCGCTCGGCGGCGGCCAGGTCGGCCGTCGGCTGGTGCCGCAGTCGCCAGCGCATCGCGGCATACACCGCCAGCAGCATCAGCAGCACCGGCGCAAAGAAGGCCACCACCGTGGCCCAGGGCATGGTGTTCAGGTCCAGCCGCGCAGTGGTGCGAAACAGCAGCGCGGGCACGAAGATGTAGAAGGCCGCATGGCCCAGCGTGCGCGCCGGGTCGCTGCCCGCCTTCGCGTCGCCGAGCCAGCGCATGCGCCCGGCCGCCCAGCCCAGCGCGACGGTGACGAAGATCGCCAGCAGCTTGTGGAGCACCAGGGGGGACATGACGACAGTTGCTAGCGTACGAAAGGAGCGGCCTCGGTGCAGCCGCCGGGCCGGCCGTGCATCATGCACGCATTCGGCGCCTGCGTGGCCGGGGCTGGCTTCGCCATCGGCGAGGCCAGCCTTCGCGGCACGGAGCTTGCGAAGCGCGACCTGGGGTCAACCCCAAGGGAGCCAAAGATGGTCGTCGCCACCTCGTCACGCCTCGCCCCAGTGCATGCCGCCCCGCAGGAGGGCGAATCGGTCCCTGCCGAGACCTGGTCTTCGCTGATCAACCTGGCCGGCCGCCAACGCATGCTGAGCCAGCGCATCGCGCTGATGGCGCTGCTGGCCGACCGGGGCGACCGCCCCGCACGCAGCGCTGCGCGCGAGGCCTTGCAGCAGTTCAGCCGCGCACACGAACGCCTGAGCCAGGGCGGCGACGGCCTGCCGGCCCCGCCCACCGCGGCCCTGCGGGAAGCCCTCGTCGGACCCGCAGGCGCCGATGCCGCGGTGCGCCGCTTCATCGCGCTGGCGCACCAGGTGCTGGACGGGCCCGACGCCGCACTGCACCGCGACGCGCTGGCGCAGCTGGTGGAGCAGGCCACGCCGCTGCTGGCCCAGCTGAACCAGCTGACCCTGGCCTACGAGGCCCAGGCCCGCTCCGCCGCGCAGCGCGCCCAGGCACACCGGGCCAGCCTGATCAGCCGCATCGAGCGCGTGGCCGGCGAGGCCCGCATCGTCGCGATGAACGCCCGCATCGCCGCGGCGCGGGCGGGCGATGGCGGCCGGGAGTTCGGCGTGGTCGCGGCACGACTCGTCGAGGTCAGTGCTCAGATCGAATCATTGAGCCACGCGGCGATGCGCTAGAGATGTCGGCCCCGGTCGCCTGGCGGCCGCCCCCGGGGGGCTGATTCAACCCGACCGGGAAACCCGGATCGGGTTGAACGGCTTCGATCAAGAGCCCGCGCCCCTGGCCGCGATGCGACCTGTCCCCTACCGGGGAACGGGCACCACGTTGGCGCCGAGCCAGGCGCTCACGGTCGTCACCGGCAGCGCGATCTGCAGCTGCTTGCGGCGCGACGACTGGCCGCGCAGCAGCGTGATTGCGCGCTTCGGGCAGCCCAGCTCATCGGCCAGCCAGTCGACCAGGCACTGGTTGGCCTTGCCATCGACCGGCGGCGCAGCCAGGCGCACGCGCAACGCGCCGTCGTGCAGGCCATCGGCGGCCGTGCGCTTGGCGTTCGGCGCCACGCTGACGTCGAGCACGCAGCCTTCGCCCTGCGCGCGCAGGCAGGGCCAGGCGGCTGCGTTGCTCATCGGCGAGCGGGCGTCACTCTTCGGCCGCGGCGGTCTTCTTCGCGGCCACCTTCTTCGCGGCGCCGGCGGTCTTCTTCGCCGCCGGGGCCTTGGCGCCGCGCGGCTCGAACTCGAAGCCGACCTTGCCTTCCTTCGCGTCCCACACCAGGAAGGCCTTGAACTTGCGCTTGGTGCGGTTGGAGACGAAGCCTTCGAGCAGGTCGGTCTTGCCGCCGCTCAGCAGCTTGTTCAGCTGCTCGTGCGAGACCGGCTGCGTCAGGATGATCTTGCCGGTCTTGAAGTCGCAGGTGACATGCGCACCCACCGCGTGCTCGCAGACGTAGTTGCTGCCATGCTCGTAGACATGGCCCTTGCACTTGGGGCAGGCCCCCAGCGAGGCCTGGCCCGAGAAGTCCACCGGCTCGCCATCGCCCTCGCCGCCCTTGGCGTCATCGCCGAAGTCGAACTCGAGCTTCCAGTTCGCGATCTCGTCGTCGTGCACCAGCTTCAGCTCGGCGGTGAAGGGCCAGCCGGCCTTGGAGCGGAAGCCCTCCAGCGGCCCGATCTTCTTGTCGCGCAGGAAAGCCTCGACCTCGTGCAGCTCGAAGCTGCGACCGCCCGGGATCTTGGTGATCGAGAAGCCGCACCCTTCGCTCGCACCATCGGCCCCGGTGCAGGTGAAGCGGCGGTAGTTCTCCTTGACGATGCCGCCGCATTGCGGGCAGCGCTGCTGCAAGGTGGCGTAGTCGCCGGGGATGGTGTCGCGGTCGTATTCCTTGGCCTTGCGCACGATGCGCTCGGCCATCTTCGCGATCTCCTTCATGAACGCGTCGCGCGAGAGCCGGCCATGCTCCATCTCGGCGAGCTGGTATTCCCAGTTGCCGGTGAGCTCGGGCTTGGTGAGGTCCTCGACGTCCAGGCCGCGCAGCAGGGTCATCAGCTGGAAGGCCTTGGCGGTCGGGATCAGGTCGCGGCCCTCGCGGATCATGTACTTTTCCATGATCAGGCCTTCGATGATGGCCGCACGCGTGGCCGGCGTGCCCAGGCCCTTCTCGTGCATCGCGGCACGCAGCTCGTCGTCGTCGATCAGCTTGCCGGCGCCTTCCATCGCGCTGAGCAGCGTGGCCTCGTTGTAGCGCGCCGGCGGCCGCGTCTTCAGCGCGTTGACCTCGACATGCTCGTTCGTCACCTGCTCGTTCGGCTGGACCGGCACCAGGTTGGCATCCTCGTCCTGCGCTTCCTTGCCGTACACGGCCAGCCAGCCGGGGTTCACCAGCACCTTGCCGTTGGTCTGGAAGTGGTGGCCCTCGATCTGCGTGATGCGGGTGGTGACCAGGTACTCGGCCGGCGGGTAGAACACCGCCAGGAAGCGCTTGACGACCATGTCGTAGAGCTTGGCCTCGACCTCGGTCAGGCTCTTGGGGGCCTGCAGCGTCGGGATGATCGCGAAGTGGTCCGACACCTTGCTGTTGTCGAACACCCGCTTGATCGGCTTGACGTAGCCTTCCTTCAGGCCCTTCTTCGCATGCGCGCTCAACTCGCGCAGCGGGCCGGGCAGGTCTTCCTTCGAGATCATCTCGAAGGTCTGCTTCACGGTGCCGAGGTAGTCCTCGGGCAGCGCGCGCGAATCGGTCCGCGGGTAGGTCAGCACCTTGTGCTTCTCGTACAGCGCCTGCGCGATGCTCAGCGTGGTCTTGGCCGAGAAGCCGAAGCGGCCGTTGGCCTCGCGCTGCAAGGTGGTCAGGTCGTACAGCAGCGGGCTGGACTGGTTGCTGGGCTTGGCTTCCTCGGTCACCGTGCCGGTCTTGCCCAGCACCGCATCGGCAATCGCATTGGCCTGCTTCTCGTCCCACAGGCGGTCGGCGCGGCGGTCGGCGTCCGTCTCGTCCTTCTTGAACTTCGGGTCGAACCACTTGCCTTCGTAGTCCCCGGCCGATGCCTGGAAGCCGGCCTTGATTTCCCAGTAGTCGCGCGCCACGTGCTTGCGGATCTTCTCCTCGCGCTCGACGACGATCGACAAGGTGGGCGTCTGCACGCGGCCCACGGTGGTGAGGAAGAAGCCACCGTCGCGCGAGTTGAAGGCCGTCATCGCGCGCGTGCCGTTGATGCCCACCAGCCAGTCGGCTTCCGAGCGGCTGCGCGCCGCATCGGCCAGGCCCAGCATCTGCTGGTCGGAGCGCAGGCGTTCGAAGCCTTCGCGGATGGCCTGGGGCGTCATGCTCTGCAGCCACAGGCGCTGGATCGGCTTGTTCAGCGGGGTCTTGCCCGTGTCGGCGTACTGCACGATGAGCCGGAAGATCAGCTCGCCTTCGCGGCCCGCGTCACAGGCGTTGATCAGCGCGGTCACGTCCTTGCGCTTGACCAGCTTGACCACCGCGTTGAGCCGGGTCTTGGCCTTGTCGATCGGCGCCAGGTCGAAGTGCGGCGGCACCACCGGCAGGTGCGCGAAGCTCCACTTGCCGCGCTTGACGTCGTATTCCTCCGGCGCCTTGATCTCGACCAGGTGGCCGACGGCCGACGTGACGACATAGGCGTCGTTCTCGAAGTGCTCGGCGTGCTTCTCGAACTTGCCCGCCACCGGTGTCAGCGCGCGCACGATGTCCTGCGCGACGCTGGGTTTCTCGGCAATGATGAGGGTCTTGCTCATGGAGTCCAATGAATTCCGGGCTAGGCGGCATGCCTACAATCGATGTTCTCGCGCGCGCACGCACACACACGGGTGTACACGCGCGCGCCCATGAATTCACTTTACCGAATGAAGCCGAGCACGCAAGCCAAGACCCCCAAGACCCCGAAGCCCCAGGCCAACGGGGCGCCGGCCGAAGCACCGGCCGCGGCAGAGAAAGGCCGGCGCATCCAGGTGCGCAAGAGCGGCGTGCATGGCAAGGGCGTGTTCGCGCTGCGGCCCATCAAGAAGGGCGAGACGATCATCGAGTACACCGGCGAGGTCATCAGCTGGCCCGAGGCGCTGCGCCGCCACCCGCATGACCCGAGCGACCCGAACCACACCTTCTACTTCCACATCGACGAAGAACGGGTCATCGACGCCAAGTTCGGCGGCAATGCCTCGCGCTGGATCAACCACGCCTGCGTGCCCAACTGCGAGGCCGACGAGGTCGGCGACCGCGTCTTCATCAAGGCCCTGCGCAACCTGAAGGCCGGCGAGGAACTGTTCTACGACTACGGCCTGGTGATCGACGAGCGCTACACGCCCGCGTTGAAGCGCCAGTTCGCCTGCCACTGCGGCGCCAAGGCCTGCCGCGGCACGATGCTGGCGCCCAAGCGCCAGAAGCTGGGCTGACCGGCCCTGCCATGCCCGCCATGGCCGCGCCCGCGCCCGCCGCGCCACAGCACCTGCCCTGGGGCGCCGAGGACCTGTGGCAGACGCTGCAGCCGCTGCTGCCCGGGCTGTCGATCGAGGTCGTGGCCCAGATCGGCTCGACCAACACCGAGCTGCTCGAACGCGCGCGCCACGGCCTGCGCCCGTCGCCGCAGGATCACGGGCAGGTGCCGGCCGGGCCCGCGCCCGGCCGCCGCCAGGGCGACACCCAGCCCTGCCTGCTGGTGGCCGAGCAGCAGACGCAAGGCCGCGGCCGCCAGGGGAAGGCCTGGCTGGCGAGCGCCGGCGCCTCGCTGACCTTCTCGCTCTCGCTGCCGCTGGCGCCGCGCGACTGGTCCGGCCTCTCGCTGGCCGTGGGCGTGGCACTGGCCGATGCGCTCGACCCGCTGGGCGCCGGCGAACTGCCGCGCATCGGGCTGAAATGGCCCAACGACCTGCTGCTGCTGGACCGCGAGGGCGAGGCCATCGGCCGCAAGCTCGGCGGCATCCTGATCGAGACCGTCTCGGTCGGCGCGCAGCGCATGGCGGTCATCGGCATCGGGCTCAACGTGCAGCCGCAACCGCTGGCCGGTCTGGCCTGGGGTTATGCCTGCCTGCAGGAGCTCGACGCGCGCTTCACCGCGCCGCTGGCACTGGCCACGCTGGCCGAGCCGCTGGTGCGCACCGTCCTCGCGTTCGAGCGTGACGGCTTCGCGCCGCTGCAGCCGCGCTATGCGCGGCGCGACGCGCTGCAGGGCCGCGCCGTGAGCACCACGCTGGCCGAACTGCCCGAAGGCATCGCCGATGGCGTGGCCGAGGACGGCGCGCTGTGGCTGCGCGTGGGGGATCGGCGCGAGCGGCTGGCCAGCGGCGAACTCAGCCTGCGCCTGAGCCCCGGCAGCGGCGGAGCCGGCGCATGCTGAGGGCGCTGGCCGTCCTGCTGCTGCTGGCCAATCTGCTGGTGCTGGGATGGACCCAGGGCCTGTTCGACCGGCTGCGCGGCAGCCGGCTGGAGCCCGAGCGCGAACCCGAACGCCTGCAGCGCCAGGTGAATCCCGACCAGGTGAAGGTGCTGCCCGCGCCAGCGGCCAGTGCGGCGCTGGCGGCCGCCGCCCGCGCCGCCGCCGCCAGCGAGGCCGCCGCGGCCAGCGCCGCACTGGCGGCCGCCGGCACCTGCCTGGAGGCCGGCCCGGTGCCCGCCAGCGCGCAGGCCGCGGCCGAGAAGCTGCTGCAGGAGCATGGCGTCGCGCCCGGCGGCTGGACCCTGCTGCACGGCGAGCGCAAGGGCACCTTCCTGATCTACATGGGCAAGTACACCGACGACGAGACGATGGAGCGCAAGGTCGAGGAGCTCAAGCGCCTGAAGATCGAGACCCAGCCGATCAAGAACGCGCCCGACCTGCAGCCCGGCCTGGTCATCGGCCGCTTCGACGACAAGACCGCCGCCGAGGCCGAGCTGGGCCGCCTGTCGCAGCGCGGCCTGCGCACGGCCCGCGTCGTCACCCTGGTGCCGCCGCTGCCGCTGATCACGCTGCGCGTGCCGGCGACCAGCGATGCGCTAACCGACAAACTGCGCGGCCTGAAGCTGCCGAACAACGGCCCGGCCTTCGCGGCCTGCGGCAGCGTGCCGCCGCTCGGCGCCGCGGCCTCGGGTGCAGTGGCAGCCAGCAAGCCCTGACGCCGCCCAGCGGCCACCGCGGAACCGGCTCCGCCGGGCCGCCGGTGGCGCCCCCTTGGGGGGAAGCGCCGCAGGCGCTCCGGGGGGGACCATCACCTGTAGCCGCCCTCGTTCGCGTTGTGGATGATCCAGATCAGGTTGCCGCCGGTGAAGTCGCCCAGCGAGCCGCCCGCGAAGATCAGCCGGCCCTGGCCCTTGAACACCATCTCGTAGCGGTGGCGGTCGCTGCCGAAGTAGAACGGGATCCAGGCCTTGCCGGTGACGTAGGCGCCCTGGTCGGTGGGCTGCCCCACCAGGTCGACCGACTGGCGCATCGACATGCCGATCTGCAGCTTGGTGAACTTGCTGCCCGGCGCCGGCTTGCCGGTGATCTCGCCCTCCCAGCCGCCCAGGCCCTTGACGGTGGTGCCGCTGCCGGCCTCGATCTTCGACGAGTCGACCACCTCGCCACGCTCGTTCATGCCGGGCTTGGCCTTCGGTGCCGCGGGCGCCGGCGCCGCGGCGGTGGTGGTGGATGACGACGACGAATCACTCTTGCCCGGCATCGTCACGCAGCCGGTGGCGAGCACGGCGGCGAACAGGGCGGCAATCGTCGGAGAGGTGGGCTTGACACTCATCGGGCAGGTTCCGTATTACGTGGTTGAGGGGTTGCCACGGGCATTTGCGCAATATTCCAATTGCCCGCCTTGGCTCGGACCGGCATGGTAGCCGGCCCAAGTTTCACCCGTTTCCCCTCGGCGCAGTCTGGCCGGAACCGCGCACGGAGTCTTTGCCCATGATGGCCTTTTCAGGCAACTACAAGATCGACGGCATTCTCGGCACACAGCCGGCGATCTACGAAGCCAGCAACAACCTCGTCTACGTCAACTTCGGCGCACCGAACCTGGACTCCAGCATCCGGCTGGTGGAAACGCCGACCCAGGGCCAGCAGAGCGCGGTGATGCAGATGCTGGACTACATCACGCTGATCACCGGCGTGCAGTTCACCACCAACAGCAATGCCGGGGCCGGCAGCACCATCACCTTCACCACGGCCGACCTGCCCGACGACATCCTCGGGGTCACGTTGCCCGGGCTGTACAGCGACTACACGATCGCGATAGACACCATCACGTACGAGACCACGAGCGACTTCTCGCCGGGCGGCGTTTCGTACCAGGTGCTGCTGCACGAGATGGGCCATGCGCTGGGTCTCGACCACCCCTTCGAAGGCCCGTACAAGCTGCCCGAAGCCGAGGACAACGCGGCCAACACCTTGATGTCCTACACCTGGAGCGCCGCGCCACGCGCGTACTTCAGCCCCTATGACCTGCTGGCGCTGCAGTGGATCTATGGCAGCGACGGCGTCGGCGGCACCTGGGGCATCGACGGCAGCAAGGGACCCCAGCAGGCCGAGTACTTCGCGCCGATCACGCACACCGTCCACGCCGATGCCGCGCAGGTCTCCGAAGGGGCCAGGACAGTCACCTTCACCGTCACGCGCAGCGGCAACATCGGCGTGCCCAGCACGGTGACCTGGTCGGCTGGCGGCTCGGTGGACAAGTGGGACTTCGCCGACAGCGTGATGCCCAGCGGCATCGTCAGCTTCGCTGCCGACCAGACCGAGCGCGCCATTACCTTGGCGCTGCGCGATGACACCGACGTCGAGGACCCCGAGACGGTCGTCGTCACCCTCGGAAACGTCACCGGCAACGGCGCGATGATCGGCAACGCCAACAGCGACGGCGTGCTGGTGACCGACAACGAGGTGCTGCCCACCGTGTCGATCATCGCGCCTGCGCCGCTGGTCGAAGGCAGCGACGGCGCGCCGCGCATGCTGAGCTTCCTGGTCGAACGCGAGGGCAACACGAGCGGCAGCACCGAAGTCTTCTGGAGCTTCGAAGCCTTCGACACCAGCGCCGATGACTTCAAGGACGGTGCGCTGCCGACGGGCGGCCTGCTCAGCTTCGCACCCGGCGAATACCAGAAGCGGATCGACATCGGCATCGCCGCCGACAGCCGTGTCGAGCCGGACGAGTCCTTCGGCATCCGCCTGGCGGTCACCCACCTCGGCAACCCGGGCACGGTGTTCGCCGCGGGCACTATCCTCAACGACGACAACAACAGCAGCTTCACCATCGCCGCCGGCGAGGCTGCGGTGGCCGAAGGCAACAGCGGCCAGCAGGCGATCGTCTTCACGATCACCCGCAGCGGCAGCGCCGCACAGGCGGTCAGCGTGAACTGGACGCGCAGCGGCAGCCTGGGCAGCGACGACATCGTCAACGGGCCGGCCAGCGGCACGCTCGGCTTCGCGGCCGGAGAATCCAGCAAGACGCTGAGCTTCGACCTGCTCGGCGACACCCGCATCGAGCGCGACGAGGCGCTGACGGTCACGCTCACCGGCACGCAAGGCACCGGGGTCGGCCTGGGCAGCGCACGGCAGGCCACCACCACTGTCACCAATGACGATGGGCGTTATCCGGTGGCCATCGTCGCGGCGCAGGGCAGCGTGGCTGAAGGCGCCGCCGGTGCCGTGAAGAGCCACCTCTTCACGCTGACCCGCAGCGGCGATCTGAGCGAAGCGGCCAGCATCCCGTGGTCGATCGGCGGCACCGTCGACGCGAAGGACTTTGCCGATGGCCAGTTGCTGGCCGGCAATGTCAACTTCGCGGCCGGCCAGGCCAGCGCCACGATCACGCTGACCACCGCCGGCGATGACCTGTACGAACCGGACGAGACGCTGCTGGTCCAACTGGGCCAGGGCGACCTGCTCGGCGCCGCCCCGCAGGCCGGCAGTGCCGGCGTGACGCTGCTGAACGACGACGACCCCGACGAGTTCCGCATCAGCCCCCTGACGCCCGTGGTCGCCGAGGGTTCGGTGATCGGCGCGAAGACGAGCTTCCGCTTCGAGGTCACGCGGCTCGGCCATGTCGACCAGCCACCCAGCGTGGACTACCGGGTGATCGGCAGCGGCGCCTATATGGCCGAGGCGTCCGACTTCGGCAGCACGATGCCAGCCGGCACACTGAAATGGGCCGCTGGCGAGACGCGCAAGACGCTGCTGATCAGCGTGCTGCAGGACACCACGGTCGAGCGCGATGAAGGCTTCAGCGTGCTGCTGTCGAACGGCCGGGGTTCGGCGGTCTCCGCAGACCACGGCACGGCCGCGGCCACCATCCGCTCCGATGAACTGCCCGGGCCGCGCAGCGTGGCGGGACAGGCCGACCGCTTCGAGCGCGTCCAGGTGCCGGGCCAGAAGGGCGAATTCGCACTCAGCTACGACCCGGCCAGCCATGGCACGAAGGTGGTCGACCAGGTGGCCGGGCGCGCCGGCACGACCACGCTCAAGGGCGTCGACGTGCTGCAGTTCGCCTCGGGCGACATGCTGCGCATCGAGCCCAGCCTTCAGCAAAAGCAGTTGCTGCAGCTCGGCCAGGCAATGTTCGGCAGCGAGGGGCTCGACAGCAAGCTGTACGGCATCGGCCTGGTGGCGATCCAGGACCAGGGCATGCCCGCGCTGGCGAGCTATGCAGCCGGCGCCTTCTTCGGCGACGCGGACGCGCACCAGATGGCCGGCACCGTGCTGGCCCACCTGGGCATCGATGCGGCCGCGCTGGGCGGCGAGCCGGCGTGGCGCGCCACACTGGACGTGCTGACCGGCATGTTCAACGGCAGTGCCGACGCCCGCGGCGCGGCGCTGCTCACCGTGCTGCAGGTGCTGGGCGGCCTGGAAGGCGATGCCACCTACGGCAAGGCGGCGACGGCGTTCAACACCAGCGTCGGCAACGAGTGGCTGGGCGAATTCGCGGGCGATCTCGCCACGCTGGTCGGGGTCAGCCAGTTGGACCTGGTCGACCTGCCCCGGCTGTGACCGCCGCAGCGGCAGGCGCGCCGAGCCGGGGACAATCGGCGCGTTACCCCGCCGCCTGCCCATGAGCACGCCCGAAGCCGCCGCCGCCACCTACCCGCCGATCTACCACACGATCACCGCCGACGTCTCGGCCAGCCGCGAGGGCCAGGGCAGCATCACCTTCACGGTGATGCGCAGCGGCAATACCGGCGTGCCGAGCACGGTGAACTGGTTCGTCGGCGGCACCGTCGATGCGGCTGACTTCGGCGGCAAGCTGCCGACCGGGCGCGTGAGCTTCGCGGCGGGCGAGTTCCTGAAGGCCATCGTGCTCAAGCCGCTGGACGACAACGTCGTCGAGGACGACGAGACCATCACCGTCACGCTGGGCGCGCTGACCGGCAACGGCGCGGTGCTGGGCGTGCCGCGCCAGGCGGCGATGACACTCACCGACAACGACCTGCCGCCCACCGTCTCGATCGCCTCGGCCGAGGTGGTCGAAGGCGGTCCCGGCGAAACCCGCAACCTCGTCTTCACGCTCACGCGCAGCGGCAACATCGGCGGCCCCACCGACGTGATCTGGAACGTCCAGCCCTGGGACACCTCGCCCGACGACTTCGCCGGCGGCGTCTTCCCTGCGGAGAGCAGCGTCAGCTTCGCGCCCGGCGCGGCGACGACGACGATCAGCATCGCCATCGCCGGCGACGACAGGATCGAGAGCGACGAGGACTTCATCGTCAACATCACCGCGGTGAGGTTCGGCGTCAATGGCGAGACGCGCGCGGTCGGCACGATCCGCTCGGACGACACCGACAACCGCTTCAGCGTTGCCGCCAAGACCGCCAGCCTGGCCGAGGGCGACAGCGGCACGCAGTGGGTGGAGTTCAATGTCAGCCGCAGCGGCAACACCGCCGCGCCGGCCAGCGTGAGCTGGGCGCTGGGCGGCAGCGTGAACACCGACGACCTCACCCCCGGCACCGCGTTCAGCGGCACGCTGGACTTCGCGCCCGGCGTTGGCAGCCAGCTGCTGCGCTTCGAGCTCGTGGGCGACACGCGCACCGAGATCGACGAGCTGCTAACGCTCGAACTCAGCGGCGCCAGTGGCCTGGGCACCGGGCTCGACGCGGTGCGCGAGGCCAGCACCACGGTCCTCAGCGACGATGCGAAGTACCCGGTCAGCGTCAGCGCCGCGCACGCGGCGGTGGCCGAGGGCGACAGCGGCGCGCAGCAGGTCCACGTCTTCACGCTGACGCGCGGCGGCGACCCGGGCGAAGCCGCGCGCATCGCCTGGACGCTGGGCGGCAGCGTCGACGCAGCCGACTTCGCGCCCGGCGCCCATGCGACCAGCGGCACGGCCAGCTTCGCGCCCGGCGCGGCCACCACGACGCTCAGCTTCACCACCAGCGGCGACACGCTGTACGAGCCGGACGAGACGCTGGTGCTGAACCTGGGCGACGGCGACCTGCTCACGGCCGACGCCCAGCATGGCAGCGCTGGCGTGCAGCTGCTCAACGACGACGAGCCCGACGAGTTCCGCCTGAGCGTGCTGACGCCGGTGCTGGCCGAAGGCTCGGTGCCCGGCGCGAGGACCTCGTTCCGCTTCGAGGTCACGCGCGCCGGCCATGTCGACAGCGCGGCCAGCGTGCAGTACGCGGTCAGCGGCAGCGGCATCAATCCGGTGAACACGGCCGACTTCGGCGGCCGCTTCCCGGCCGGTACGATGAACTGGGCGTCCGGCGAGACGCGCAAGACCCTCTACATCGAGCTGCTGCAGGACACCGCGCCGGAGTTCGACGAGAGCTTCACGCTCAGCCTGAGCGTGGGCGTGAACGCCGGCGTGTCGCCGACGCTGGGCAGCGCGCAGGCCACCGTGCGCTCGGACGAGCTGCCGGCGCCGCGCAGCGTGCGCGGCAGCAGCGCCGACAACGAACGCGTCAGCCTGCCCGGCCCGCGCAGCGGCTACACGCTGAGCCTGGATGCGGCCAGCGGCGCGGTGAAGGTGGTGGACCAGGACCCTGGACGCTCGGGCACGACCACGCTGACCGGCGTTGAGTGGCTGCGCTTTGCCGACCAGGCGCAGCTGAAGCTCGCGCCCGATGCGGGCCAGACCACCTTGCTGCAGCTGGGCCAGGCGCTGTTCGGCCCGCCTGGGCTGAACGACGACCTGTATACGCTGGGCAGCGAGGCGCTGCACACGCTGGGTGCGAAGGCGCTGGCCGGCGAGGCGGCGCAGGCCTTCTTCGGTGACCAGGACGCCGCACAGATGGCCTCGGCCGTGCTGGCCAACCTGGGCCTGGACGCCACGCGGCTGGATGCCGGCACCTTGCTGGCGACGCGCGAGTTGCTAACCTCCATGTTCAGCGGCATCGACCGCGGGGCCGCGCTGCTGACGGTGGTGCAGACCTTCACGGCGCTGGCGGCCGACCCGGTCTACGGCGCGGCGGCCACGGCCTTCAACGGCCGCGTGGCCGCCGAGTGGCTGGGCGAATTCGCCGGCCACCCGGCCACGCTGGCCGGGCTGCCGGACAGCTGGATCGACCTGACGCCGACGTGACGCCGACCTGAGCGGCGTCACGCCCGATCAGCCGTCGATCAGCCGCCGATCACCTGCGCCATCTCGAGCACCTTGTTCGAGTAGCCCCACTCGTTGTCGTACCAGGCCACGACCTTGACGAAGGTCTTGTCCAGCGCGATGCCGGCTTCGGCGTCGAACACGCTGGTGCAGGGCTCGCCGCGGAAGTCGGTGGCCACGACCTTGTCCTCGGTGTAGGCCAGCACGCCCTTCATCGGGCCGGCGGCGGCGGCCTTCATCGCGTTGCAGATGTCGTCCCAGCTGGCTTCCTTCACCAGCTCGGCCGTCAGGTCGATGACGCTCACATCGGACGTTGGCACGCGGAAGCTCATGCCGGTGAGCTTCTTGTTCAGCTCGGGAATCACCACGCCCACCGCCTTGGCCGCGCCGGTGCTGCTGGGAATGATGTTCTCCAGGATGCCGCGGCCGCCGCGCCAGTCCTTGTTGCTCGGGCCGTCCACCGTCTTCTGCGTGGCGGTGGCCGCGTGCACCGTGGTCATCAGGCCGCGCTTGATGCCGAAGCTGTCGTGCAGCACCTTGGCCACCGGGGCCAGGCAGTTGGTGGTGCAGCTGGCGTTGGAGATGATGGCCTGGCCGGCGTAGGTCTTGTCGTTGACGCCGAAGACGAACATCGGCGTGTCATCCTTCGACGGCGCCGACATGATGACCTTCTTCGCGCCCGCGTCGATGTGCTTCTGCGCGGTTTCCTTGGTGAGGAACAGGCCGGTGGACTCCACCACCACCTGCGCGCCGACATCGCCCCACTTCAGCGCCGCGGGATCGCGCTCGGCCGTCAGGCGGATCTTCCTGCCGTTGACGATCAGCGTCGTGCCCTCGACGGCGATCTCGCCCTTGAAGCGGCCGTGCACGCTGTCGTACTTCAGCATGTAGGCCAGGTAGTCGGGTTCCAGCAGGTCGTTGATCCCGACGATCTCGATGTTCGGGAAGTTCTGCACCGCCGCGCGGAACACCATGCGTCCGATGCGGCCGAAGCCATTGATGCCGAGCTTGAGGGTCATGGTGGGGATCTCCGTTGAACGATGGAAGGTAGCCGAGGAGCGAAACGCGCAGTGTGACGCGCGTCAGTTACTTCGCAAGAACTTTCTGCACGGTCGCCGCGACGTTCTCGGCGGTGAAGTGGAAGTGCTTGAACAGCACCGGGGCCGGTGCGCTTTCGCCGTAGGTATCGAGGCCGACCACCGCGGCGCAGCCGTACTTCCACCAGCCGTCGGTGACACCGGCTTCGACCGCCACGCGCGGCAGGCCGGCGGGCAGCACGCTCTGCTTGTAGGCGGTGCTCTGGCGGTCGAACACCGTGGTCGAGGGCATCGACACCACCCGCACAGCGATGCCAGCCTGCGCCAGCTGCGCCTGCGCGTGCAGCGCCAGCTGCACCTCGGAGCCGGTGGCGATGATGACGGCCTGCGCCTTCTTCTTCAGGCCCACCTCGCCCGGCTCGGCCAGCACGTAGGCGCCACGGGCGATGGCGTCCAGGCCACTGGCCTGGGGTGCGGCGCCCGAGGTCGCCTTGGGCGCATACGGCAGGTTCTGGCGCGACAGCAGCAGCGCGCTGGGGCGATGGCGCGACTGGATCGCGCAGGCCCAGGCGACCACGGTCTCGGCGGTGTCGGCCGGGCGCCAGACGTCCAGGTTCGGGATCAGGCGCAGCGCGGCGGCATGCTCCACGCTCTGGTGCGTGGGGCCGTCTTCGCCCAGGCCGATGGAGTCGTGCGTGAAGACGTGGATCACGCGCGTGCGCATCAGCGCGGCCATGCGGATGGCGTTGCGGCTGTAGTCGCTGAAGGTCAGGAAGGTGCCGCCATAGGGGATGTAGCCGCCGTGCAGCGCGACGCCGTTCATGATGGCGGCCATGCCGAACTCGCGCACGCCGTAGTTGATGTGGCGGCCGGGCTTGCCGTCTTCGCCGAGCTTGACCGCGCCGGTGTCGGTGAAGCGCAGCGGCGGCGTGCTGCTGGTGTTGGTGAGGTTCGAGCCGGTCAGGTCGGCCGAGCCGCCCAGCAGCTCGGGCAGCGCCTTCGTGAAGGCCTCCAGCGCCAGCTGGCTGGCCTTGCGGCTGGCCACGGTCTGCGCCTGGGTCTGCGCGGCCACCGCGGCGTCCACCGCCGTCTGCGCGAAGTTGGCCGGCAGCTCGCCGGCCATGCGGCGCTTGAATTCCGCCGCCAGCGCCGGGTGCTCGGCCTTGTAACGCGCAAAGCGCTCGGCCCATTCATGCTCGGCACGGTCGCCGGCGGCCTTGGCGTCCCAGGCTTCGTAGGCTTCCTCGGGAATCACGAAGGGCTCGTGGCGCCAGCCCAGCGCCTCGCGGGTGAGCTTGATCTCGTCGGCGCCCAGCGCCTCGCCATGCGCCTTGGCGGTGCCGGCGCGGTTGGGCGAGCCCTTGCCGATGGTGGTCTTGCAGATGATCAGCGTGGGCTTCAGCGCCGAGCTGCGGGCCTTGGCGATGGCCGCATCGACCGCGGCCACATCATGGCCATCGACCTCGGCGATGACGTTCCAGCCATAGGCCTCGAAGCGCTGGGCCACGTCGTCGATGTACCAGGGCGTGACCTGGCCGTCGATCGAGATGCCGTTGTCGTCGTACAGCGCGATCAGCTTGTTCAGCTTCCAGGCGCCGGCCAGCGCGCAGGCCTCGTGGCTGATGCCTTCCATCAGGCAGCCGTCGCCCAGGAAGGCATAGGTGTGGTGGTCGACCACGGTGTGGCCGGGGCGGTTGAACTCGGCCGCCAGCAGCTTCTCGGCCAGCGCCATGCCCACCGCATTGGTGATGCCCTGGCCCAGCGGGCCGGTGGTGGTCTCGACGCCGGGGGTGATGCCGACCTCGGGGTGGCCCGGGGTCTTGCTGTGCAGCTGGCGGAAGTTGCGCAGCTCGGACAGCGCCAGGTCGTAGCCGGTCAGGTGCAGCAGCGCGTAGATCAGCATCGAGCCGTGGCCGTTGCTGAGCACGAAGCGGTCGCGGTCGGCCCACAGCGGGTTGCGCGGGTTGTGCTTCAGATGGCGGCTCCACAGCGCGACGGCGATGTCGGCCATGCCCATCGGCGCGCCGGGGTGGCCGGAATTGGCCTGCTGCACGGCGTCCATCGCCAGCGCGCGGATCGCGTTGGCCATCAAAGTGGTGTCGGGGGTGTGGGTCGAAGCCATGCGCGCGCGCCGTCAGGTGGCGTGGGGTTGGAGGAAGTGGAACCGAGGGGGAACCCGCGATTTTAGCGACCTCGATAATTGAGCCCCATGCAAGGCCTGCACCTCACCGCCGATCTGCGCGGCTGCCCCGCTGAATCCGCGCCGATGACCGACCCCGCGGCCCTGCGCACGCTGTGCCTGGCCGCGGTGGCCGCTGCGGGGCTGACGCCGGTGGGCGAACTCTTTCATCGCTTTGCCGGCGGCCCCGGCATCACGGGCGTGGTGCTGCTCGCCGAATCGCACCTGGCCGTGCACACCTGGCCAGAACTGGCCGCGGTGACGCTGGATGTCTACGTCTGCAACTTCGGCGCCGACAACTCGGCACGCGCCGAGCAGTTGCTGGCGCGGCTGGAGTCGGCCTTCGGCCCCGCGAGCACCGAGCGGCATCGGCTGCAACGCGGCGGCGCGGCCGCCACGCCCACGCCGAACCTGAAGGCGCTGATCCTGGCCGCCGGCCGCGGCCAGCGCATGCGCCCGCTGACCGACCACATCCCGAAGCCGCTGCTGCCGGTGCGCGGCAAGCCGATGATCGAATGGCACCTCGAGGCGCTGGCGCGCGACGGCGTGCGCGAGGTGGTGATCAACACCGCCTGGCTCGAGGAGCAGATCCCGCTGGCGCTGGGCGATGGCCGGCGCTGGGGCCTGAGCATCCATTACTCGATGGAAGGGCGCGACCACGGCGGCGCGCTGGAGACGGCCGGCGGCATCGCCAAGGCCCTGCCCTGGCTGGGCGAGTGCTTCTGGGTCGTCTCGGGCGACATCCATGCGCCGGGCTTTCGCTTCGACACGGCGCAGGCGCAGCGCTTCGCCGCCAGCCCGGACGACGCGCGCATCTGGCTGGTGCCGAACCCGGACTTCCATCCGGACGGCGACTTCGGCCTGGCCGGCGACCGCGCGCGGCGCGACGGCGAGCGCGCGTTCACCTATGCCAATTACGCGCTGGTGCGGCGGCGCCTGGTACAGCATGTCGTGCCCGGCCTGCCTGCGGCGCTCGGGCCGCTGCTGTTCGACGCCGCGGCGCGCGGGTTGCTAGGCGCCGAAGTGCTCGGCCATGAATGGCACAACCTCGGCACCCCCGCGCAGCTGGTGGCGCTGAACAGCCAGGGGCCCGGCGCGGACCTCAGGCCGGGCTGAGCGCGTTCCAGTCGGCGTCGGTCGCGCCGTCGTACATCGCGTCCTGCAGCGGGCGGCCGCGACCGTCGGGCACCTGGTGGGCGCGCGCCTGGTAGTCCGGGCTGGTCAGCGCCAGCAGCAGCGCGGCGGTCTCGGCGTCAGGCTCGCCCTCGCAGCGGCGCGGCCGGTAGCGCATCTGCAGCATCTGCAGGCAGCGGCGCGTCAACGCATCGAGCCGGCCCTCACGCGGCAGGCGGAAGCCGTGCAGCGCCAGCCGCTCCTGGAACCAGGCGATGTCCGGCACGCCCTCGGGCGCGCGCTGCCGCAGCACGGCCCGCGCCAGCATCACCTCGTCGCGGCGCGGCCAGGCGATCAGGCCTTCCTCGGCCAGGCGGCGCCACGGAAACAGCGGGCCCGGATCTTCCTTGTGCGCCGGCGCGATCTCGTTGTGGCCGAGGATGCGTTCGGCGCGCACCTGGTGGCGCAGCACGATCTGGCGCACCAGCGGCAGCACCAGCGCCATCTGCGCCGGCGGGAACGGCGCCCA
Source organism: Aquabacterium sp. (assembly GCF_044226965.1). Classification (GTDB taxonomy): domain Bacteria; phylum Pseudomonadota; class Gammaproteobacteria; order Burkholderiales; family Burkholderiaceae_C; genus Pseudaquabacterium. Next base: position 20,027 of record NZ_JBGAGA010000026.1, on the reverse strand, counting down.
GGTCCGGCCCTGCGGCCCGTCCTGCGGCCCGGGGTTGACGATCTCGATGCCGACCGAGCTGGCGTTCAGCCCGCAGAAGGCCTTCCAGCAGCTCGGCCCGGCATGCCAGGCGCGGCGGTCCTCGTCGACCAGTCGATAGATGCGCGCGGGCTCGTCGCGCACCAGGTAGTGGCTGCTGACCTCGCCTTCGGTCAGCTGGCGCAACGAGGTCTCGAAGTTGCCCACCGTGTAGTGCAGCACGACGAACAGCACACGGCTGTCCTGGTTGCGCGACGGGTGGCTGCTGTCGATCGCGAGGCCGCTGCAACCTGCCGTCAGCACGGCAGCCGAAGCCGACCCCAGCAGCGCGCGGCGCCTCATGCCGCGCGCCGCCCAAAGGCCGGATCGAGCCGCGTGCGCGCGACAACGACGAACGACGGCAGCGCCGACAGGCACACCGCGGCGAAGAAGCCGAAGTAGCCCAACTGCGCCTGCAGCCAGCCGCTCCACATGCCGGGCAGCATCATGCCCAGCGCCATCCAGCCGGTGCACAGCGCGTAGTGCGCGGTGCGGTGCGGGTTGTCGCCCGTCGGGCCCGCCGCCACCCACAGCATGTAGACCAGGTAGGCCGAGAAGCCGAAGCCGTAGCCGAACTGCTCCAGCGCCACCGCCGCGGCCACCCAGGGCAAGGGGCTGGGCCCGGCCGCGGCCAGCGCGACGAACAGCAGGTTGGGCAGGTGCATGGCCAGCAGCATCGGCCACAGCCAGCGCTGCAGGCCGTGCTGCGCGATGACCCAGCCGCCGAGCAGGCCGCCCGCGGTGAGGCAGGCCACGCCGATGCCGCCGTAGACCAGCCCCACCTGCTGCGTGCTGAGCCCCAGGCCGCCCTGCGCGGCGCTGTCGAGCAGGAAGGGCGTGGCCAGCTTCAGCAGCTGCGCCTCGGCCAGCCGGTACAGCAGCAGGAAGCTCAGCACATGGGCCAGCCCGGGGCGGCGGAAGAACTCGCCGAACACCGCGGCGAAGGCGCGCGCCGAGCCCGCCAGCGCGGCACCGCGCGCCGGCACCGGATCGGCCCGGTCCGCGGCCGGCCGCGGCAGCAGGCGCGCATGCAGCAGCGCCAGCAGCACGAACAAGCCGCCGCTGACGCCGAACACCAGCGCCCAGGCCGTCTGCACCTGGCCCAGGCGCTGCTCCAGCGCGCCGGCCAGCATCACCAGCCCGCCCTGCGCGGCGATGACGGCCAGGCGCCAGCAGGCGCTGCGCACGCCGACCCACGCCGCCTGCGCCGAAGCGGGCAGCGCCAGCATGTAGAAGCCATCGGCCGCGATGTCGTGCGTGGCCGAGGCAAAGGCCATCAGCCAGAACACCGCCAGCGTCCACTGGAAGAAGCCGGGCAGCGGCACCGCCAGCGCCACCAGCGCCAGGCTCGAGCCCACCGCCACCTGCATCGCGACGATCCACTGCCGCTTGCACGCCAGCAGCTCGACCAGCGGCGACCACAGCGGCTTGATGACCCAGGGCAGGTAGAGCCAGCTGGTGTACAGCGCGAGCTCGGTGTTCGACACGTCCATGCGCTTGTAGAACACCACCGAGAGCATCATCACCATCGCGTACGGGAGGCCCTGCGCGAAGTACAGCGAAGGCACCCAGGCCCAGGCCGGGCGCCCGGCGGCGGCGGCCGGGACGGGCCGCGGCGCATCGGCGATGACGCTCACTTCCGGCACTAGCCATGCCCTTCGCGCAGGCCGCCGGCGGTAAGCGCCAGCCGCACCGAGCCCTCGCAGGCCTGCAGCAGCGCCTGGGCCCGCGCGGCGTCGCAGCCCAGGCGCAGCATCACGATGGCGGGCTTGACCTGCAACTCGCAGGCCTGCAGCGCGGCCCGGGCCTTGTCTTCCTCGGCGCCCGAGGCGCGCATCGCCAGCATCAGCGCGCGGCGCTGCAGCTTCTGGTTGCTGGCCTTCAGGTCGACCATCAGGTTGCGGTAGACCTTGTGCAGCCGCACCATCAGCGAACTCGACAGCGCGTTGAGCGCGATCTTCTGCGCGGTGCCGGCCTTCAGCCGCGTGCTGCCCGAGATCACCTCCGGGCCGGTGTCCAGCAGCACCGGCAGCTGCACCGCGCCGAGCAGCGGTGCGCCGGGGTTGTTGGCCAGGCCGATGGTCAAGGCGCCGGCCGCGCGGGCGGCCTGCGCGGCCCCCAGCACATAGGGCGTGCTGCCGGAGGCGGCGATCAGCACCACCACGTCCTGGGCATTCACCTCGGCGGTGTGGACATCGGCCGCGCCCTGCTCGGCCGAGTCTTCCGCACCCTCGACCGAGACGAACATCGCCCGCGGCCCACCGGCCAGCAAGCCGATGGCGCGATAGGTGGGCCAGGAGAAGGTGGGCGGCAGTTCGACGCCGTCGAGCATGCCCAGCCGCCCCGAGCTGCCGGCGCCGACGTAGACCAGCCGGCCGCCGGCGCGCAGCCGCGGCAGCGCGGCCTCGACCGCCTGGGCCAGCGCCGGTGCCGCGGCCTGCACCGCGGCCAGCGCCTGCTGCTGGTCGTCGACGAAGGCCCGCACCAGCGCGTCGCTGGCGTAGCCGTCCAGGCCACCGTGATCCGGGTGCGGCGATTCGGTGCGCGAACTCACGCCCGCGAGGGTAGCCGAGGCGGCACGATCGCGCGAGCCTTCCAGAACACCGCCACGTTGCCGGCGGCCACCAGGGCCAGGCCCAGCAGCGCCGGCAGTGTCCAGCGGTAGCCCTCGACCCAGGCCGAGACATTCAGCGCCACCACCGGGAACAGCACGGTGCAGTAGGCCGCGCGGTCGGCGCCGAGCCGGCCCACCAGCGTGAGGTAGGCGGTGAAGCCGATCACCGAACCCGGAATGGCCAGGTACAGCCAGGCACCGAGGTAGGTGGGCGACAGGTCGAAGGCCGGTGCCTGCCCGCTGGCCAGCGCGTACAGCGCGACCGCGGCGGTGCCGCACAGCATCGCCCAGGCATTGGTCTGCAGCGGCACCAGGCCGCGCCGCTGCAGCGCGCCCGACAGCAGGTTGCCGAGCGAGAAGCAGTAGGTGCCGGCCAGCGCCAGCGCCAGGCCGCGCAGGGTGCCGGGCTGGTCGAGGTGGCTGAAGACCTCGCCGCCGAACAGCAGCGACAGGCCCGCCAGCCCCAGCGCCGCGCCCAGCAGCACGCGGCGCTGCAGCGCCTGGCCGAGGAACAGCCGCGCGTTCAGCGCGTTCCACAGCGGCGCGGTGGAGAAGCACACCGCCACCAGCCCGCTGGCGATGTGGCGGCTGGCCTCCAGGAAGCACAGGAAGTTCAGGCAGAACAGGCACAGCCCTTGCGCCAGCAGCAGCGGCCAGGCGTCACGCGGCGGCCGCTTCGCCTGCCCCCGCCAGGCCAGCACGCCCAGCGTGACGGCCGCCGCGAGCGCGAAGCGCCAGGCGATCGACCAGGCGATCGGCACCACGCCGAGCTGCAGCTTCAGCGCGATCCAGGTGGTGCCCCAGATCAGCACGGTGAGGACGTAGAGCATCGATGTGGTGGTCATGCCCTGCAGTCTGCGGGGGACCAGCGTGCCGCCATGGCAGGATCTTGCGCATTTGTGGCCCGGTGGCGTGCGCGCAGGCGCGCGCCTGCGTAAGCTTCGCACCCATGCCCCGCCCCGAGCACTTCGACGTCTTCCGCGAACTCGCCCGCTCGCGCGCGACACCGCTGCGCACGGCCGCGCTGGGCACCGACGGCGCCTGGCTGGTGCACTGGCGCAATGCCGACACCGACACCGCCTACGAGCAGCCGGCGCACCACACCTTGTCGCTGTACCTCGAAGGCGGCGAGGCGGTGCGCTGCCTGGACCAGCCCGGCGCGCGCGGCGGCGCCGGCAGCCTGTGCAGCCTGCCGGCCGGGCACCGCTCGCGCTGGGCGGTGCGCGGGTCGCTGCAGCTGCTGCACCTGTACCTGCCGCAGCTCCCGCTGGCGCTGGCCGCCGAGCAGTGGTTCGACCGCGACCCGCGGCTGGCGCAGCTGGACGACCGCATCTACTTCGACGATGCCCCGCTGGCCGAGCTCGGCCGCGCCATCGTCGCACTGGACTGGCAGCACACCGATGCCGGGCTGCGCCTGCAGGAGCTGGGGCTGCAGCTGCAGGCACGGCTGCTGCAGGCCCACGCCGGCGGGCAGCGGGTGGCCACGCGGCTGCGCGGCGGGCTGTCGCCGCAGGCGCGTCGGCGCGTGCTGGACCGCATCGAATCGGCGCTGGCCGACGGCGCGGCGATCGACCTGGATGGCCTGGCCGAGGCCGCGTGCCTGTCGCGTTATCACTTCCTGCGCATGTTCAAGGCCAGCTTCGGCCTGAGCCCGCATGCCTGGGTGATGCAGCGCCGGCTGGCGCATGCCCGCACGCTGCTGGCCGACGAGCGCCTGAGCCTGGCGCAGGTGGCGGCCGATGCGGGCTATGCGCACCTGAGCCACCTGAACGCCGCGCTGCGCCGCGCCGGGCTGGGCAGCGCGGCGCGCTGGCGCGGCCTTCCGGGGCGGTAGCAGGCGTCAGCGCTGCGCCAGCGGCGCGGTGATCGCGTCGATGCGCTGCATCAGCTCCGGCGTCAGCCGGTCGGCCACCGCCAGCGCGCCCAGGTTGTCCTGCAGCTGCGGCAGCTTCGAGGCGCCGGTGATCACCGTCGACACGCGCGGGTTCTTCGTGCACCAGGCGATCGCCAGCTGCGCCAGCGTGCCGCCCGCTTCGGCGGCGATCGGCGCCAGCTGCGCCACCGCGGCGTTCTTGGCCGCGTCGGTGAGCCCGTCGCGGAGGAAAGCCATGGTCTCCATCGCGCCGCGCGAGCCGGCCGGCACGCCGTCGCGGTACTTGCCGGTCAGCAGGCCCGAGGCCAGCGGGCTCCAGGTGGTCAGGCCCAGGCCGATGTCCTCGTACAGCGGGGCGAACTCGGTCTCCACCTTGTGGCGGTGGAACAGGTGGTACTGCGGCTGCTCCATCAGCGGCTTGTGCAGGTGGTGCTTCTCGGCGATGTCCCAGGCCGCACGGATGGCCTCGGCCGACCATTCGCTGGTGCCCCAGTACAGCGCCTTGCCCTGGCGGATCATGTCGCTCATCGCCCACACGGTTTCCTCGATCGGCGTGTGCGGGTCGGGCCGGTGGCAGTAGACCAGGTCGATGTGCTCGAGGCCGAAGCGCTGCAGCGAGCCGTCGATCGCCTGCATCAGGTACTTGCGGTTCAGCGTGTCGCGCCGGTTCACCGCATCGCCCTGGCGATCGAGGCCCCAGAAGAATTTCGTCGACACCACGTAGTTCAGCCGTGGCGTCTTCAGCGCCTTCAGCGCCTGGCCCATCACCTCCTCGCTGCGGCCGGCGGCATAGGCCTCGGCGTTGTCGAGGAAGTTGATGCCGGCGTCGAAGGCCGCCGCGATCATCTCGGTGGCGGCCTTCACGTCGACCTGGTTGTGGTAGGTGATCCAGGAGCCGAGCGAGAGCTCGCTGACTTGCAGGCCGGAACGGCCGAGGCGGCGGTAGCGCATGGTGGTGTCGAAGGGAGTGGTCGGGCAGCCCGACGATGCTAGCGCTTCAGCCACGCCGCCACGGCAGCGCCAGCACGGTCGCCATGGGTGAAGGCTTCCTCGAACACCGAGTAGGCCGACAGGTCGGCATGCGCGAACTGCAGCGGACCGGCCATGGCCGCCAGCGCCGCCAGCGCCGGTGAGCCGCGCAGGCCCGGCACCGGGATGCTCATCGCATGGCCGTAGCGCATCAGCTCGACGCGTTCGAGCTTGGGCGCGAGGTCCGGATGCAGCGGCTGCAGCTCAGCCAGCACGCGGGCGGTCCACTGCGCGGCACTGCCGGCCAGCAGTGCCGCGCGCTCGGCCTGCGGCAGCGCCCAGTACGCGGTGAGCACGGTCGGTGCGGGCATCGGGCTCAGGCGCTGGTGGCCGGCATCGACATAGCCCAGCGACGCGCTGCCATAGGCCACGTTGTCCCAGGCCGGCGGCGCGCCGATGCCGCGGTCCAGCAGCGGCTCGCGCAGCGCGAGGTTGGCCACCAGCCACGGCGCATGCGGCGCGCGGGCGACCGCGGCCAGCGCCGGCGGCGCCGCGTCGCGCAGGAGCCGGGCGGCGATGAACAGCGGCGTGGCCAGCACCAGCGCACGCGCCGTCCAGGCTTCGGCCACGCCGGCGCCGGCCTTGCCGGCGTCGCCGCCGGCATCGAGCGCCAGCACCTGCCAGCCCTGGCGCTGCGGCTCGGCGCGCAGCACCACGCGCGCCGGCTGCAGGCGTTCGCCCAGGCCCGCGGCCAGGCGCTCGGCCAGCCAGGCGTTGCCCTCGGGCCAGGTGAACACCGCATCGCGCTCGCCGGCCTCGTCGCCCGGTGCATGGAAGCCATGGCGGCTGGCGAAGTAGTGCAGCCCGGCCCAGGCCGATACGGTGGCCAGGCCGGCGCCATAGTCGTCGCGGCAGGCGTAGTCGAGGTACCAGCGCAGCTTCGCATCGTCCAGGCCGTGCCGGTCCAGCCAGGCCGCGAAGGTCTCGGCATCCAGCGCGCGGTGGCCGTCGCGCCAGGGCGCGCGCTGGGTCGGCAAGGCGAAGCCCAGCGTGTCGTGCGCCTCGTCCACCAGCGCACCGAAGCGGCGGTACTGCGCCAGCGTGGCCGAGCCCGGCGCGGCCGGCGGCAGCAGGCCGTCGAACCACGCCCCGTCGAAGAACAGGCGCTCCTGCGGGCTGTGGCACAGATACCGTTCATCCGGTACGGCCACGCCGGCCTGCATCTGCAGCAGGCCGATCTCGTGCAGCCACGCGCGCACCTCGGCGGCGGGCTCGCCCGGCACCGGCAGGTAGTGCGCGCCCAGCGGGCAGCGCAGGCCGCCCAGGCTGCGCGCGCGGCTGTTGCCGCCGGCCTGGTCTTCCAGCTCCAGCAGCGCGAAGTCCTCGATGCCGGCGCGGCGCAGCGCGCGTGCGGCGGCCAGGCCGGCGATGCCGCCGCCGACGATCAGCACGTCGGCGCGGCGCTGGCGCGATGCGGCGGGCAGCGCCGCGCCGGCGTCGCGCAGCCGGTGGCCACGCTCGTGCGCGGCCCCGACCCAGGCCATCGGCACCGGCTCGCCGCGCCGCTCGCCACAGCCGGCCACGCTGGCCGCGGCCGACAGCAAGGCGGCGCGGCGTGTCAGCGCCGGCCCGGGCGGCGCCGCGCTCACTCGTGCACCTTGCCCCATTCGCTCTCGAAGGTGTGCACCAGCACCTGGTTCGACAGCCGGTTCGGCTCGGCCGGCACGCGCGCCATGTCGGGCGGAAAGTCCATCAGCGCCGGCCAGGCCGCGGGGGTCAGGAAGCGCAGGCCGGGCGGCAGCGCGCTGGGTGCCCGCCAGGGCCGGTGGCTGGCGAGGATGAAGCCCCATTCGCCGAAGCTCGGCACATGCACGTGGTATGGCGTGGTGGCCAGGCCCACCGCCTCCAGCGTGGCGGCCACGGTCCAGAAGCTCTTGCGCGCGATCAGCGGCGAAGTGGTCTGCACCACCGCATAGCCGCCGGCCGACAGGTGCTGGTCGACCTGCTGGTAGAAGCTGGTGGTGTAGAGCTTGCCCAGCGCGAAGTTGGTGGGGTCGGGGAAGTCGACGACGATGACGTCGAACACCTCGTCATGCGTCTGCAGCCAGCCGAAGGCGTCGGTGTTGACGATGCGCAGCTTCGGCGAGTGCAGCGAATCCTGGTTCAGCGCGCGCAGCATGGGCACCTGCGAGAACAGCTGCGTCATGTGCGGGTCGAGCTCGACCAGCGTGACCTGCTCGACACCCGGGTACTTCAGCACCTCGCGCACCGCCATGCCGTCGCCGCCGCCCAGCACCAGCACGTGCTTGGCGGCGCCATGGCCGGCCATCGCCGGGTGCACCAGGGCCTCGTGGTAGCGGTACTCGTCGCGCGAATGGAACTGCAGGTTGCCGTTGAGGAACAGCCGCACGCCGGCCGGCCCGGCGGTGACGACGATGCGCTGGTACGCACTGGTCTCGCGCAGCACCACGCGGTCGCCGTAGAAGCGGTCTTCGGCCCAGGTGGTGAGGTGCTCGGCACCGGCCATCGCGGCGCCGAGCGCGCCGATCACCAGCGCGCAGGCCAGCGCATGCGAACGCCGGGTGCGCAGTTCGGCGCGGAACAGCCACAGCGCCCACACCGCCACGGCCGCGTTCAGCAGCCCGAAGAACAGCCCCGTGCGCACCAGCCCGAGCTGCGGCACCAGCAGCAGCGGAAAGGCCACCGAGACGGCCAGCGCGCCGAGGTAGTCGAAGGTCAGCACCTGCGACACCAGCTCGCGCAGCGCATAGCGCTCGTGGAAGTGGCGCTTGAGGATGCGCATCACCAGCGGGATCTCCAGCCCCACCAGCACGCCCACCGCCAGCACCAGGCCGTAGAGCGCGAACTTGAACGGCAGCGTGTGCCCCACCGGCAGCAGGCTGTGCGCGGCGAACAGCGCCGCCGGCATCAGCCCGCCGACCAGGCCCACCAGCAGCTCGATGCGCAGGAACTGCGCCACCAGCTGCCGGTCGATGTGGCGCGAGAGCCAGGAGCCCAGGCCCATCGCGAACAGATAACTGCCGATGACGGTGGAGAACTGGAGGATCGAGTCCCCCAGCAGGTAGCTCGCCAGGGCCCCGGCCGCCAGCTCGTAGACCAGCCCGCAGGCGGCGATCACGAACACCGAAGCCAGCAGCGCGACTTCGGCGGCAGACACCCGGGGAGCGGCTGCGTCAGTGGCCTCGGAAGGCAATGAATTCATGCGTCAGCAAGATGCGCCAAACCCTGGGGGACAGGCTGCCAACGGCAGCCAGGGGGCGCGGTGGTGAACGAAGGCGCCAAACCGGATCCGGGTTTCCCGGTCCGGTTTGGAACCCCTAGGGGGTGGCCGCCAGGCGGCCGGGGCTAACCATGTATCGCGGCGGCGACGATCTGGCCGATGGCGATGAACATCGCACCGACGACGATCGCCAGCGCCAGGTTCTTCTTGCCGACGATCTCGTCCCACAGGTCGTAGGGCGTCAGCTTGTCGATGATGATGAAGCTGAGCCAGAGCACGACGACGCCGATCACCGCGTAGAGGATGGACCCCAGCACGATGGCCGGCTTGAGCCATTCGAATCCCGACATTTGCGTTGCTCCTGGTTATGGCGCGCAGGCCGCTACTTGTGCCCGCCGCCGCCTGAACTGAACCCGCCGTACGACCCGCCGCTGGTGCGCACGCCGCTGCCCGCGCGGTTGTTGCGCAGGCACTGCTGGTATTCCGCGCTGGCCTCGCCGAAGGTGTCGCGCAGCGGCTGGCAGTCGGTGTTGCTGTCGCTGCAGCTGCCGATGATGGCCAGCATCACCAGCACCACCACCAGCACGATCAGCCAGGTCTTCACGCTGCTGCCCGAGCCGCCAAGCGCCTTGGCATCGCGGCGCATCGCCATGGCTTCCGTCGTGCCCAGGCCGAAGGCCTTGGCCACCGCTTCCGAATCCAGCGCGCCGCCGGCGGACCAGGTCACTTCCTGGCCGGCCTGCTCGCGGTTCAGCCGCTTCGGGCCCGCGGCATAGTCGGTGTTGCGGGTCTTCTCGCCCTTGTTCAGGCGCCAGTAGAACTCGCCGAGCACATAGGTCACGGCGCCCGAGTAGGTGTAAAGCTGGTCGTAGGTGGTGCCCTTGTACTCGGCCTTGTCGCCGCGCACCTTGGGCACGCCGGTGATCGGGTTGGCATAGCTCCAGCCGTCCTCGGCATCGACCAGGAAGGCGAAGCCCTCGCGCTGGTTGTACAGCAGGTACTCGCGCCAGGTGGCCTGCTCCTCGCCGGCCTCGACATCGACCTCGATGCGCTCGACATAGCCCACCACCTGCCAGGGCAGCGGCGGCGCCTTCTCGCCCAGCGCGAGGGTGCCGCTGCGGCCCAGCGGAATCAGCGGCGGCGTGCCGGTGTTGTCCTGCGCGTAGTGCTGCAGCTCGGCGCCGGCGCCCTGCGAAATGTCGACCACCGCCTTGCACTGGCCGCAGACGATGCTCTGCGTGGTCTTCAAGCTGGGCTCGAGCGCAGCGCCGCAGCTCGGGCATTCGAGCGCGCGGCCGCGCAGCGTCTTCTCGCTGGCCTGGTCGTCGCGCAGGCCGCTCATCGCCAAGTCGGCCAGCCGCACCGAGCGGCCCACCGACCACTGCGGCTGCTGCGGGTCGCGCCAGTCGAGCGTGCCGACCTCGTCCTGCTGGTTGCGCAGGTCGGCGACGATGAACTCGCCGCCGTCCAGCCGCGGCGGCTGCGGCAGCTCGCCCTGCGCGGCCAGCAGCCTGGCGCGCTGCACCGAGGCCACGTCCCAGATCGCGCCGGCGACGACGCGGCGCTCGCCCGGATTCAGGTCGGCCGGCTCGGGGACCGGGCCCGACAGCGGCGCATCGAAGGCGATGACATAGGCGCCGTTGTCCTCGGACAGCCAGCCGCTCTTGAAGCCCGACTCGCTGCCGGCCGCATCGAAGAGGACGTGCCATTCGTTCCAGCTGCCGCCCTCGTAGCCCAGCTGCTGGCGGCCGACCACCGTGAAGGCCGCGCCGGAATACTTGCCGGCCGCGCCCAGCTGCAGCGGCGAGTGGTCGTCGAACAGCTCGGCGCTGGTGCCGATGCGGCGCAGCGCCTCGCCCTCGCGCAGCAGCGTCGAGCGGCAGAAGCCGCACACCGCGCTGGCCGAGGCCGCGGAGGCGAACTCGACCGGTGCCCCGCAGTGGGGGCACGCGGCACGCCAGGCGCGTTGGGGGCCGGTGGCCAAGGCTCAGTGAAGGGCGAGGAGGGCTAGACCAGCTTCTTCAACAGCTCGGCCTTCTTGCTGCTGAATTCCTCTTCGGTCAGGATGCCCTTGGCCTTCAGGTCCGCCAGCTTCTCCAGCGTGGCCATCACGTCCTCGGGCTTGATCGACGGCGCGGGCGCCGCGGCCGCCGCGGGCGCGGCCTGGGCCGACTGCAGCCCGGCCGCGAGGTTCTGCGCCATCACCTGGCCGAGCGCGACGCCGGCGCCCAGGCCCATCGCGCCGCCCGCAATGCCGCCGCCGCCTTCGGCCGCGCCCTTGGCCAGCTCGGGCACCGCCTGCGCGGTCTGGTACTGCATGAACTTGCCCATGTCGTTGCCGACCATGCCCATGCCGATCTTCTGGTCGAGGATCTTCTGCAGCTCCTCGGGCAGCGAGACGTTCTGCACCGTCACCGTCTCGAGCTTCAGGCCGATGGCCTCGAAGGACGGCGCGGTGGCGGCCTGGATCTGCTTGGCGAACTCGATCTGGTTGGCGGCCAGGTCGAGGAAGGCGATGCCCGAGCGGGCCACCGCGTCGCTGATGTGCTGCAGCATCAGCCCGCGCAGCTGGCCGTCGAGGTCGGCCACCGTGTAGGTGTCGCGCGTGCCGGAGATCTCGGTGTAGAACTTCTTCGGGTCGACCACGCGGTAGGCGTAGTTGCCGAAGGCGCGCAGCCGCACGGCGCCGAAGTCCTTGTCGCGGATCGTCACCGGCTGCTGGGTGCCCCAGCGCTGATCGATCTGCTGGCGCGTGCTGAAGAAGTAGACGTCGCTCTTGAACGGGCTCTCGAACAGCTTGTCCCAGTTCTTCAGGTAGGTCAGCACCGGCAGGGTCTGCGTCGTCAGCTTGTACATGCCGGGACCGAACACGTCGGCCACCTTGCCTTCGTTGACGAACAGCGCCATCTGGCTCTCGCGCACCGTCAGCGAGCCGCCGTACTGGATTTCGTTCTGCGCCATCGGGAAGCGCCAGGCGATGGTGCCATCCTGGCTCTCGGTCCACTCGAGGATGTCGATGAACTGTTTCTTGATGAAGTCCATCAGGCCCATGGCATGCGCTCCTTGCGTTGACGACGAGGCACCCCCTGGTGCCAGGTGCGGCGAATAATACGGCGGCCATGTTTCAAGTGCCTCTCAAAATTGCGGTGATCGGTGCCGGCCCGGTGGGCCTGGCGCTCGCGCTGCAGGCCGCCCGCAGCCTGCCCGATGCCCGGATCACGGTGTTCGACGCCCGGCCGGTGGACAAGGACGTGTCGGGCGACGCCCGCACGCTGGCGCTGTCGCTCGGCAGCGTGCAGCTGCTGCAGCGCCTGGGCTGCTGGCCGCGCGATGCGGCGCAGCCGATCCGCGAGGTGCATGTGTCGCAGGCACCGCCGACCTTGATGCTCGGCGGCCTGGCCGCCGAGGTGCGCCTGCGCGCAGCCGAGCAGGCGGTGCCGATGCTTGGCGCCGTGCTGCGCTACGGCCAGCTGGTGGCGCCGCTGCAGGCGGCTTGGCTCGCCGCTGAAACCGCCGAGCCGCAGCGCCTGTGCAGCCGCTTCGGCGCCCCGGTGGCCGCGCTGAAACCGCTGGCCGAGGGCATCGAGGTCGATGCCGGCACGGCCGAGCACTTCGATCTGGCGGTCGTCGCCGAAGGCGGCGTGTTCAGCGAGCAGGCTCGCAAGGCCGTCGTGCACGACTACCAGCAGACTGCCTGGGTCGGCACGTTGACGCTGGAAGGCGGCACGCCCGGCCTGGCGGTCGAGCGCTTCACGCGCCAGGGCCCGCTGGCGCTGCTGCCGCTGCCGCCCGAGAACGGCCGCCAACGTGCGGCGCTGGTGTGGTGCGTCGATAGCCAGGACGACCCGGTGCGCGAACTGAACGACGCCCAGCGCCTGGCGGTCATCGGCAGCCTGCTGCCGAACGATCCCGCGGTGGGTGTCGGCACGCCGGTGGCCATCAGCCCGCTGAAGGCCTTTCCGCTCGGTCTGAATGCCGAGCGCACGCTGGTCGAAGGTCGCAGCGTGCGCATCGGCAATGCCGCGCAGACGCTGCATCCGGTGGCCGGCCAGGGCCTGAACCTGGGCCTGCGCGATGCCTTCGAGCTGGTGCTGGCGCTGAAGGAAGCGCGCGACGTGCCCGCCGCGCTGCGCCGCGTGGAATGGTCGCGCGCGCCGGATCGCTGGGCGATGATCGCCGCCACCGATTTCCTGGCCCGCAGCTTCACTTGGCGCTGGCCCGGCCTGCCGGCGGCGCGCGGCCTGGGCCTGGCGGCGCTGCAGGCAATGCCCTGGGCCAAGACACTGCTGGCGCGGCAGATGATGTTCGGGCGGCGCTGATTCGGGCCTTAGGGGCCGATGCCGCCGGCATCAACCCAGCAAGGACGACAGCGGCACCGCCTCCATGCGATCGGCCAGCGCATAGCGGTGCTGGCCGGGGTAGACGACATACAGCGCATCGAGCTTCAGGTCCTGCATCGCGATGTGCATGGACGCGCTGGGCCGCGGCGCATCGGCCCGCTTGAACTCGACGCCGACCCGCCGGCCGCCGCGCAACAGCAGCAGGTCAAGTTCGGCACCGGCGTGCGTGGCCCAGAAATAGGCCTCGTCCGGCTCGGCCAGGCGCAGCACCTGCTCCAGCGCGAAACCTTCCCAGCTGGCGCCGCTGCGGGGATGCAGCAGCAGGTCTTCCGCGCTGCGCACGCCCAGCAGGCTGTGCAGCAGGCCGCTGTCGCGGAAGTAGACCTTGGGCGACTTGACCTGGCGCTTGCCCAGGTTCTCGAACCAGGGCTGCAGTTGCCGCACCATGAAGGTCTGGGTCAGGTGGTCGAGGTAGCGGCGCACCGTGGGTTCGGACACGCCGAGCGAGCGCGCGGGGTCGGCCGCGTTCCAGATCTGGCCATGCAGGTGGGCCAGCATGCGCCAGAAGCGCAGCATCGCCGGCGCGGGCACCTGGATGCCGTACCGCGGCAGGTCGGTCTCGACGAGTTGCCGGATCGCGTTGCTGCGCCAGGCGTCGGCCGCCGCATCGTCGCCGGCCAGGAAGGCCAGCGGATAGCCGCCGCGCATCCAGAGCCGGTCTTGCGCGGCGGCGCCGACCTCGCCCAGGTCGAAGCCGCCGACCTCCACCACTTCCAGCCGGCCCAGCAGCGATTCGCCAGCCCGGCTGAGCAAGGCCGGCGAGGCGCTGCCCAGCAGCAGGAACTGGCCGTTGCGCGGGCTGCGGTCGATCAGCACACGCAGCACCGGGAACAGCGCGGGCGCGCGCTGCACCTCGTCGATCACGATCAGGCCGCCCTGGTCCTGCAGCGGCGGCAGCACGGTCATCGGCTGCGCGAGCCGGGCTTCGTCGAGCGGGTTCTCCAGGTCGAAGTAGCGCGCCTCACCGGGCGCGAGCAGCTGCCGCGCCAGCGTGGTCTTGCCGCTCTGGCGCGGACCGACCAGCGCCACCGCGCGCGAGCGCGCCAGGGCGGCATGCAGGCGATCTTCGAGGCGGCGGCGCTGAAGCATGCCGCGATTGTGATGACTCTTGCTTGAAATTCCAACACGCCATGTTCGAATTTCCAGGTCATCTCCGGCCCGCTACTCCACCGCGATCTTCAGGAACAGGTCGCGGTCGGGCGCGAAGTTCGCGTACAGCGGCAGCAGCGCACCGCCGATCGCGCGGGCATCCGAGCCGATGCTGCCGGGCACCAGCGGCGGGCGCTGCGTGCCTTCCCAGCTGTAGCCGGCGAAGGCGCGCTCGACCGCCGCGATCAGCGCGGCCTGCAGCGCGCGGCTGAACGAGCCGTCGAGGATCACGCTGTCGAGGTCGAGCACGCAGCTGGTGGCATTGACCGCGAAGGCGATCGCGCTGCCGGCCTCCGCCAGCCAGGCCTCGGTGTGGGCACGCCAGGGGGCCTGCAGGGCGCGTTCGTCGGCGACCGCGCCGATGTCGAGCCCGGCGGCCGTGTAGCGCCGCTCCAGCTTGACCAGCGAGGCCAGGTTCAGCAGCTGCGGCGGCGGGCTGCCGTCGTCCGCGCTGCGGGCCAGTGGCAGCGAGCCGATGGCGCCGGCGTTGCCATGCAGGCCGGCACGCAGGTGGCTGTCCAGCACGAGACCGCCGCCGATGAAGGTGTCGACGAACACGTACAGAAAGCTCGGCGTGCTGCGGCCGCGGCCGGCCACCAGCTCGGCCACGCAGGCGGCGGCGGTGTCCTTCATCAGCTGCACCGGCCAGTCGGTGAGGGCGGCCACCTCGGCGCGCAGGTCGGTCTGCGGCCAGCGTGCGGCCACCTCGGCCGGCATGTCCAGCAGCGTCTGCCAACCGCCCAGCGAGAATGGCAGCGCGATGCCGACGCCCTGCACCCGCGCAGCGCTGTCGGCGTCCAGGCTGGCGCGGATCTCGGCCAGCCGGCGCCCGATCTCGGCCAGCAGTTGATCCGGATCGGGATACCGGTAGTCGAGCGACCAGCGCTCCCGCACGGCACCGACGAAATCGACCAGCAGCACATCGACGCTGCGGCGCCCGATCTTGATGCCCACCGCGAACGCGCCGGCCGGGTTCAGCGCCAGCGGCACCGAGGGCTGGCCGACCTTGCCGCGCACCGGCTCGCCCTTGAGCAGCAGGCCGTCGTCGAGCAGGCGCTTGGTGATCAGCGAGATGGTCTGCGCGGTCAGGTGCGTCAGCCGCGCGAGCTCGGCGCCGGGCAGCGGGCCATGCAGGCGGATGGCCTGCAGCACGACGCGTTCGTTGTACTGCCGCAGGCCGCCCTGGCTCGATCCGCGTGGACGGAGATTGGGCCCACCCCCGAAGCGGGCATCGCCCGCTTCCCCCTCGAGGGGGCGCCGCGCGCGGTCCGGCGAAGCCGGCCCCGCCGCGGCCGCTGGGTCCAGCCCCGACTTCGATCGCCGGTGCGTCATGCCGCCAGACATTCCGCCGGGATGTCCTCGGGCCGCATCGCGCCGGTCATCACCGCCACCGTGTCACTCATGCTGATCTTCTTCGGGTTCAGCACCGCGGCGCGGCGGCCGAGGCGTGCGACGTGGATGCGGTCGGCGATCTCGAAGACATGCGGCATGTTGTGCGAGATCAGCACCACCGGCAGGCCCTTGTCGCGCACGCGGCGGATCAGCTCGAGCACCATGTTGCCCTCCTTGACGCCCAGCGCCGCGGTGGGCTCGTCCATGATGACCACATGCTGCGCGAAGGCCGCGGCGCGCGCCACCGCCACGCACTGGCGCTGGCCGCCCGAGAGCGTCTCGACCGCCTGCGTCATCGAACGGATGCCGACCTTCAGGTCCTGCATGCGGGCGATGCTCTCCTCGAGCATGCGCTTCTTGTCCAGCATGCGCAGCAGGCTGCCGGCCAGGCCCGGGCGGCGCAGCTCGCGGCCGAGGAACAGGTTCTCGGCGATCGTCATCGCCGGCGCGACCGCGAGGTCCTGGTACACCGTCTCGATGCCGGCGCGGCGCGCCTCGATCGGGCTGCGGAAGCGGATGGCCTGGCCGTCGAGCCGGATCTCGCCTTCATCCGGCACCATCGCGCCGGACAGGGCCTTGATCAGCGAGGACTTGCCGGCGCCGTTGTCGCCGATGACCGCGAGGATCTCGCCGGCGCGCAGCTCGAAGTCGGCGCCGTCCAGCGCGGTGACCTGGCCGTAGCGCTTCACCAGGCCCTTGGCCTGCATCACGATCTGGGGAGTGCTCATGGTGTTTCCTTCAAGGGGCCGGCCACTGCGCCATTCAGCGCGCCGACTTGCGCGACATCTGGTCGGTGGCCACCGCCAGGATCACCAGCACGCCGGTGACCAGCACCTGGTAGATGGACGACACGCCCATCAGCGTGAGGCCGTTGCGGAACACGCCGACGATCAGCGCACCCACCAGCGAACCCAGCACCACGCCGCGGCCGCCGAACAGGCTGGTGCCGCCCAGCACCACGGCCGTGATGGCGTCGAGGTTCTCGGTCTGTCCGGCATTCGGGTCGCCCACGCCGGTGCGTGCCACGCTCAGCAGCGCGGCCAGGCCGTAGAACGCGCCGGCGATGACGTACACCGCCAGCAGCACCTTCTGCGTCGGGATGCCGACCAGCCGCGTCGCTTCGGCGTTATTGCCCACGGCATAGACATGCCGGCCGGCCGCGGTTTCGCGCAGCACGAACCACGCCAGCCCGAACAGCGCCAGCATCAGCACAGTGCCCCAGGCCACCTCGGTGCCGCCGAGGACGAAGGTGTTGCCCAGCGCGGTCAGCAGCGGCGGCAGGTCGGTCACCGTCTGCGAGTTCGAGTACAGCTGCGTGATCGCGAACGCGATGTTCAGCGTGCCCAGCGTGACGATGAAGGGCGGCAGCTTGATGCGCGTGACCAGCAGGCCGTTGACCAGCCCGAACAGCGTGGTGACGCCGATGCCGCACAGGATGGCGAGCACCGGCGGCAGGCCGAGCTCGGTGGCGAACTTGCTCATCACGATGCCGCCCAGCGCCATCACCATGCCGCAGCTCAGGTCGATGCCGGCGGTCAGGATGATCAGCGTCTGGCCGATCGCGATGACACCCACCACCATCACCTGCTGCAGGATCAGCGACAGATTGCCGCCGGTCAGGAAGCGGTCGTTCTGCGTCGCGAAGAAGGCGCAGGCGGCCAGCAGCGCGATCAAGGGGCCGAGCGTGCCGATGTTCAGCCCGGGCGGCAGCTTGTCCTGGAGAGTGCTCATGACCGCTCCTGTGGGTTTGGGCAGACTATGCGTGGCCATGGCCGCTCACTTCTTGCCCCAGCACAGCGAGGCGCCCGTGGCCACGTCCTTGCTGTCGACACCGGCCACTGGCTTGCCGGCGATCAGCGTGACGCCGGTGTCGGTGTAGCCCGAGACCTTCTTGCCGCTCTTGGCGTACGCGACGCCGGCGTCGACGCCCATGGCCGCCATCTTCAGCGGGTACTGCTGCGAGGTGGCGGCGATGACGCCGGCGCCCACGTCCTTGATGCCCTGGCAGCCGCCGTCGACCGAGACGATGATCACGCCCTTCTCCTTGCCGGCCTTCTTCAGCGCGTTGTAGGCACCGGCCGCAGCGGGCTCGTTGATCGTGTAGACCACGGTCACCTCGGGCGCCTTCTGCAGGCAGTTCTCCATCGCGGTCTGGCCCTTGGCCTGGTCGCCGAAGCTGTCGGCCATGCACACCACCTCGGCGGCCTTGCCCAGTTCGTTGCTCTTGGCGTCCGGCGCCGCGAGGCCGAAGCCCTTCAGGAAACCGTTGTGGCGCTGCGCGCCCACCGGGTGGCCCGGGAACAGGTCGAGCGTGACGATCTTGGCCGGTTTGCCCGCCAGCGCGGCCTTGGCGTACTGGCCGATCAGCACGCCGGCCTTGTAGTTGTCGGTGGCGAACAGCGCGTCGGTCGCCTCGGCCGGGTCGGTCGGGCTGTCCAGCGCGATCACCATCACGCCCTTGCCCTGGGCCTTCTTGATCGCCGGCACGATGGCCTTGGAGTCGCTGGGTGTGATCAGGATGGTCTTGGCGCCGGCGGCGATCATGTTCTCCATCGCGGTCACCTGGCCGGCGTTGTCGCCGTCGGCCTTGCCGGCACCGGAGAGCAGCTTGGCACCGGCGGTCTTGGCCGCCTCGGCCGCGCCTTCCTTCATCTTCACGAAGAAGGGGTTGGTCTCGGTCTTGGTGATCAGGCCGATCACCGGGGCGTCGGCAGCGTGGCTCGCCGCGGCAGCGGCCAGGGTCAGCAGGGTGGCAACGAAGGGCATGCGCATGGTGGGTGTCTCCTGGTGGACCGGTGCGTCCGGTGGCGGGTGAAGGTGCGTCGGGGATTCAACGGATGGCGCAATTCTGGTCGCTGTGCTTTAATAAATCAAGTTGATTGATTAATGGTAAACCCTCAAGGAGTCACCGCGCCATGTTCATCGTCTGCGGAGAAGCGCTGTTCGACGTGTTCGCCACCGGCGACACGCCCACCGGCATCGTCTTCGACGGCCGCATCGGCGGCTCGCCGTTCAACGTCGCCCTCGGGCTGGCCCGGCTGGCGCAGCCGGTGGCCTTTCTGGGCGGCATCGGGTGGGGCTTTGCCGGCGAACGGCTGATGCGCGCGCTGGCCGATGAACGCATCGGCACCGCCTGCGTCGCCCGCCTCGACGCGCCGACCACGCTGAGCCTGGTCGGCGTCGACGCCGCCGGCGTGCCCTCCTACGCCTTCTACGGCCATGGCGCGGCCGACCGGTTGCTGCGCCCCGAGCACCTGGACGCGGTGCCCGCCAGCGCCCGCGCCTTCCACTTCGGCTCGTATGCGATGGTGGTGCAGCCGGTGGGCAGCACGCAGCGCCAGCTGGTCGAGCGCGAGCACCGGCGCAGCGTGATCAGCTACGACCCGAACATCCGCACCAACGTCGAGCCCGACCTCGAGGTGTGGCGCGCCACGCTGCAGTGGATGCTGCCGCGGACGCACCTTTTGAAAGTCAGCGACGAAGACCTCGGCCTGCTCTACCCGGGCCGCAGCATCGAGGCCTTCGCCGCCGACGCGCTGGCCACCGGCACGCCCCTGGTGGTGGTGACACGCGGCGGCGAAGGCGCTATCGGCTTCACCGCGCGCGACCAGGTGGCGGCCAGGCCGACACCGGTGGCGGTGGTGGACACCGTCGGCGCCGGGGACACCGTGCAGGCCGCGCTGCTGACCTGGCTGGCCGAGCACGACCGGCTCACGCCCGAGGCCATTCGCACGCTGGACCGCAGCGCGCTGGAAGCCGCGTTGCAGTTCGCGGTGCAGGCCGCGGCGATCACCTGCTCGCGCCGCGGCGCGGACCTGCCGCGGCGGCATGAGCTGGGCTGATCCGTGGACGCCCTTTTTGCGCGCTAGAGCCTGCGATGCCCCAGCGCCGGCAGCTGCTGCCGCACCTCGGCGATGCGGGCCAGGTCCAGCTCGGCGATCACCACGCCCTCGCCTTCGTCGCGGCAGGCCAGCAGCTCGCCCCAGGGGTCGGCCACCAGGCTGTGGCCCCAGGTGCGACGGCCGTTCTCGTGCGTGCCGCCCTGTGCCGGCGCCAGCACGTAGCACTGGTTTTCCACCGCCCGGGCGCGCAGCAATAACTCCCAATGCGCGCGGCCGGTGGTGTAGGTGAAGGCCGAGGGCACCACGATCAGGTCGCAGGGCGCGGGCTGCATCAGCGCGCGGTACAGCTCGGGAAAGCGCAGGTCGTAGCAGACGCTCAGCCCCACGCGCAGGCCATCGGCATCGAAGGCCACCGGCGTGCTGCCGGCTTCGAGCACGCGGCCCTCGTCGTAGCGCTCGCGGCCGTTGTCGTAGGCGAACAGGTGGATCT
>NZ_JBGAGA010000025.1:0-74884 GCF_044226965.1 Aquabacterium sp. | reverse complement strand
AGCCCTTCTGCGTGACCATCGACGACCGCGCGCAGGACTACCTGCCGCACCTGTTCGGCCCGCGCGGCTACGTGCGCGTGCAGCGGCCGCAGCAGCTGCCGGAGAAGCTGGCGCGGGTGTACGCCACGCTGGCGCGCTGAAATCGGGAGTGCGTGTCAGTCGCGCCGGATTCCGGCCGCCAGGCCGGCCTGCTGCGCCACCAGCTTCTCGTGCAGCCCCACCACGCCGCCGACCACGATCACCGCCGGCGGCTTGACCTGGTGCACCAGCGCCAGCGTTGGCAGGGTCGCCAGCGTGCCGCTGACCACGCGCTGGTCGGGGCGCGTGGCGCGCTCCACCGTCGCGGCGGGCGTGTCGGCCGGCAGGCCATGGGCGATCAGCTGCTCGCAGATCACCGGCAGTGCGGCCACGCCCATGTAGATGACCACCGTCTGGCGCGGGCGCGCCAGCAGGTCCCAGTCGAGGTCGGCCGCCTGGGCCGCGCCTTCGCCGTCCTGCGAGGCGCGCAGGTGGCCGGTGGCCAGCACCAGCGCGCAGGCATGGTCGCGGTGCGTCAGCGGCATGCCGGCCATCGCGGCGGCGCCTTGCGCGGCGCTGATGCCGGGCACCACCTCGAAGGGCACGCCGGCGGCGGCCAGCGCCTCGATTTCCTCGCCGCCGCGGCCGAAGATGAAGGGGTCGCCGCCCTTGAGCCGCAGCACCGGCCGGCCGCTGCGCGCCAGGCGCAGCATCAGCTCGATGATGGCGTCCTGGCTCAGCGTGTGGTGGCCTGATTCCTTGCCGACGTAGATGCGGTCGGCCCGCCGGGGCACCAGGTCCAGCACCTCCTTGCACACCAGGTGGTCGTACAGCACCAGGCTGGCGGCCTGCAGCGCCTTCGCGGCCTTCACGGTCAGCAGTTCGGGGTCGCCCGGGCCGGCTCCGACCAGCGTGACCTTGGCCGGCCGCGCCGCGGCCTGCAGGGCCTGGACATCGAAGCGCAGGGGTTCGTCGACGACGCTCATCGGGTGCTCGTTCGTTTTGCGTTGGCTCATTGTTCGAACGCGACGCGTGAGCGTCCTTGAACCAGTTCAAGGACGCGCGGCAACGGCCGGCGGACCATGCCGCCGCACACCCAGAGGAGTGATCGATGAGCAACCCCCGCCTGTCCCGCCTGGCCGCGCTGATGCTGGCCAGCCTGGCCCTCAGCGCCTTCGCCCAGGACAAGAAGGCCATCACGCAGCCCGAGCTGAACTACCAGGCCGGCACCTCGCCGCTGGCCAACGAGCCGATGTACCAGAGCTCGAACCCCAAGGCCCCGCCGATGACGCAGGCCGAGTTCGACCTGGCGCGCAAGACCTACTTCGAGCGCTGCGCCGGCTGCCACGGCGTGCTGCGCAAGGGCGCCACCGGCAAGCCGCTGACGCCGGACATCACCATCGGCAAGGGCACCGACTACCTGAAGGTCTTCATCGCCTACGGCTCGGCCGCCGGCATGCCGAACTGGCTGACCTCGGGCGAGATGGACGAGAAGACCGTCGACATCATGGCCCGCTACGTGCAGCAGGATCCTCCGCAGCCGCCCGAGTGGGGGCTCGAGCAGATGAAGGCGAGCTGGAAGGTCATCGTCCCGCCGGCCCAGCGGCCGACGAAGAAGATGAACAAGTACAACATCGACAACATCTTCTCGACCACGCTGCGTGACACCGGCGAAGTGGCGCTGATCGACGGCGACACCAAGCAGATCATCAACATCGTCAAGACCGGCTACGCGGTGCACATCTCGCGCCTGTCGGCTTCCGGCCGCTACCTTTTCGTGATAGGTCGCGACGCCAAGATCAACATGATCGACCTGTGGATGGAGAAGCCCGACAACGTGGCCGAGATCCGCGTCGGCCTGGAAGCACGCTCGGTGGACACCAGCAAGTACAAGGGCCCGCTGGGCGACTATTCGGACAAGTTCGCCATTGCCGGCAGCTACTGGCCGCCGCAGTACACCATCATGAAGGGCGACACGCTGGAGCCGCTGAAGATCATGGCCACCCGCGGCATGACGGTCGACAAGCAGGAATACCACCCCGAGCCGCGCGTGGCCTCGATCGTCTCGTCGCACTACAAGCCCGAGTTCGTCGTCAACGTGAAGGAGACCGGCAAGACCCTGCTGGTGGACTACTCGAACATCGACGCGCTGAAGGTCACCGAGATCGGCACCGCCCGCTTCCTGCATGACGGCGGCATGGACTCCACCGGCCGCTACTTCATGGTGGCCGCGAACCAGAGCAACAAGATCGCCGCGGTCGACCTGAAGGAAGGCAAGCTCGCGGCGTTGATCGACGTGGGCAAGATCCCGCACCCGGGCCGCGGCGCCAACTTCGTGCACCCGAAGTTCGGCCCCGTGTGGAGCACCGGCCACCTGGGCGACGAGAGCATCTCGCTGATCGGCACCGACCCGGTCAAGCACAAGGACTACGCGTTCAAGAAGGTCGCCGAGCTGAAGGGCCAGGGTGGCGGGGCACTGTTCATCAAGAGCCACCCGAAGAGCCAGCACCTGTACTCGGACACGCCGCTGAACCCCGATCCGAAGATCTCGCAGTCGGTGGCGGTGTACGACATCAAGAACCTGGACAAGGGCTACACCGTGCTGCCCATCGCAGACTGGGCGGGCCTGAAGGACGACGGCGCCAAGCGCGTGGTGCAGCCTGAGTTCAACAAGGCCGGCGACGAGGTGTGGTTCGCGGTCTGGTCGGCCAAGAACAAGGAGAGCGCGCTGGTCGTCGTCGACGACAAGACGCTGAAGCTCAAGGCCGTGATCAAGGACCCGCGCCTGATCACGCCCACCGGGCACTTCAACGTGTTCAACACCCAGCACGACATCTACTGACCGGAGGGCCGCCGCATGAAACTCGCATTCACGATCGCCGCGGCCCTGGCACTGGCCTCGGCCGGCGCCTGGGCCAACCCGGAAGAGGCGATGACCAAGGCCGGCTGCATGGCCTGCCACACCAAGGACAAGAAGCTGGTCGGGCCGGCCTTCAAGGACATCGCCGCCAAGTACAAGGGCCAGGACGTGCTGGCCAAGCTGACCGAGAAGGTCCGCAAGGGCGGCGCCGGCAGCTTCGGCCCGGTGCCGATGGCGCCGAACCCGCCCGACAAGATCAACGACGCGGACCTGAAGGCCGCGGTCGAGCTGATCCTGAAGAGCTGAAGGCCATGGACCGCCGGGCCATCCTTGCCGCGCTGCTGCTGGGCCTGGTCACGCCGATCGGCGCGCAGACGCTGACGCCGCAGCGCGAAGGGCAGCTGGTGCGCATGGTGCGGCAGGACTGCGGGTCCTGCCACGGCATGCGCCTGACCGGCGGCCTGGGGCCGGCGCTGACGCCCGAGGCGCTGGCCGACAAGCCGGTGGACGCGCTGGCGGCCACCATCTTCCACGGCCGGCCCGGCACCCCGATGCCGGGCTGGCGCGCGATGCTGAGCGAAGCCGACGCGCGCTGGATCGCCGAGCGCCTGGCGGCCGGCTTCCCTGACGAACAAAGGACGCGGCCATGACGCAAGGCCGACTGCCGCGCCGCGGCTGGCTCGGGCTGATGGCCGGCGCCGCCGCGGCTCCGCTGCTGGGCGGCTGCGCGGCCGCGCCGGCTTCGGTTGCGGCCACCGCAGCGCCTGCCGCCGCGCCGATGCCCGATTCAAGCGCCCAGCCGATCGCCGGCACCGGCGACCTGGGCGTGGTGATCGAGCGCGCCCGCGGCACGCTGGCACTGGTGAACACCAGCACGCGCACGCTGCTGGCCGAGGTGCCGGGGCTGGGCGACCTGTCGCATGCCTCGGTGGTGTTCTCGCGCGATGGCGCGAACGCCTACGTCTTCGGCCGCGACGGTGGCCTCACGAAGGTCAACCTGCCGGCGCAGCGCATCACGGCGCGGGTGATGCAGGCCGGCAACTCGATCGGCGGCGCGATCTCGGCCGACGGCACGCTGGTGGCGGCGCAGAACTACACGCCCGGCGGCGTGCGCGTGTTCGACGCGCGCACGCTGGCCCCGGTGGCCGACATTCCGGCCGAATTCGCGCCCGGCCAGCGCTCGCGCGTGGTCGGCCTGGTCGACCTGCCGGGCCGGCGCTTCGCGTTCAGCCTGTTCGATGCCGACGCGATCTGGATCGCCGACCTGTCGCAGGACGCGAGCCGGCCGCAGATAACCAAGCTCGAAGGCGTGGGCCGCCAGCCCTACGACGCGCTGGTCACGCCCGATGGACGCTATTACATCGCCGGCCTGTTCGGTATCGACGGGCTCGCGCTGGTCGACCTGTGGCAGCCGCAGCCCCGCGTGCGCCGCATCCTCGCCGGCTATGGCCGTGGCGAGCAGCCGCTGCCGGTCTACAAGATGCCGCACCTGCGCGGCTGGGCCGTGGCCGGCCGCCATGCCTACCTGCCGGCCGTGGGCCGCCACGAGGTGCTGGTGGTCGACACCGAGACCTGGCAGGAAGTGGCGCGCATCCCGGTGGCCGGGCAGCCGGTGTTCGTGATCGCGCGACCGGACGGGCGCCAGGTGTGGGTGAACTTCGCGGTGCCCGACTACCACCGCGTGCAGGTGATCGACACGCTGGAACGCCAGGTGGTGCGCACGCTCGAGCCCGGCCATGCGGTGCTGCACATGGAATTCACGCCGCGTGGCGAAGCGGTGTGGATCAGCCAGCGGGATTCCAACCGCGTCAGCGTGCTCGACACGCAGCGCTTCGCCACGCTGGCCGAACTGCCGATGGATTCGCCCAGCGGCATCTTCTTCACCGCGCGGGCCGCGCGGCTGGGCTTCTGACGGAGAGCCGCGATGCGCATCGCCCCCGACGATTGGCGCCATGCCCTGCTCAACCGCTGGCAGCGCGACTTTCCGCTCGAGCGCGCGCCCTTTGCCCGCATCGGCAGCGCGCTGGGTCGCAGCGAAGACGAGGTGCTGGACGCCTGTCGTGCGCTGCAGCAGGGTGGGGCGCTCAGCCGCATCGGCGGCATCTTCGCGGCCGGCGCCGGCGGTGCCGCGCTGCTGGCCGCGATGGCGGTGCCGGCGGCGCGGCTGGAAGCGGTGGCGGCGCTGGTCTCGGCGCACCCGGGCGTCAACCACAACTACGAGCGCGAGCACCGCTTCAACCTCTGGTTCGTGGTCACCGGCCGCGACGGCGCGGCGCTGGAGCGCGTGCTGCGCAGCCTGGAACAGGCCACCGGCCTGGCCGCGCTGCGGCTGCCGATGCTGCGCGCCTACCGCATCGACCTGGGCTTCGACCTGCAGCGGCCGCTGGCCCCCGCGCGGGTGCGCCGCAGCGCCAGCGGCGCGGACCTCAGCCTGGCAGCGTCCGACTGGCCGCTGGCCGCGCTGGTGGAAGACGGCCTGCCGCTGCTGGCGCGGCCCTTCGATGCCTGGGCCCAGGCGCTGGGCCGCCCGCCGCAGGCGGTGATTGATGCGCTGGCCGGCTGGCTGGCCGCCGGAGCGCTGCGGCGCTTCGGCTGCATCGTGCGGCACCACGAACTGGGCTTCGCGGCCAATGCGATGACGGTGTTCGACGTGCCCAATGCGCTGGTCGATGCCTGCGGCGCCGCGCTGGCCCAGGTGCCGGGCGTCACGCTGGCCTATCGCCGCGAACGAGCGGCCGGCTGGCCCTACAACCTGTACTGCATGGTGCATGGCCGCGAGCGCGCCGAGGTGCTGGCCGTGCTGCGGCAGGCCGTGCCGCGCTGCGGGCTGGCCGGCGTGCCGCAGGCGGTGCTGTTCTCGCGCCGCCGCTTCAAGCAGACCGGCGCCTGGCGCTTCCGCGAACTGCCGGCCGGCGCGCCGGCACCGCACACCGAGGGCCGCCATGTCGCCGCGTGACGCCTGGCTCGGCGCCGTGTCGGACGCGCTGCTGATCGAGCGCCTGCACGGCGGCCTGCCGCTGGTGGACCGGCCCTTCGCCGCGGTGGCCGCCGAGCTGGGCCTGGGCGAGGATGCGCTGATCGAGCGCCTGCGCCTGCTGCTGTCGCAGGGGCTGCTCAGCCGCTTCGGCCCACTGTTCCAGATCGAGCGGGCCGGCGGGCTGTTCGTGCTGGCCGCGCTGGCCGTGCCGGATGCGCGTTATGACGCGGTGACCGCCCAGGTCAACGCCCATCCCGAGGTGGCCCACAACTACCGGCGCGAGCATGCCTGGAACATGTGGTTCGTCGTGGCGGTCGAGCAGCCGGCCGAGGCCGATGCGGTGCTGGCCGCCATCGAGGCCGAGACCGGCCTGCCCGTGCTGGCGCTGCCGAAGGAGCGCGAATACTTCGTCGAGCTGCGGTTGCCGCTGTCCGGCCGGCCCTTGCCGGCGCCGCCCCGGCCGGCGCCGGCGCCCGCGGTGCCGCAACCGCTGGACGAGTTCGACCGCGCGCTGATCGCCGCCACGCAGGGCGGCCTGCCGCTGGTGGCGCGGCCCTACGAGGCGGTGGGCGCGATGCTCGGCGAAACCGGCGAGCGCGTGCGCGAACGCCTGGGCCAGATGCTGGCGCAGGGCCTGGTGCGGCGTATCGGTGCGGTGCCCAACCACTACCGGCTGGGCTTCGTGGCCAACGGCATGTCGGTGTGGGACGTCGACGACGCGCAGGTCGACCGCCTCGGCGCGGCCGTGGGCGCGCTGCCTCGACCGCCTCGGCGCGGCCGTGGGCGCGCTGCCCGGCGTCAGCCACTGCTACCGCCGCCCGCGCCGATTGCCCGGCTGGCGCTACAACCTGTTCGCCATGCTGCATGGCCGCTCGCGGGCCGAGGTGGCTTCGCAGGCGCGCCACATCGAACGCCTGCTCGGCCCCGCCTGCCACGGCCACGAGATCCTGTACTCCAGCGCGATCCTGAAGAAGACCGGGCTGCGCCTGAAGGAGACCTGAACGATGTTTCGCATCAGCCAGTACCTGCGCGAGCTGGCGCAGGCCGAGCGCGAGGGGACCTACCCGCAGCCATCGCGGCGCGGTGCTGCCGCCGCGGCGCCGCCTGGACCGGTGGTGATCTGGAACCTGATCCGGCGCTGCAACCTCACCTGCAAGCACTGCTACGCGCTGTCGGCCGACCACGAGTACGAAGGCGAGCTGAGCACCGCCGAAGTGTTCACGGTGATGGACGACCTGCGCGGCTTCGGCGTGCCGGTGCTGATCCTCTCCGGCGGCGAACCGCTGATGCGGCCCGACCTGTTCGAGATCGCCGCGCGGGCACGGCAGCAGGGCTTCTACGTCGGCCTGTCGACCAACGGCACGCTGATCGACGAGCCCATGGCCGACCGCGTGGCGCAGGCCGGCTTCGACTACGTCGGCATCAGCCTGGACGGCATGGGCGCCACGCACGACCGCTTCCGCCGGCTGGACGGCGCGTTCGAGCTCAGCCTGGCCGCGATGCGACGGCTGCATGCCCGCGGCGTGAAGCTGGGCCTGCGCTACACGATGACGGCGATGAACGCGCAGGACCTGCCGCCGCTGCTGCAGCTGATGCGCGACGAAGGCGTGGACAAGTTCTACTTCTCGCACCTGAACTACGCCGGGCGCGGCAACATCCACCGCGCGCAGGACGCGCGCTTCGCCGCCACCCGCGCGGCGCTGGACCTGCTGTTTGCCCGTGCGCTGGCCGCGGCGCGCGAAGGGCGGGCCGAGGAATACGTCACCGGCAACAACGATGCCGACGGACCCTACCTGCTGCAATGGTTGGCCCAACATGAGCCGGACTTGCACCGCCGCTTCGGCGCCGCACTGCGCGCGCGCCTGGTGGCCTGGGGCGGCAATGCCTCCGGCGTGGGCGTGGCCAACATCGACAACCTGGGCGAAGTGCACCCCGACACGATGTGGTGGCACCACGCGCTGGGCAACGTGCGGCAGCGGCCGTTCTCGGCGATCTGGCGCGATGTGTCCGACCCGCTGATGAAGGGCCTGAAGCAGCGGCCGCGGCCGGTGGGCGGGCGCTGCGCGGCCTGCCGGCATTTCGACATCTGCGGCGGCAACACCCGCGTGCGGGCCGAGCAGATCACCGGCAATCCCTGGGCCGAGGATCCTGGCTGCTATCTCGACGACGACGAGATCGGCCTGTGTGCCACGCAGCCGGCCACCCGGGTGGTGGTGACGCCGTTCACCGGCCGGACCGCCGGCCGCCGCCGCGTGCCGATCATCGCCGCGGAGGACCTGTGATGGCGCTGCGTCACGCGTTGGGGCTGCTGCTGGCGACACTGCTGCAGCCGGCCTTCGCCGCCGAACCGGCCGACGCGCCGGCGCTGTTCCAGCAACAGTGCGCCAGCTGCCATGGCGTGCAGCGCACCGGTGCGATGGGTCCCGCGCTGCTGCCCGAAAGCCTGGAGCGGCTGCGCCGGCCCGAGGCCGTGAAGACGATCACCTACGGCCGCCCGGCCACGCAGATGCCGGGCTTCGGCCAGACCCTGTCGGCCGACGAGATCAGCGCGCTGGCGCAGTGGATCTACACCCCGGTGAGTCCGGCCCCGCGCTGGGGCGAGGACGAGATCCGCGCCTCGCGCACCGAAACCCCCGGCTGGCGCGACTGGCCGGCCAGGCCGGTGTGGCGCGCCGACCCGATGAACCTGTTCGTGGTGGTGGAGGGCGGTGACCACCATGTCTCGCTGGTCGACGGCGACCGCTTCGAGCGCATCCACCGCTTCGCCAGCCGCTATGCGCTGCACGGCGGTCCGAAGTTCTCGCCCGACGGGCGCTACGTGTACTTCGGCTCGCGCGACGGCTGGATCACCCAGTACGACCTGTGGAACCTGAAGGTGGTGGCCGAGGTGCGCGCTGGCCTGAACATGCGCAACGTCGCGGTGTCGGCCGACGGTCGCTGGGTGATGGCCGCCAACTACCTGCCGCGCACCGTGGTGCTGTTCGACAGCAGCCTGCAGCTGCAGCGCAGCTACCCGGCGCAGACGCTGGACGGCAGCCGCAGCTCGCGCGTCTCGGCGGTGTACGACGCGGCGCCGCGCAAGAGCTTCGTCGTCGCGATGAAGGACATCCCCGAGCTGTGGGAGATCTCCTACGACCCGCAGGCCGAGCCCATCCGCGACGGCCTGGTGCACGACTACCGGATGAGCGAGGCGATCAGCAAGCCCGGCTACCTGGGCGTGCGCCGCACGGTGCTGGAAGAGCCGCTGGACGACTTCTTCTTCGACCAGGGCTACCGCCAGGTGCTGGGCGCCACGCGGCCGCGCAACGACGGCCAGGCCAGCGCGCAGGTGGTGAACCTGGACATCCGCCGCAAGATCGCCGACCTGCCGCTGGCCGGCATGCCGCACCTGGGCTCGGGCATCACCTTCGCGTCGCAGGGCACCACGGTGCTGGCCAGCCCCAACCTGCAGGGCGGCACGCTGGACGTGATCGACATGAAGACCTGGAAGCCGCTGCGCAGCATCCCGGTGCCGGGGCCGGGCTTCTTCCTGCGCAGCCACGAGGCCAGCCGCTATGCGTGGACCGATTCGATGATGAGCCCGACCGCGAAGGACACGCTGACCATCATCGACAAGGCCACGCTCGAACCGGTGGCCCAGGTGCGTGAGCCCGGCAAGACCCTGGCGCACATCGAGTTCACGAAGGACGGCCGCTACGCGCTGGCCAGCGTGTGGGAGATGGACGGCGCGCTGATCGTCTACGACGCCGCCACTTTCAAGGAAGTGAAGCGCCTGCCGATGAGCAAGCCGGTCGGCAAGTACAACGTCTGGAACAAGATCAGCCGTTCGGAAGGCACCTCGCACTGAGCGCCGCGCGCGGCGCTCAGGCCGGCTGGTAGCCCGGCCCGTCACCCAGGCACACGCCGATGTCGCGCGCGCACTGCAGCAGCGCATCGTCCATCGCCACGCGGCGGTTGCCGCCGGCCACCGCCGCCAGCGCCACGCTGCCGATGCGGCCCTGCTCGTGCGCGACCATGCGGCCCCAGCCGCCCTCGCGCACCAGCGCGGCGGCGGCGTTGCCATAGTGGGTGGCCAGCACGCGGTCGGCCGCGGTGGGCGTGCCGCCGCGCTGCACATGGCCGAGCACGGTGGCGCGTACTTCACTGGTCAGCACGGCCTGCAGCTGCTGGCACAGCACCTGCGACACGCCGCCCAGGCGCTCGGGTTCGGGCGCACCTTCCACCCGCGCCTGCAGCGTCCGCTGCCCGCCGCGCGGCTTGGCGCCTTCGGCCACGCAGATCACCGTGAAGCGCTGGCGTGCCGCGCGCGCACGGCACAGCGCGGCGATGGCCTCGATGTCGTAGTCGATCTCGGGCAGCAGGATCGCGTCGGCGCCGCCGGCGATGCCGGCTTCCAGCGCCAGCCAGCCGGCATTGCGGCCCATGGTCTCCACCAGCATCACGCGGCCGTGGCTCTGCGCGGTGGTCTGCACATGGTCCAGCGCCTCGGTGATGGTGGCCACCGCGGTGTCGAAGCCGAAGCTGCGCTCGACATGCGGGATGTCGTTGTCGATGGTCTTGGGCACGCCGATGGACGGCAAGCCATGGCGGTGTAGCGCGTCGGCGATGGCCATCGTGCCGTCGCCGCCCACTGCCACCACGCCGTCCAGGCCCCAGGCGCGGGCCTGGGCCAGCACCTCGTCGCGCCGGTCGTGGCCCTCGTGCGCCAGCGGGCTGACGCGGTTGGTGGTGCCCAGCAGCGTGCCGCCCAGCGCAACGATGCCGCTCACCGCGCGCCAGTCCAGTGGCCGGGCGCGGCCCTCGATCAGGCCCAGGTAGCCGTCCTCGATGCCCAGCACCTCGGCGCCACACTGGTGGATCAGCGACTTGGTCAGCGCGCGCAGCACCGCGTTCAGGCCCGGCGCGTCGCCGCCGCCGGTAAGCAGTCCGATCTTCATGGCGCCATGGTGCCGCATCCTGCGCGCGCCGGCGCGGCGTTGGCTCAACAAGGCCCGCGGCGCGCGGCCGGGCCGGCCTGCCCGTACAGTCGCGGCTCGCATGACGCAACTGCCGCCGCCACCGCCGCAACCGATCAGCCTGGGCCAGGCCCTGCAGCAGGCCGCGGCCGCGCTCGGCCGGGGCGACGCCCGCAGCGCCGAAGCGCTGTGCCGCCGCGTGCTGCAGCTGCGGCCGGCGCTGTTCGAGGCGCAGTACCTGCTGGGCCACGCGCTGGCGCAGGCCGGCCAGCCGGCGCAGGCCGAGCAGGTGCTGGTGCAGGCCATGGGCCAGCGGCCGAACGAGCCGGTGCTGCTGGCCGAGCATGCCGCGCTGCTGCTGCGCCTGGGCCGCCCGGCCGAGGCGCTGGCGCAGCTGGAGGCCGCGGGCGCGCTGGCGCCGCTGTCGGCGGAGTCGCAGTTCCGCCGCGGCAATGCGCTGAAGGCGCTGGGCCGCCACGCCGAAGCGGTGGCCGCCTACGACCTGGCGCTGCAGGCCCGGCCCGGCTATGCCGAGGCCCTGTGCAACCGCGGCAACGCGCTGCTGGCGCTGGGCCGGCCGGCCGAGGCCGTGGCCAGCCAGGAGGCGGCGCTGCAGCTGGCGCCCGGCATGGCCGCCGCGCAGCTCAGCCGCGGCGTGGCGCTGCTGGCGGCGGGCCGCCATGCGGCGGCAGTGCTGGCCTTCGAACGCCTGGTGGCGCGCGACCCCTCGCAGCCCGAGCCGCACCGCCACCTCGGCGACGCGCTGCTCGGCCTGGGCCGCGCCGAGGAGGCCATGCGCAGCTATGGCCGCGCGCTGGCGCTGCGCCCGAGCGACGCGCTGGCGCTATGCCACCGCGCGGAGGCTTGGCGCCGCCTGCACCGGCCCGACGAGGCGCAGGCCGACGCGCACCAGGCCGTGGCGCTGGCGCCCGAGCTGGCCGAGACGCACCATGTGCTGGGCAACGTGCTGCAGGACCGCGGCGAGCTGGCCGCTTCCATCGCCTGCTATGACCGGGCGCTGGCGCGCGACCCCGGCCTGGCCGAGGCCCACTACAACGCCGCCAATGCCCTGCGCCTGGCCGAACGCCCGGACGAGGCGATTGAACGTTATGACCAGGCGTTGCGGCTGGCGCCCGGGCACCTGGACGCCTGGCTCGACCGCGGCACCACGCTGCATCGCATGAACCGCCCGGCCGAGGCCATCGCCTGCTTCGAGCGGGTGATCGCCGCCAGGCCCGCGCATGCCGAGGCGCACGTGAACCTCGGCTACTGCCACCTGATGCAGGGCGACTGGGCCGCCGGCTGGCCGCAGTACGAGTGGCGGCTGCAGACGGCGGACTTCCGCGCCGCGGCGCGCGACTTCGGCGTGCCGCGCTGGACCGGCACCGAGCCGCTGGCCGGCCGCACGATCCTGCTGCATGCCGAGCAGGGCCTGGGCGACGCCATCCAGTTCAGCCGTTTCGCCGCGCCGCTGGCCGCGCAGGGCGCGCGCGTGGTGCTGGAAGTGCCGGCGCCGCTGCAGCGCCTGCTGGCCGGCGCGCCCGGCGTGGCGCAGTGCGTGGCGCGTGGCGACGCGCTGCCGCCGCTGGACTGCCACTGCCCGCTGATGAGCCTGCCGCTGGCGCTGGGCACCACGCCGCAGACGGTGCCTTCGCCGGCCGGCTACCTGCAGGCCGCGCCGGCGCTGGTGGCGTCATGGCAGCAGCGCCTGGGCCCGCGCCAGCGGCCGCGCCTGGGCCTGATGTGGGCCGGCGGCGACAACCCGAAGCTGCTGCACCGCAGCCTGCCGCTGGCCCAGGCCGTGACGCTGCTGGGGGCGGGCTGGGAGGTCATCAGCCTGCAGAAGGACCTGCGGGCGGCCGATGCCGCTTCGCTGGCGCAGTGGTCGTCGGTGCCGGGCGGGCCCGCGCTGCGCCACTTCGGCGCCGAGCAGCAGGACCTGGCCGATGCCGCGGCGCTGGTGGCCGCGGTGGACCTGGTGGTGAGCGTGGACACCAGCATCGCGCACCTGGCCGGCGCGCTGGGCAAGCCGGTGTGGGTGCTGCTGCCGCATGCGGCCGACTGGCGCTGGCTGATGGACCGCGACGACAGCCCCTGGTACGCCAGCGCGCGGCTGTACCGCCAGCCGCGGCCGGGCGACTGGGCCACGGTGCTGCAGCAGGTGCGCCGCGACCTCGCGTCGTGAGCCGGCCGCGTCGCGCTGCGGCTCCACAGCCGGGGGGACGGGCGCGTCGAAGGTCACTTGCTGCCGAGGGGCGCGGCGCCCACATTGGCGACATCGGCCCCGCACCGGGGTCGCGCAGGAGCAGTCACCATGGCATTGAAGTCGCCACGCTTCGCATCGAATCGGCAACTGCAGCAGGCAGCTGTCAATTCCCCGTCGATCATGCGCAACACGGTCGGCCCCCACGTCGCGATCCTGCAGCAGGCCTTCATCGACCTGGGCATGGACATGAATCTCTCCACGAAGAAGGGGCCGCCGGACGGCATCTTCGGCGGCGAGACCGAAAGCCGTGTCTGGCAGTTCCAGGCCCGCACCGGGCTGGTCCGCGACGGCATCGTCGGCCACGGCACGATGACCAAGCTCGACGAGCTGCTGCCCACGCTCGGCCCGCCGCCGCGGCCGCTACCTCCCATCGTGATGAGCCACAAGCTCAACGTGCACATGCGCTCGATCGCGATGCCGGCGGTGCCCGAGTTCACGCAGCTGAAGGTGATGCAGGACGTGTTCGCGCAGTACGGCATCCAGGTGGTCAACCTGAGCGGCCAGAGCGTGGGCCTGAAGGCCAACGAGCAGCTGGCGCTGACGGTGGTCGATGGCGATTGCCAATGGGACCAGGTGTCCGACGAGCAGCGCCTGCTGGAAACCTCGGGCAGCAAGCAGTTCGTCGGCCCGAACGATGTCACCGTCTACTTCGCCACCGTGCTGCGCGAGAAGAACGGCAAGACCCTGCAGGGCTGCGCCGG
Source organism: Aquabacterium sp. (assembly GCF_044226965.1). Classification (GTDB taxonomy): domain Bacteria; phylum Pseudomonadota; class Gammaproteobacteria; order Burkholderiales; family Burkholderiaceae_C; genus Pseudaquabacterium. Next base: position 61,107 of record NZ_JBGAGA010000025.1, on the reverse strand, counting down.
GCACCCGCCCAGCCAGCCGGCGGTGATGATCGCCTCGACCGCCGTCGACAAGACCACGATGGCGCACGAGGTGTGCCACGTGCTGCTGGGCTCGAGCTTCGCGCCGGTGCACGTGAACGAGGACGCGAACCTGATGTGCGCCGCGCCGGTGTGCACCGGCAACCCGGCCTTCCTGGGCGTGGCGCAGCTCAACCGCATCTTCGCCAGCAAGTGCCTGGTGAAGATTGCCTGAGCGGCCGGTCTACACCGGCGCGCCCGGCCGCAGGCCGGCTTCGGCCGCGGCGCCACCCGTCAACGGCGGGTGCGTGACGATGGATCGCAGCTCGGGCCGCGGTGCCTGCAGCGCACCCAGGTCCGGCCGCGGCCGCGCCAGCGTGGGATCGCCGGCGAACAGCTGTTCCACCGCCAGCGCGGCCGAGAGCAGCGCCGCATCGCCGCGCAGCCGGCCGATCATCTGCAGCCCGAAAGGCATGCCGTGCTCGTCGCGCCCGCAGGGCAGCGAGAGCGCGGGGTTGGTCGCCAGCGTCACCACGTAGGTCAGCGCCAGCCAGTGGTAGTAGTTGCGCGTGGCCTGGCCGTCCACGCGCTCGGCATACAACTGCGTCCACGGGAACGGGCTGGTCGGCGTCACTGGCGCGAGCACCAGGTCGAACTGCTCGAAGGCCTGCGCGAAGCGGCGCGCCAGGCGCGTCTGCGCCAGGTGCGCCCAGGCCCGGTCGGCCAGCGTGATGGTGGCGGCCATCTCGACATTGGCGCGTACATTGGGGCCCAGCGTTTCCGGCGCCGTGCGGTAGGTGTCGGCGAACCCGGCGACGAAGGCCTCGGCGCGCAGCACGTCGAACGCCTGGTCGGCCTCGTCCAGCGTCAGCGGCAGCGCTTCGCAGCACGCGACATGCGGGCGCAGCGCCTCGATGCGGGCGCGGAAGGTCCGGCGGATCTCGGGCTCGACCAGGCAGGTGCCGAAGTCCTCGGTGTAGCCCACGCGCAGCGTCGCCAGGTCGGCCGGCCGCAGTGCGGCATAGGCGCCGGCATCTTCGGCATACGACAGCGGGTCGCGCGCATCGAGGCCGACGCTGGCGCCCAGCAGCAGCGCGGTGTCGCTCACATTGCGTGCCATCGGCCCCAGCACCGAGATCACCGACCAGCCCAGCGGCCGCGCGTCGTTGGCCACGAGGCCAGGGGAAGGGCGCAGGCCCACCACGCCGCACAGCGCGGCCGGAATGCGCAACGAGCCGCCGGTGTCGGACCCGGTGGCGATGGGCAGCATGTCGGTGGCCAGCGCGGCGGCCGATCCACCGGAGGACCCGCCCGCGTTCAGCGTGGGATCGAAGGGATTGCCGGTGGCGCCCCACACCGGGTTGCGGGTGTTGGCGCCCGCGCCCATGTCCGGCACGTTGGTCTTGGCGGTGACGATGGCGCCGGCCGCGCGCAGCCGCGCCACCAGCGCGTTGTCCTGCGTCGGCACGTAGCCGCGCAGGCCCACGTTGCCGTAGGTGGTCAGCAGCCCGGCGGTGTCCTGCAGGTCCTTAACGCCCAGCGGCAGGCCATGCAGCGGCCCCAGCGCAGCGCCGCGCATCACCGCGGCCTCGGCCTCGCGGGCGCTGGCCAGCGCGCGCTCGAAGTCGGTGGCGGCGATGGCGTTCACCGCCGGGTTCAGCGCCTCGATGCGCGCGATGGCGGCCTGCATCAGCTCCACCGGCGAGAGCTGGCGCGCGCCGATCAGGCGGCGCAGTTCGGTGGCAGCGAGTCCGGTCAACGAATGGTCAGGGGTCATCTCAATGCTCGGTTAGGGCTTCCCAAGCGCACGCCACGGATCCGGCTCTGCCGGTCCGTCGGCGTGGCCCCCTTCGAGGGGGCAGCGCCGAAGGCGCTCCGGGGGTGGGCCATTAATCCACGGTGATGTGGGCCTTGTGGACGTAGGCGCGCAGCAAGGGCAGCTCCTTGGCCACGCGCGCTTCGTAGAAGCTGCCGGGCAGCCAGGCCACGTCGACACCGGCCTTCTCCAGCTCGGCACGGATGCCCGCGTCGGTGACGGTGGCCTTCAGTGCGTTGCCCAGGGCCTGCTGCACCGGCGCGGGCAGGCCGCGCGGCGCGACGATGGTGATCCACGGCACCATCTCGTAGCCCGGGTAGCCGGCCTCGGCAATCGTCGGCACCTGTGGCAACGAGGGCGAGCGCTGCGGCGAGGTCACGGCAATCGCCTTCACCTTGCCGGCCTGCAGCATCGGCAGCGCGGCCACGTTGGTGTCGATGCTCAGCTGCACCTGGCCGCCGATCAGGTCGGTCATCGCCGGCGCGCTGCCCTTGTACGGCACGTGCAGCAGGTCGATGCCGGCCACGACCTTGAACATCTCGCCGGCGAAGTGCGAGGTGGTGCCGGCGCCGAACGAGGCATAGCTCAGCTTGCCCGGCTGCGCCTTGGCCATGGCCACCAGGTCCTTCACGTTGTTGGCCGGCAGAGCAGGGTGGGCCAGCAGCACCAGCGGCGAGGAGCCGATCTGGCCCAGCGACTCGAAGTCCTTCAGCGCGTCGTACGGCAGCTTGGGCTTGAGCGCCGGGTTGATCGTGAAGGTGGTGTTCGAGGAGATCAGCAGCGTGTAGCCGTCCGGCGGCGCCTTGGCCACCGAGGCCGCGCCAATGGCGGTGCCGGCACCGGCGCGGTTGTCCACCACCACCGCCTGGCCCAGCCGCTGCGTCAGCCCCTTGCTGACGATGCGGGCCACCGTGTCGGTGGCGCCGCCAGGCGGGTAGGGCACCACCAGCGTCACGGGCTTGTCGGGATAACCCGCCGCATGGGCGGCCAGCGGCAGCGCGCACGCGGCCAGCAGCAGGGCGCCCAGGCGGCGGCGACACGGGAACGAAGGCAGCGACATGGCAAGGGTCCTCTCGGGCGACGGTGAATCAGCGCAGGCGCGCGGGCGAAAACAGTGCGGGGTCGACGCCGGCCTGTTGCAGCGCGGCGGGCAGCGGTGCGCCGGTGATCAGCGCGGCGGCCAGGGCCGAGGCGCCGGCCGCGCTCTGGATGCCGTAGCCGCCCTGCGCGGCGAGCCAGAAGAAGCCGGGCTCGGCGGGTTCGGCACCGATCACCAGCTCGCCGTCGGCCACGAACGAGCGCAAGCCGGCCCAGGTGCTCTCGGGCCGGCGGATCGCCAGCGTGGTGGCGGTCTGCAGCCGGTCGATGCCGATGGCGATGTCCAGCTCCTCGGGCCGCACGTCGTGCGGCACGGTGGGGTCGGCATTGGCCGGCGAGCCCAGCAGCCGGCCGGCGTCGGGCTTGAAGTACCAGCCCTCGTCGACACCGACCACCGCCGGCCAGCCCGCGATGTCCACGCCCGCCGGCGGCTGGAAGGTGAACGCGCTGCGGCGGCGCGGTTCCAGCCCGATCGGGGCGATGCCGCAGCGCCCGGCCAGCTCGTCGGCCCAGGCGCCGGCGGCATTCACCAGCGTGCCGGTGCGCAGCGGCTCGCCATCGGTGTTCGGGCCGCTCAGCTGCACGGTCCAGCGGCCGTCCTCGCGCCGCGCGGCAGCGACGGCGGCGCCGGCCTGCAGCTGCCCGCCGCGCGCGCGCAGGCCGCGCAGGAAGCCCTGGTGCAGCGCATGCACGTCGATGTCCTGTGCATCGGGGTCGAGCAGCGCACCGAGCAGGTCTTCCGCGCGCAGGCAGGGCACGCGCGCCAGCGCCTGCGCGGCATCCAGCCGCTGCAGGCGCGGGCAGTGGGGCGCGAGCTCGTCTTGCAGCTGCTGCAGCAGCGCCTGCTGCGCCTGCGTGGCCACGTACAGCGCGCCGCGCGGCGTGACCAGCGGCACGTCGGCAAAGCCGGGCGGCGGCGATTCGTAGAACGCACGGCTGGCGCGCGTCAGCGCCCGCACGCCGGGCGGGCCGTAGCTTTCCATGAACATCGCGGCCGAGCGGCCGGTGCTGTGGTAGCCGGGCTGGCTTTCGGCCTCCAGCAGCAGCACGCGGGGCGCGGCAGCGGGCGTGCCGGAAGCACCTGAAGCACCCGGGTGCACCAGCTGCCAGGCCAGCGAGGCGCCGGCGATGCCGGCACCGGCGATGACGATGTCGAATTCTCGCATTCGAGAATTCTCGCATGCGAGAATTACGGCAGACCCCGGGAAACCACGATGCCGACCACGCCATCCGCGCGCCGCCCGGCACCGCTGCGCGACCAGCGCGCCGCGGCCCGGCGCCGCCCCAGCCCCAGCACGCCGCCGGACCGCGAGCACATGGGCGCACGCCTGCGCAGCATCCGCAAGGCGCGCGGGCTCACGCTGAAGGCGCTGTCACAGCGCTCGGGCGTGCCGCTGTCCACGCTGTCGAAGATGGAGCTGGGCCAGATCTCGGTGAGCTACGAGAAGTTCGGCGCCGTGGCCCAGGCGCTGGCGGTGGACATTGCCGCGCTGTTCGACGCGCGCGCCGAGCCCGCGCCGGACACGCCGCCGCCGGTGGCGGTGCAGTCGCGCCTGGCCAGCGCGCCGAGCTACGACGAGGGCCACTACCAGTTCCGCATGCTGGCCACGGACTACCCGCAGCGCCGCATGTCGCCGGTGCACGGCACCATCCGCGCGCGCACGCTGGACCAGTTCCCCGACTACATCCGCCACGCCGGCCAGGAATACGCCATGGTGCTGAGCGGCCAGGTGCGCATCTGCTTCGAGAACGGCCAGGTGCTGGACCTGAAGCGCCACGAGTCGGCCTACTTCGACAGCAGCGTGGGCCACGTGTACCTCAGCACTGGGCGCGGGGACGCGCAGGTGCTGGTGGTGATGGCGTAGGTCCGTCAGCGGAAAACCGGCACCGCCGTGCCGGCGTCGACCGCCAGCAGTTCGGTGCGCCAGCGGGCGGGGTCCTTCCAGCCTGGGAGGCGCTGCGCTGCCATGGCGACGAAGGCATCGAAGCCGTCGACCAGCGGCGTGAGTTGAACCGTGCCGGCCGCACTGTCGACCAGCAGGCATTCGTCGGCCCCCACGATCCCCGGCACGAGAACCGCGGCGGCTTGGCGCACAGCATCCCAGCGGACGTGCATGGGTGTCATCGCCCCCTCGCCATCGCGCAGCTCCACGACAAATCCCGCTTCGGACAGCTTCACGGCAGCGACACCGGGCTCGCCCCGCCTGCCTTCCAGATAGCGCAGCACGGCCTTGTTGATCCGTTCGAACATGGCGCGCAGCCTAGCGGGTCCAGGTGAACTCGGACACGGTGGTGTACGCGGCTTCGCCGATGCTGCCGCCCAGTGCGAGGTGATGTTGCCGCGACTCAGCAAGCCATTGGCCTGGGCCTGGATGACATGGTTCATCCGGTCGTAGATCAGGCGCAGGTAGCCGTCCAGCGTCGCCGCCGGGCCCACCGACACGGCCACGTCGGCGGCAGACTTGTAGCCGGGGCTGTAGAGATACTCCTCGTCCGTACTTGCCATGTCAATGCCGCTCCTGCGGTGAAGTTCGGGCAGGCGCGAGTCTGGTTTTCGAAAGGCGAAGATCGTGGATCGAGCCGGATCAACTCCCTAGGATGACGGGCACGAGGAGAGCGTCGCAATCGACACCGCCTCACGCGTACTGCGCCATGCCCATTCCCATCGACCAGTTCTCCTTCGCCACCTCGACGATGTTCACGAACACGTCTTCGGGCCGCAGGCCGGGTCGGTCGCCCAGCAGCGCGACGATGCGCTGGTAGAGCGCCTTCTTCTGCTCCACCGTGCGGGTGTTGTTGGCGGTGATCTGGATGAACACCAGATCGTCGCTGCGGGCGACATTCAGGTAGTGCGCGCCGTAGCGGAAGTTCGCGGCTTCGTGCTCGGTGATGAGCATGAACTGGTCGTCGTCCGGCACGTTGAAGGTCTCGCGCAGCGCGCGGTACAGGCCGTCGAAGATCGCCTGGCGGTAGGCCTCGGGCTTGCCGGCGCGCATCGAGAGGTGGAGCAGGGGCATGGTGGGCTTTCGTGGATGGGATGTGCCACGATAGAAGCCGCCGCCGCCGGGCACCAGCCTGGTTGGCGGATATCAACGATAAGGGTTTGAAATGACCGAGCGCCCCCTCGACCTGGATGCCGTGCAGGCCTTCGTGCGCATTGCCGAACTGGGCAGCTTCACGCGCGCGGCCGAGGCGCTGGACACCACGCAGGCGGCCATCAGCCTGAAGCTGAAGCGCCTGGAAGAACGGCTGGGCTGGCGGCTGATCGAGCGCACGCCGCGCTACGTGGAACTCTCCGTGCGCGGCGCGGCCTTCCTGGAACATGCACGCGAGCTGCTGGCGGTGCACGACCGCGCGCTGGTGGCCTTTGCCGGTGCGCGCCAGCGGCTGGCGCTGGGCATCAGCGACCACGTGGCCGGCCCCGAGCTGCCGGCGCTGATTGCGCGGATGAACGCGCTCGACCCGCAGCTGCTGATCGAGATCCGCATCGGCTCGTCGGCCGACCTGCTGCAGGCCTTCGACCGCCGGGAGTTCGACGCGGTGATCTCGCGCCTGGACGCTGGCCGCGCCGATGGGGAGTTTTTGGCCGAGGAAGGCTTCGGCTGGTTCGCCGCGCCGGGCTGGCAGCCGCCGGCCGATGCGCCGCTGCCGCTGGCCACACTGGCCGAGCCCTGCGGCGTGCGCGCCATCGCGATCCAGCGGCTGGAAGGCGCCGGCATCTCGTGGACCGAGGTGTTCGTGGGCGGCGGCATGGCCGCGGTGGCGGCTGCCGTGCGGGCCGGGCTGGGCGTGGCGGCGGTGGCGCCGCGCATGGTGTCGGCCGCGGGTGGCGGCCCGCAGGGGGTCGAAGACGTGGGGCCGCGCCTGGGCCTGCCGCCGCTGCCGCGCCTGCCGGTGCTGCTGCACTCGCGCGTGCGCGACGCCCGGGCGCGCGCGGCGCTGGCCGCGCTGGCATCGGCCTACCGCAGCGCGGTGGGGGAGTCTCTGGCGATCAGTAGCGCGGCGCCTTGCCCGTGAACGACGGGTCGTACTTGCGCATCTGCTTCAGGTCGTCCCGCTGGCGCAGTCCGCAGGCCAGGTACTGCGCATGCAGCTCGGCCAGGCGCGCGCGGTCGAGCGTGACGCCCAGGCCCGGCGTGCGTGGCACGCGCACGCTGCCGTTCTCGAACACGACGCGGCCACCTTCGATGACTTCCTCTTCCTGCCAAGGGTAGTGCGTGTCGCAGGCATAGGTGAGGTTGGGGATGCTGGCCGCCACATGCGTCATCGCGATCAGGCTGATGCCCAGGTGCGAGTTCGAATGCATCGACAGGCCCAGCTCCCACAGCGCGCACATGCGCGCCAGGGTCTGCGTGACGCGCAGGCCGCCCCAGTAGTGGTGGTCGGACAACAGCACTTTCACGGCCCCGCTGGCCGCCCCGCGCCGGAACTCGTCCAGCGTGGTGATGACCATGTTGGTGGCCAGCGGCAGCCTGGTGCGCTGGGCCAGCGCGGCCATGCCGTCCAGCCCGGGCGTCGGGTCTTCGTAGTATTCGAGCAGCTCGTCCAGTTCCTCGGCCGCCGCGATGCTGGTGGCCAATGACCAGTTGGCATTCGGGTCCAGCCGCAGCGGCAGGCCGGGGAAGGCGCGGCGCAGCGCGCGCATGCAGGCGATCTCGTGCGCCGGCGGGAACACGCCGCCCTTCAGCTTGATGCTGCCGAAGCCGTAGAGCCCGATCATGCGCCGCGCCTGCGCGACGATCTGCTCGGGCGCCACCCCTTCGCCCCAGGCATCGGGCGGGTAGGGCCGCTCGATGTGCTCGGCGTACTTGAAGAACAGGTAGGCGCTGTAGGGCACCGCGTCGCGCACCGCGCCGCCCAGCAGGTCGACCACTGGCGCGCCGACGATCTGGCCTTGCAGGTCGAGCATCGCCACCTCGAAAGTGCTGGTGACCTTGGCCGCGTTCTTGGCGGTGTGCGAGCCGGGCGCCAGCTCGAATTCCACCGCGCCGGCGGCGGGCTTCACAGCGGCGTGCACGCGCTGCTCCATCGCGTTCAGGTCGAACGGCGAGAGACCGACCACCAACCCGCGCGCCTGTTCCAGCGCGGCCAGCATCGGCGCGTCGCCATAGGTTTCCGAGATGCCGACGCGCTGGTCATTCGTCTCCAGCTCGACGATGGCGCGCAGCGCCCAGGGCTCGTGGATGCCGGCGGCATTGAGCAGCGGCCCGTCGCGGAAGGCGATGGGCGTGATGCGCACGGCGGTGATGTGGATATCGCGGGTCATGAGCGTCCCTGTGCCGATCGTCAGATTCAGTCAGCGGACGCGTCGGACTTCTTCACCAGCGCGGCCCAGCGCGGAATCTCGCGCGCCATCAGCGCTGCCAGCTCCTGCGGCGTGCCGCCCACCAGCTCCATGCCCAGGCCGCCCAGCTTGCTTTGCACGTCGGGCAGCTTCAGCGCCTTGGCAATCTCGTCGTGCAGGCGGTCGACGATGGGCTTGGGCGTGCCGTGCGGCGCATACACCGCCTGCCACGAAGCCATCTCGAAACCCGGGATGCCCGCTTCCACCATCGTCGGCGTGTTCGGCGCCAGCGGAATGCGCTTGGGCGTGGTGACGGCCAGCAGCTTCAGCTTGCCGGCCTGCAGCAGCGGCATGGCCGCGGTCATCTGGTCGAACATGAAGGTGACCAGGCCGGCGGCCACGTCGGTCATCGCTGGTGGCGTGCCCTTGTACGGCACGTGCGAGAGCGGCACGCCGATCAGGTCGGCGAACAGCTCGCCGGCCAGGTGCGTGGAAGTGCCCGAGCCGGATGAGGCGAAATTGCGCTTCTTCTCGTCCTTCTTCAGCAGCGCCACCAGCTCGGCCACGGTGTTGACCTTCAGCGCCGGGTCCACCAGCAGCACATTGGGCAGCGTGGCCACCAGCGCCACCGGCTCGAAGTCTTTCACCGGGTCGTAAGAGAGCTTCTTGTACAGGCTGGCATTGATGGCATGCGTGCTGATGGTGCCGCCGAACAGCGTGTAGCCGTCCGGCGCCGCCTTGGCCACATAGCTGGCGCCGATGCCGCCGCCCTGGCCGGGCTTGTTCTCGATCATCACCGTCTGCTTCAGCGCCCCTTGCAGCTTCTCGGCCAGCGTGCGGCCGATGACGTCGGTGCTGCCGCCGGGGGTGAAGGGCACCACGTAGGTGATGGGCTTGGCCTGCGGCCAGGGGGCCGCCTGGGCCTGGCCCACCAGGGGCAGGGCCAGGCTGCCCAGGCCGGCGAGGGCGGTGCGGCGCTTCATCATCACGGGGTGTCTCCAGGCTTCGAATGCGACAAGTAAAGCACTAATGTATTAGTGCGTCAATGAAACCCGACTGCCTAGAATGGCCGTGGTCACCACCCGCCGCGGGGACACCCAGGCCCCGCCGCCAAAGCCATGGCCCCTTCGCTTCCGCAACGCCGCGACCGGTCGCGCCAGGCGGCGCCCCAGGTGTTCGAGCACCTGCGCGAGCAGATCCTGAACCTCGAGCTGGTGCCCGGCACCGTGCTGTCGCGCGCCGAGCTGGCCGCCCACTACGGCCTGAGCCAGACGCCGATACGCGATGCGCTGATCAAGCTGGGCGAAGAAGGCCTGGTCGACATCTTTCCGCAGCACGCCACCGTGGTGAGCCGCATCGACATTTCATCGGCCACGCAGGCGCACTTCCTGCGCCGCGCGATCGAAAGCGAGATCGCCGCCACGTTGGCCGCGAAGCCCGATGCCGCACTGGTCAAGCGCCTGCGCGCGCAGATCGACGTGCAGGCCGCGCTGATCGGCAATGCGCGCGAATTCATCGAAGCCGACCGAGCGTTCCATCGGCTGATGTACGAGGCCGCCGGCGTGCCCGAGCTCTACGAACTGGTGCGCAAGCGCAGCGGGCATGTGGACCGGCTGCGGATGCTGCACCTGCCGACGGCGGGCAAGGAGCGCGCGATCCTGAAGGACCACCGGGGAATCGTTGATGCGATTGCGAAGGGGGAGGCGGCGGCGGCGCAGGCGGCAGTGCGAGGGCACCTGTCGGGGACGCTGGGGAAGGTGGAGGAGATTCGGGGGAGGTTTGGGGGGTACTTTGCGGGGGGGTGAGGCTTGCTCGGAACCGCAATGCGGCATTGGTTGGTTCTCTGCGGATGCCTGTTGAACTACACAACTGACTGCAAATAGCAAGCGAACAAGTTCGCACGGAAACCAAGAGGACCGAACGCAGACTCCCACTGGTAAGCATGTCGCCTAAATCTACGTTAGGCGTCACGATAGCGAACTCACCTCCATGCACAAGACACTTCGACTCGCGCTGAACCGCTATACCCCGACTCCGCTCAGTTTGCGCAAGGACCCCAAGGTAGACGCACCTGCCTCAGAGGTCAATGTCGATCTCGCCAGTCTGTATCACCACTACTTCCTGGACTCATTCGACATCTCACCTCCCAATCCGGACCCTGCTCAGTTTGAGCATGCGCAGTTCCTGCTACCTACAAAAGACTTTAGATTTCAAGGAAGCGGATTGGGTACTGCCCCCGCGATTCGCAGGCACAGGTCCAACGAACTCGGGCAAGCCTTCTGCCGCTGGTTCCTTTACGAGAATCTCAACATTACATACTTCGCCCACATCGAGCACCTCATCGCCAGACAGCTGCATCGGCCATTTTCAGGCGCCAGCCTGGACCGCATCGCCAATGGAGACACCCCAGACTACCTTTGCGCAACTGCGAACAACTCAGTTTGTCTGGCAGAGGCAAAGGGGCGCTATGCCGCAGTCAGCTTCAAGAGCAAGGAGTTTGCGAAATGGCGGGAACAGTTCAGCCGAGTCGAGTTCAAGGACTCTTCAGGACTCGCAAGAAGCCTCAAGGGACACATCGTCGCCACGCGCTTCGCTACTGAACGTGACACCGATCGGATTCGATCAACTGTCTTCGCCGAAGATCCAGCCAGTCCGGGCGAGCGGGATGTTGATCCTGAGATGGCCCGCGGTCTCGCGAGGATTGCACGAGATACGCACTTCGCCGGCATCGCGCGCAAGCTACGGCAGCCGGTACTTGCGTCCGCGCTCCTCAATGGTGTGCCAATGCCGGACGAGCTCCGGGTGTCTGCAATTGCATGGCGGGTGCTCACGGGACCACTCCAAGGCGAGCGCTTCGTCGGAGGCTACTATTCCGCGGAGGGAACCGGGATATCCGCTCGTCAGGTAGAAGGACGCATTCTGTACGAGCGATCGGACCCACTTAGGCTCGATCAGCCTGCGTACACGTTCTTTGGCCTTCATGAGCGCACTATGAGGGACGTGGTCGCGTCAGCCAGATCGAATCTGGCGCAACCAGCATCAATTGAGCCGTTCCGAGCAACCGAGTTCTTCTACAGTGGCTTCAGCGTCCAACGTGACGGCACCGCCATTGCGCCCCTAGAGTTCCTCGTACCTGACGAGCAGATCGTTCTCTAGTGCATGAACGGTCGGGTTGATGGGTGACGCCTAACTGGTCGTTCAACCGGAGCGCTGACGGCTGGCCACCTTGCCCGCGAGGCGCTCACTGTCTATTCTGCGCCTCGCGGGCAAGGTGGCCAGCCGTCAGCGCCCGGTTAACTCTGCGTTAGCCGTCATGGGCAACTGCCCAGTCGCTCCCGGGTCGATGAGATTATTGGCGGAGGTCGCCGAGGCCAACTCCAGAACGCCGTACTACGAGGCAGAATCACCGGTCATCAGAGCTGGAACGCCCTCGAATGAAATATCACGAGAGCAACAAGGACAAGAAGCTGCGAACTTGGTTTGGCGCCGATTTATCGAAAGCGCTGCTCCGTCGCATTCAACTTGAGAAGGGTGTCTTTCGCGGCCTGAACGCTCTAGACCTAGCGTTCACGTTTCCAATTAGCGCAGTTTGCGGAAAGAACGGAGCCGGCAAGTCGACCATCACGGCGCTAGCGTGCTGCGCGTTCCACAACGCACCAAGCGGATACAAGCTGCCGAAGCGCCGGAACTCCTACTACACTTTTTCTGACTTCTTTGTTCAACATCCGACCGAATCTCCGCCTTCCGATGTTTCGATAGTCTACGAAATCGCTCATGATCAGTGGAAGCCAACACCGAAGCATCCAGACGGCAAAGGCCTAGGCCTACAGCGACGTAAGAAGTCAAAGGGCGGAAAGTGGAATGACTATGACGCGCGCGTTCCGCGAACAGTGGTCTTTCTTGGAATTGAGCGAGTCGTTCCCCACACCGAAAGAAGTCAATCTCGTTCCTACTCAAGAGCGTTTAAGGACGTCCCACTGCGCGGATGGGAGAGCCAAGTCATGGACGCGGTCGGCTATGTCTTGGCCAAGAAGTACGATGACTTTCGATATGTAGTCCACTCAAAATACAGCTTGCCAATTGTCAAGTGCGGCAAGGTCATCTATTCCGGCTTCAATATGGGCGCAGGCGAAAACGCTCTGTTCGACATATTCTCGATAATCTACTCTGCAGGCCCCGGGGCTCTCATTGTGGTTGACGAGATTGAGCTTGGTCTGCATGTGGAAGCACAGAGACGACTCGTTGACAAGCTCAAGGACGTCTGTGAATCACAGAAGATACAGGTTATCTGCACAACGCATTCGAGCGACATCCTGGATGCTCTCCCCACGGACGCTCGGATCTACATCGAATCCGTTTCCGGAACGACCCGGATCACACGAGGGATTTCCTCTGATTTCGCTTTCTCGAAACTGAGCGCCGTCAATGGACAAGAGGCAGACATTCTTGTCGAGGATGACGTCGCCCGCGCACTCGTGCTTGCTGCACTGCCCGCTTCTATGCGAACAAGGGTCACAGTCAAGGATATTGGCTCAGCAAACGCCCTATCGCGCCAGTTAGCGGCGGTCTACTTGAGAGGCGAAACCCGCCCCGTCATCGCGGTCTTCGATGGCGACCAGTTGCCCAAAGAGTCTAGCAATCTAGCTCATGCGAGGAGCATGGCCGAGAAGGCGAAGCCCGACTTTGACGCCTGGTTTTCAAATCGAGCGGCCTATCTACCGGGTGATTATTGGCCGGAGTTCTGGCTCCTGAAACGAGCGGCCGAAATCCCAGCCACCCTTGCAAAACTCTTGGGCACGGAGAAGGAGGATCTACTCTCGGCTGTTGAATACGGCCTTCAGGCCGGAAAGCACAGGGAACTCTATGAGTTCGCAAAGCAGCTCGGCTTAGAGCGGGAGCATTGCCTTCACCTGCTTTCTACTGCGGTAGTGCAGGAGTTCGATGATGAGTTCACCGCGGTTGTGCTGCGCATTCAGCAGCGACTCGAGGGTGACGGCTAACCCTTCTACAGGGACTCCCCACTCGGTCAATGCCGCGAATTGGTTTTCAAGTCGCTTCCACCCCGCAGTTGCAGCGCGCGTGTCAACACCGACGAGGAACAGACTGCACATCTACAGGCGGGCTTGTTTCGGCCTTGGCCGAGGCCCCAGATACGAACCGCTCGGCAGTGCCCCATTCGCTCGCCGGACATAGCGCCCTTGAGGGTTATCGGGTTTGGCTGCCGCCGGTCTGACCTGTCGTGTGATCTGCGCTTCGCGTCTGCAGGTTGGAACGAACTCTTCAGATGACCGGTCGCTGGCTCAATGCACAGTGCGGTGCCGGCGGCTCGGGTACATGATTCGGGTCGAACCCACGGCCGCGGGTCATCACTGCCCACAGAATGCGCGCGTTCTTGTTGGCCAGGGCCACCACCGCCTTCTGCCAACCCACCCGGTCCTTCAATTGCACCAGCCACTGGCTGATGCGGTCGTCGCGCTTGTGCGCCGTCATCACGGCCGACTTCGCACCCTGGATCAGCAGCGTTCGCAGATAGTCGTCGCCGCGTTTGGTGATGCGCCCAAGCTTGGCTTTGCCACCGGTGGAGTTCTGACTGGGCACGGTACCCAGCCAGGCGCCGAACTGCTTGGCACTGCGGAACTGCTTGAAGTCGGCCACGCTGGCCACCATCGCCGATGCGCCAATGGGGCCGATGCCCAGCAGTTCGGCTGCCTGGCCGGCTCGCGTGTCGCTGCGCACATGAGCCTCGATGCGTTCTTCGCACCACTTCATCTGAAGTTCGAGGTCGATCCAGTGCAGGTGCGCGCGCTGCAGCACCAGACGGGCGATGCCGCTCAACTCGTTGCTGGCGTCCTCCAGCACCTCGGCCAGCACCCGACGCAGCGCCTCGGGGCTTTGCGCAAACACCAGTCCGAACTCGGCCAGCACGCCGCGGATGCGGTTGATCAGCGCCGTGCGCTCGGCCTTGTAGCCCTCGCGCAGGCGGTGCACGCTCAGCTGGCCCTGCTGCTCGGGCGTCTTCACCGGCACGAACCGCATTTGCGGCCGGCCCGCCGCTTCGCAGATCGCAGCGGCATCGTTGGCATCGTTCTTCCCGCCCTTGCCGGCCATGCGGTACGGGGTGACGAACTGGCCAGCGATCAGCCGTGCATCCAGGCCCATCAAACGAAGTCGACGCGCCACGTGGTGCGCGCCGCCACAGGCTTCCATCGCCACCAGGCAAGCGGCCGGCAGTTTCGCGCATCAGGCAAAGAAGCCATCCGGCGACAGCGCTTTGGCCAACACCACACGCCCCGACCGATCAACGGCATGCACCTGGAAAAACCGCTTCGACAGGTCTACCCCTACCCGCGCAACGGCACTGCGTGTAATCTCCACCATGACTTCCCCTTTCCGATCAGATTGAACTTCCACGAGTCAATCTTGGTACCTCGATACCGTTACTGGACTGGGGAAGTCCCTTCGTATTCGCTCAAGCGGAGCGCCAACGGCAGGCCACGCTGGCCATCAAGCGCTGGGGCTTCGCCCCTATTTTTCGCTTGCTGTCCAGCGCGTCCTGCGGTCGTCCACCGCTTAGCTCAAACGTTAGGTTCTCGAAACACATGTCAATCAACTATCAGTTGCTCCGTGACAAGCTTCAGTGGTTGAGGGGCGAGGATGGCATCGCTCCGAAGCCCGACGTTATGCCCGTGCTCGGCGACCTCCTCCTGCCCCTGCTAGCAGCTGAAGGACTGAACATCTTGGTCCACAAGCGCCCGAGTGATAGTCCGATCGACTATGCGGCTAGCCGCTTCGACGACCCAGACAAGAGGCTCTCCGTTGCCATTGAGTACAAGCACTATGGTCAAGGCCGCAAGGAAGAAGCCAGCGCAGTCCAACGACTACTCGGCGTGCTTGCATCAAGCCCCTTCGATCGTGCTTTGTTGATTAGTCGCTTCGGCTTCACCGACTCTGCCCATGAGGTCGCAAAGAATGCAGGAATCGCAGTTGAGTTACTTGATCTCGAACATATTTCCGCATGGATAGACAGGGTTGAAGCGAGTCCAGCAGAGGATGCTGCTCATGTCGAGATATTGATCAAGTCCCTCAGTCATGAATTCGCACTGATGGTGACGCGCAATCCTCAGATCCTCGCTTCGCTCGAATGGCGTGACTTCGAACGCATGATGGCGCGCGTGATGGAAGGGCTCGGTTTTGACACGACACTGACTCCACCAAGTAAAGACGGTGGCAAGGATCTGATACTTACTTGCACAGTGAACCGAAAGACGGAATCCTATATAGTGGAATTGAAGCATTGGCGAGCAGGGAAACCCGTCATTCAAGGCGTTATCTCAAGCTTTCTCAAAGTCATAGTTCGAGAAAAGCGAGCAGGCGGCCTGCTACTGTCTACCTCTGGATACGCGGCAAATATTAGTGAATCTCTGACGGAAATATCCACACAGAAGCTTCGACTTGGTGGGCAGCAGAAGGTGGTACTTTTAGCGCAAACCTACCGGCGGGCTTACTCGGGCCTCTGGGCACCGCCAACGGATCTGCCTGAAGTTCTCTTCGAAGAAACCTCTCCTATTCCGGCGCCGAACATGAGTGACCGGGCGGATGGGTGACAGATTCTCTGGGCCGATGGGTAACACTTTTCGGTCTTGAAGTTGGTATTCCGAATCGCTCTTCTTTGCTGTCTTGGAGGCTCCTGCCAGGCCGCCAACTGCCGCCCGTTGGCAAGGTCGTGCCCGTTGCCGATCGAGGCCAGCAGCGCGCTGGCCGTGGTCGCGCCGATCCCCTGCAGCCTCATCAGCCGCTGGCTGCGCTCGTCGGCCGCGGCCATCAGCGCCACATGCCGGTCGTACTCGGACAGCCGCTCGTCCAGCCGATGGATCTCGCTCAACGCGTCCGCCACTGCCGTGCTCGCCCACTGCGGTAGCGCCTGCAGGTGCTCGCCCGCCTGGCGCCGCACCGTGTTCGCCTTCTGCGCCATCACGATGCCGAACTCGCTGAGCAGTCCCCTCAGCCGGTTGATCATCGCCGTGCGCTGCTCCACGAACCCGCGGCGTATGCGGTGCACGCACAGCCGCGACTGCGCCTGCTCCGTCTTCACCGGCACGAACCTCATGCTCGGGCGCTGCATCGCCTTGCAGATCGCCGCAGCATCGGCCGCATCGTTCTTGCCACGCTTGCCGCTCATGCGGTAGGGCGCCACGAACTTCGGCGCCATCAGCCGCACCTTGTGCCCGAACCGAACGAACTGCCTGCACGCCTCCATCCCGATCGTGCTCGCCGGCAGCTTGGCCACCTGCTCCATCAGCTCCGCGCGCCGCACCGCAGAGCGCACCAGCGCAGGCTTGCCGTGCTCGTCCACTCCGTGCACCGCACCTGGCTCTTGGCGAGATCAATGCCGACGCACAGAATAGCCATGGCTTCCCCTTCCGAGTGAGTTGATGCGCGTATTACAGCCCCATCGTGGCACTTCGTTGCTGTTTGCCGCAGCGCCTCTGGCTCCTCGCGGCTAGCTCGGGACGGGGAAGTCCCGTTCATTCGCTAGGCTTTCGGCTCGACTGGCTCTGACACAATTCCTCTGTGACAACGGGAGACAAAGTGACCAAGCGACTTGGGATCGTCAGCGTACCTGCCAACTTTGAGACTCTTCGAGACGCAGTAGGGCCAGAACGATTGAGCCACGTCCTGATTGAGTGCCCAGACGACCTGAAGGCAATGAAACAGGCAGTGGCTGAAGTGTCGTCAGCTCGGCAAGGGAAGCTCATCTTTCTCTTGGGCCGGCCGGGTCAGGGCAAAACTTCTCTCATCGAGTCTTTGGCGGTCTTCTTGGCCGATGTAGTGGGTACGGTGCTCTCGCCACCCCCGGACTTTGAGCTCCCGCTCACTGACCTACCGAGTTGGATCAACAGAGAGCTTCCAGCCGCAAAGGAGCGTGCGAAGGGAAAGCTGATAGTGGTCAATCTGGACGGGCGAGAGATTCCGACAGTTGACGAAGTGGCAACTCAAGCCGCCATGGGCAACCTCAATGCACTGCTTCGTAGAAATTCGTCTTTGCTTGCTGTATGGCCAGTGAACGATGAGAAGTTTGCGACGACTGCAATAGACCGCTTAGCGCTAGCAGGCGGGAAGTCGGCACTGGGGGCGACGCCAATTCATCGTCTGAAGGGGTTGAGGAAATCGGAGTGGGAAAAGGCTCTCAATCTTGTCTTGGCCGCCACCAATGTATCTCTTGCGGATGCGGCAGTTTCAACGGAGGAAGCGGCCGATCTTGTCGAACCGGAAGATACGCTTGGAGACTACCTCAGGGCCGTCCAACGGCTAGTAGTTTCACGATATGACCTTGGAGAGATTGGCGCCAAACTTCCCTTTCTGAGCGTTGTCATAACAGCGAACGACGACATTTACGATGCGTGTCGGCTACTCAGGCGTGGAAACAAATTCCTCGTGGATCCCGACAAGCTACTGCAGTTCAGCCGGGCCAACGTCGCAGAGGATTGGCGGAGGCGCGGCAAGGAGAACCCACGGAAGGGGCTTCCATTCATTGCGGCTTTGTTTGAGGTCCGACTCCTCAACCTCTCAAGTAGTGCTGTAGTGAACGCTTGTGCTTT
This sequence comes from Aquabacterium sp., assembly GCF_044226965.1. Taxonomy (GTDB): domain Bacteria; phylum Pseudomonadota; class Gammaproteobacteria; order Burkholderiales; family Burkholderiaceae_C; genus Pseudaquabacterium. The sequence continues at coordinate 43,313 of NZ_JBGAGA010000025.1, read as the reverse complement.
CGGTCCCGACCCACAGTTGCGATCTATTGTTGTGAAGCACTACAACGCGAAGGTGCCTGCAAACGCGAAGAACGCGATGCGCAACAGCGCGCTCGCTCGGGCCTTCCGGGACGCTGACGATGTGGGCTTGGCGAAGTCCAACCCCAGCGAACCCATCAAGAAAGCCTATCGCGCCGTTCAAGCGCTCACAAACGCAAAGCATCGGCAAATCAATGAATCGATAGTGACGGTGTTGGCTGCGCTCGAAGTGCCAATGCCGAACTTGATCTTCGAATTTCGCCCCTTCGGTGACGATAGGAGCCGAGAGTTGCGCTGCGACGCTTGGTTTGATGGGCAAGATCGCCCGGAGGCGCTTGAATTCACCCACCGTGCTGATGGCGATGCGACAACGGCGGTCATTGCGTCGTACGTCCTAAGCAAGGTGCAGGACTACGCTCGCGACTATGGTCTCATTTAGTACATAGCGCGGCTAAAGTTAGGTCAGGAAGGCTCTGCACTTTCGGTAGGATGGACCGGCTTCGGTGCACGGGCACGCGGTAAATTTCACCCGGCTCCCGCGCGTGCACACTGGAGCCTGATGTTCTTGACATGAGTCGCGAGCCTGTCCGTGCCGGAGGCGCATGGCGCGCTATTTGAGCTATTGGCCCAACTTAGATCCTCGGAGCACCCCATGAAACGCGTCACCGGCATCGGCGGCATCTTCTTCAAGTCCCAGGACCCCAAGGCGCTGAGCGCCTGGTACCAGACCCACCTCGGCATCGACGTGCAGCCCTGGGGCGGGGCGGCGTTCCGGTGGCAGTCGGAGGACAACCCGAACGGGGTGGGCACCACGGCGTGGAGCCCGTTCGGGGCGGACACCAGCTACTTCGCGCCGAGCACGGCGCCCTTCATGATCAACTACCGCGTGGCCGACCTGCATGCGTTGCTGGCCGCGCTGCGGGCCGAGGGCGTGCAGGTGGAGGACAAGGTCGACGAGTCGGAGTACGGCAAGTTCGGCTGGATCGTGGACCCCGAGGGCAACAAGGTCGAGCTGTGGGAACCGCCGGCCGGGAAGTGATCCGTCGCCTGGCGGCCTGCAGCTGCGGCCAGCTAGCGGCTGAAGTCAGCGGCGATCCGCTCGGCGTTTCGATCTGCCATTGCCTGGCTTGCCAGCGCCGCACCGGCAGCGTGTTCGGGCAGCAGGCGCGCTTCGCGCGGGAGAACGTGGCGATCTCGGGCCGGTCCACCGTGTACGTGCGCACCGGCGACGAAGGCACGCGGGCGCACTTCCACTTCTGCCCGCAGTGCGGCGCCACGGTGTACTACGAGCCGGAGGCGATGGACGGCTTTGTCGTCATTCCGGTGGGCGCGTTTGCCGACGCGCAGTTTCCGGCGCCCACCGTCTCGGTGTACGAGGAACGCATGCACCGCTGGGTGGTGCCGCCGGCGGAGGCCAAGCACATTCCGTGAGGGCTGCAGCAGCGCTTCGTCGCAGGTTCGGCTCGCGTGCGATGTCCGCCGCGCTGCACCTGGCCTGCGGGGTGATGCTGCTCGCCGTGGCGGGCGCTGGGCAGGCGACCGAGTCGCCGACTCAGCCAGCGCCCGAGGATGCGTGCCGAGGCTGGCGTTTCGCTGACCATCGATCGCCAGCGGCTACCCAATGGATGTGCCTGCAGCGGATGCCCGCCACCCGCCTGACGCGCATCCCGTACCCGGCGCTCGATGCCGAGATTCAGTACCAGTACGCGCAGAGCGCGCTGTTGGGCGAACGGGCCACCGCCGAGATCCTGCGCAGGCTGGTGGCCGAGCGCGAGCGGCGCAGGCCGCCGAAAGAGGGCGCGGCGAGCAGGACGGTCTACGCGGCACTGGTCGCGGCGGGCGCGTTGGACGACGAAGAGCAGGAGCGCCAGCAGAAGCGGCTGGCCGACGTGGCCGATCTGCGGGCCGGGCACCTTCGGCCGCTGGCATCCCTGCGCGCGCAGGACGCGTCGTACTGGTCGTTCAGTGCCGGTGGCGACGTGCTGGTCGAATCGTCCATCGACCTGCAGACCGGCCCGAGGGTGGTGGTGTATGCCGCGCCGGGCTGCAGCTTCTGCGCCCGGCTGTCGAAGGACCTGGCGGCAGACCCTGCGCTGCTGGCGCTGTTCAAGGCGCATGCGATCTGGGTCGACGTGCCGGACATCAATTTCTCGGCCGGCTACTACGACGAGTGGAACCGGGCGCATCCCGAGCTGAAGATCCACGTCATCCTGAACCGGCGGCACTGGCCGCAGCGGCGGATTGCTGCCACGCCGGACCTGTTCTTCCTGAAGGACGGCCAGCAGGTCGGCGAACTGCTGGGCTGGACGCCGGAGCGCATGCGGCAGTTGCGGGACCGGCTGGCGGCGATCGGGCTGTTGAAGTAGCCGGATCCCGATGACCGGTCCCCAGCCTCACGCCGCAAGATCTTCGCGAGTTCGAACCTGCCGCTCGATCTCCTTCATCGTCGGCAGCGTCTTCAAGTCGTAGTTGGCTTGCATGACAAGCCAGGACGCGGCATCGCCGCCGAAGAAGCGCGCCAGCCGGGCCGCCGTGTCTGCGGTGATGCCGCGCCGCTCTTTCACGATCTCGTGGATTCGGGTGGCCGGCACGCCCAGTGCCATGGCCAGGGCGTGAACGCTCATGCCCAATGGAGTCAGGTAGTCCTCACGAAGCACCTCGCCCGGATGCACCGGGCGCATGCCATTTGCTGCGCGTGCCATGTTGCTTCCTCTAGTGGTAGTCCACAATCTCGACCTCTTCCGGGCCTGCCGCCGTCCAGACGAAGCACACCCGGAACTGGTCGTTGATCCGAATGCTGTGCTGGCCTTTCCTGTCTCCGACAAGCGCTTCGAGGCGGTTGCCCGGTGGCGCGCGAAGAAAGTCCAGCGTTTGCGCAGCCTCGAGCTGGGCGAGCTTGCGCTCTGCCACCGATGCAATGGCCTTGAATCGTCGCGGAGATCTCCCTGCGAACAGCGCTTCGGTGTCCTTGCATTTGAACGACCGAATCATAGTTCCATAATATTACGCTCAGCGTAATACGTCAATCGGAACGTGCGGCGCGGCCATGACACCGCAGCGATGGACTCAGCCCGGCAGCACGATCAAGCCGTCCTGCGCACCCACCTTGCCGTCGCGCAGCGCATCGAAGCTGGCGCTCAGTGCCTCGGTGCCGCGGATCTCGCGCTGCACCAGCCACGGCTTGTCGGCGCTGCTGCTCGCCGTGTTCATGCGCGCGATCAATGCATGCCAGGCCGCGGCGAGCTGGCGCTGCAGTTCGGCCGCGCCCAGGCCTTGCGGGGGCTCGGCGGCGCGCTGCTGGCCGTAGCTGGGCGCGAAGAACAGCGTGGGCTTGGGGCCGGGCAGCGGGGTGGCGCTGCGGCCCTGGTTCAGCGCTTCCCAGTGGGCGCCGCCCACCGCGCAGTCGTAGCGCAGCGCGTCGCCCAGGTGCTGGTGCAGCGCGCGGCGCAGCGCGGCGTCGCCGGAGAAGTCGACGTACACGCTGGGGATGCTGGGGTCGAGTTCCGCCAGCGCGTCGTAGGTGGCCACGCCGTCGTAGCAGCCCAGCGCCTGGACGAAGCCGGCATTGCCGCGCGAGGTGAGGGCCACGCGGGCCGGTTGGCCGGCCGCGGCCTGGCGCAGGCCGATGCAGAAGGCGGTGGCATAGGCCGTCTTGCTGGACGCGCTGGACAGCAGCACGCGCTGGGCGCCAAAGTACGCGGCCTGTTCCAGGAAGTCGGCGATCAGGAACGCGGTGGTGAACAGCGGGCGCAGCAGCGATTGCAGGCCTTCGGCTTGCGCGCCCGGCGTGTACAGCGGGTCGTGCGTCACCGCCACGTACTCGTTGTAGGCGCGGGCCAGGCTGGCGCGGTGCGCTGCGCCGTCGATGAAGCCGCGCTCGCGCACGCGCTCGGGCTTGACGACGAGGTGGCTGCCCATCGGCAGGTAGCCATAGAGCCGCGTGCCGGGTTCGACGCCGGGGCAGCGCGATTCGGTCACTTCGGCAAAGCCCCACACCGGCACGCACCCGAAGCCGGGCACGCCGCTGTCGAAGAACTGCCAGTAGTGCATCGCTTCGCCGAAGGCGGCGTAGGTGATGTTGTTGGCGGTCAGCGCGTACTGGTCGACGCGCAAGCGCGCTTCGCCGTCGGCCAGCGGGCGCGCGGCGGGTGCGTCGGGGTCGGCGCCGACGCGGGTGGACTTCAGGTTCTGGCGGTCGACGATGAAGCGGTAGGGGGTGCTCATGGCGATGTCGCTCCTTTTTGGTGTTAGCCGCGCAGCAGCACCTTGCCGGCGCGGCCGGGCTGCTCGGCGGCAGCCATCGCGGCGGCGGCATGGTCCAGGCCGTAGACGCCGCCCACTGGCAGCTTGAGCTGGCCGCCCAGCACCGCGCGGGTGAGTTCGCCGATCATGCGCGCCAACTCGGCCGGCGGCGTGGCGGCGAAGCGCTTGCTGGCCCAGTAGCCCTTGACGACGGCCTGCTTGAAGATCAGGTCGCCGCCGTTCAGCTCCAGCGGCTGGAAGCTCAGCGAGCCGAAGATGAACAGCTCGCCGTTCTCGGCCAGCAGGCCCATCAGCTGCTGCGCGGCCTTGCCGCCGATGGAATCGATGGCGCGCACGATCGGCGCGCCGCCGGTCAGAGCCTTGACCTGCGCTTTCCAGTCGTCGGCGCCGGTGTGGATGCCACCCGCCACGCCGGCTTGCGCCAACTCGGCCAGCGCTTCGGCGCGGCGCACCAGGTTCACGCTGTGGATGCCGCGGGCGGCGGCCAATGCGGCCAGGGCCTTGCCCACCGCGCCGTTGGCGGCGTTCTGCGCGAACCACTGGCCGGCGGTGAGCTTCATGTCTTCCAGCAGCATCAGTGCGGAGAGCGGCATCGCCAGCAGCTGGCAGGCGGCTTCGTCGGGCAGCGCATCGGGCACCGGCACCAGCTTGGCGGCCGCGCTGCAGAAGTGCGTGGCCCAGGTGTTCTGTGCGCTGGCGGTGGCCACGCGCTGGCCCACCTGCAAGCCCTTGACGCCTTCGCCCAGCGCCTCGATGACGCCGACGGCTTCAGTGCCGGGAATGGCCGGCAGCGGCGGCTTGTAGCCGTACACGCCACGCAGGATGGCCAGGTCGTGGTTGTGGATCGGCGACAGGCGCATGCGCACCAACGCCTCGCCGGGGCCGGGCTGGGGCAGCGGGCGGTCGGCGGTGTGCACCACTTCGGCGGGGTTGCCGAAGGCTTCGATCAGGACGCTTTGCATCAGAGGTCTCCCGCCTGCAGTTCAGGCTTTGACAGTTGTTGGGCCAGCAGGCGCAGCACCCAGGGGTTGGCGCCCATGCCGCAGTGGCTGGCGGCCACGCGGATGTTCTGCCGCTGCTCGCCTTCGGGCTGCAGGCTGGCGCGCCAGTGCACGATGCCGTCGGTCCAGCTGTAGACCGAGGTGCTGGGAATGTGCGCCGGCACGGGCTCGTGCAGCCGGGCCATCAGCTCCTGCGGGTAGGCGCGGCGGCCGGCGGCAAATTCGTAGAAGCGGCGCGCGTTCGACGCATGGTTGTGCCCCGGCATCGGGCTGCCCAGCGTGATGAGCTGGCGCACGGCATCGGGCTGGCGCTTGGCCAGTTCGCGCGCGAACACGCCGCCCAGGCTCCAGCCGACCAGGCTGACGCGGCGGCCCGACTGCTGGTGCAGGTGCTGCAGGCGCTGCTGCAGCGCTTCGAACACGCCTTCGCGCGGGCCGAGGTTGCGGCCCAGGCGCCAGGCGTGGGCATCAAAACCCTGGCCGCTCAGGTAACGCCTTAGCAGTGCAGTGGAGAAGTCGCTGGCACCCAGGCCGGGCAGCACCAGCACGGGGTGGCCGTCGCCCTTCGCGCCGCGTCGCAGCCAGGGCCACAGCAGCAGCGTGGCGCTGGCCTCGGCCGGGGCGCGCCATTCCAGCGCCAGGCGGATCGGGCCGGGGCGGCGGCTGCGCGGGCGCGGGGCAGTGCCCGGCGCTTCAGGAGACGCGCTGGCCGTCATGCGGCGGCCACGTTGCGCTTGCGGCGCGCCGGCGTGGCGGTTTCAGCCTCCGCGGGCGCCTTGCTGCCGCGCAGCACCTTCAGCTGCGGCTTGGCGCGCGGCTTGGCGGTGGCGGCCTTGGCGGGTGCCGGTGCTGCGGCGGCAGGGGCTTCCACCACCGGCGCCGGCAGCTCGGCGATGCGCTGCGCCAGCTCGTGCGCGGCGTCGATCATGTAGTCGGCCAGGTCGCCGATGTCGGGCACCGCGCGGCGGCAGGCGGTGAGGCCGATCTCCATTGCGCCGTTGTAGCTCTGCACCGTGATGTTCAGCGCCATGCCATGGGCCGGGATGGACACCGGCGCATACAGCGCGATCTTCGCGCCCGCCAGGTACAGCGGCACCTGCGGGCCCGGCACGTTGGAGATGACCACGTTGGCCACCGCGGGCAGGCGGTCGGCCAGGCGCGAGCGACCGTACAGCGAGGCCAGGCCGGTCATCAGCCACGGCGCGCCGAAGGACGGGAAGTCCATCGGCACCGCGCCCTTGACCTGGCCGCTGACCTGCTTGCCGACCTGGGCCGAGGCGTTGATGGCCTTCAAGCGCTCGATCGGGTCCTTGATGTCGGTGGCCAGGCTCACCCGCATGAACGACACCTGGTTGGTCATGTCGGCATTGCCCTGCTCGCGCAGCGAGACCGGCACCGCGGCAGAAAGTGGCTTGGCCGGCTTGACGTCGTACTCGGCCAGGTAGCGGCGCAGCGCGCCGGCGCAGATGGCCATCACCACGTCGTTCAGGCTGGTGCCGCTGGCCTTGGCCATGTGCTTGACCTGCGCCAGCGGCAGGCTGCGCGCGGCGAACGAGCGGGCGTTGGTGATGGCCACGTTCAGCGGCGTGCGCGGCGCCAGCGACAGGCCCTTGGGCAGTTCCAGCTTGCGCTTGCCGGTGGTTTCGTTCACGGGCATCAGCACGTCGCGCGCGGCGCGGGCCATGGTCGGCAGGCCGCGGCCGATCTTCACCCACTGCTGCACCAGGTTGCTGGCTGCGGCCATCGCCAGCTCGGCCACGCCCAGCTGGTAGCGGTTGGTGCGGCGGCGCGGGCGCGGCGGCTTGACCATGCGCGGCGCGGCCGTCACGTCCAGCAGCGCCTGGGCCAGCGCCACGCCGGCCTGGCCGTCGATGGCGCTGTGGTGCACCTTCGAATACACCGCCACCTGGCCCGAGGCCAGGCCGGAGATGACCACCATCTCCCACAGCGGGCGGCTGCGGTCCAGCAGCGGCGAGTGCAAACGGCCCACCTGGCGCTCGAGCTGCAGCTGCGTGCCGGGGCGCGGCAGCATCAGGTGGCGGATGTGGTGGTCCAGGTCCACGTCCTCGTCGTCCACCCACACCGGGTTGGTCAGCTCGAAGGGCATCAGCGCCAGCTTGCGCTGGAACACCCGGGCCAGGTGCAGGCGCGAGCCGACATGGGCCTTGACGTCTTCGTAGAAGTCGCCGGTGTAGCCCTCGGGCAGGTCCAGGATCATCAGGCTGCCGACGTGCATCGGCATCTCGGGGGTTTCCAGGTGCAGGAAGGCGGCGTCCATGCCGCTGAGGTGGTCCATGATGTCTCCGGGTGTTGTGGGTGGGTCAGCGGGGCGGGTTCAGCGGGCTGCGGCGCGGGCCGCGGCTTCCTGGTCGACGAGGTCCTTCTTCGAGAGCTTGCCCACCGGCGTCTTGGGCAAAGTGTCGCGCAGCTCCAGCGCGGCAATCATCTCGTGTTTGCCCAGGCGGCCGGCGAGGAAGTCCTTCAGCGCCTCCAGCGTCAGCGGCGCGGCGCCGGGTTTCAGCGCGACGAAGGCCTTGGGCGACTGGCCGCGGTAGGTATCGGGAATGCCGATCACGCAGACCTCGGCCACCGAGGGGTGCTCGTAGATCGCTTCCTCGATGACGCGCGGGTAGACGTTGTAGCCGCCGCACAGCAGCATGTCTTTCGTGCGGTCGACGATGAAGAGGCAGCCGTCCTCGTCCATGCGGGCCACGTCGCCGCTGCGGAAGAAGCCGTCGGCGGTGAAGGCGGTGGCCTGGGTCTCGGGCGCGTTCCAGTAGCCCTTCATCACGTTCGGGCCGCGGATGCACAGCTCGCCGGGCTCGCCCAGCGGCACTTCGCGCATCGGGTCGTCCAGCGCACGCAGCGAGAGCGTGACGCCCGGCACCGGGAAGCCGCAGGAACCGGGCTTGCGCAGCCCGTGCACCGGGTTGAAGGTGCCCGAGGGCGAGGTCTCGGTCATGCCCCAGCCTTCGTTCAACTTGCAGCCGGTGAGCTGGAAGAAGCGCTCGGCCACCTCCAGCGGCAGCGGCGCGCCGCCGGAGCCGCAGAACTTCAGCGAGCGCAGGTCCATGGACGCTGCTTTTGGATGATGGGCGATGGCGGTGTACATCGTCGGCACGCCGGGGAAGATGCTGATGCGCTTGGCCTGCAGGTCGGCCATCACCGCGTCGAGGTCGAAGCGCGGGTGCAGCACCAGGTGCGCGCCCAGGCGCACGCCGAACAGCAGGCACACGCTCAAGGCATAGATGTGGAACAGCGGCAGCACGACGAGCATGCGCTCCTCGCCCTCGGTCAGCAGCGGCGGCGTGCCCTGGCTGGTGAGGAAGAACTGGCCGCAGGCGGCGCTCAGGTTGCCGTGGGTCAGCATCGCGCCCTTGGGCAGGCCGGTGGTGCCGCCGGTGTACTGCAGCACGGCCACCGCGTCCTTCGGGTCCGCGATCGGGTGCCACACCGGCGCGCCGGCGGTGTCGGCCAGGCGCTGGAAGGGCAGGTGGCGATCGTCACTGGGCACCTCGGCGAGCTGCCCGGCCTTGGCCAGCTGCGCGCGCACGGCCTCGGGCGCGGCGCTGTAGTCGGCCAGGTTGCCGACGATCAGCTTCTTCAGCCGCGAGCTGCCCAGCAACCGCGCCATCTGCGGGTACAGCGTGGCCAGGTCCAGCGTCACCAGCAGGTCGGTGCGGCTGTCCTCGATCTTGTGCGCCAGCACGCGCTCGGCATCCAGCGGCGAGTAGTTCACCACCGTGCCGCCGGCGCGCATCACGCCGAAGAAGGCGATGGCGTAGTGCGGCGTGTTCGGCAGGTACAGGCCCACGTGCACGCCGGGGCCCACGCCCTCGCGCTGCAGGCCGGTGGCGAACGATTCGACCAGGCGGCCGAACTCGGCATAGGTGATGACGCGGCCCATGAACTCCAGCGCCGGCCGGTCGGGCCAGCGCTGCACGGCCTGGTCGAGCAGGCTGCTGACCGGGGCGGCGGGCAGCGGCGCATGCCAGTCGATGCCGGCGGGGTAGTGGGCGAGCCAGGGGCGGGCTGCAGAGGCCATGGTGCTTGTCTCCTTGTTGGATTTGGGCGGCATGGATCGTCTTCGCGCGCGGGCGCGAGAAAACTTCCATCGCGCGCGGGCGCGCGGTAGCGCCATGCCATGCGAGCATCGTAGGCAGCACGGGGCGAAAAGACTGTTCGGCTCCGTACACTCGACGGACACCCTTCCTGGGAGAAACCCTAGGTGTTGATGAGTTCATCGCAGCCCGACCCGCAGGCCCTGCGCACGTCGATGCTGCAGGACGACTGGTTCCGCCGCTGTGGCCCGGCGCTGCAGGACGCGCTGCTGGCGCATGGCCGCGAACGCCGGCTGCAGCCCGGCGAGCACCTGTTCGCGCAGGGCGCGCCCGATGGCGGGCTGTACTGCGTGACCGGTGGCTCGCTCTACGTGCAGTCGGCCGACATCGAGGGCGAGCTGCCGCTGCTGGTGGTGCTGGAGCCCTGCCTGTGGTTTGGCGAACTCTCGTTCACCGACGGCCTGCCGCGTTCGCACGACGCGGTGGCCGGGGATGACACCCGCGTCTGGTGCGTGCCGCGGCAGCCGCTGCGGGCCTGGCTGCAGGGGCACCCCGAAGGCTGGGAAGACATTGCGCGGCTGGCGGTGGGCAAGCTGCGCATCATGTACTCGGTGGTCGACGAGGAGATGCGCCGCCCGGTGCCGCAGCGCGTGGCGCGCCGGCTGTGGCTGGCGTTGCAGGGCTGGGGCTGGCGAAAGGAAGGCTCACCGCTGCCCGGCGTGCGCTGGTCGCAGGACCAGCTGGCGCGCATGCTCGGCACCAGCCGCGGCACGGTGAACCGTGCGCTGCGCGAGCTGCAGGACAGCGGCGCGATCCGGCTGCGCTACGGCGTGATCGAGCTGGCCGACGAAGCGGCGCTGCGCCAGGCCTGCGAGGTGCCCCTGCCCAAGGGCGGCTGAGGCCGCGGGTTCAGGCGCCGACCACGCGGTCGCGGCCCAGGGCCTTGGCGTGGTACAGGCGCGTGTCGGCCAGCTTCAGCAGCGCCACCAGGGCATCGGCCTGGGCCGGCGCACTGGCCACGCCGAACAAGGCGGTGAGCCGCAGCACCGCGCCGTCGGCGCAGATCGTCATGTTCGCCAGCGTGGCGCGCCATTGCTCGGCCTGGGCCAGCGCGCTGGCCTGCGAGGTGTCCGGCAGCAGCACCGCGAACTCCTCGCCGCCCAGCCGCGCGGCCAGCTGGCCGGGCGTGACCGTGGCGGCCAGCATCGAGCCCACGGCCTTCAGCGCCGCGTCGCCGGTGGGGTGGCCATGCTGGTCGTTCACCGCCTTGAAGTGGTCGATGTCCATCAGCACCAGCGACAGCGCAGCGCCCCGGTCCCGTGCCTCGCGCAGCGCCTGCTCGGCCTGCTGCACGAAGTGGCGCCGGTTGTGCAGGCCGGTCAGGTCGTCGCGGATCGATTGCTCGTGCAGCCGGGCATTCAGCAGCTGGATCTGGCTGAGCTGCTCTTCGAGTCGGCGGTTCGCTTCGCTCAGCGCCTGCTCGGAGCGCTTGCGCTCGGTCACGTCGCGGGTGATGCCGAAGTAGCCCAGGTGCTGCCGGTCGTCGTCGAACACCGGGACCGACACCGTCTCGATCCAGACCCGGGAGCCGTCCTTGCGGAAGAACTCGCCTTCGTGCCGCAGCGGCGCGGTGTGGGTCAGCGGGTTCTCGGGCGTGGCCCGCTGCGCGGCCATGCGCACGATCTCGGCCTTGTACTCGGGCGTCATGAATTCCAGCACCGAGCGGCCCAGCAGCTCCTCGCGCGGGTAGCCCATGGTGCGGCACATGTTGTCGCTCAGGTGCACGAAGCGGCGCTGGGCATCGGTTTCCCAGAACGCGTCGCCGCTGGCGTTCACCATCGCCAGCAGGCGGTCTTCGGTGATCGGCCGGTGCTGGCCGGACGGGTCGTCGCTCAATCGTTCCCCCACTTCGGAAAGGGATCGGACAAAGCCCGCGATTAAAGCATCAACGACCCGCCGCGGCACCCGCCGCAGGTGAGGGGCGATCAGCGCGGTTCGGCGATCGTCAGCGCGATGGAGCCGACGCCGTCGATGCTGCCTTCGATGCGGTCGCCCGGCAGCACCGCGCCCACGCCTTCGGGCGTGCCGGTGAACACCAGGTCGCCCGGTTGCAGGTGGTAGAACTGCGACAGGTCGGCCAGGATCTCGGGGATGGACCAGATCAGCTGCGACAGGTCGGCCTTCTGCTTCGTCTGCCCGTTCACCGCCAGCGCCAGCGTGCCGCTGCGCAGCACCGCGGGGTTGGGCACGATCTCGGAGACGACCGACGATTGCTCGACGTCCTTGCCCAGGTCCCAGGGCCGACCCTGTTCGCGCGCGGTGAGCTGCAGGTCGCGCCGGGTCATGTCCAGGCCGCAGGCGTAGCCGTAGATCATCTCGGCCGCCTGCGCTTCGGTCACGCGGAAGCCCGGCGCGCCGATGGCCAGCACCAGCTCCATCTCGAACTGGTAGTTGCTCGTGCCGGGCGGGTAGGGCACGGTGGCGCCGGACAGCACCAGGGTCTGCGGCGCCTTGGTGAAGTAGAAGAGCTTGGACGCTGCCTTGTCCACCGGACGCCCCATCTCGATGGCATGGGCGTGGTAGTTGCGGCCGACGAAGAACAGGCGCTGCACCGGAAAGTGAGCGGCCATGCCGCGCACCGGAATCGACGGGGTGGCGGCGGGCGGGAACAGGTAGGTGGTCATGGGTGAGGGCAGGGAGTGAGCGATGTCAGCCGCGGGTCTCGAGCACGCCGAGCTTGCGGTGCAGCGGCGTCTCGTCGGCGATGAACAGGCAGGCCGGCTGCGTGGCCGAGCGGTTGCGCAGCGTGACGGCGGTGTAGCCCGGCGCGCAGCAGGTGTCGGCCTCGGCCAGTGCGAAGGCCTGCTCGCCGATGCGCGCCTCGGCCGCGCCTTCGATCAGGTGGAACACCGCGGCGGGCGAGCGCACCGGCAGGCGCAGCGTCTGGCCCGGGCGCAGCATCAGCGCCGAGTAGCCCAGCACGTTCTGGCAGTCGTCGCCGGTCTCGGGGTTCACGTAGCGCACCTGCACCGCTTCGGTGTCGGGCTGCGAGGTGGCCAGCGCTTCGAGCGCGCGGCGCACATTGGCCCAGGGGTAGCGCAGCATCGGGTAGGCCTTGCGGCTGCGCTCGAACACCGGCGTGGGCAGCACGCCGCCGATGGCGTAGGCCTGCTCGGCGGTGCCGCTCTTCACCGCCTGGCGCTGGCCATCGACGTGGTACGAGACCTCCAGGTAGTACATCAGCGGCAGGTCCAGCACGTCCAGCCACACCACCGGCGCGCTGCCGTCGTGGCCATGCTCGTGCCACAGGCCGGTGGGCGTGAGGATCAGGTCGCCGCGCTGCATCTCGCATTTCTCGCCGTCCACCGTGGTGTAGGCGCCTTCGCCTTCGACGATCATGCGCACCGCGTTCGGCGTGTGGCGGTGCGAGGGCGCCCATTCGCCCGGCAGCAGCAGCTGCATGCCCAGGTAGATGGCGGCGCTGGCCTGCATCTTCTCCAGCCCGTGGCCGGGGTTGGCCAGCACCAGCACGCGGCGCTCGGCTTTCTCGATGGGAGTGAGTTCGCCGGCGCGCAGCAGCAGCGGGCGCAGGCCTTCGTAGGCCCAGTGCGTGGCGCGGGTGTTCGGGCGCGGCTGGCCGGGCGGCAGCACTGCGCGCAGGCTGGGCCACAGCGGCACCAGGTTCTGCGCGCTCAGTTCGTCGCGGTAGCTCTGCGGCAGGTCTTCCAGGCGGCCGAGGGTCGTGGTCATCGGGGATCTCCGTTGTGGGTTCAGTCGGCCAGGCAGTGCGCGGGCTGCCAGCCGTAGAGCCATTCCATCGCGTCGTAGAAGCGCTCGGGCGAGCGGCCCTTCCACAGGTCGTTGCGCACCAGCCGCTCCACGCCTTTGGCGTGGTAGATGCGGCCCATCTCGCGCGCCGAGAGCACCACCCGCGCGGTGCGGGCGATGCGCGAGCGCTGGTAATGGTCGAAGGCCGGCTCGAACTGCCCGCCGTGCAGGCGCAGCGCTTCGCCCAGCGTCACCGCGTCTTCCAACGCCATGCAGGCGCCCTGGGCCAGGTACTGCAGCATCGGGTGCGCGGCATCGCCCAGCAAGGTGGCGCGGCCAAAGGTCCAGCGATCGATGGGCTCGCGGTCGGCGGTGGCCCAGCGCTTCCAGCTCTTGGGCAACTCCAGCAGCTGGCGCGCCTTGGGCACGATGCCTTCGAAGTAGCTCAGCACCTCGTCGCGGCTGCCTTCGCTGACGCTCCACTGCTCGGCCTGGCGGCTGTGAAAGGTGACGACCACGTTGTACTGCTCGCCGCCGCGCAGCGGGTAGTGCACCAGGTGACAGTTGGGCCCGACCCAGATGCTGGCGGCGTTCCACTGCAGGTCGGCCGGGAAGTCGCGCCGGTCGACCACCGCGCGGTAGACCACGTGGCCGGACACCCGCACCGGGTCGCCCACGTACTGCTGGCGCACCACCGAGCGCACGCCGTCGGCGCCGATCAGCGCGGCGCCGCGGTGCGTGCGGCCTTGCGCATCCGTCACCGTCACGCCGTCGGCGTCCTGCTCGATGCGCTCGACCCGCGTCGCGGTGTGGAAGCGCACGCGGTCGCTCTGCTGCGCGCCTTCGAGCAGCGAGAGGTGCACGTCGGCGCGGTGGATCACCGCATACGGGTTGCCGAAGCGCTGGCGGAAGGCCTCGCCCACCGGGATGCGGCCGACCAGGCTTTCATCCAGCGCGTCGTGCATCACCATCTCGTCGGTGTAGACGGCGCGGCCGCGCGCGGCTTCGCCGACGCCCAGCGCGTCGAAGGCCGCGAAGGCATTGGGGCCGAGCTGGATGCCGGCACCGATCTCGCCGATCTCGGGCGACTGCTCGAGCACCGTCACCTCGAAGCCCTGGCGCACCAGGGCCAGTGCGGCGGCGAGGCCGCCGATGCCGCCGCCGGCGACGATCACGGGCAGGGTGTTGCTGGCCATGGTGTCAATCCAATGCAATGTTGGCGCGCTTGATCAGCGCTTCGTAGACCCGGCTCTTGGCTTCGGCCTGGGCCACGATCTCCTCGGGGCTCCAGGCCAGCGGCTCGAACGCGAAAGTGTCGAAGCGCGCGGCGATCTCGGGGTCCTTGACCACCTTCGCGACGTCGGCATTCACCTTGGCGCGCACCGCGGCCGGCACGCCGCGCGGCGCGGTGAGCACGACGAAGGAGTTGACCTCCAGCTGCGCCGGGCCGCCGGATTCGGCCATCGTCGGCACGTCCGGCAGCTGCGGGATGCGCTTGGCCGCGGCCACCGCGATGTACTTCAGCTTGCCGGCCTTGTAGGGCCCCTGGCTGGACGGGATCGACGCGAAGGCCCAGCTCAGCTCGCCGGTGGCCACCGTGGTGTAGAGCTGCGAGACCTCGCGGTAGGGCACATGCTGCATCGGTGCGCCGGTCAGCGATTCGAGCTGCGCGCCGCCCAGGTGGCCCGGGCTGCCGACGCCCCAGGAGCCGTAGCTGGTCTTGCCGCCGTCGCTCCTGGCGGTGGCGATGAGGTCGCGCATGGTCTTCAGCTTCGATTCGCTGGACACCGCCACCAGGAACGGCGTGCGGAACAGCGCGGCCAGCGGCTCGAAAGTGTCCAGCGTCCTGAAGTTGCGCTGCTTGTACAGGTGCGGCAGCGCGGCCAGGTGTTCGCTGTCCAGCTGCAGCAGCGTGTAGCCGTCGGGCGCCGCGCGCTTGGCCGCTTCGATCGCGATGAAGCCGCCGCCGCCGGGCTTGTTGTCGATCACGATGCGCTGGTTCCACTGCTTGCCCAGCTTGTCGGCCACCAGGCGCAGCACCGCATCGGGCCCGCTACCGGCCGCGAAGGGCGTGATCAGCGTGATGGGGCGGGCCGGGTAGTCCGGCTGCGCCAGCGTGGGCAGGGCCAGCGTCGCCAGGGTCAGGGCCAGCAGGCTGCGGCGGGGGTGGATCACGGGTTTGTCTCCTCGGGTTTGACCAGGCACAAGAACAGTGCCGGCAGTGTCTTCAGCGGCTTGTATTGCGTCAAAGGGTCGCCGGATATAGTGCCCATTGCGTTTTCAAATAGTGGGGTGGGCATGGCCAAGCTCGATGTCGACTGGCTGCAGCTGTTCGTCGAGCTCTACCGCACGCAGAGCGTCTCGCGCGCGGCCGAGCGGCTGGGCATTGCGCAGGCCTCGGCCAGCATCGCGCTGAACAAGCTGCGCGCGCACTTCGGCGACCCGCTGTTCAGCCGCACCTCGCGCGGCATGGAGCCCACGCCGCATGCGCAGGCGCTGTACCCGGAGCTGCTGGACATCGTCGAGCGGCTCGACCGCGCGCGTGGCGCCGT
Source organism: Aquabacterium sp. (assembly GCF_044226965.1). GTDB lineage: Bacteria > Pseudomonadota > Gammaproteobacteria > Burkholderiales > Burkholderiaceae_C > Pseudaquabacterium. The sequence goes on along the minus strand of NZ_JBGAGA010000025.1, from coordinate 27,650 downwards.
GGCCCGCTTCGACGCCGCCACCGCGCAGCGCCGCTTCTGCATCTGCATGACCGACATCTCGGAAATCGTGCTGCTGCCGTCGCTGATGAACCGGCTGCGCCAGGTGGCGCCGGGCATCGTGATCGAAGCCGAGAAGATCGGCGCCGACAGCCAGCGCCGGCTGGAGAGCGGCGATGTCGACCTGGCCGTGGGCTTCATGCCGCAGCTGGAAGCCGGCTTCTACCAGCAGACCCTGTTCCAGCAGAACTTCGTCTGCCTGGTGGCGAGGAAGCACCCGCGCATCGGCGACAAGCTGACGCGCCGCGCGTTCACCGCCGAGGCGCACATCCTGGTCGGCACCTCGGGCACCGGCCACGCCATCGTCGACAAGGTGCTGAACAAGGCCGGCGTCAAGCGCCACGTGGCGCTGCACCTGCCCAGCTACCTGGGCGTGGCGCGCATCGTCGCGCAGACCGAGCTGCTGGTGATCGTGCCGCGCCTGCTGGGCGAGACGCTGGCGCTGCAGGAGCCCGTGCGCCTGCTGCCGCCGCCGGTGGCGCTGCCCTCGTATGCGGTGAAGCAGCACTGGCACGAGCGCTTCAACCGCGACGCGGGCAATGTGTGGCTGCGGCGGTGTGTGGCGGAGGTGATGACCGGCTCGCGGGCCTGAGCCGCCGGATCGGGAATGCACTCTTGACCCCGGTTGTCGCGGCTTGCTAGCGTGAACCCGCGGCGGTTTCGCCGGGTCACCACATCGAGGCAGTCCATGACACCCTTCCGTTCAGCCGTCGGGGCCTTTGCCCTCGGCTTGGCGCTGCTGTGCGGCAGCACCCCGGCCCTCAGTGCCACCCCTGCGGCCATCAAGGCCCAGATCGGCGAAACCGATGCCGACACGGGTCCGGCCTTCGTGTTCCGCGGGCGCAGCTTTGCCAATCAGAAGGCCTTCATCGACAGCGGTGCACGCTGCTCGACGCGCCATGTCACCGACCTGGAGCAGAGGCTGCTCGCGGTCTCGATGCAACAGTGGGTGGACGAGCGCGCCGCGGCCGGCCATCCGGTGCAGGAGCGCCCCATCGGCTCGGTGACGATTCCGGTGTGGGTGCATGTCGTCAACAACGGCAGCGGCATTGCCAACGGCGATGTGCCCGACAGCCAGATCGCGGCCCAGATGAACGTGCTCAACGCGGCCTACGCGAACACGCCGTTCGTCTTTTCGCTGGTGGGCACCGACCGCACCACCAACGCCTCGTGGTACGTGGCGCAGCCCAACACCACGGCCGAAAGCCAGATGAAGTCGGCACTGCGCAAGGGCAATGCCGGCACGCTGAACATCTACACCAACAACATGGGGGGCGGCTTGCTGGGCTGGGCCACGTTCCCGAGCGACTACGCCTCCGCCCCGTCGATGGACGGCGTGGTGATCCTGTTCTCGTCGCTGCCCGGTGGCACCGCGACGCCCTACAACGAGGGCGACACCGCGACGCACGAGGTCGGCCACTGGGTCGGCCTGTACCACACCTTCCAAGGCGCTTGCCGTGCGCTGGGCGATCGCGTCAGCGACACGCCGTCGGAAGCGTCTGCGGCGTTCGGCTGCCCGGTGGGCCGGGACTCCTGTGCGTCGGCCGCGGGCCTCGACCCGATCACCAATTTCATGGACTACACCGATGACAGCTGCATGAACAACTTCACCAGCGGCCAGTCGTCGCGGGCAGACCGGCAGCACCAACGCTACCGCTCGCAGATCTGATCCGTGGCGGGGCGGGGCGGGCTCAGTGCCCGCCCATCATCCCCAGCGCCCGCGGCAGCGCCAGCGACAGGGGCGGCCAGTAGCTGACGATGATCAGGAACACCAGCATCGTCTTCAGCCACGGCCACACCGACACGGTGAGTTCGGTGATGCCCATCTTGGTGATGCCCGAGGAGACGTAGAGGTTCAGGCCCACCGGCGGGTGGCACAGGCCCACTTCCATGTTCACCGCCATCAGGATGCCGAAGTGCACCGGGTCGACGCCCAGTTTCACCGCCACCGGGAACAGGATGGGCGCCATGATCAGCACGATGGCCGCGGGGTCCATGAAGTTGCCGGCCGCCAGCAGGATGACGTTGACCAGCAGCAGGAACACCACCAGGCCGAAGCCCTGGCTGCTCATCCACGCGGCCATCGCCTGCGGGATCTGTTCCGAGGTCATCAGGAACGAGAACAGCACCGCGTTGGTGATGATGTACAGCAGCATCGAGCTCATCGCCGCGGCGTTGAGCAGCGACTTCGGCACGTCCGACAGCTTCAGGTCCTTGTAGACGAACACCGAGATCACGAACGCGTAGACCGCCGCCATCGCCGCCGCTTCGGTGGGCGTGAACATGCCGCTGTAGATGCCACCGATCACCACCACGATCAGCAGCAACCCCCACATGCATTCGCGGAAGGCGCGCCAGCGCTCGAGCCAGGTGGCGCGCTGCATGCGCGGGTAGTCGAACTTGCGGGCGCGGTACCAGGTGGTCACGCCGAGCAGGAAGCTCAGGCACAGGCCCGGCACCACGCCGGCCAGGAACAGCTGGCCCACCGACGCGGAGCCCACCATCTCGCCGTTCGGGCCGGTGGCATTCATGCCGGCGGTGGCGATCGAGTAGATCACCAGGTTGATCGACGGCGGGAACAGGATGCCCAGGGCGCCCGAGGTGGTGATGACGCCGGCGCCGAACTGCTTCGGGTAGCCCTGCTTGACCATCGCCGGCAGCATGATCGACCCCACCGCGACGACGGTGGCCACCGACGAGCCCGAGATCGCCGCGAACAGCGCGCAGGCCAGCACGCCGGCCAGGCCCATGCCACCGTACCAGTGGCCGATCATCGAGGTGGTGAAGTTGATCATCCGCCTCGCCACGCCGCCGTGCGTGAGGAAGTTGCCGGCCAAGATGAAGAACGGGATCGCCATGATCTCGAACTTCTCGATGCCGGTGAACAGCTTCAGCGCCACCGATTCGACCGGCACCTGCGTCATCGTGAACAGGAAGGTCAGCACCGTCAGGCCGAGCGAGATCGAGATCGGCATGCCGGTGAGCATCAGCGCCAGCAGCAGCGCGAAGATGATGGCGGTATTCATTCGCGGAACCCCGGGGTGGCGGTGTTGGCGTCGACCGGCGCCTCGTCCACGCCCTCGACATGGCCGTGGTCGTGGTGCGGCACTTCACCGGTGCGCAGGAAGTGCCAGGCCACCTGCAGGAATCGGAAGCACATCAGGTACGAGCCCAGCGGCACGCAGGAGTAGGCGATCCAGGTGGGGATCTCCAGGTCAGGCGAGGTCGGGCCCTCGGGCACGTCGCCGGTCGGCAGGCCGAAGGCATGGAAGAACGCGTAGTGCGCGCCGTTGTCCCACACGAAGCGCGCGCCCAGCGTGCCGACCACCGAGGTGAACAGCGCGCCGGCCAGCAGGCCGAACAGGATGAGGTACCGCGCCTTCGAGGGCGGCAGCTTGCGCACCACCACGTCCACGCCCACGTGGGTGCCGTGGCGCACGCCATAGGCCGCGCCGAACTTGGCCATCCACACGAACATGTAGATGCACAGCTCCTGCGCCCAGCTGACGTCCAGGCGGATGGTGTAGTCCTGGATCACCGGAATGCCCGACAGGAAGCGGTGCAGCACGGCGGCGAAGATCACGAGCGTGGCCGTGCCCATCAGGAAGGCGATCAGGACCTCTTCGAAACGGTCCAGCAGCTTGCCGAGCATGGCCGCGTCACTTTGGTGCCACGAAGCCGGCAGCCTTGTAGACCGCCTCGATGGTCGCCTTGCCGACGCGCGATTCCATCTCCTTGTGCACCGGCATCAGCGCGCGCTTCCATTCCTCGATCTCGGCCGGCGCGGGCGTGTAGATGGTGGTCTTGCCGCTGGCCTTGATCTTCTCCAGCGCCTGGGTGTTCTCGGTCGCGGCGATGGCGTTGGCATAGACCGTGGCGTCGCGGATGGAGAGCTCGAGGATCTTGCGCGCATCCACCGGCAGGCCATCCCAGAACTTCTTGTTGACGATCACCGCATAGGCCAGGTGGCCGTGGTTCGACAGCGTGATGTGCTTCTGCACCTCGTAGATCTTCTGCGTGTAGAAGTTGCTGGCCACGCCCTCGGTGCCATCGACCACGCCCGACTGCAGCGCCTGGTACAGCTCGGAGAAGGCCATCACCTGCGGGATCGCGCCCAGCGCGCGCATCTGCGCATCGAGCACCTTGCTCGACTGGATGCGCATCTTCAGGCCCTTGAAGTCGGCCACATGGTGCAGCGGCTTGTTCGCGCTCATGATGTGGAAGCCGTTGTCCCAGTAGGCCAGGCCCTTGATGCCCTTGGGCTCGAGCTTGGAGAACAACTCGTAGCCCACCGGGCCGGCCGTCACCGCGCGGAAGGCGTCGGTGTCCTTGAACACGAAGGGCAGGTCGAAGACCTCGAAGTCCTTCACGCCCAGCGGGCCGAACTTGGCCAGCGAGGGCGCCAGCATCTGCACCGAGCCCAGCTGCAGCGCTTCGAGCTCTTCCTTGTCCTTGTAGAGCTGGCTGTTGGGGTAGACCTCGACCTTGATGGCGCCCTTGCTGCGCTCTTCCACCAGTTCCTTGAAGCGCTGTGCGCCCTTGCCCTTGGGCGTGTCCGGCGCCACGACGTGGCTGAACTTGATGACGATGGGCGCCTGCGCGCGGGCGACCATCGGGGCGGCCAGCGGCAGCGCGGCCGCGGCGGTGGCGGCGGCCAGCAGGGTGCGGCGCGAGAGGCGGGCGCCGGTGCGCAGGGGGGTGGAAGCGCTCATGGGTCTTGTCTCCTTGAAGGGCCGCAGGCGGCCGGTTGGGCTGGCGCGGATTGTGGAAACCGCGCCCCGGCCGCACCAGTTGTGGACTTCCACATTCCGCCGCCCGGCATGGCAGGTCCGCGCGCCTCCGCCCTAGACTGCCGGCCATGCAGAACCGCTTTGCGCGCAACCGTCGGCGCGGCGCCTGGGCCTGGCCCCTGGTGCTGGCGCTGGCCTTTGCCGCGGCGCTGGGCGGCTGGCTGCAGTGGTCGGACCAGCGAGACCTGGACGACGAGCGCCACACCCTGATTGCCGATGCGCTGACGCTGGACAGCCGCCTGAGCGACTGGCTGGCCACCGAGCAGCGCACCGTCACCGCGCTGGCGGCGGCGCTGCCCGGCACGCTGGACGAGGCCCGGCTGCTGCGCGAGGCCGGCGTCGGCGAAGGGCTGCGTCGTTTGTGGGTTAGCGTGACGGTGCTCGATGCCAACAACCGGCTGCTGGCGCACGTGCCGCCGCAGGCGCCACGGCCGCAGGCGGTGCCGCAGGGCGGCGGGCACGACGAGAGCGGGCTCTCGGCGCACCTGGCCGCGCCAACGCCGTCCGGCGGCCAGCTGATCGTGCGCTTCGCGCCCGGCGTGCTGCTGCGGCAGACCGTGCCCTGGTGGCTGGCGCGGCGCTACGACGTGCGCCTGGTCGACGGCTTCGGCCAGCTGATCGCCACCAGCGGCGACGTGGCCGCGCCGGTGCGCGGCCAGCAGTCCCACCGCGTCAGCCTGGAACCGGCGATGGCCGATGCGTACCTGGAGCTCACCACGCGCGAGCCGCATGTGCCCTGGTGGCGCACGCTGCCACTGGCGCTGATGGTGGCGTTCCTGCTGCTCAGCGCGGCGGCCAGCGTGTCGCTGCGGCGCCAGATGCGCGAGGCGCGCCAGGCCGAGGAACGCTGGCGCACCGAGGCCGCGTTCCGCCGCTCGATCGAGGACTCGCTGACGGTGGGCGTGCGGGGCCGCGATGCCGAGGGCCGGCTGGTGCATGTGAACCGCGCCTTCTGCGAGCTGGTGGGCTACTCCGCCGAGCAGCTGCTGGGCCGCGTGCCGCCGATGCCGTACTGGCCTCCCGATTCGGTCGACGAGAGCATGTGGCGCCACCAGCGCAACATGGCCGGCGGTGCCCCGCCCGAAGGCTACGAGGCGCGCTGGATCCATGCCGACGGGCATGAGCTTCACGTGATGGTGTTCGAGGCGCCGCTGGTCAACGCGGTGGGCCGGCAGATCGGCTGGATGGGCTCGATCGTCGACATCACCGCGCGCAGGCAGGCCGAGGAACGCGAGCGCCAGCGCAGCGAGGCCCTGGCCACGCAGGCGCGGCTGACGACGCTGGGCGAGGTGGCCTCGGCGCTGGCGCACCAGCTGAACCAGCCGCTGGCGGCGATCACCAGCTACAACGGTGGCGTGCTGCGCTCGCTGGAACGCGCCGGTTTCGACGACGAGCTGGTGCTGGACGCGCTGCGACGCCTGGGCGAGCAGGCCGGCGAGGCCGGCCGCATCGTGCAGCGCATCCGCGGCTTCCTGACGCGGCGCGCGCCGCAGCGCGAGCGCTGCCGCATCGACGACATCGTGCAGCACGCGGTGGCGCTGCTGCGGCGCGACCTGCTGCAGCGCGGCATTGCGCTGGAGCTGGCGATTGCCCCCGACCTGCCGCCGCTGCTGGCCGACCCGGTGCTGATCGAGCAGGTGCTGATCAACCTGCTGCGCAATGCCGCCGACGCGTTGGCCGGCCACGCGGCGCCGCAGCTGCGACTGAGCGCACAGGCCGCCGGCCCGCGCTTCGTGCGCGTGGATGTCGACGACAACGGCCCGGGCCTCGGTGGCCGCAGCATTGACGTGCTATCCGCGCCGTTCCACTCGACCAAGCGCGACGGCATGGGCATGGGCCTGGCGATCTGCCGCTCGGTGGTGGAAGCGCACCATGGCGGGCTGGAGGCCGGCAGCGGCCCGCTGGGCGGCGCGCGCTTTTCCTTCACCCTGCCGCTGGCCGGAGACGACGATGACGAGCCCTGAGGACTCAGCCAGGCACCGCGGCGCAGGCCAGGCACCGGTGCCGATGGTGCACCTGGTGGACGACGAGGCGGCAGTGCGCGACGCACTGGCCTTCCTGCTGCGCTCGCACGGGTTGGCGGCGCGTGCCTATGCCTCGGGCCCCGAGCTGCTGGCCGCGCTGGAGGCCGGCCCGCTGCGCGGCTGCATCCTGCTGGACGTGCGCATGGAGCCGATGTCCGGCCTGCAGCTGCACGACGAGCTGGTGGCCCGCGGCGTCACGCTGCCGGTGATCTTCCTCTCGGGCCATGGCGACATCCCGATGGCGGTGGACGCGCTGCACAAGGGCGCGCTGGACTTCGTCGAGAAGCCCTTCAGCGACGAATCGCTGGTGCAGCGCCTGGAGCGGGCGCTGAAGCTCGAGGCGGCGCATGCCAGCGCGCGCACCGACCGCGAGCGCGAGGCCGCGCGCCTGGCCGCGCTGACCGAGCGCGAGCACGAGGTGATGCTGCGCGTGGCCGCCGGCCGGCTGAACAAGGTGATTGCCGACGAGCTGCACATCTCGGTGCGCACCGTGGAGGTCCACCGCGCGCGCGTGTTCGCCAAGCTCGGCGTGCGCTCGGCGGCCGAGGTGGCTTCGCTGCTGGCGCGCCTGAACGTGGGCTGAGCCTGTTCGCCTACACCGGCGCGCCGCCGGGGGCCGCGCCCTCGGTGGGCCGCGCCGGCGCGGCGGGCGAGGGCGCATAGTCCTCGGCGGCGGGCGCACGCGCCATCCAGCGCACCCGGTTGCGGCCGGCATGCTTGGCCTCGTACAGCGCCTCGTCGGCGCGCCGCAGGATGTCGGTCAGGGTGTCCCCGTGCGCGAAACCGGTGACGCCGATGCTGATGCTGACGCCGCGGTCCGGCAGCCACCGCGAGGCATCCAGCGCCGCCACCGCGGCGCGCGCGGCCTCGGCCACCCCCAGCGCCGCCTCGCGCTCGGCGCCCGGCAGCACCGCGACGAATTCTTCGCCGCCCAGGCGGCCGAGCTCGGCCTCGCGCGGCATCACGTTGCGCAGCACCTCGGCCACCGCGCGCAGGATGGCGTCGCCCACCAGGTGGCCATGCTGGTCGTTGATGGGCTTGAACAGGTCGAGGTCGGCGATCAGCAGCGCGCCGCGCTCGCCGCGCGCGAGTTGCTGCTGCAGCGTGTCCAGCACCGCGCGGCGGTTGCGCAGCTGGGTCAGCTCGTCGGTCATCGCCAGCGCGTGCATGCGCCGGCCGGCACGGCGGTGCCGCAGCAGCAGCACCGAGAGCACCGCCACCAGCAGGCTGGCCAGCAGCAGCGACACCGTGCGCAGCCGGTTCGCGCGCTGCTCCTCGGCCAGGGCACGCTGCGTGGCCGCGTTCTCGCGCTGGGCGGCGGTGGCCTCGGTCTCGTTGCGCAGGCTGGCGAAGCGCTCGTCGATCTGGCGCTTCAGCAGGCGGTCGGAGGCGGCCTTGAACGCCTGTGCCTGCTCGAACGCCGCCTTGTAGTCGCCCAGCGCGGCCTGCGTGGTGGCCAGTTCGCCGCGGGTGGCGGTGGCCTCGGCCGGGGAGTCGGCCTTCTCGAACATGCCCAGCGCCTGGCCCAGCACCTGCAAGCTCTCGGCCGGCCGTTGCAGCAGGCGCAGCGCAATGCCCTGCTGCAGCGCAATCTGCGCCTGCAGGCGCTGGTCCGGCGCCTGGCCCAGCAGTGCCGCGGCGGCCTGGGCCTGGCGCAGCGCGGTGGCGCCGTCGCCTTCGCGGTTGGCCACGCTGGCCAGCCCGCGCAGCGCATAGGCGCGGCCGCGCGGGTAGCCCAGTTTCTCGCTGAGGGCGAGCGAGGCGTTGAACGACTCACGGGCGGCCGCATGGTCGCCCAGGTTCTCCAGCGCGCGGCCCAGGTTGTGCAGCGTCACCGCCTGCTCGCGCTGCAGGCCGGCGCGGCGCTGCGCGGCCAGCGCCTGCTCGAAATGGCGGCGCGCCTGCGCGGGGTCGCCCATGCGGTCGTACAGCAGCGCGGCGGCGAGCAGGGTGTTCAGGCCCTCCTCGGTCTTCTGCAGGCGGTCGAACAGGTCGCTGGCGCGCTTCAGGTCGGCCAGGCCGCTGGCCAGCTCGCCGCGCACGCCGCGCAGGTAGCCGCGCTGGTACAGCGCATTGGCCAGCACCTCGCTGTCGTGCGACTGCTCGGCGTTGGCCACCGCGCGCTCGTACAGCTGCAGCGCCCGCGCGCTGTCGCCGGCCAGCTCGCGCAGCTCGCCCTCGCAGCCCAGCAGCTGCGCGGCCAGCGCCGGCCGCGTGCTGCGCGGCAGCAGCGCCTGGCCGGCCTGCAGGTGCTGCTCGGCCTGCGGGCGGTCGCGCTCGCTGAAGTAGTCGCACAGTTGCACGTGGGCCAGCACCTCGAGGTCGGCATCGGGCTGGCGCGCCAGCTCGGCCAGCGCCTGCTGCGCGAGCTGGCGGCTGCGCTCGGGGTCGTTGCGCACCGCGGCGCGGCTCTGGTCGAGCAGCGTGCGGACGGACACGTCCGCTGCCAGCGCGGGCGGCGCCCAGGTGGCGGCCAGGCCAAGACAGAGCAGCAGCGTGTGCGGTCGGTGTGCCATCAGTCTGGCGCCTGGCCGCTCATCTTGCGCGTCACCGCACCCGCCAGGCGGCGCAGCAGCCACTTCGGCATGGCCCGGGCGCCGACGGTGGCGGCCAGGTTCAGCGCGCCCGGCACCACGATGACCTGGCCGCTGCGGCAGGCCTGCCAGCCCTCGCGCGCCACCTGCTCGACATTGCCGACCAGGAACTTCGGCAGCCCGGCCAGCGCCGGGTTGGCCTCGGCCGCGCCGCTGAGCATGCCGGTGGCGGTGATGCCGGGGCACAGCGCGGTGATGGTGACGCCGGTGCCCTGCAGTTCCTCGGCCAGCGATTCGGTCAGCGACAGCACGTAGGCCTTGGTGGCCGCGTAGGTGGCCAGCATGGGCACCGGCTGGAACGCCGCGATCGAGGCCACGTTCAGCACCTGGCCGTGGCCGCGCGCCACCATGCCTGGCAGCAGCGCGGCCAGCAGGCCGGTGAGGGCGCCGACGTTCAGGTCGATCAGCGCCTGGTGCCGCGCCGCCGGCATCTTGACGAAGGGCGCGTTCTCCAGCACGCCGGCGTTGTTGACCAGCACGTCCACCGTGATGCGGCGGCGCTTCAGCGCGCTGGCCAGCGCGGCCGCGGCGCCGGGCGTGCCCAGGTCGAAGGGCAGCGCCCGCACCGGCACGCCATGCGCGGCCTTCAGCTCGGCGGCCAGCGCTTCGAGCTTGTCGGCGCTGCGCGCCACCAGCACCAGCACGCAGCCCTCGGCCGCGGCGCAGCGCGCGATGGCCTCGCCGATACCGCCGGAGGCCCCTGTCACCAACACCGTGTCCATCTGCAGCTTGTACTCCATCCGTTGGCGCTGGCCTTCAGTGCGCCGTGGCCGAGCGCACCAGCAGCTCGATCAGCCGCCGCGCCGCCGGCGACAGGAAGCTGTTCGCCCGGTAAGTGACGACGATGCGCCGGCGCATTGTCGCGCCCTGCACCGGCACTTCCTTCAGCCCGCGGATGCGGGCCTGCCCCTGCAGGTGGTGGCGCGAGATGAAGCTCAGCAGGCCGGTCTCGACGATCAGCGCGGGCAGCGCCAGCAGGCTGGTGGTTTCCACCTGCACGCGCGGCCGCGGCAGCTTCCTGCGGTCGAAGGTGTGGTCCAGCCAGTCGCGGGTGGGCTGGCCGGGAGGCTGCAGCGCCCACGGGTGCTGCGTCAGGTCCTTCAGCGTCACGGGCTGGCCGAAGACCGCGTGGCGCTCGCTCGCGGCCACGACGATCATGTCCTCGGCCAGCACGCGCGACTCGTAGCCCGCCTCGGCGCTGCCCTCGGTGCCCACCAGCATGTCCAGCTCGCCGGCGTGCAGCTGCGGCTTCAGGGCCTGGATCAGGCCGACGGCCGTGTGCAGCGTCACGCCCGGTGCTTCGCGCAGCAGCTGGCGCGCCACCGGCGGCAGCAGGTACTGCGCGGCCGTGGGCACGATGCCCAGGCGGACATGCCCGCTGACGCCGGTGCCGATGGCCGACAACTCGCGCTTGGCGTCTTCGATGTCGAAACGCATGCGCTGGGCCCACTTCAGCAGCACCTTGCCGGCCTCGGTCAGGCGGATGCCGCGGCCGGCCTTCTCGAACAGCGCGGTGCCGCAGTCGGCCTCGAGCCGGCGGATGCTGCTGGTGAGCGCCGGCTGCGAGCGGTGCAGCTTCGCCGTCGCGCGCCCCAGGTGCTGCAGCTCGGCGATGGTCTCGAAGTAGCGCAGGTCCCGCAGGTCCATTGCAGAAGTCCCGTGGATGGATGGCCAGGAATTATCGATTGGACGCTGGGCCCGTGGCCCTCAATACTGACGCCAGACGACGCGCCCTTCCTTCACGAGGCGCGGACCGATGGAGACACGATGGACTTTTCTCGACGCCTCTTGCTGGCCCTGGCCGGCGCCACCCTCTGCAGCAGTGCGCTGGCGCAGGCCTGGCCGGCCAAGCCGATCCGCCTGGTGGTGCCCTTTCCCCCGGGTGGCGGCACCGACATCATTGCCCGCGAGACCAGCCAGCGTGTCGCCAAGGCCACCGGCTGGACCTTCGTGATCGAGAACAAACCCGGTGCCGGCGGCAACCTGGGCGTGGACGCGGCGGCCAAGGCGCCGGCCGATGGCTACACCATCGTGATCGGGCAGACCAGCAACCTGGCGATCAACGCGACGCTGTACAGCAAGATGCCGTACGACTCGCAGAAGGACCTGGCGCCGGTCGTGCTGCTGGCCACCGCGCCGCTGGTGATGGTCACCGGCACCGTCACGCCCTACAAGACGCTGGCCGACGTGGTCAACACCTCGAAGGCGCAGCCGGGCAAGGTCAACTTCGCTTCGCCCGGCAATGGCACGGTGGCCCACCTCGTCGGCGAAATGTTCCAGAAGGCCGCTGGCATCAAGGCCACGCATGTGCCGTACAAGGGCACGGCGCAGGCCATCGTCGATGTCATCAGCGGCGGTGTCGACGTCTACCTGTCCTCGGTGCCCACGCTGCTGGGCCAGATCAAGCAGGGCAAGGTGCGCGCGCTGGCGGTGAGCTCGGCCCACCGGGTGGACGACATTCCCAACGTGCCGACGATCAATGAATCGGGCTACAAGGGCTTCGACGCGGTGAGCTGGTTCGGCCTGCTGGCACCGGCCGGCACGCCCAAGGACGTGATCGCGCGACTCAATGCCGAGTTCAACAAGGCCCTGCAGCAGCCGGAACTGGCCAAGCGCCTGGGCGACGAAGGCGCCGACCCCGCCGGCGGCACGCCCGAGGCCTTCGCGGCGTTGATCAAGGACGACATCCCGCGCTGGGGCAAGGTCGTCAAGGACTCCGGCGCGAGGGTGGACTAGCCCCCCCGTAGCGCCCGCCTCGGTCCCCGCTTATTCCAGGAGCTCTGCATGAGTCAAGCCGCTGCATTGCCTGACGTGATCAAGCACGTCGAGCGCGTCGATCCCGCCGTCGTCGAACAGGCCGGGATGTTTCCCTCGTCCATCCTCGCCGACGTGGCCGGGCGCCGCGGTGCGCTGAGTGGCCGCATCGCGGCGCTGTCGCCGTCGATGCGCGTCGCCGGCGCCGCACTGACGGTCGAGGTGCGTCCCGGCGACAACCTGATGATCCACGTGGCCCTGGCCATCGCGCAGCCGGGCGACGTGATCCTGGTCGACGGCAAGGGCGACCTCGGCGCCGCGCTGATGGGCGAGATCATGTGCCAGCAGGCCGCGGCGCTGGGCATTGCCGGCGTGGTGATCGATGGCGCGGTGCGCGACAGCGAAGCCATCCGTGCACTCGGCTTCCCGATGTATGCCGCCGGCCTCAACCCCAACGGCCCGACCAAGGCGGTGCCGGGGCGCGTGAACCACCCGATCTCGATCGGCGGCGTCACCGTGCACCCGGGCGACCTGGTGGTCGGCGACGCCGATGGCATCACTGTGATCGAGCGCGCCAAGGCCGCGGCGATGCTGCCGCTGGCCGCCGAGAAGGTGGCGCAGGAAACCCGGCGCATCGCCGACATCCGGAGCCGCCAGCAGCTGCGGCCGGGCTGGCTGGAGGGCGCGCTGCGCGCCGCCGGTGTGCTGAAGCCGGGCGAGACGCTGTGATCCCCCGCAAGGCCGTCCTCGTCACCGGTGCCGACCTGGCCGACGCGGCGCTGGCGCTGCTGCGGGACTACGAAGTCATCTATGCCGGCAAGGCGCCCACCGAGGACGACATCGTCGCGCTGTGCCGGCGCCACGACCCGGTGGCGATCATCGTGCGCTACGGCCAGGTCGGTGCCGCGGCGATGGCGGCCGCGCCCAGCCTGAAGGTCATCTCCAAGCACGGCAGTGGCACCGACACCATCGACAAGACCGCCGCTGCGGCGCGCGGCATCCCGGTGGTGGCCGCCGCCGGCGCCAACGCGGCCGCGGTGGCCGAGCATGCGCTGGCGCTGCTGCTGGCCTGCGCCAAGTCGGTGGTGGCGCTGGATGCGCGCATGCATGCCGGGCACTGGGACAAGGCCACGCACAAGAGCGTCGAGCTCGAAGGGCGCACCGTCGGCCTGATCGGCCTGGGCGCCATCGGCCTGCGCTTCGCCCGCATGGCCGATGCGATGGGCCTGCGCGTGCTGGGCTTCGACCCGTACGCGAAGGACTTGCCGCCCTACGTCCAGCGCGCCGACCTGCCGACGATCTGGCGCGAGGCCGATGCGATCTCGCTGCACTGCCCGCTGACCGCCGACAACGCGAAGCTGCTGAACGCGCAGACGCTGGCGGCCTGCAAGCCGGGCGTCATCATCGTCAACACCGCGCGCGGTGGCTTGATCGACGAGCCCGCGCTGCTAGCGGCCATCCGCAGCGGCCAGGTCGCCAGCGCCGGGCTGGACAGCTTTGCCGTGGAGCCGATGAGCGCGCCGCACCCGTTCCACGGCGAGCGCCGCATCACGCTGAGCCCGCACATCGGCGGCGTGACCGCCGACGCCTACGTGAAGATGGGCGTGGCCGCGGCGCGCAACGCACTGGCGGTATTGAACGGCTGAACTGCCGAGCGGCTGAAGGCCCCTGGCTCAGCCCGGCGTGCCGGCGCCCGGCGTGTCGCAGCCCACGCGCGGCAGCCTCAGCGTGAACAGCGCGCCGCCGCCCGGCGCGTTGCCGGCCTCCAGCGCGCCGCCGTGCCGTTCGACGATGCCGTAGCTGATCGACAGGCCCAGCCCGGTGCCGCGGCCCACCGGCTTGGTGGTGAAGAAGGGGTCGAACACGCGGCCCAGGTTCTCGGGTGCGATGCCGGGGCCGTTATCGCGCAAGGTGAGCGTCAGCGTGTTCGGCTCGGTGCGCAGGTCGATCCACAGGCTGGGCTGGCGGGTGAAGTCGGCCGCGGCGTCGTAGGCGTTCTGGATCAGGTTCATCAGCACCTGCAGCAGTTGGCCGGCACTGCCGTTCACGCAGCAGGGCTCGCCGGCCTTCCAGTGCACCGTGAAGCTCGGTGCGGTGCCCTTGCACACCCAGTGGATCGCGCGCTCGATCACGCCGTTGATATCCACCTGGGTGCGCTCCTCGCGGTCCATCGCGGAGAAGCGGCGCAGGCCCTGCACGATGTCGGCGGTGCGCTGCGCGCCTTCGAGCGTGCCCTCCATCAGCGAGGGCAGGTCGGCCAGCAGCGCGTCGATGCGCAGCTGGCGGCGCTGAGCGGCCAGCACTTCGGGCGTGGCGCCGTCATGCACCGCGTCCAGGTACTGGCTCAGGCGTTCGCTGTAGCGCTGCAGCGCATGCACGTTGCCGAGCACGAAGCTGATCGGGTTGTTCAGCTCGTGCGCCACGCCGGCCACCAGCCGGCCCAGCGAGGCCATCTTCTCGGAATGCAGCAGCTGCTGCTGGGTGCGCTTCAAGGCTTCGTGGGCCTCGCGCAGCGCGTGGTAGGCGCGCTTCAACTCACCCATCGGCCGGCCCACCAGCACATGGCCGACCAGTCGGCCGGCGGCATCGCGCCGCGGCGTGATGTTGAAGTCCACCGGCACCGGCGTGCCGGCGGCCGCGCGCAGCGACAGCTCCACCACCGTGGCCGATGCGGCGTGGCCCGGCTGCGCCAGCGCCTGCGCCAGGTGGGCCGCGGCGGCTTCGTCGGCCATCCATTCGGCCAGCGGCGTGCCGCGCAGCGTGGCATCGGGCGCGCCGACCAGGCTGCACAGCGCGGCATTGGTCTCCTCGATCTGCCCGCTGCGGTTGATGGCCACCAGCACGTCGCTCATCGCGGTGAGCAGGCTGAAGATGAACTGCTGGCTCTGCTCCAGCTCGGCGTTCTTGGCCTCGAGCGCGATTTCGTCGGCGACGAGCTGCGAGTACACCTCGTCCATCTTGTGGATCACGTCCAGCCACGCGGTCTCGTCCATGCCGCCGGGGGCTTCCGGGGCGGGCGAGCTGCGCGGCGTGGTGGTGCTCATGGCTTCATTCTGCGCCCGGGCCCGTGGCCTCGGGCTGCGGCCGCAGCAGCGGCGCGTCGTGCGCCACCAGCAGCGATTCGCCGCGCTCGATCAGGAAGTAGCGGAAGGCCTCGGCCGCCGGCGAGAGCACCTTGCTCTGCAGGTGCACCACCTGCCAGGTGCGCATCACCGGCGTGCCTTCCACGTCCAGCAGCTTCAGCAGGCCGGTCTTCAGCTCCAGCCCCACGGTGTGCAGCGACAGGAAGCTCACGCCCATGCCGGCCATCACCGCCTGCTTGATCGACTCGTTGCTGCCCATCTCCATCGTGATGTGCGGCTCGAAGCGGTGCTCGCCGAAGAACTGCGTCATCGCGTTGCGCGTGCCCGAGCCCTGCTCGCGCACGATGAACGGGTAGGGCGACAGCGCCGCCACCGGCGGATGCCCGATGCGCAGCAGCTCGTGCCCCGGCGGGCAGACGAACACCAGCGGGTGCGCGGCAAAGGCCTCCGAGCGCGCGGCCAGCTCGCGCGGCGGCCGGCCCATCACCGCCAGGTCGCATTCGCCGGACTGCAGCCGCGCCACCAGCGCTTCGCGGTTGCCGGTGACGACGAGCTTCACTTCCACGCCCGGATGCTCCTGCTTGAACAGCGCCAGCAGCCGCGGCACGAAGTACTTGGCCGTGCTGACCATGCCCACCGTGAGCAGCCCGTGCTCCAGGCGCTTGAAGCGGCTCATCGCGTTCTCGGCGTCGCGCAGCGCGCCCAGCATGCGCTTGGCATGCACGACGAAGTATTCGCCCGCGGTCGACAGGCTCAGCGTGCGGCCGATGCGGTCGAACAGCGGCAGGCCGACCTGGTTCTCGATCTCCTTGATCTGCATCGACACCGCCGGTGGCGTGAGGTGCAGTGCCTCGGCCGCGCGGGTGATGCTGCCCTGCTGGGCGACTTCGAGGAACACGCGGAGCTGGCGGAAGCTGAGGTTCATTGTTAAGCCTAAGCTTAATCGAATACGAAGAAAGTCTGACTGGTGTTTATTCATCGCAGCCGGGAACATGCGTCCACCGCACCCGGAGACACCCTGATGAATGCCCCGATCGACGCTGGCCTGAAGGCCGAAGCCACCCAGATCACCAATGCCAGGCAGCGCTACAGCGCCGGCGTGCTGAAGTACCGGCAGATGGGCTACTGGCAGCCCGACTACCAGCCCAGCGCCACCGACACGGTGTGCCTGTTCCGCATCACGCCGCAGGAGGGCGTGGACCCCATCGAGGCCGGCGCCGCGGTGGCCGGTGAATCGAGCACCGCCACCTGGACCGTGGTGTGGACCGACCGCCTGACCGCCTGCGAGAACTACCGCGCCAAGTGCTACCGCGTGGAGCCGGTGCCCGGCCGGCCCGGCGAGTATTTCGCCTGGGTGGCCTACGACATCATCCTGTTCGAGGAAGGCTCGATCGCCAACATGACGGCCAGCCTGATCGGCAACGTCTTCAGCTTCAAGCCGCTGAAGGCCGCGCGGCTGGAAGACATCCAAGTCCCGGTGGCCTACGTCAAGACCTTCCAGGGCCCGCCCACCGGGCTGGTGGTCGAGCGCGAGCGGCTCGACAAGTTCGGCCGCCCGCTGCTGGGCGCCACCACCAAGCCCAAGCTGGGTCTCTCGGGCCGCAACTATGGCCGCGTCATTTACGAGGGATTGAAGGGCGGCCTCGACTTCATGAAGGACGACGAGAACATCAACTCGCAGCCCTTCATGCACTGGCGCGACCGCTTCCTGTACGTGATGGACGGCGTCAACAAGGCCGCCGCCGCCACCGGTGAAGTGAAGGGCTCGTACCTCAACGTCACCGCCGGCACGATGGAGGCCATCTACGAGCGCGCCGAGTTCGCCAAGAGCCTGGGCAGCGTGATCGTGATGGTCGACCTGATCGTCGGCTGGCCCTGCATCCAGAGCCTGGCCGCCTGGTGCCGCCGCAACGACATGATCCTGCACATGCACCGTGCCGGCCACGGCACCTACACGCGGCAGAAGAACCATGGCGTGAGCTTCCGCGTCATCGCCAAGTGGCTGCGCCTGGCGGGGGTGGACCACCTGCATGCCGGCACCGCGGTGGGCAAGCTCGAAGGCGACCCGCTCACGGTGCAGGGCTACTACAACGTGTGCCGCGACGCGTACACGAAGCAGGACCTGCCGCGCGGCCTGCATTTCGACCAGGACTGGTGCGACCTGAAGAAGGTGATGCCGGTGGCTTCGGGCGGCATCCATGCCGGCCAGATGCACCAGCTGATCGACCTGTTCGGCGACGACGTGGTGCTGCAGTTCGGTGGCGGCACCATCGGCCACCCGGCCGGCATCCAGGCCGGTGCGGTGGCCAATCGCGTGGCGCTGGAGGCCATCGTCAAGGCCCGCAACGAAGGCCGCGACCTGCTGGCCGAAGGCCCCGAGATCCTGCAGGCCGCCGCGCGCTTCTGCACGCCGCTGAAGCAGGCGCTCGACACCTGGAAGGACGTGTCCTTCAACTACACGTCCACCGACACCAGCGACTACGCGGTCACCCCGGCCGTTGCCTGAAGGAGAGCCCGACCATGATGACCAACCCCACCGGCCGTATCACCCAGGGCCAGTTCAGCTTCCTGCCCGATCTCACGGACGACGAGATCCGCGCGCAGATCGCCTATGGCCTGGGCAAGGGCTACGCGTGGAGCGTGGAGTACACCGACGACCCGCATCCCCGCAACACCTACTGGGAGATGTTCGGCATGCCGATGTTCGACCTGCAGGACGCGGCCGGCGTGATGCTGGAGCTGAACCAGTGCCGCAGCACCTTCCCGCAGGCCTACGTGCGGCTGATGGCCTTCGATTCGACGCGCGGCGTCGAGAGCATCGCGATGAGCTTCATCGTGCAGCGCCCGCCGCACGAGCCCGGCTTCGGCCTGGTGCGGCAGGAGGTGGACGGACGGTCCCTGCGCTACACGATCCACAGCTACGCGACCGACAAGCCCGAAGGCCAGCGGGCCTGACGCAGGGGAACGGCATGAGCACCTTCAGCATCGCCCCGTCCATCCTGTCGGCCGACTTCGCCCGCCTGGGCGAGGAGGTGCGTGCCGTCATCGCCGCCGGCGCTGACTGGATCCACTTCGACGTGATGGACAACCATTACGTGCCGAACCTCACCATCGGCCCCGCGGTGGCACAGGCGCTGAAGCGCCACACCCGCCGCGCGGACGGCACGCAGGCGCCGATGGACGTGCACCTGATGGTGCAGCCGGTGGACGCGCTGGCCACTGCCTTCGCCGAGGCGGGGGCCGACCTCATCAGCTTCCACCCCGATGCCAGCACGCACGTGGACCGCACGCTGCGGCTGATCCGCGCGGCCGGCTGCAAGGCCGGGCTGGCCTTCAACCCGGCCACGCCGCTGGACGTGCTGGAGTGGACGCTGGATCAGGTGGACCTGGTGCTGATCATGAGCGTCAACCCCGGCTTCGGCGGCCAGAGCTTCATCGACAGCGCACTGCGCAAGATCGAGCAGGCGCGCCGCTTGATCGAGCGCAGCGGCCGCGACATCCGGCTGGAGGTCGATGGCGGCATCAAGGTCGACAACATCCGCCGCGCGGCCGATGCCGGTGCCGACACCTTCGTGGCCGGCAGCGCCATCTTCGGCCAGCGCGACTACCAGGCGGTGATCGACGCGCTGCGGCGCGAACTGGCGCCGCAGGCCGTGGCCGAGGCGGCCTGACGATGAACGCGCCGCTCTACCGCATTCCCGGCGCGCTGCAGGCCGCCGCCGAGGCTGCGCCCGCGCCCGGCGCCCAGGCCGCCCCAGCGCCGCCGCGCACCGTGGCCGAGGTGCTGGCCGACAGCCAGGTCGAGGCCGTGCTGGACGAGCTCGATCGCGACCTGGTCGGCCTGGCGCCGGTGAAGCAGCGCATCCGCGACATTGCCGCGCTGCTGGTGATCGACCGCCTGCGACTGGCGCACGGCCTGCAAGCCCAGAGCCCCAGCCTGCACATGTGCTTCACCGGCAACCCGGGCACCGGCAAGACCACCGTCGCGCTGCGCATGGCGCAGATCCTGCACCGCCTGGGCTATGTGCGGCAGGGCCACCTGGTGGCGGTGACGCGCGACGACCTGGTGGGCCAGTACATCGGCCACACCGCGCCCAAGACCAAGGAAGTGCTGAAGAAGGCGATGGGCGGTGTGCTGTTCATCGACGAGGCCTACTACCTGTACCGCCCGGAGAACGAGCGCGACTACGGCCAGGAAGCCATCGAGATCCTGCTGCAGGTGATGGAGAACCAGCGCGACGACCTGGTGGTGATCCTCGCCGGCTATGCCGACCGCATGCACACCTTCTTCCAGAGCAACCCGGGCATGAGCAGCCGCATCGCGCACCACCTGGACTTTCCGGACTACGCGCCGGCCGAGCTGGAGGCGATTGCCGAGCGCATGCTGGCCGCCATGGCCTACCGCTTCGGCGACGGTGCGCGCGAGGCCTTTGCCGAGTACCTGGCCCGCCGCATCGCGCAGCCGCACTTCGCCAACGCCCGAAGTGTGCGCAACGCACTCGACCGCATGCGCCTGCGCCAGGCCAGCCGGCTGTTCGCCGAGCGCGACCGGCCGCTGAGCCGCGACGACCTCGTCACGCTGGAAGTCGCCGACGTGCGCGCCAGCCGGGTGTTCGCCACGCCGGCCTGAACCCGACTCTTTCGACTCCCGGAGACTTGCCATGCCGCTCACCGGCCGCTGGACCCTGACCCGCTACCTGATCGAGGAGCGCCGCCGTTACCCGCAGGCCAGTGGCGCGCTGAATGCGCTGCTGCTGGACGTGTCGCTCGCGTGCAAGGCCATTGCCCGCATCGTCGCGCGCGGCGCGCTGGCCACCAACGCCGCGGCGCCGCAGGCCGGCGCGCTGAACGTGCAGGGCGAGGTGCAGAAGCCGCTGGACCTGCTGTCCAACGACATCTTCCTGCGCATGAACGAGTGGAACGGTCACCTCGCCGGCATGGCCAGCGAGGAGATGGACGAACCGCGGCCGATTCCCGAGGCCTACCCGCGCGGCCGCTACCTGCTGCTGTTCGACCCGCTCGATGGGTCGAGCAACATCGACGTCAACGTCTCGGTCGGCAGCATCTTCAGCGTGCTGCGCGCACCGGCCGAACTGACCGACGGCAGCCGCGAACTGCGCGGGGCCGACTTCCTGCAGGCCGGCGCCACGCAGGTGGCCGCGGGCTACGCGCTGTACGGCCCGTCGACGATGCTGGTGCTCAGCGTCGGCAATGGCGTGGCCGGCTTCACGCTGGACCCCGAGCTTGGCGAATTCGTGCTGACCCACCCGGCCATCCAGGTGCCCGAAGAGACGCAGGAGTTCGCGATCAACACCAGCAACGCGCGCTTCTGGGAGCCGCCGGTCAAGCGCTACGTGGACGAATGCCTGGCCGGCCGCACCGGGCCGCGCGGCAAGGACTTCAACATGCGCTGGATCGCCAGCATGGTGGCCGAGGCGCACCGCATCCTGATGCGCGGCGGGGTGTTCCTGTACCCCCGCGACACCAAGGACCCGGCCAAGCCCGGCCGGCTGCGCCTGCTGTACGAGGCCAACCCGGTCGGCTTCCTGATGGAGCAGGCCGGCGGCCGTGCCAGCACCGGGCGACAGCCGGTGCTGGGCGTGCTGCCCTCGGCGCTGCACCAGCGCATCGGCCTGGTCTTCGGCAGCGCCAGCGAGGTCGCTCGCATCGAGCGTTATCACCACGAGCCGCCGCCGGGCGATTCCGACGCGCCGCTGTTCGCGCCCCGCAGCCTGTTCAGAGACTGAGAAAGCACGCCACCATGTCCCAGCAGCACCCCATCATCGCGATCACCGGCTCCAGCGGCGCCGGCACCAGCAGCGTCACCCGCACCTTCGAGAACATCTTCCGCCGCGAAGGCGTGACGGCCGCCATCATCGAAGGCGACAGCTTCCACCGCTACGACCGCGCCGAGATGCGCGAGCGGCAAGCCGCGGCCGAAAGGGCCGGCGACACCCACTTCAGCCACTTCGGCCCGGAGAACAACCTGTTCCCCGAACTGGAGCAGCTGTTCCGAAGCTACAGCGAATGCGGCCAGGGCCGGCACCGCAAGTACCTGCACGACGTCCACGAGGCCAAGCCCTACCAGCAGCCGCCGGGCACCTTCACGCCCTGGCAAGACCTGCCCGAAGGCACCGACATGCTGTTCTACGAAGGCCTGCACGGCGCGGTGGTGACCCAGGACGTGAACATTGCGCGTTATCCCGACCTGCTGATCGGCGTGGTGCCGGTGATCAACCTGGAGTGGATCCAGAAACTCTGGCGCGACCAGCATGTGCGTGGCTACAGCACCGAGGCGGTGACCGACACCATCCTGCGCCGCATGCCCGACTACGTGAACTACATCTGCCCGCAGTTCGAGCACACGCATGTGAACTTCCAGCGCGTGCCGGTGGTGGACACCAGCAACCCCTTCATCGCCCGCGACATCCCCAGCGCCGACGAGTCGATCTGCGTCATCCGCTTCAAGAACCCCAAGGGCATCGACTTCCCTTACCTGCTGAACATGATCAACGACGCCTGGATGAGCCGCGCCAACACCATCGTGGTGCCGGGCGGCAAGATGGAGCTGGCGATGCAGCTGATCTTCACGCCCTTCATCTGGCGCATGATGGAACGGCGGCAGCGCGCGATCGGCGCGCTGGCGGCAATCTGAAGGGAAGGGCGCGAACCATGGCTTCCACTTCAGAAGACCGGGTGCTGCGCGGCCATCCGCGCTGCGAAGACCCGATGGCCAATGCCTTGCGGGTGCTGGCGATGGACGCGGTACAGGCCGCGAAGAGCGGCCACCCCGGCGCGCCGATGGGCATGGCCGAGATGGCCGTCGCGCTGTGGCATCGGCACCTGAAACACAACCCGGCCAACCCACGCTGGGCCGACCGTGATCGATTCGTGCTGAGCAACGGTCATGCGTCGATGCTGCTATACGCGCTGCTGCACCTGAGCGGCTACGACCTGCCGATGAGCGAGTTGAAGCGCTTTCGCCAGTTGCACAGCCAGACGCCGGGCCATCCCGAGGTCGGTGTCACGCCCGGCGTCGAGACCACCACCGGCCCGCTGGGCCAGGGCCTGGCCAATGCGGTGGGCATGGCGCTGGCCGAGAAGCTGCTGGCCGAGCAATTCAACCGCCCGGGCCACACGGTGGTCGACCACCGCACCTGGGTGTTTGTCGGCGATGGCTGCCTGATGGAAGGCCTGAGCCACGAGGCCTGCTCGCTGGCCGGCACGCTGGGTTTGGGCAAGCTGACCGTGCTGTACGACGACAACGGCATCAGCATCGACGGCGACGTGCGCGGCTGGTTCAGCGACGACACGGCCGTTCGCTTTGCGGCCTATGGCTGGCAGGTGATCGGGCCGGTGGACGGCCACGACGTCGATGCGGTCGATTCGGCGCTGCGTGTCGCGCGCGCCGACGACATGCGGCCCGCGATCATCCTGTGCCGCACCACCATCGGCGCCGGGGCGCCGACCCGCGAAGGCACGGCCCGCGCGCATGGCGAGCCCTTGGGCGAAGCCGAGATCGCCGCCGCGCGGGCACGGCTGCACTGGCCGCATCCGCCATTCGAGCTGCCGGCCGAACTGGCCGCCCGCTGGAACGCCCGCGAGGCAGGCGCCCACGCCGAATCGACCTGGCGGCTGCGCTTCGAGGCCTACCGCAGCGCGCACCCGGCGCTCGCCGACGAGTTCGAGCGCCGCATGGGGGGCGATCTGCCCACCGGCACGGCCCTGCAGCTGGTGCAGCTGATCGAGCGCAGCGCCGCGGCCGGCGACGCGGTGGCCACGCGCAAGGCCTCGCAGCAGGTGCTGGCGCCGCTGAGCACCCTGTTGCCTGAACTGCTCGGCGGCAGCGCCGACCTCACCGCCAGCAACCTGACCGACTTCCCCGGCTGCGGCAGCGTGCGGCGCGACAGCAGCGGTGCGCGCCACCTGAGCTGGGGCGTGCGCGAATTCGGCATGGCCGCCGCGATGAACGGGCTGGCACTGCACGGCGGCTTCATTCCCTACGGCGGCACCTTCCTGACCTTCAGCGACTACAGCCGCAACGCCATCCGCATGGCCGCGCTGATGAAGCAGCGGGTGATCCACGTCTTCACCCACGACTCCATCGGCCTCGGCGAAGACGGGCCGACGCACCAGCCGGTGGAGCATGCAGCCAGCCTGCGCTTGATTCCGGGGCTCGAGGTCTGGCGCCCCTGCGATGCCACCGAGACCGCCACCGCCTGGGCTGCGGCGGTGCAGGCCGCTGATCGACCCACGGCACTGCTGCTGTCCCGCCAGGCCCTGTCGCCGCAGCCGCGCGACGCCGGCCAGATCGCGGCCATCGCCCGCGGCGCCTATGTGCTGGCCGACCGCCCTGCCGCACGCGCGGTGATCATCGCCAGCGGCTCCGAAGTGGCGCTGGCCCGCGAGGCGCAGACCCTGCTGGATGCCGCCGGCCTGCCGGTGCGCCTGGTGGCCATGCCCAGCAGCACGGTGTTCGACCGCCAGCCGCGCGCCTGGCACGATGCGGTGCTGCCGCCGGGCCTGCCGCGCATCGGCGTCGAGGCCGGTGTCTCGCGCTTCTGGGCCGGCTATGGCTGTGCCGCCGCGCTGGGCATCGACAGCTTCGGTGAATCCGCGCCGGCATCGGCCTTGTTCGCACACTTCGGCTTCACGGCCGAGGCGCTGGCGGCGCTGGTGCGCGCGCAGGTGGCGGCGCCGGCCGATGCCGTCGAAGCCACGGCCGAGGCCTGAGCCATGGCCCTCACGCTTCTCAGCTTCGACCTCGACGGTACGCTGGTCGACACCGCCAGCGAGATTGCCGAGGCGGTGAACCGCACGCTCGCCGACCTGGGCCAGCCGCGTCGGCCGGCCGAAGAGATCACCGTGCTCATCGGCCGCGGCTCGCATGCGCTGATGCGGGCGGTGCTCGCCCGGCTGGCCTTGTCGGGCCCGCTGCCGCCTGAGGACGAGCTGCTGGCCCGCTTCGACGCGCACTATGCGGACACGACGGGTGCCTTCAGCACGCCGTATGCCGGTGCCCAAGAGGCGCTGCTGCGCCTGCGCCGCCATGCGGTGCGCCTGGCCTGCGTCACCAACAAGGAACTGGCGCATGCGCGCCGGCTGCTGCAGGCCCACGACCTGCACCGGCACTTCGAGCTGGTGATCGGCGGCGACTCGCTGCCGCAGCCCAAGCCACATGCCAGCGTGCTGCGCTACGTGGCCGACACGCTGGGCGTGGCGCGCGAGGCGATGGCCCATGTCGGCGACTCGGCCGTCGACGTGATGGCCGCGCGCAATGCCGGCGTGCGCGCCTGGGTCGTGCCCTATGGCTACAACGCCGGCCGGCCGATTGCCGAGGCGCAGCCCGACCTGATCCTGCCCGACCTGGCCGCCGTGGCCCAGGCGGCGCTGTCCCTGGCGCCGCGGCGCCTGCCTCCCACCACTCGAACCTTCGCATGAGTCTTCGATGAGTCTTCGCATAGGCATCAACGGCTTCGGCCGTATCGGACGCATGGTGTTCCGCGCCGCCGTCCAGCACTTTCCCGATCTCGAGATCGTCGGCATCAACGACCTGCTGGAGCCGGACTACCTGGCCTACATGCTGAAGTACGACAGCGTGCACGGCCGCTTCCGGCGTGAGGTGGTCGTGGAAGGCAACACGCTCATCGTCGACGGTCGCAAGATCCGCCTGACGGCGCTGAAGAACCCGGCCGAGCTGGCCTGGGGCGATCTCGGGGTCGATGTGGTCGTCGAGTCGACCGGGCTGTTCCTCACGCAGGACGCCGCGCGGAAGCACCTCGACGCCGGCGCGAAGAAGGTCATCCTGTCCGCGCCGTCGAAGGACGACACGCCGATGTTCGTCTACGGCGTCAACGACGAGACCTACGCCGGGCAGGCCATCATCTCCAACGCCAGTTGCACCACCAACTGCCTGGCCCCGGTGGCCAAGGTGCTGAACGACCGCTTCGGCATCCGGCGCGGGCTGATGACCACGGTGCATGCGGCCACCGCCACGCAGAAGACGGTGGACGGCCCGAGCAACAAGGACTGGCGCGGCGGCCGCGGCATCCTGGAGAACATCATCCCCAGCAGCACCGGCGCGGCCAGGGCGGTGGGCGTGGTGATTCCCGCGCTGAACGGGAAGCTCACCGGCATGAGCTTCCGTGTGCCAACGTCCGATGTGAGCGTCGTCGACCTGACGGCCGAGCTGGTGAAGGACGCCAGCTGGGACGATATCTGCAACGCGATGAAGGCCGCAGCCGACGGCCCGATGCGCGGCGTGCTCGGCTACACCGAGGACAAGGTGGTCTCGACCGACTTCCGGGGTGAGGCCCTCACCTCGGTCTTCGACGCCGAGGCCGGCATCGCGCTGGACAAGACCTTTGTCAAGGTCGTCGCCTGGTACGACAACGAATGGGGCTACTCGAACAAGGTGCTGGAGATGGCCCGTGTGATCGGGGCCGCACGATGACGCCCCAGGTGCTGCGCTTCGCCGACGTGCTGGCCTCGGGTTTCGCCCGCGGCAAGCGGGTGTTCATCCGCGCCGACCTCAACGTGCCGCTGGACGGGGGAGGGCAGATCACCGAAGACACGCGCCTCCGCGCCTCGCTGCCCTGCATCCGGATGGCGCTCGAAGCGGGCGCCGCGGTGATGGTCACCAGCCACCTCGGCCGCCCGACCGAAGGCGCGTTCAAGCCCGAGGATTCGCTGGCGCCGGTGGCGCAGCGCCTGGGCGAACTGCTGGGTCGCGAAGTGCCGCTGAAGGCGAACTGGGTCGACGGTGTCGACGTGCAGCCCGGCCAGGTGGTGCTGCTGGAGAACTGCCGCCTGAACCAGGGCGAGAAGAAGAACGACGAGGCCTTGTCGCGCAAGCTCGCGGCCTTGTGCGACATCTTCGTGCACGACGCCTTCGGCACCGCGCACCGCGCCGAGGCCAGCACCTACGGCATCGCAAAGGTCGCGCCGGTCGCCTGTGCCGGCCCGCTGCTGGCCGCCGAGATCGATGCCCTCTCGAAGGCGCTGGCCCATCCGAAGCGGCCGCTGGTGGCCATCGTCGCGGGCAGCAAGGTCAGCACCAAGCTGACCATCCTGCAAAGCCTGGCCGACAAGGTCGACGGCCTGATCGTCGGCGGCGGCATTGCCAACACCTTCCTGCTGGCCGCGGGCCTGCCGATCGGCAAGAGCCTGGCCGAGCCCGACCTGGTCGACCAAGCCAAGGCCGTGATGGCCGCGATGAAGGCGCGCGGTGCCGAGGTGCCGATCCCCACCGACGTGGTCACGGCCAAGGCCTTCGCGGCCGATGCGCCGGCCACCGTGAAGGCGGTGACCGACGTGGCCGCCGACGACCTGATCCTCGACATCGGCCCGCAGACCGCTGCCGCACTGGCCGCCAAGCTCACCGCCGCCGGCACCATCGTCTGGAACGGCCCGGTCGGCGTGTTCGAGTTCGACGCCTTCGCGCACGGCACCGAGACGCTGGCCCGCGCAATTGCGGCGAGCGAGGCCTTCAGCATCGCCGGCGGTGGCGACACGCTGGCCGCGATGGCGAAGTACGGCATCGAGCGCGACGTCGGCTACATCTCCACCGGCGGCGGCGCCTTCCTGGAGGTGCTGGAGGGCAAGACCTTGCCGGCCTTCGAGATCCTGGCGCGCCGTGCGCAGGCCTGAGCCCATGCTGCAAGCCCTGCTCTGGGATGTCGACGGCACGCTCGCCGAGACCGAGCGCGACGGCCACCGCGTCGCGTTCAACGAAGCCTTCGCCGCGCTCGGCCTGCGCTGGCACTGGGACGTGGCGCGCTACGGCCAGCTGCTGCGCGTGACCGGCGGCCGCGAGCGCCTGCGTGCGGCGATGGCGGACGAGACCGATGCGCCGGTGCTGGCCGGCGAGCGCGAAGCGCTGATGCAGGCCCTGCACCAGCGCAAGAACGAAGCCTATGCCCGGCTGGTGCACGAAGGCGCCATTCCGCTGCGTCCGGGCGTGCGCGCGCTGCTGGACGAAGCGGCCGCGCGCGGCCTGCAGCAGGCCGTCGTCACCACCACCAGCCGCGCGAATGTCGAAGCGCTGCTGGGGCGCCACCTTGGTCCGGGCTGGCCGCAGCGCTTTGCCGCCATCGTCTGCGGCGAAGACGTGGCCGCGAAGAAGCCCCATCCGGAGGCCTATCGCCGCGCGCTCCACGCGCTGCGCTGCCCGCCACTGGCCGCGCTGGCCATCGAGGATTCCTGGGCTGGCGCCAGCGCCGCGCGCGCGGCCGACGTGCCGGTGCTGGTGACCCGCAGCGCCTACTTCAGCGCCGACCCGATCGAGCATGCCGTCGCGGTCGGGCCTGGCCTGCACAGCCGGGCCGGCTGGCAGCCCGCACTGGCGCG
>NZ_JBGAGA010000024.1:0-76456 GCF_044226965.1 Aquabacterium sp. | reverse complement strand
CAAGACCCTGCCCTGGGACGGGCAGGCCTTCGGCCACCTGCTGGTGCGCGGGCCGTGGATTGCCAGCGGCTACTTCAAGGGCGAGGGCGGCTCGGTGCTCGATGCCGAGGGCTATTTCCCCACCGGCGACGTGGCCACGATCGACGCTGACGGCTACCTGCAACTGGTGGATCGCGCGAAGGACGTGATCAAGTCCGGCGGCGAATGGATCTCGTCGATCGACCTGGAGAACGCCGCGATGGGCCACCCGGCGGTGGCCGAGGCCGCGATCATCGGCGTGGCGCATCCGAAGTGGCAGGAGCGGCCGCTGCTGCTGGTGGTGCTGCGGCCCGGCCAGCAGGTGAGCCGCGAGGCGCTGCTCGACTACCTGGGCGGCCGCGTCGCCAAGTGGTGGCTGCCCGACGACGTGGTGTTCGTGCCCGAGCTGCCGCACACCGCCACCGGCAAGCTGCTGAAGACCAGGCTGCGCGAGCAGTACCGGGACTATCGTTTGCCAGAAGCCTGACCCGCTCACTTTGGGTGTACTGTGCCCGCATGCTGATCCCGCTGACACCCGAGGAAGAGGCCTTCCGCGACGAGGTGCGCCGCTTCCTCGATGAAGCCTTGACGCCCGCGCTGCGCGCCGCCGGGCGCCGCTGCTCCGGCATCTTCACCGAGTACCCGGCCGGCAACGACTGGCACCGCATCCTGGCCCGGCGCGGCTGGAGCGTGCCGCATTGGCCGGTCGAACACGGCGGCACCGGCTGGACCCCGCTGCAGCATTACCTGTTCGCCAGCGAGCTGGCTGCCGCCGACGCGCCGCCGCGCGCGGCGATGGGCCCGCAGATGGTGGCGCCGGTGCTCATTGCCTTCGGCACGCCGGCGCAGCAGCAGCGCTGGCTGCCCGGCATCCGCGCGGGCGAGGACTACTGGTGCCAGGGCTACTCCGAACCCGGCGCGGGCTCGGACCTGGCCTCGCTGCAATGCAAGGCCGTCCGCGATGGCGATCACTTCATCCTCAACGGCACCAAGATCTGGACCACGCATGCCCACCATGCCAACCGCATGTTCTGCCTGGTGCGCACCAGCCGCGAAGGCAAGGCGCAGCAGGGCATCAGCTTCCTGTGCTTCGATTTCAAGCTGCCCGGCATCACCGTGCGGCCGATTCCCAGCATCTCCGGCGACCACGAGCTGAACCAGGTGTTCTTCGACGACGTGCGCGTGCCGGCCGACGCGCTGATCGGCGAAGAGAACCAGGGCTGGGCCATTGCCAAGTACCTGCTGCAGCACGAGCGCGGCGGCGCCTGGGCGCCACTGCTGCACGCGCGCTGGCGCCGCGTGCGCGAGGCACTGGACCGGGCCTTCGCCGGCCCGCTGGCGGCGCGGCCCGAGCGGGCCGACCTGCGGCTGCAGCTGGCGGCGCTGCGCGTGCGCATCGAAGCGCTGCAGGCGCTGGAGCTGCGCACGCTGCGCGCGCAGGCGGCCGGCGCGCCGGTGGGCGTGTCGCCTTCCATCGGCAAGCTGCTGGCCACGGAACTCAAGCAGGCGCTGACCGAACTGCACCTGCAGGTGGCCGGCACCGACGCGCTGGCGCGCACGCCGCTGGACGAAGCCGAGGCGCACGCGTTGCCGGTCGACGAGGACGCGGTGTTCGCGCTCTCGGCCTACTTCAACGACCGCGCCGCGTCGATCTACGCCGGCACCAACGAGGTCCAGCGCAACCTCGTGGCCGCTCATTTAATGCGATAGCCATGTGGGACGCCGACACCGACGCGCAGCTGCGCGACAGCCTCGCGCGCTTCCTGGCCGAAGGCCGTGCCGCCGACCCGGCGCGCCTGTGGCGCGGCCTGGCGCGCGAGCTCGGCCTGCTCGGCGCCGCCTTGCCCGAGTCTGCCGGTGGGCTGGGCGGCGGCTTCGCGGCGCACCTGGGCATCCTGCAGGCCCTGGGCGCGGCGATGGCGGCCGAGCCCTACCTCTCCACCGCGGTGATCGGCGCCGGCGTGCTGCAGCGCGCCGGCAGCCTGCGCGCCGCGGCCCTGCTGCGCGACGTGGTGGCCGGCGATCAGCTGCTGGCCTGGGCGCACCAGGAACCGGGCATGCGCGACGCGCTGCAGGACATCGGCTGCACGCTGCGCTACCAGGCAGGCGCGTTCACGCTGCACGGGCGCAAGCGTGCGGTGGCGATGGCCGGCGGCACGCCGCTGCTGATCGTCAGCGCCTGCCTGGCCGGCTCGGGCGAGCCGGTGCTGGCGCTGGTGGACCTGGGCGCGCCCGGCCTGCTGCAGCGCCCGCTGCACACGCCGGACGGCCTGCCCGCCGCCGAGCTGCTGTTCGACGGCGTGCTGGTGACCGAAGAGGCGCTGCTGTGCGCGCCGGAGCAGGGCCGCGCGCAAGTGGAACGCACGCTGGACGAAGCCACGCTCGCCGCCTGCGCCGAGGCGCTGGGCCTGATGCAGCGGCTGATCACCGACACCATCGCCCACCTGCGCGAGCGGCGCCAGTTCGGCGTGCCGTTGGCCAGCTTCCAGGTGCTGCAGCACCGGCTGGCCGAGATGCACATCGCGCGCGAGCAGGCCGTGGCGCTGACGGAAAGCCTGGTCGGCCAGCTCGACGCCGCAGCGCCGCAGCGCGCGCTGGCGGTGTCCGCGGCCAAGGTGGCGGTGAACGAAGCGCTGCGCTGCGTCGGCCAGGGCGCGGTGCAACTGCATGGCGCGATGGGCGTCACCGAAGAGCTCTTCGCCGCCCGCCTGTTCCGCCGCGCCACGCAGCTGGCGTTGATGTTCGGCAGCACGCAGCAGCACCTGCGCCGCATCGACGCGCTGATGGACTGATCGCGCAGCTTCGTCGCTTCGGACGATGGTTGCGCGCCTGGCGGCGCGCGAAGATCGTGGCACTGAAAGGCAAGGAGCGCGGGCCATGACCGGACCCCTGGCAGGACTGAAGGTGGTGGAGATGGCCGGCATCGGCCCGGGGCCGTTCGCCACGATGCTGCTGGCCGACCTGGGCGCCGAGGTGCTGCGCATCGCGCGGCCCGGCGCGCCGGTGCTGGCGCACGACGTCACCGCGCGCAGCCGCGCCACCGTGGCGCTGGACCTGCGCCAGCCTTCGGACCTGAGCCTTGCGCTGCGCTTCATCGAACGCGCCGACGTGCTGGTCGAAGGCTTCCGCCCCGGCGTGATGGAGCGCCTGGGCCTGGGGCCCGAGGCCTGCCATGCGCGCAACCCGAAGCTGGTGTACGGCCGCATGACCGGCTGGGGCCAGCACGGGCCGCTGGCACAGGCGGCGGGGCATGACATCAACTACATCGCGATCAGCGGCGCGCTGCATGCCATCGGCCGGCCGGGCGAGGCGCCGGTGCCGCCGCTGAACTACGTCGGCGACTTCGGTGGCGGCGGCATGCTGCTGGTGGTGGGCGTGCTGGCCGCGCTGCTGGAGGCGCGGCAATCGGGCCGCGGCCAGGTGGTGGATGCGGCGATGAGCGACGGCGCCGCGCTGCTCTCGGCCTTCATGTACGGCTTCAAGGCCGCCGGCCGCTGGAGCAACCAGCGCGGCGAGAACATGCTCGACGGTGGCGCGCACTTCTACGACACCTACGCCTGCGCCGACGGCCGCTACATCGCCATCGGCGCGATCGAGCCGCAGTTCTATGCCGAGCTGCGCGAACGCTGCGGCATCCACGATCCGATCTTCGACGCGCAGATGGACCCCACCCGCTGGCCGCTGCTGAAGCTGAAGCTGGCCGACATCTTCCGCACCCGCACGCGCGACGAATGGTGCGCGCTGCTCGAAGGCAGCGACGCCTGCTTTGCGCCGGTGCTCGACTGGGACGAGGCGCCGCAGCATGCCCACAACCGCGCGCGCGAGGCCTTCGTCACGCTCGACGGCGTGGTGCAGCCGGCGCCGGCGCCGCGCTTCTCGCGCACGCCCGCGGCACCGCCCGCGCGCCAGCAAGTCACCACGCCCGAGGCCGCGCTGCGCGCCTGGGGTGCCGATGCCGCGACGGACGGACGAACCCCATGAGCGACCCCAGCCTGACCCAGGCGCTGCGCAAGGGCCAGCGCGAGCGGCCGAACGAGACCGCCGCGATCTGCGGCACCGAGCGCATCAGCCGCGCGCAGCTGGCCGACCGCGTCGCGCGGCTGGCCGGCGTGCTGCAGCAGCTGGGCATGGCGCCGGGCGACCGCGTCGGCATGCTCAGCCTCAACTCGATCCGCTTTGTCGAATACTTCTATGGCTGCTGGTGGGGCGGCGGCGTGGTGAACCCGGTGAACATCCGCTGGAGCCCGAAGGAGGTGGCGTATTCGCTGGATGATTGCGACACGCGCCTGCTGATCGTCGACGACACCTTTGCACCGATGGTGCCGGCGCTGCGCGCGTTCTCGAAGAGCCTGGCCACGGTGATCTACGTCGGCCGTGGACCGGTCCCGGAGGGCCTGGTCGACGCTGAAGCGCTGATGGCCGGCCAGGCGCCGGTGCCCGATGCCGGCCGCGGCGGCGCCGACCTGGCCGCAGTGATGTACACCGGCGGCACCACCGGCCATCCGAAGGGCGTGATGCTCAGCCACGCCAACCTGTACATCAACGCGCTCAGCAACATGGGCACGGTGCCGCGCCAGTCGGTGCGCGCCTCGCTGGTGGTGGCGCCGATGTTCCATGTCGCCGGCTGTGGCGTGTCCATCATCAACCTGATGCGGCTGGCGACGATGGTCATCGTGCCGGCCTTCGACGAAGTGGCCATCCTCACGGCGCTGCAGCAGCACCGCGCGAACGAGCTGTTCCTGGTGCCGACGATGATCCAGCGCGTGGTCGACCATCCGCGCTTCGCCGAGTTCGACCTGTCCAGCGTCAAGCTGGTGCTGTACGGTGCCGCGCCGATCGATGCCGCGCTGCTGGCGCGTGCGATGGAGCGGTTGCCCGGCGCCGGCTTCGCGCAGGCCTACGGCATGACCGAGCTGTCGCCGACCATCACGGTACTGGTGCCCGAGCAGCACCTGCCGGGCCCGAACCAGGCGCGCTGGCTGCGCTCCGCCGGCCGGCCGGTGCCGATTGCCGAGGTGCGGGTGGTCGATGCCGAGGGGCAGGACTGCCCGGTGGGCACGGTGGGCGAGATCTGCACCCGCGGCCCGATGGTGATGCAGGGCTACTGGCACAAGCCGGCCGAGACCGCCGCCGCGCTGCAGGACGGCTGGATGCACACCGGCGATGCCGGCCGCTTCGACGAGGACGGCTTTCTCTATGTCGTCGACCGGCTGAAGGACATGGTGGTGACTGGCGGCGAGAACGTCTACTCGGCCGAGGTCGAGAACGCCATCGCGCAGCTGCCGCAGGTGGCGATGTGCGCGGTGATCGGCGTGCCCGACGACCAGTGGGGCGAGCGCGTGCATGCGGTGATCGTGCTGCGCGAAGGCGCCTCGATCGACGAGGCCACGGTGGTGGCGCACTGCAAGACCCTGATCGCCGGCTACAAGTGCCCGCGCAGCGTGGAGTTCCGCGCCGCGCTGCCGATCACTGCCGCCGGCAAGCTGCAGAAATTCGCGCTGCGCGAGCCCCACTGGGCCGGGCGCCAGCGCCGCGTCAATTGAAAGTGATCGGAGACGAAAGATGCCGCTGAATTTCGAGCGCAGCTGGAGCGACGGCGACCTGGACGAGCTGCGCCGCTCGGCCGCCCGCTTCATCGACAGCGAGATGGTGCCGCACGACGCCGAATCGCGCCGCCGCGGCCATGTCGGCCACGAGATCTGGCGCCAGGCCGGCGCGCTGGGCTTCCTGTGCGCCGACATTCCCGACGAGTTCGGCGGTGGCGGCGGCGACTTCCGCCACGAGGCGGTGTTCTACGAGGAGATGGGCCGCCGCGGCTTGAGCGGCATGGCCACCTCGGTGCATTCGATCGTCGCGCACTACTTCCTGAACCACGGCACGGACGCTCAGAAAGAGCGTTACCTGCCGCGGCTGGCCAGCGGCGAGCTGGTCGGCGCGATCGCGATGACCGAGCCCGGCGCCGGCTCCGACCTGCAGGCGGTGCGCACGCGGGCCGAGCGGCGCGGCGAGCACTACCTCATCAACGGCAGCAAGACCTTCATCACCAACGGCTACCTGGCCGGCGTGGTGCTGCTGGTGTGCAAGACCGACCCCAGCCAGGGCGCGCGCGGCACCTCGATCCTCGTCGTCGAGACCAAAGACCTGCCCGGCTACCGCGTCGGCCGCGTGCTCGACAAGATGGGCATGAAGGCGCAGGACACCTCGGAGCTGTTCTTCGACGACGTGGCGGTGCCGGCCGACGCGCTGCTGGGCGGCAAGGAAGGCCAGGGCTTCTACCAGCTGATGAGCGATCTGCCCTACGAGCGCCTGATCATCGGCGTGCAGGCGCTGGCCTGCATGGAAGGCGCCTACGAAGCCACCCTGCAGTACGTGCGCGAGCGCCAGGCCTTCGGCCAGCCGATCGCCAACTTCCAGAACACCAAGTTCAAGCTCGCCGAGGTGGCCACGCAGATCCAGGTCGGCCGCGCCTTCATCGACCGCTGCGTCGAGCGCATCGTCGCCGGCACGCTGGACACCGCCACCGCGTCGATGGCCAAGCTCTGGGGCTCCGAAGCCCAGGGCCGCGTGCTCGACGAACTGCTGCAGCTGTGGGGCGGCTACGGCTACATGAACGAATCGCTGATCGCGCGGATGTACGCGGACGCGCGGGTGCAGCGCATCTACGGCGGCACCAGCGAGATCATGAAAGAGGTCATCTCGAGAGCGCTATGAATCACGACGACCTGATGTACAAGCCCGGCCTGCTGCAAGGCCAGCGCATCCTCGTGACCGGCGGTGGCACGGGCCTCGGCCGCGTGATGGCCGAGGCCTACCTGATGCTCGGCGCCGAGGTCTACCTGTGCGGCCGGCGCGGGCCGGTGGTGGAAGACACCGCCGGCGAGCTGATGGCGCAGCACGGCGGCAAGGCGGTGGGCCTGGCCTGCGACATCCGGCAGCCGGAGGCCATCAGCGAGATGCTCGACCGCATCTGGGCCGACGGCGGCGCGCTGACCGGGCTGGTCAACAACGCGGCGGGCAACTTCGTCAGCCGCACCGAGGACCTGTCGATCCGCGGCTTCGATGCGATCACCAACATCGTGCTGCGCGGCACCTTCTACATGACGCTCGACTGCGGCAAGCGCTGGCTGGCCGAAGGGCGCAAGGCTTCGGTGCTGTCGATCCTGGTGACCTGGGTCTGGAACGGCTCGCCCTTCGTCGTGCCCTCGGCGATGGCCAAGTCCGGCGTGCATGCGATGACGCAGTCGCTGGCGGTGGAATGGGCCGGCCGCGGCATCCGCTTCAATGCCATCGCGCCCGGGCTGTTCCCGACCGAGGGCATGAGCGCGCGGCTCAATCCCAAGGGCGGCGAGCACAAGACCCGCGGCAACCCGATGGACCGCGGTGGCCGCATGCCCGAGCTGGCGAACCTGGCCGTCTACCTGATGAGCCCGCAGGCCGAGTACGTGAACGGCCAGACCATCGCCATCGACGGCGGCCAGTACCAGGCCACCGGCGGCAACTTCTCGGCGCTGCGCGAGTGGAGCGAGGCCGACTGGGCGCAGGCGCGCGAGGCGATCGAGCAGCGCAACAAGGCCGACCGGGCCCAGCGCACCGCCTAGTCGCCACGTTACGCGGCCAGCTTCTGCCGCACCAGTGCGATGTGGCTGCGCAGCGCGTACAGCTCGTCGGCATACGACAGCGGCACGCTGACCTCGCCGACGCGTTGCTCCACGGTGTCGAGCTCGCGCGCCAGTTCGTCGGCCGGCCGGCTGCCGATGGCATGCTCGATCGCGCGCAGCTGCGCATACCAGCGGAACACCCGCGAGCGGATGCGGAACTGGTACAGCGGCGGCACCACGCGCGACAGCGGCAGCAGCACCGCGATCAGCGACACCAGCACCACGCCCATGCGGTCGAACAGGTTCGCGAACCAGAACGGCAGGTACTGCTGCAGCCAGGGCGGGCCGTTGCGGTAGAAGCGCTCGGCCTCCTTGGCCAGCGGCCACTCGGTGTTGCGGGTGTTCGGGAAGTCGCCGCGCTGCTGGAACCAGCCGGCGCCGCCGTGCACCTCGCGCGCGGCCTGCACCAGCAGCTGCTCCAGCGCCGGATGCGTGCCATCGCGCGCCACCAGCATCGCGGTGGGGGCGATCAGCTTCACGTCCTGCGGCGGCTGGTCGGCCGCCAGGTCGACGATGCCGCGCGGCAGCAGCACCGGGCTGATGAACTCGAAGCGCCGCGCATAGGCCTCGGCCTGCGCGAAGTGGTAGAGCCGGATGCCCGGCGTGCGCAGCAGCATCTGCACCATCACCGATTCGGGCGCCGAGGCGAACACCAGCGCGTCCAGTTCGCCGGCCAGCAGCGCCACCACCGCGGGCGTGTCGGCCTCGCGCTTCAGCGTCAGCGTGTCGGGCTTCAGGCCATTGGCCTCGAACACCTTGGCCATCAGGTTCGGCACCCCGCTGCCGGACGTGCCGATGTTCAGTCGCCAGCCGGGCAGCTGCGACAGGCTGTCCAGCGAGGGTGACTTGAGCAGGCGCTGCGCCGCGTCTTCGCGGTAGAACAGCCACAGCGGCTCATGGAACAGGCTGCCCAGCGATTCGAGGCCGGCCTCGTGGCCTGCACCGCCGTCCTGGGATTCGTCGCCCGCACCGCCCTGCACGAACGCGACGTCCACGCCCGAGCCGGGCTGTTTGAGCAGCGCCAGGTTCTCGGCCGCGCCCTGGGTGCTGCGCAGCTCGACGCGGATGCCATGCCGCTGCAGGATCTTCGCGTAGCGCTCGCCGAAGGCCGCGTAGGCGCTGCGCTCGGTGCCGGTGGCCAGCACCACGTGGCGCGGCGGGGTCGGGTCCAGCAGCCAGTAGGCCAGGGCCAGCAGCACCAGGCTCAGCAGCGCGAACGGCCCGGCAGTGGCCAGCAGGTCGCGCACCGACAGCAGCGTGTGCCGCACGGTCTGCTGCAGCGCCTGTCGGTTCAGGCGCGCGGCGCGGGCAGAGGATGTCGTCACTCAGCTGAAGAAGTTGCTGCGGAAGCCGTCGGGTGGGCTCGGCGATTCCTGGCAGACGGGCGGCGCATGCGTGCTGTAGATGCGGTCGACCGCAGCCGTGTCCTGCGCGTTGGTGGCCGGCCCGCTGCGGTTCACCGCGATCTGCGCCCAGTTGTCGCTGGCCGGCGGCGGCCCGAGCTTGAAGCTGCCAGGGAACAGTTCGGCGCGCTTCATCGTCAGCTTCGGCCGCATCGTCGCGATGGTCCAGTTCACGTCGCAGTCCCAGGTCACTGCCCAGCCCAGCCGGCCGAGGATGCGGGGCGTCTCGGTGGCGCTGCCCCGGGTGAGGAAATAGACGACGAAGTGCTGCACGCGGCGGATGCGGGCCAGGAAGTTCGGCGAGTGCGAGGTCTGGTTGTCGTAGCGCAGCGGCACCACGTTGTTCGGATGGTCACCGAACAGCACCGTCACCTCGAAGCCGGTGCGCGGCGTCGTCACGCGCTTCACGTCAAGGTTCATGAAGCTGAAGATGTGCTCGTCGGTCGATTCGCCGCTGGCCGGCTGCACGTCCAGCGACGGATTCTTCGTGAAGCCGGCCAGCACGTTCAGCAGCGCAGAGCCGTCCGAGGCCAGGCGGCCAGCGTACTGGAACTGGTAGTCGTAGAGCTCGGTGACCTGCACCATGCCGAATTCGCGGTCGCCGAGGTCGAATTCGTTGCCGGTGGCCTCGACGAAGACCGTGCCCTTGATCTGGATCGCGTCGGTGTTCTTCACCTTGCCCGCGGGCGTGCTGTTGCCCGCGCCCAGGTTGGCGCCGGCGCTGCAGTGCACCACCGCGAAGTGGGTGCCCAGGTGCACGGCCGCCTTGGCACCCGCGGCGGAGAAGCTCATGTTGGCGCTGCTGTCGTCGACGATCAAGGCCATCAGCTCAACCCCTTGGGCTTGTCGCCCCGAAGCGATGCGGTGCGCGACGCCGCGGTGCTGCGCGCGGCCAGCAGCAGGTCCAGCCGCTGCAGCGTCTGCGTGCCGGCGATGCCGTCGGCCACCAGGCCGTTGCCGCGCTGGAAGGCGATCACGGCCGCCTGGGTCTCCGAGCCGAAGATGCCGTCGGGCAGCGCGGTGCCGTTGGCGGTGGAGCGCGGCATCGGCGTGCCCAGGTCGATCAGCGCCAGCTGCAGCACGCGCACGCCCTCGCCCTGAGAGCCCTGCTTCAGGGGCGGGGCGTTCATCGAGGCCTGCACGATCTGAGGGCAGCCCGAGAACCTGCCGCACACCAAGGTCATCGCTTGCTCCTGCTGCCGCGCCAG
Source organism: Aquabacterium sp. (assembly GCF_044226965.1). Classification (GTDB taxonomy): domain Bacteria; phylum Pseudomonadota; class Gammaproteobacteria; order Burkholderiales; family Burkholderiaceae_C; genus Pseudaquabacterium. Next base: position 66,169 of record NZ_JBGAGA010000024.1, on the reverse strand, counting down.
CGCGGCCGATGAGGAGGTACGAGCTTAGCCCGCCGCCAGCAGCAGCGGGCATGACCTTCGGCCGCGGCGGGTCGAGGGGCGCCGCGGCGGCTCAGGGCTTGGCCACGCGCAGCGGGGTCAGGCTGGCGCGCAGGCGCGACAGCTCGTCGCCCGCGGCCGGGCTGGACTCGCTGAGCGCGCCTTGCACGCTGCCGATGTGCGCGCGCATCAGCCGCTCCGCTTCGGCGTTATCGCCCCGGGTCAACGCCGCGACGATGGCGGCATGCTCGTCGCAGGACTGGCTGGCGTCGTGCGTCGACTGGTACAGCAGCGCCACCAGCGTGGTGCGCGCGGTGAGGTCGCGCATCACGTCGGCCAGCAGCCGGTTGCCGCAGCATTCGGCCAGGCAGACGTGGAAGTCGGCCAGCAGGAAGGTGCGCGTCGCGGCGTCGCCGGCGGCGATGGCCGCGCGCTCGTCGGCCACGTGCTGGCGCAGGCGCCGCAGCGCCGATTGCAGTGGCTTGCCGGCGTCGCGCAGCATGCCGGTCTCGATGACGCGGCGCGCCGCGAAGGCGTCTCGCGCCTCGTCGAACGAAGGCTCGACGACGTACCAGCCCTTGCGCGTGCGCACCTCGACGAAGCCGCGCGCCTGCAGCTGCATCAGCGCCTCGCGCACGAGCGTGCGGCTGACGCCGAACAGGTCGGCCAGTTCCTGTTCGCCCAGGCGTTCACCCGGCGCGAGCTTCTGCGACAGGATGGCTTCGACGACACGCTGGGCGATTTCGGACTGGCTGACCATGGCGGGAGGCGGGCTGCGGGTTCAGGAGGCGAGGCGGGCGCCCACCGCGCTGGGCGGGCTGCCGATGGCTGCATCATCGGTCAGATCGTCGTCGAGGCCGGCGTCCAGGCGGCCCGCGAGCACGGCATGGGCCCGGTCGCGGTCGATGTCGCCTTCCCAGGCCGCGATCACGACGGTGGCCACGCAGTTGCCGATCAGGTTGCCCAGCGCGCGGGCGATGCCCATGAACCAGTCGACCGAGAGCACCAGCACCAGGCCGATGGCCGGGATCGCCGGAATGGCCTGCAGCGTCGCGGCCAGCACCACGATGGCCGAGCCCGGCACGCCGTGCGCGCCCTTGGAGGTGACCAGCGAGATGGCCAGGATCGTCAGCAGGTCGGCCATCGAGACCGGCGTGTTGGTGGCCTGCGCGATGAACACCGCGGCCAGCGTGATGTAGATCGAGAACGCGTCCAGGTTGAACGAGTAGCCGGTCGGGATGACCAGGCCCACGGTCGAGTCGCGGATGCCCAGGCGCCGCAGCTTGGCCATCACCTGCGGCAGCACGCTGTCCGACGAGGTCGTGGCGAAGACGATCATCAGCTCCTCGCGCAGGTACTTCAGCAACTGGACGATGCTGAAGCCGCAGGCGCGCAGGATCAGCCCGAGCACGACGAAGACGAAGATCAGCACCGCGGCGTAGAACAGCACCACCAGCAGGCCCAGCTGCTTCAACGAGCCCAACCCGTACTTGCCGACCGTGAACGCGATGGCGCCCAGCACGCCCAGCGGCGCCAGCTTGATGATCAGGCCCATCACCTTGAACAGCACCTGGGCCAGGTCGTCGACCAGGCCGGCCACGCGCGTGCCGCGCTCGCCCAGCAGCGTCAGCGCGCAGCCGAACAGCAGCGCGAACACCAGCACCTGCAGCACGTCGCCCTTGGCAAAGGCATCGACGACGTTGGTGGGGATCAGCTTCATCAGGAACTCCACCGTGCCGCCGCCAGTGAGCTTGCTGGCGCTGTCGGCATAGGCGCCGATGGCCTTGGCGTCGAGCGTCTTCGGGTCGACGTTCATGCCGACGCCGGGCTGGAACAGGAATCCCAGCAGCAGCCCGATCGCCAGCGCGATCGAGGTGACGACTTCGAAATAGACCAGCGACTTGACGCCGAGCCGGCCCACCCGCCGCAGGTCGCCCGCGCCGGCGATGCCATGCACGACGACGCAGAACACCAGCACCGGGATGATCATCTTGATCAGCTTGATGAAGCCGTCGCCCAGCGGCTTGAGCTTGATGGCCGCATCGGGCCACAGCAGGCCGATGAGCACGCCGACCAGCAGCGCGGCGACCACCTGGCCGAAGAGGGAGCGCAGGAACTTGGGCATGACGACCTCGCGAAGGGCAGTGACGCAAATCTTGCTCTCAAGACTTGCATACAAGCAATGTACGCAAAGTTCGGGGCCGCACAGCCAGGGTTTGCCCGGGGCGCGCCGGACTGGCCGCCGGCGCGGGCGGTGCTCAGGCCAGCGGCCGGGCCTCGGCCACCGCTTCGCTCTCCACGCCCTCGGCCACCGCGGCCCGTGCGGTGGCCGCCAGCTCCTGCTGGATGCCGCGCTCATGGTCCAGCTGCGCCAGCATCTCGTTGAAGCCATCCACCAGGCGCCCGATCTCGTCCTTCGACTGCCACTCGGCACGCAGCGTGTGGTCCCCGGTGCGGCGCACCGTGTCGGCCACTTCGGACAGGCGCCGCAGCGGCCAGGCAATCTGCCGTGCGACGAAGAACACCGCCGTGAGGATCATCGCCAGCAGGAACAGCGCGGTGCCCAGGTGCAGCCACATGCGGGTGAAGAAGCCGGCGATGCGCGCCGCGCCGCCTTCGTGCAGCATCGCGCGGCTGGCGGCGCGGAAGCTCTCGATGCGCGTCAGCAGCTCGGCCCGGCCGGGTTGCAGGGCCTGCCGCAGCTGGCTGTCGGCCGCGGCCGCCAGGGCTTCGGCGAAGTCGGAATCGATGCCGCGCGCAGTGGCGATGAGTCGGCCCTCCAGCACCAGGTAGCGCGTGCGCACGGCGGGCGGCTGCAGCGCCGCCAGCAGCGCCTCGCTGGCATCGGCGCTGCGCATGCCGGGGCCCTGCCGAAGCTCGACCGCGCTCACCTGTGCGACGAGACTCGCCGGATCGGCCGCCGCGGGTGGATCTTCGCGCGCCGGCGCGAACAGCGTGGGTCGCAGCGCGCTGATGTAGGCATTGCCCGCCAGCTCCTTGCGCGCGAAATCGATCGCGATGAACTTCTCGTTGAGCAGGATGCTGCTGACGAAGATCACCGCGCTCAGGTCGAGCAGGGAAATCAGCATCAGCTTGCGGCTGACGCTCAGGCGGCCGGGGAACCGGGTGAAGAGCCGCTTCATCGCCAGTCGGCTGCAGGCAACGCCCGAGCCATCGGCCGGCCCCGCGCGCAGCAAGGGGCGCCCATGCGTGAACGAATCGACCGGCCGGTCGCCGTGCGCGTCGACCCGGCGGGCATCGACAATGCGCGCTCCGAACGGGCGACAAGGAAACGGGCGTGATGGGCTATGTGGTGAGATGGATCGTGGCGGTGGCCCTGGTGCTGCCGGCCTTGGCGCAGGCCACCGTGGTGCGCATGCACACGGTGCTGGGCTTGATCGACGTGCAGCTGTACGACACGGCGGCGCCGAAGACGGTGGCGAACTTCCTGGCCTACGTGAACAGCGGGGCCTATGCCAACAGCTTCATCCACCGCAGCATGCCGGGGTTCGTGATCCAGGGCGGCGGCTACACCTGGGACAGTGGCCTCGGGGCGCCCAAGGCGGTGCCTGCGCTGGCGCCGGTGATCAACGAGTTCAGCCCGACGCGGTCGAACGTGCGCGGCACGATCGCGCTGGCCAAGCTCGGCGGCGATCCGAACAGCGCGACGAGCGAGTGGTTCTTCAACCTGGCCGACAACAGCGCGAACCTGGACAACCAGAACGGCGGCTTCACGGTCTTCGGCCGCGTCACGACGCAGGGCCTGACCGTGATGGACGCGATCGCCAGCAAGCCGGTGCGCAACGCCGGCGGGGCCTTCGCGACGCTGCCGCTGGTCAGCGTGCCGCCGGCGGGCACCTACATCACCAGCGTCAACCTGGTGATGCTGAGCCAGGTGCAGGTGCTGAACAGCAGCACCGACGCCGACCGCGTCTTCAACTACCTGGAGGCCGCCTACCCGCAGTTCGTGGCGCCGGCCAACGCGGTGTCCACCGAATTGGCCGGCTACTATGTGCGCTATTACGCGGGCACCAATGCCTACGTCGGCGTGGCCAACGGCCAGCTGTACTGCCTGGTGCCGGCCCTGAGCGCGGAGATCCTGCCGCTGGGCTTGGTGGCCGACTGGCTGGCCATCGCCGCGGCGGCAGGGTACTGACCGCCGACGCTCAGGCCGTGGTCTTCGGCGCCAGCACGCCGCGGCGCATCTGGTCCAGCTCCAGGCTTTCGAACAGGGCCTTGAAGTTGCCTTCGCCAAAGCCTTCGTTGCCCTTGCGCTGGATGAACTCGAAGAAGATCGGGCCCAGCTGGTTTTCCGAGAAGATCTGCAGCAGCAGGTCGCCCGGCTTGCCGTCGACCAGGATCTTGCGGCTGTGCATCGCGGCCAGGTCCTCGCCGTGGCCGGGGATGCGCTTGTCGACCAGTTCGTAGTAGGTGTCCGGCGTGTCGAGCAGCTTGACCCCGTTGCCGCGCAGCTGGTCCACCGTCCTGTACAGGTCGGTCGAGGCCAGCGCGATGTGCTGGATGCCTTCGCCGCGGTAGCGGTCCAGGTACTCCTGGATCTGGCCCTTGGCCTCGTTGCCTTCCTCGTTGATCGGGATGCGGATCTTGCCGCAGGGGCTGGTCATGGCCTTGCTCTTGACCCCGGTGACCTGGCCTTCGATGTCGAAGTAGCGGATCTCGCGGAAGTTGAACAGGCGCTCGTAGAAGTCCGCCCACTCGGCCATGCGGCCCTTGTGCACGTTGTGCGTCAGGTGGTCGATCACCTGCAGGCCGGCGCCCACCGGGTTCAGCGTGGCGCCGGGCAGCGGCTCGAAGTCGACGTCGTAGAAGCCGATGTTGCCGATCTCGCCTTCCTTCGCGCCGTTCTTGCCGCGCCAGCGGTCGACGAAGTAGATGATCGAGTCGCCGATGCCCTTGATGGCCGGGATGTTCAGCTCGCCTGGCGCGGCCTGGCCGGCGTAGCCCCAGGCGCCGAGCGAGAGGGCGCGCTCGTAGGCGTACTTCGCGTCCTGCACGCGGAAGGCGATGGCGCAGATGCTGGGCCCGTGCAGGCGCGCGAAGCGCTGCGCGAACGAATCGGGCTCGGCATTGACGATGAAATTGATGCCGCCCTGGCGGTACAAGGTGACGTTCTTGTGGCGGTGCCTGGCAATCGCCTGGAAGCCCATGCGCTCGAACAGCGCGCCCATCGCGACCGGATCCGGCGCGGCGTATTCGATGAACTCGAAGCCGTCGGTGCCCATCGGGTTGTGCGGCTCGATCGAAGCGGGAACTTGCATGGCGTTGACCTTCGGTTTGATGCGCTCTCAAGCGCGGTAGGCGAATTCTTGAGCGGATCTGGCGCAAGGTGTCTGCAATTGGTGCGCTGATTGGCAATGTGCATGCACGAATCATGCATAGAATCGCCGCCGATGGACGATCTCCTGCTGGACCCGCTGGACGTGCAGTTGCTGACCCTGCTGCAGCGGGACAGCCATGCCACCAACCAGGTGGTGGGTGATCGGCTGAACCTCTCGGCCTCGCAGGTCAGCCGGCGCATCCAGCGGCTGGAGGGGCTGGGGGTGATCCGCGCCTATGTCGCCCTGCTCGACCCGGCGGCGCTGTCGCTGGAGGTGCGATCGTTCACTTACGTCACGCTGGCACGCCATGGCGGCGAAGAGGGCCAGGCCTTCGAGCGCGCGATCGGTGAATTTCCCGAGGTGCTGGACTGCTACTCGATCGCCGGCGAGGCCGACTACCTGCTGCAGATCGTTGCGGCGTCCCTCAACGTGCTGTCGGACTCGGTGTTGCGCCGCTTGACACGCCTGCCCGGGGTGGTCAATGTGCGGACGAGCATCGTGCTGAACCGCATCAAGGCGAGCACCGAGCTGCCGCTCGACCACATTGGCGCAGCCGGCCCGCAAAGGCGGGTGCGGCTGGTGCAACGGGCGGGTTAACCGGATCTGGCGGGATCGAGGACACCCGCGTTTGTGTATCCGATTGCGACGGCGGCAGCCTTTGTCCTCAAGACAAGGGTCGCCGCGGCCGTAGTCCAGGAAGACCGGGGCCGCGACAGCGGTACAGCCGGCCACGGATTCGCATCGGAAAGCCAGGCATGAAGCGTTCATTGCGCTCGGGATTGAGGAAGCTGCTGCACCAGGCGGCGCGCGGCGCCCTGGGCCTGCTGCCGCGCGAGTGGCGCTTCGCGCTGTTCCGCCGCATGGTCGACTGCGATCCGGCGCCCGGTCCCGAGCTGAGCTTGAAGATCGCCGATACGGCTGAGGAACTGGAAGCCTGCTTCCGGCTGCTGCACGACGCCTACGTGGCCTCGGGCTTCATGAAACCCGACCCTTCCGGGCTGCGGGTGACGATCTACCACGCGCTGCCGACCACCACGACGCTGTGCGCCAAGGTGGACGGCCGGGTGGTCGGCACGATGTCGCTGATCCGCGAGGGCGTGTTCGGCTTTCCGCTGCAGTCGGCGTTCGACCTGAGCGCGGTGCGCGCCAAGGAAGGCCAGATCGCCGAGATCTCGGCGCTGGCGGTGCACCCGGACTTCCGCAAGACCGGCGGCAGGATCCTGTTCCCGCTGATGAAGTTCATGTACGAGTACTGCACCGAGTACTTCGACACGCGGCACCTGGTGATCGCGGTGAACCCGAACAAGATCGAGCTGTACGAGTCGCTGCTGTTCTTCCAGCGCCTGCAGGCCAACACGGTCGACCACTATGACTTCGCCAACGGCGCACCGGCCGTCGGCGCGACGCTGGACCTGGCGCATGCACGGGAGCAGTTCAAGCAGGTCTATGGCAGCCGAAGCGAGCGCAAGAACCTGCATCGCTACTTCGTCGAGACCCGGCTGCCGAACATCCAGGCGCCGACGCGGCGCTATCACACGACCAACGACCCGGTGATGACCGGCGGCCTGATCGACCTGTTCTTCAACCGCAAGACCCAGGTCTTCCAGACGTTGGACGAGCGCAAGAAGCTGCTGTTGCGCAGCATCTACGACCTCGATGCCTATGCACCTGCGCTGCCGCGGGTCAGCGAGACCAGCAAGGTGCGCGAGGCCCTGCGTCGCCACCAGCGCTACTCGATCAACTGCCCGGCGCAGCTGATCGTGGAGTCCTACGGCGACGAGCTGACCTTCGAGCTGAAGGTGGTCGAGCTGTCGCTGTCGGGCTGCCAGGCCGAGTGCCGCATGCCGCTGCCCGAGGGCACGCGCGGCCGGCTGCGGGTGGAACTGGGCACGGGCTTGCGCTCGGCGGTGGAAGCGGTGGCGGTGCGCCGCGCAGCTTCGCAGGCGGGCATCTTCTACGGATTCCGCGTGCTCGAGCCGGATGCGGCATGGGCGGCCTGCGTGCAGGCGCTGCAGCAGGGCCAGACACATGCGGACCTCGGGGCGGCCGCGTCCGGCGGGCCGTCGCCAGCGCTCACCAAATCGCTGCTGGCGCCGGCCGCCTGACTGGCAGAATCGCGGGCCTCGGGCGGCACCGGCCGCCGCGTGGAGGGCACCCCGTGCTGAGGACATTGCTGCAGGCGCTGCTGGCCGGCGGGCTGCTCTGGCTTGCCGGGCCGGCCTGGGCGGGCCTGCCGGATGTCGTCGCGGCGATGAAGCCTTCGGTGCTGGCCATCGGCAGCTACAACGCGCTGAAGAGCCCGCGCTTCACCTTCCATGGCACGGGTTTCGTGGTTGGCAATGGCACCCTCGTGGTCACCAACGCCCACGTGCTGCCGAGTGGGGCCCAGGTGGATCTGGATGCCAAGCTGATGGTGCTGCTGCCGAACGCCAAGGCCAGCCCGGGCCAGGACGACCCCGAGTTGCGTGCCGCGAGCGTCGTGGACACCGACCCGGTCCATGACCTGGCCCTGCTGAAGCTGGAGGGCAGCCCGCTGCCGGCCCTGACGCTGGGCGACTCGGCGTCGGTGCGGGACGGGCAGTCGGTGGCGCTGATGGGGTTCCCGATCGGCGGCGTGCTGGGCTTCCGGCATGTGACGCACCAGGGCATCGTCTCTTCGTTGACCTTGGTGGCGTTGCCGGCGCCGACCTCGCGGCAGCTGGACGAGCGCGCCGTGCGCCAGTTGCGCCAGGGGCCGTTCGAGCTGTTCCAGCTCGATGCCATCGCCTACCCCGGCAACAGTGGCGGGCCGGTGTTCGACCCCGACAGTGGCGCGGTCCTCGGGGTCTTGAACATGGGCTTGCTCAAGGGCACGCGCGAATCGGCGCTCAGCCAGCCCACCGGCATCAGCTATGCCATCCCGGTGCGTTTCGTGGCCGAGTTGCTGGCCAGACGCTGAGCATTTTGTTCACCTCGTGTCGGTGACGATGTAAGGATCTCGACAGAGCGTGACATCGGTCGCGTGCACCCCTCAAGACCGGGGTTGTCGGGCGAGATTTCGGCTGCTTACAGTGGCGTCCGACCTGATTTGCACCGGTCCCTGTGTCATGGTATTGGCATGGGCGCGGTGCATAACGCGCAAGCAAGACCAGCGGCAGGCATGTGCCGCACCGGAGTGACCGATCGAGATCGGCTGAACGCCAGTGGACGGGCTGTCATTCATCGCTAGCTGGCGGGAGAAAAGATGATTCGCGTTTTCAACCACTACCTTCATGCCTGGACCCTGCGTCGCGTCCTGTTCGACGTGGGCCTGGCGTTGCTCGCCCTCGCTGCCGTGATGATGGTTCAGGGCGGCGGCATGAACGTGTCGGCGCCGCTGGCCGGCACGCAAGTCCTGGGGCTGGCGGTCGGCATGTTCGTCATCAACACGCTGTCGGGCCTCTACCAGCGTTCGACCCAGCGCAGCCTGGTCGAGTCCTGCCTGCGGGCGGCGCTGGCCCTGGTGCTGGCGCTGGCCCTCACCTACCAGGTCTTCGCGATGCTGCCGCTGGAGTTCTCCAACATGGCCGCCGTGCGCGTGTCGGCGATGCTGGTGATCTCGATGGTCATCGTCCGCCGGGTCTTCGTCGGCCACTGGACCGGCCAGACGCGCACCAGCAACCGCGTGCTGATCTTCGGTGCCGGCCAGGCCGCGCAGATGGTGGGGGCGACGCTGAAGAAGTCCGATCCGCTGTCCAAGATCGTCGGCTACTTCCCCGGACCGAACGAGAAGCAGCCCATGGTGCCCGAGGCAGAACGCCTGGGTGGCCAGCGCTCGCTGAGCGAGACCGCACGCCAGCTCGGCGTCGACGAGATCGTGGTGGCGCTCACCGAGCGCCGCTCCGGCAGCATGCCGATGCGCGAGCTGCTGGACTGCAAGCTGGCGGGCATCCGCGTCTTCGACATCACCACCTACTTCGAGCGCATGCTCGGCCAGATCCGCATCGACTACGTCAATGCCGGCTGGCTGATCTTCGGCGATGGCTTCAACCAGGGCCTGGCCCGCAGCCTGGTCAAGCGCATGTTCGACATCCTGTGCTCGCTGGTGCTCATCGCCGTGTCTGCGCCGGTGATGGTGCTGACCGCGATCGCCATCAAGCTCGAGAGCCGTGGCCCGGTCTTCTACCGGCAGGAACGCGTCGGGGCCAACAGCCGCGTGTTCAAGGTCACCAAGTTCCGCAGCATGCGCACCGATGCCGAGAAGGACGGCAAGCCGGTCTGGGCCTCGGCGCAGGACAGTCGCGTCACCCGCATCGGCAACATCATCCGCAAGACGCGCATCGACGAACTGCCGCAGCTGTTCAACGTGCTCAAGGGCGAGATGAGCCTGGTCGGGCCGCGCCCCGAGCGGCCGTACTTCGTCGAGCAGCTCACGCAGGAGATCCCGTACTATGCCGTTCGGCACAGCATCAAGCCGGGCGTCACGGGGTGGGCACAGGTCAAGTATCAGTATGGTTCGACGGTCGAGGACTCGGCCGAGAAGCTGCAATACGACCTGTACTACGTCAAGAACCACTCGCTGTTCCTCGACTTCGTGATCCTGTTCGAGACCGTCGGTGTGGTGCTGACGGGCAAGGGCGCCCGCTGAATCTGGCGCGTGCCGCCGCCGCGCCACGCGGCGAACGCCCTCTGAAGCGGCGGCCACCAGCCGGGAGCCAGCGCGCTTGGACGAAATGAGCAGCCTGGCGCCATGGGGCTTTGCCCTCGCGGCGGTCGCCAGCGCGATCTTTGCGTCGTACCTGCTGCGCGTCACTCCCCTGTCGGCGTGGCGTGATGCGGCGTCGGCCACCTTCCTGGCCGCGATCCTGGCTACCGCTGCCTGGGGCGTGTCCGCCGCCCTGGATGCCAGCTCGCCGTGGAAGATCAGCACCGCGATCACGGTGGCGCTGGACATGCTGCGCTACGGACTGTGGCTGGTCTTCCTGCTGCTGCAGCTTCCCGCCGGTGAGCCGGGGGGAGGCCGCTGGCGACCCGGCGTGCTGCGCCTGGTCGTCCTGCTGGTCTGGGGGTCCGCAGCGGTGTGCAGCATTGCCGCCATCTACCGGCCCGACCTGCGGACCGCGGCCGTCACGGCCGGCCTGGGCCTGGGCGTCGTCGGGTTGGTGCTGCTGGAGCAGCTGTTCCGCAACCAGTCCGAGGACGGGCGCTGGAATGCCAAGCCGGTATGCGTGGCCCTGGGCTTCAACTTCGCGTTCGACGTCTACCTGCACACCGAGGCGGTGATGTTCGGGCGGTTCGACCCGGATGCGCTGAGCTTGCGTGGCATGGTCTATGCCGCCACCCTGCCGCTGCTGTTCATCGCCTCGCGCCGCCAGTCGACCTGGATCAGCCGGCTCAAGCTCTCGCGCAGTGCGGCCTTCTACTCGGCCTCGCTGCTGCTGATCGGCGGCTATCTGCTGTTCTTCGCCGCTGTCGGCTACTACGTGCGTTATTTCGGCGGCGATTGGGGCCGCGTGATGCAGCTGGCCCTGCTGATCCTGGCCCTGCTGATGCTGGCCGTCGTGGTGCTGTCCGGCGCGGTGCGCTCGCGCCTGCGGGTCTTTCTCAGCAAGAACTTCTTCACCTATCGCTATGACTACCGTGGCGAGTGGCTGCGCGTGACGGCGATGCTGTCGAGCAAGTCGGCGCCGCAGGATGTCGGTGTGCTGGTGGTGCGCAGCCTCGCGGACCTGGTGGAATGCCCGTCGGGCAGCCTCTGGACGCTGGATCTCGACGGGGCCGCGATGGTGCCGGCCGCGCGCTGGAACGTGCCCGAGATCAGCGAGCGCGAGCCATCGGATTCGCCGTTCTGCAACTTCATGCGCGAGCACCAGTGGATCATCGACATCGACGAGTTCCGCTCGCAGCCGCGCCGCTATGGCGACCTGACGATGCCCTTGTGGCTGGTGACCAGCCCGCATGCCTGGCTCGTGATCCCGCTGCTGGTGGCCGACGAGCTGACCGGCTTCGTCGTGCTGTCCCAGCCGCGCACGCGCGTCGAGCCGAACTGGGAGGTGCGCGACCTGCTGAAGATCGCGGCGCGCCAGGCCGCGGGCTTCCTGGCGCAGATGCAGGCCACCGAGGCGCTGCTCGAGGCACGCAAGTTCGACGCCTTCAATCGCATGTCGGCCTTCGTGGTGCACGACCTGAAGAACATCGTGACCCAGCTCTCGCTGATGGTGAAGAACGCCCGGCGCTTCGGCGGCAACCCGGAGTTCCAGCAGGACATGCTGCTGACGGTCGAGAGCTCGCTCGACAAGATGCGGCAGATGATGCTGCAGCTGCGCGAAGGCGCGAAGCCGGTCGGGGCGACCTCCGGCGTCGAGCTTCAGCCGCTGTTGCAGCGCCTTGTCGACGGGGCAGCGCGCCGCGGTCGTGCCTGCGAGCTGCAGGTGATGGATCCGGTGGCCACGCGCGGCGACGAGGAGCGGCTCGAACGCGTGCTGGGCCACCTTGTGCAGAATGCCCTTGATGCCACGCCCCCTTCGGGTAAGGTCTGGGTCCGTCTCCAGCAGTCGTCCGGTCGGGCGATGATGGTGATCGGCGACACCGGCCGCGGCATGTCGCAGGAGTTCATCCAGACCCGTTTGTTCCGGCCGTTCAACACCACGAAGGAGGGCGGCATGGGGATCGGGGCCTACGAGAGCTTCCAGTACGTCAAGGAGCTGGGCGGCACCATCGATGTCCACAGCGAACCCGGCCGTGGCTCAGAGATCACCGTGCTGCTGCCCCTTCTCGATTCACGGCGGGTCACCGACCTGCAGATGACCAGCGAACAATGAGCGCCGCGAACTCCCAGCCGCTGCTGATCGTCGAGGACGATCTGGCGCTGCAAAAACAGATCAAGTGGTCGCTGGACAAGTTCGATTCGGTGACCGCCTCGGACCGCGAGAGCGCGCTGGCACAGTTCCGGCGCCACAAGCCGGCGGTCGTGACGATGGACCTCGGGCTGCCGCCGGATCCGGATTCCGTTTCCGAGGGATTCGCGCTGTTGCAGCAGATGCTGGAGCTGGACCCGGACGTCAAGGTCATCGTGCTGACGGGTCAGAACGACCAGGCCAACGCGCTGCGTGCCGTGGCACTCGGCGCCTACGACTTCTTTGCCAAGCCTTTCGAGCCTGAACTGCTCGAGCTGACCATCCAGCGCGCCTTCCGCCTGTTCGAGCTGCAGCGCGAGAACCGGCGGCTGCAGGCGCTGCATCAGCCTGATGCGCTGGCCGGCCTGATCACGCGCGACCCGGAAATGCTGCGCATCTGCCGCTTGATCGAGCGCGTGGCGGCGAGCGATGCCACGGTGCTGCTGCTCGGCGAGAGCGGTACCGGCAAGGAGGTGCTGGCGCAGGGCCTGCACCAGGCCTCCAAGCGGCAGGGCCGTTTCGTGGCCATCAACTGCGCGGCGATTCCCGAAGCGCTGCTCGAGAGCGAGCTGTTCGGCTACGAGCGCGGCGCGTTCACCGGTGCGTCGAAAACCACCGTCGGCAAGATCGAAACGGCCAACGGCGGCACGCTGATGCTCGACGAGATCGGCGACCTCCCGCAGCCCCTGCAGGCCAAGCTGCTGCGCTTCCTGCAGGAGCGCAAGATCGAGCGCATCGGCGGCCGGCAGGAAATCGCGATCGACGTGCGCGTGGTCTGCGCCACGCACCAGGACCTGAAGGCGCTGATCGCCGATGGCCGCTTTCGCGAGGACTTGTTCTATCGGCTCGCCGAGATCGTCGTCGACATTCCCCCGCTGCGCTCGCGCCAGGGCGATGCGGTGCTGCTGGCCCACGCGTTCCTCAGGCGTTATTCGCAGGAGCAGCGCCGGGGCCACATGACCTTCACCGACGAGTCACTGCGGGCCATCGAGCGCTCATCCTGGTCGGGCAATGTTCGCCAGCTCCAGAACGCTGTGAAGCGGGCCGTCATCATGGCCGAGGGCAATGTGATCGCCCTTGGCGACATCGGACTGCCGCGCGGCGATGTGGCACAGGGTGCCGAGTCAGACGGTGCCGAGTCGACCGACCTGACCTTGAGCGTGATCCGCGAGGCCGCGGAGCGCCGCGCCGTGCTGGCGGCGCTGGCGCGCACCGACGGCAACATCCTGAAGGCGGCCGAACTGCTGGGCGTGAGCCGGCCGACGCTGTACGACCTGATGCACCGGCTGTCGATCAAGTAGCCCCGCGCGGCGCGGCTCAGATCGACTTCAGCAGCGTTTCCACCTCGCCCTGGCCGCCGAATTTGTCGCCCAGTTTGGCGAGCTTCTCGAGTTCGGCGCGTGCTGCGGTCTTGTCGCCCGACTTCAGCAGGCTCTTCGCCAGGTTCAAGCGATAGCCCGGCACGTTGGGCGCGGCGTCGACCGCCTTGCGTTGCCACTCGATCGCCTGCGACAGCTTGTTCTCCTGCAGCAGCGCACTGGCCAGCGTGTCCATCACGGCAGGGCGATTCGGTGTCAGCTGGTTGGCGCGCGCCGCGAACTCCGCGGCGCCGGGCTTGCCCTGCTGCAGCAGCAGCCACGCCAGGTTGTTCAGCGCCGAGGCGTCGTCGGCGCGCAGACCCACCACGGCGCGGTAGTGCTTCTCGGCCGCCGCATAGTCGCGTTTCTCGATCGCGACGGCCCCCAAGCTGGCGAGGAAGGTCGCGTCCTGCGGCTGTTGCTTCAGCCAGTCAGCCGCAAATCGCTCAGCTTCGACCGTCTGTCCGGCCATCAGCTGCAGCGTGTAGACCTTCAACGCGATATCCGTGATGCGTTGGCGCTCCAGCGCCGCCTTCGCAGCAGCCAGTGCGGGCTGCCACTTCTGCTGCTTGGCCAGCACCTCGCTCTCGAACAGGTATCCGGCGGGGGCCTTGGGATGCTGCTTCTGCACGGTGCGCGCGATGTCCAGTGCCTGGTCCATGCGCTTGTCGGCCAGCGCCAGGGCCAGCAGCCGGCGATGGGCCTCGAGCAGCCCGGGGTAGATCTCCAGGGCCTTGTACAGCGTACGGGTGGCCGCGGGCGTGTCTTTCGCGCTGACATAGGCATCGGCCAGCGCCAGCAGCGTCTGCGTCGACTTCGGCTGAGCCGCGACCAGGCGCCCGTAGGTCGAGATGGCCTGCTGCGTGTCCCCATTGGCCAGTTCTGCCCGGCCCAGAGCAGACAGCGCGATCGGGTTGTCGCGCAACGCGGCGACCGCCTCCTGGGCGACCGTCACGGCGGCCTTGCTGTTGCCTTGCGCCAGCAGATGGTCGACCAGCAGCACGCGCGGTGCCAGTTCGGTGGCGTTCTGCCGGATGGCGTTCTGCAGCATCGCCTCGATCTCGGCGGGAGGAGCGCCGGTGCGCGTGCGCAGGGTCACCAGCGACACCAGGGCCCGCATGTTCTGCGGCTCGCGTGCCAGGACGTCCTCAAAGCGCTTGCGAGCCTGATCGGGCTTGTTCTCGACGAGGTCGATGTTGGCCAGGTCGGCCACGGCCGGAAAGAATGCCGGGTCGACCGACAGTGCCTTTTCGAAGGCCGCGCGCGCCCCGGCCCAGTCCTTGCGCTGCATCAGGATGCGACCACGCAGGTGATAGGCCGAGGGCCGATTCGGCACCTTGGCCTGCAGCTTGTCGACGGCCTGCAAGGCCGCGTCGAGTTCGTTGCGGCGCAGGCGCGCGCCGATGAGCGCGAGGTCGGCAAACGTGGTCGGGTCGTGGGCCGCCACCGTTTCGAGCTGGGCAAACCCGTTGCTGTAGTTGCCCTTGGCGATCTGCGTCAGCGCCAGGGCGGTCTGCACCTTGGAATCCGACGGATTGGCCTTGGCGGCCTCGGCGAACAAGGCCTCGGCCTTGAGCGGCTCGCCCAGCAGCAGGTTCGATTCGGCTGCCAGCGCCAGCGCCTCGGCCGGCGGATGAGCCTGCTCCAGCAGCGGACGCAGGGTGGTCAGGGCTCGGTCGGGCTGCCCGCTGCGGTTGTAGGTTTCGGCCAGCAGGCGGCGGGCAAACAGCAGCCCGGGGGCCAGCTGCAGGGCCTTGGCCAGGTGGGTCTCTGCCAACGCGGGCGAGCCGCCCGCAGCCTCGATGGCGCCGGCCAGCTGCAGCAGGCGCGGGCTGTCGGGGCCCACCCGCAGCAGCTGCTGCGAGATTTCGCGGGCACGCTTGTAGTCCTCCTCGGCCAGGGCCACCTGCGCCTCGTAAAAGCGCGTCTCGGCGTGGTCTGGCAGGGCCTTCTTCAACTCGGCGAACTGCGACTTGAAGCCGTTGACGTCGCGCCGCTGCAAATAGATGGCCAGGATGGCGGCGTGCGCCGGCAGGTACTTGGGATCGACCGCCAGCGTTTGCCGGAACGACTGGATCGCGCCTTCCCAGTCAGCCTTGCCGCTCCACAGTAATTCGCCTTGGAACTGGAGCGCCTCCCGATTCTTCGCGTCATCGGCGATGACGCCGCGAACGAGCTTCAGGGCGCCATCGAAGTCCTTGCGCTGTGCGGCAGCGCGCGCGTCCAGCAGGCGCGCCGTGGTGTTCCCGGGATCCAGCTGCAGGGCGGTCTTGACGGACGCCTGGCTCGGCTCGCGCATGC
Organism: Aquabacterium sp.; assembly: GCF_044226965.1. Classification (GTDB taxonomy): domain Bacteria; phylum Pseudomonadota; class Gammaproteobacteria; order Burkholderiales; family Burkholderiaceae_C; genus Pseudaquabacterium. The sequence continues at coordinate 50,299 of NZ_JBGAGA010000024.1, read as the reverse complement.
CCTGGGCGGCATAGGCCGTCGCCAGTGCGACATTCAGCTCGGCGGCCGCTCGAGGGTCTGTCAACTTGGTAGTGCCATACAGCTCGACCGCCTTCTTCGCCTGGCCGGTGGCGACCATCGACTTCACCAGGGACGGCAAGAGCGCATTCGGATCGTGCTTGAGTTCTGCGGCGCGGGCCAGCTCTTGCGCCGCGCCCGCATAGTCGCCCGACTTCAGCAGGGTATCGCCCAGGAGAAAGCGCGCCTCGGCTGACTTCGGGTCCTGCTGCAGCGCATTCTTCAACTGCACGATCGCCGTTCGGCGGTCGTTCTTCGCCAGCGCCGCTTTGGCCGCCGCGATCTGCTGATCCTTCGTTTCACTTGGGCCGCAGCCCGTGGCGAGGGTGAGCAGCACACTGGCGCTGATGGCGGCGGCGAGGCGCCAATGAGGGTTGTGCAAGATGCGAATTTCCTATTGACGACTTCCGGAGGCCGGCAAGCCTGCCGCATTCTGACCCATGCGGTGCCAAGCCCGGCGGACTTGCGGTCCGTCTGAAAGAAGGCTGAAGGCGGATCTTCCCCAGCCTGTTCGAGCAGGTCAACGTCGGGTGTCGAGGTTCCGCGGGCAGTCGTGCATTCCTCGCACATCGACCGACAGCCGGGCCACGGACGAACCGCGATGATCGGTGTCGGAGGTTTTTACAGATGCCGGGACCCATGCGCGGTGTGCCCAGATGAATCATCCTGCGACCTGGAAATTTTCATTGCAAAACAATGGCTTAGAGCTTCCTTGGGCCCGTATCCGATTGTTGGCACGGATGGTGCTATCCCAGTGTCAGGTCAGGGCAAGGTCTGACAAAGACCGGTAGCCTCACCACTTAGCAACAGGAGCCCCACATGTCCATTTCTCTGTTCAAGCGTCTCTCGGTGGTGGCCGGGATCGGCCTGCTGGGTGCATCCAGCGCCGTCCTCGCCGCGCCCACCTGCCCGGAAACGAACGATCCGTCGGCGGATTACAAGTGCGTCTTCCTCAACACCGGCGTGAACAAGTACGGCGCCGGCACCAACACGGGCGCGTTCTACGAGCTCGGCATCACCGGTACGCTGGCGACCTCGCTGTACTACCTGAACGGCCAGGGCCAGATCGGCAACGGCTCGGCGGTTGTCGACACGAATCGCCAGAGCGTCATCAACGCGGCGGGCTTCGTTGGCAACACCAACTACACCACCCTCGGCGCCACGACGACCAACATCAACGACACGGCGAGCACGCAGCAGAAGAACATCGATTCGCTGAATGCGCTGGGCGGTCCGGTGGGCAACCAGGGTCTGAACCTCGACTTCGGTCTGGGCAACGCGCTGAGCGGCTACGAACTCACCTACGACTACCAGTTCAACGGCGTCCTCGGCCCGGCCGGCCCGAGCTTCACCAGCGGCGACTTGGCGCTCTACTACAGGGACCTCCAGACCGGCGCTTCGCAGCAGGTGCTGCGCGTGAACATCAATGGTTCCGCACTGAACGCCGCGAACCTCGATCTGCTGGGCTCGATCAGCTTCGACTTCGACAACAACGGTACCAACGACTGCACGACGGCGTTCTGCCAGAACTTCTGGAACTTCCAGTCGGGCCCGCAGAACTGGTACTCGCTGGCGCAGCAAAACGTGGCGATCTCGTTCCATCTGGACACCAACGTGAATCCGCCCGTTCCGACCGCTGACCAGCTGGCGATCGGTGGCACCCCTGGCGTGTTCGCGCGTCAGACGACGCTCGACTCGAGCGTGCGCTTCAACGTGCCGGAGCCGGGCTCGCTGGCGCTGGTCGGTCTGGCGCTCGTCGGTCTGGCTGGTGGCACGCTGCGCCGCTCGCGCAAGGCCTGAAGCTTCCGATAGCGTTTCCCTCGAGCCCCTGCGGTGAAAGCCGCAGGGGCTTTTTGTTTCCTGGCCCGGTTCTCGGTGGTCCGGGCCTGGACTGATCGATACACTGCCGGCCATGTTCGAGTACGGCGATGCCTTCTCACGCAACATCGGCTGGCTGACCACTGCAGAGCAGCAGCGGATACGGAGCGCCCGCATTGCCATTGCCGGCATGGGCGGCGTCGGGGGGGCGCACCTCGTCACCTTGGCGCGGCTTGGCGTCGGTCGATTCGTGATCGCCGATTTCGATGAGTTCTCGGTCCACAACTTCAATCGGCAAGCGGGTGCGTTCCTGTCCACCGTGGGCAAACCCAAGGTGCAGGTGATGGAGCGAGTGGCCCTGGACATCAATCCCGAAGCCGAGATTCGGCGCCTGGATGACGGGGTCACGGCGCAGAACCTCGACCGGTTCCTGGACGGCGTGGATGTCTATGTCGATGGCATCGACTTCTTCGCGATCGAGGCCCGCCGCATGGTGTTCGAGGCCTGCCACCAGCGGGGCATTCCGACGCTGACGGCCGCGCCGCTGGGCATTGGTGCAGCACTGCTGTATTTCGACCCGCGCGGCATGAGCTTCGAGCGCTATTTCCAGCTGGAAGGCCGGGATCGCAATGAGCAGTTTGCGCGCTTCATTGCCGGGCTCTCCCCGGCCATGCTTCAGCGCAGCTATCTGGCGCAGCCGTCGGCAGTGAACTTCGCAGAGCGGCGTGGCCCCTCCACGGTGATGGCTTGTGACCTGTGTGCGGGCCTCATGGGCACCTCGGTGTTGAAGCTGCTGCTCGGGCGCGGTCCGCTGCGCGCAGCCCCGTGGGCGTTGCAGTTCGATGCCTACCGCCAGCAGTTGAAATGGACCTGGCGCCCCGGCGGGAATGCCAACCCGCTGCAATGGCTGCTCCTGAAATTGATTCGGCCGCGCCTGAACCTGGGCGCTTGAGGACTGCTGCTGGAGCGAGGCAATGGAACAACCCGTGGCGCTGCTGGACGGCGTCGAAAAGTCCTACCAGATGGATGACGTGCAGGTGCCCGTGCTGCGCAAGGTGGACCTGGTCATCAGGCCCGGCCTTTTCACGGTCCTGCTCGGTCCTTCCGGGAGCGGCAAGACGACGCTGCTCAACCTGCTGGGCTGCATCGACCGGCCCGACAAGGGCGATATTCAGGTCGCGGGCCAGGCCATTGACCGCCTGTCCGATGACGAGCTGTCGGACTTTCGTGGCAGCCACATTGGCTTCGTGTTCCAGAACTTCAACCTGGTGCCGGTGTTGACGGCGGCCGAGAACGTCGAATACCCGCTCGTCCTGGCCGGCATGGAGCCGGAGCGCCGGCGACGCAGAGTACGGCGGCTGCTCGACGCCGTGGGCCTGGCCGACCGCGCCAACAATCGTCCGGGGCAGCTTTCAGGCGGGCAGCGGCAGCGCGTGGCCATCGCGCGGGCGCTGGCCCGCAAACCCCGGCTGGTGCTGGCTGATGAGCCGACGGCCAACCTGGACAGCCAGACCGGCGCGGCGATCCTTGCCCTGATGCGCCAGATGCAGGAAGCCTTCAACATCTCCTTCGTGTTCTCTTCGCACGACCACAACCTGATCAATGCCGCCGACGACCTGATCATCCTGCGCGATGGCGTCATCCAGTCGATCAAGCGCAAGCCATCCGGTGCTGCGGCGTCGGTCGCAGAGGACGCAGGGAACACGCTGTCATGAGCACCAGTCGATGGCGATGGCCCACGCGCGAGGCGTTCGCGCGGTTCTGGGGCGACCTGCAGCTCGCGGCCCGCAATCTGCTGCGCAACCGGCGGCGTTCCGCGTCCACGCTGTTTGCGCTGGCCATCGGGCTGACGGCCATCCTGCTGTTTGGCGGCTTCAAGGCCAACATCCGCTACAGCATGATCACGACCCATGTGCGCGCCGGCGGCCATCTGCAGGTGCAGCATCGGGACTTCTATTTGTATGGCACCGGAAATCCCAGCGTCTACGGGATCCCGCGCTACGCCGAGCTGGTGGAAGCGATCAAGCGTGATCCACAGCTGGCGCCGATGGTGGCGGTGGTGACGCCGCGCCTTCAATTGGGCGGCGTCGCCGGCAACTTCGATGCGGGCGTCTCGTCGACAGTCTTGGGGGTCGCCTACGTGCCGGAAGACGTGAATCGCATGCGGGCCTGGAACGAGTTCTCGGTCACGCTGGCCGATCACCCGTTTCGCCTGGAAGGCGCGGCGAGCGATGCCGCCGTCATCGGGCTGGGTGTTGCCAGGGTGCTGCAACTGTGCGGGCGCCTGCAGGTGGCGAACTGCCCGCAACCGCAATCGGCAGAACCGGCCCCGACGGGCCCCGCCAAGGCGGTGCCTTCGGACATTGCCGCTCTCGCAGGCCTGGGTGCGCCGGCGTCCTCCGGCGCCGGACCCGCTGGCGCAGCGCGTATCGAGCTGCTCTCCAGCAGTGGCCGAGGCGCTCCGAACGTCGCAGCCTTGAGCGTCGTGGCGGCCGAGGATCAAGGCATCAAGGAACTCGACGAGGTGACGGTCATCCTGCAACTGCCCTTTGCACAGAGGCTGGTGTACGGGCGCAATGAACCGCGGGTCACCGCGATCATGGTGCAGCTGAAGCAGACCGCCGACATGGAGGCCGCCCAGCGCCGGCTGGAAACGCTGTTGAGCGAGCGCCCGAGCGGTGGCCCCCCGCTGGCGGTGCGGACCTTCCAGGAACTGAACCCGTTCTACGGTCAGGCCGTGCGACTGTTCGACGTGATCTTCGGCTTCATCTTCGCGCTGATCGGCGGCATCGTTCTCTTCACCGTGAGCAACACGATGAATGCCGCCGTCGTCGAACGCACGGTCGAGATCGGAACCTTGCGGGCGATCGGATTGCGCCGTGGCAGCCTGCAACGACTGTTCGTGCTGGAAGGCTGCCTGATCGGCTTCTGCGGCGCCGTCACGGGCATCGTTGCGGGGCTGGCGATTGGCTGGCTCGTGAATCACGCGGGCATCACCTGGCAGCCGCCGGCCAGTTCAGACGTCATTCCGCTGCACCTCAAGATCGCGGGCGAGAACTTGACGCTGTTCGGAACGGCTTTCGGCCTGATGATCGTGGCCATGGTGTCCGCCTGGTGGCCCTCGTACCGCGCCGCGCGGCTCAATGTGGTGGAGGCGCTCCGACATGCTTGACCTGTTCACCCGTCTCGGTCGTGCGGCCGCCGTGCTGGCGGCCGGGGCGTTCGCCTCGGCGGCGTTTGCGGCCACCGATCCACGGGCCGTGCTGGCCGCCAGCGATGCCATTCGCAATCCCGCACGGCCGTTCCGCGTCGTCGTCACGATGACCGAGTTCGAGAAGGGCCAGCAGGTCAACACCAGCACCCTGGTGAGCCATGCCCGCACCCTCGAGAAGGGCGGGCAGTTCGCGAGCGTGCTGCGCTTCACCCAGCCGGCACGGGATGCCGGCAAGGTGCTGCTCAAGAACGGCAGCGACCTGTGGTTCTACGATCCCGGCACGAAGTCGGCTGTTCGCATATCGCCGCAGCAGCGCCTCATCGGGCAGGCATCGAATGGCGATGTCGTGACGGTCAACTTCGAGCGCGACTACACCCCCGTGATCGAGGCCGAGGAGAGCATCGTCGATGGCGAGCGCAAGCAGCGTCGGTCGAAGCGCCTGAAGCTCACCGCCGCCAACGACGATGCGAGCTATGCCAGCATCGAATTGTGGGTGGACGCCGACACGTCGGCCCCGCTGAAGGCGAAGTTCTACGCCGATTCGGGGCGGCTGCTGAAGACCGCGTACTATCGCAAGTATCAGCAGCAGCTCGGCGCCGAGCGTCCCACGGAAACCGTGATCGTGGATGGGCTCGATCCTCAATCGATCACCGTCGTCCGGCTCACGGATTTCTCGGCACGCGACATCCCCGTCCAATGGTTCCAGCGCGACTACCTGCCCCGTTTCACCGCGGAATGAGTACCGAACCGTTCTTCAGAAGGCGAGGCCGCTGGATGCTGGCCGGCGCGATGCTCGTTTGCGCTGGGGTGGCCCAGGCGGCAGACGACGAACTGCCCAGCCTTCCCGATCCCAGTCCCGCCCCGGCTCCCAGCGCAGCCCCGGCCGCCTTGCGCCTGCTAGTCGAGGGCGCTGCCGGCAGCGTCGACGTCCGCGGAGACGGTCAGCAGGACTTGCGCCGGGCCGCAGTGGACCTGCGCTATGAACGAAACTGGGGCGCGTGGCGCTTTGCCTTCTCGGATCGGCTGGACGACTTTCATCCCGTGCCGGCCGGTGAGCGCTCCACGCGCAACAGCCTGCGCGAACTTCGCGCCGGGTGGAGCGGTGAGTCGATCACCGTCGAGGCCGGCCGCGTGAACCTTCGCAACGGGCCCGCGTTCGGGTACAACCCCACGGACTACTTCCGTGAATCGGCATTGCGCACGGTCACGACGGCCGACCCGGTGGCCTTGCGCGAGAACCGGCTGGGCACCGTGATGCTGACCGCCACCGTGCTTGGCAGCAGCGGCAGCGCCTCCCTCGCGCTGGCGCCGGAGATTCGGCAGACGCGCAGCGATGCGCCGATGTCGCCGGATTGGGGGCGTACCAATCACACCGACCGCGCGCTGCTCACCTTCTCTAGCGCCGCGTCGCAGCGCTTGAACGGCCAGTTGCTGGTGTTGGGGGAGCGCGGCCGGGGGACCCAGGTTGGCGTCAATGCAACGGCCCTGGTCAGTGATGCGCTGGTCGCCTATGGTGAGGCCAGCACCGGCCGAGGTCCCGATCTGCTGCAGCAGTCCCTGGGCCAGACCGGTCCGCAGCGCCGCTTGCAGCGGGCCAGCGTCGGATTCACCTACACCTTTCCGGCTCGCCTCTCGCTCACGCTCGAGGGCGAGTACAACGGCGCCGGCCTGGACCGGGCGCAGTGGACGCTGCTGAAAGGCGGCGGACCCGGCGCCTATGCCCGATTTGTCGATCTGACGCAGTCCAGCCTCGAGATCGGCTCGCGGCGCGCGTGGATTGCGCACCTGGCCCAGAAGGACGCCGGCATCAAGAATCTCGATGTGAGTGCCTTCGTTCGCGGCAACGCCGTCGACCACAGCAGGCTCATCTGGGCCGAAGCCCGGTACCACTGGAACAAGTTCGACGCCGCCTTGCAGTGGCAGCGCTTTTCCGGGCGCCAGGACAGCGAGTTCGGCGCCTATCCCTACCGGCAGGTGGTCCAGGTCATCGGCGTCTGGTACTTTTGACCGCGGTCAACCCGGCTGCGCAAGAGCGACCGCCGGCCCAGCGTTAAATTTTGCTTGCGACCCCGTGCTGCCCTGCAGCAGCGGGCCGCAAGCATGTGACTCGCTGTGTCATGATCCCAGAACTCATGCCGCTTAGCCGGCGACTTTGCCGCGCCGGGCTTGCGAATCTGTCTCGCTCCGGTGGCGCCCGAATGTGACTTCATCCCAGTCGGTAAGGGGGAGATATGCTGACTCGATCCATTGCAGGCCTGACCCGGCAACTGAGCCTGATGTGCGTGGCGGGCCTCTTGTTGCTGCTGGGCGCCTGCGCTTCGCAGAACTTCCCGCCGGCTCCGGCCAAGGCCGATGTCAACGACTACAACTATGTGATCGGCGCGGGTGACAGTGTCAGCATCAACGTCTGGCGCAACCCGGAGTTGTCGATGGCCGTGCCCGTTCGGCCCGACGGCAAGATAGCCGCGCCGCTGATCGACGAGATCGTCGCGCAGGGGAAGACGCCGGTGCAACTGGCTCGCGACGTCGAGAAGACGCTGTCGAAGTACGTGCGCGATCCCATCGTCACCGTCATCGTGACCGGATTCACCGGCCCGTACAGCGAGCAGATCCGCGTTGTCGGCGAGGCTGCCAAGCCGCAGGTCCTGGCCTTCAAGCAGAACATGACGGTGCTGGACGTGATGATCGCGGTCGGCGGCCTGACCGACTTTGCCAATGGCAACGGGGCCACCATCGTGCGCGCTTCGGAAGGCAACAAGCAGTACTCGATTCGGCTGCGTGACCTGCTCAAGCGCGGTGATGTCTCGGCCAATGTCGAAATGAAGCCGGGTGACATCCTGATCATTCCGCAGAGCCTGTTCTGAGGCCGCGGCCCGGCCTGAATCGACCCCATCGCGAGCTGTCATGGAAGAACTGATTGCGCAGCTGACCACCATCCTGCGAAGGATGTGGAAGTTCCGTTGGCCCGCGCTGCTGGCCGCATGGATCGTGAGCCTGGCGGGGGCTGTCGTCGTCTACAAGATCCCCGACCAGTACGAGGCCAGCGCGCGCATCTATGTCGACACGCAGTCGATCCTGAAGCCCCTGATGTCGGGCCTCACGGTGCAGCCGAATGTCGAGCAGCAGGTGGGCATGTTGAGCCGCACGCTGATCAGCCGGCCGAATGTCGAGAAGCTGGTGCGCATGGCCGACCTCGACCTGAAGAACACGAACAAGGCTGACCAGGAGGCCTTGATCGAGCGCCTGATGAAGACGCTGGAGGTGCGCAGCACCGGACGCGACAACCTGTACACGCTGAGCTTCCGCGATTCCGACCGCGAAAAGGCCAAACGCGTGATCCAGTCGCTGGTGTCGATCTTCGTCGAGTCCAGCCTGGGCGCCACGCGCAAGGACACCGATTCGGCCAAGGTTTTCCTGAACGAGCAGATCAAGAGCTACGAGGCCAAGCTCGAGGAGGCCGAGACGCGGCTGAAGGAATTCCGCCTGCGCAACCTGGACACGCAGTCGGCCGACGGGCGCGATTCCGCGGCGCGGCTGGGCGAGATCAGCAGGCAGCTCGAGCAGGCCCGGCTTGAGCTGCGCGAAGCCGAGAACGCGCGCGACGCGGCCCGGCAGCAGCTGAACGCCGAGAAGCAGAGCGGCTCCAGCGTGACGCAGAGCCTGCTGCAGGAATCGGCGGTCAGCATCTCGACGCCCGAGATCGACGCGCGCATCAACGAGCAGAAGCGCAACCTGGACGCCCTGCTGCAGCGCTACACCGACCAGCACCCCGACATCGTCAGCACCCGGCGCCTGATCAAGGACCTCGAGGACCAGAAGAAGAAGGAAGTCGCCGAGCAGCGCAAGCTGATGCTCAGCGCGCCCGGCGCCACGAAGTCGAGCGAAGGCGGCTTGGCCGCACAGGAGCTCAACCGCCTGCTGGCCAGCTCCGAAGTGCAGGTGGCATCGCTGAAGGCGCGCGTGGCCGAGTATTCATCGCGCTATGCCCAGGCGCGTGCGTCCCTCAAGACGGCGCCCCAGATCGAGGCCGAAGCCGCACAGCTCAACCGCGACTACGCGATCATCAAGAAGAACTACGAGGATCTGGTCTCGCGCCGGCAGTCGGCCGTGATGTCCGGCGACCTGGACGTGGCCTCCGGTGTCGCCGACTTCCGCCTGATCGATCCGCCGCGGGTCACCCCGCAGCCAGTGTCGCCGAACCGGTTCATCCTGTACCCGCTGGCCTTGTTGGCTGCCATTGGCGTGGGGGTGTTCGTTGCCTTTGCCGCCAGCCAGCTCAGGCCTGTCTACGACGCAGCCTATGAACTGCGCGCGAAGACCGGCTTGCCCGTGCTGGGAGTGGTTTCGCTGGTGCTGAGCGACGACGACGACCGGCGCAGGCGCATGGACCGCCTGCGCTTTCTGGCGGGCTCGGGCAGCCTGGTCGGCCTTTTCGGCCTGGGCATGGTCGTGTTGACCGTCTTGATGAACCGGCAGGTGGGTTAGCCTTATGAGCAGCTTGATCGAGCAGGCCGCCCAACGGCTGGCCCAATTGCGCGAGGCGGGGATCGAGATCCCCGGCGAAGCGCCTGCATCCCCGGCCGTGGCCAGGCCGGAGTCGAGCCCGGCGGCGGCGCCCACTGCTGCGGTGCCGACAGCCGTGGCAGAGAAGCCTGCGGCAGCGGAACCGGTCGTCGCGCCGCCGCCCAGGCCGCTGCGTGCGCTCGATGAATCGCATGTGTCGTCGCGCCGTGTCGAACTGGACCTCGAGGCACTCACCGCGGCCGGCATCGTGACGCCCAGCGCGCCGCGAACCAACATTGCCGACCAGTACCGGGTGATCAAGCGCCCGCTGATCCAGAACGCCGTCGGCAAGGGCGCCGTGCCGGTGAACCATGGCAACCTGATCATGGTGACCAGCGCCTTGTCCGGCGAAGGCAAGAGCTATACCTCGGTCAACCTGGCAATGAGCATTGCCGCCGAACTCGACCACACGGTGATGCTGGTCGACGCGGACGTGGCCCGGCCCTCGGTGCTGCGCATGCTCGGGCTGCCACCCGGCCCCGGCCTGCTGGAACTGCTCGAAGGTCGAGCCGAGATGTCCAGCGTGCTGCTGCGCACCAACATCGACAAGCTGACCATCCTGCCCAGCGGCTCGCCGCATCCGCGCGCCACTGAACTGCTGGCCAGCGACGCGATGCGCCAGTTGCTCGACGACATGGCCACGCGGTACTCCGACCGCATCATCATCTTCGATTCGCCGCCGCTGCTGCTGACGACCGAGTCGCGCGTGCTCGCCTCGCACATGGGCCAGATCGTCGTCGTGGTCCACGCCGGCAAGACGCTGCAGGCCGACGTGCAGCATGCGCTGTCGACGATCGAAAGCTGCCCGGTGCGGCTGATGCTGCTGAACAAGGCGCAGAGCAACGCGCACGGCGCCTACGGCTATGGCTACGGCTATGGCTATGGTTACGGCGCGCAGGAACAGCAGTCGAGCTGAACGGCACCTGCGATGCCTGTGCCGACCCCGTTCCCGCCGGATCCCCGCGCCCTGACACTTCGGCCGCACAGCGCCGGACTGGCCTGCGCGCTGCTGGCGGGTCTGGCGCCGGCCTGGGCGCAGGACGCCGGTGCCAGCCGCATGGTCACCATCAGCCCGACGCTGTCGATCAGCGAGACGCTGACCGACAACGTTCAACTGAGCGACACCGACCGCCGGTCCGATGCGGTCACGCAGCTAACGGCCGGTGTGAGCGTCGCAGCCAACCGGGGCCGCGTCCGCGGATCGCTGGACTACCAGCTCACCGGGTCGATCCACGCCCGTGAATCGAGCACCAACAGCCACGCCAATGCCTTGCGGGCCGCGCTGCAGGCCGACGTGATCGAGAACTTCCTGTCGATCGATGCCAACGCCTCGATCTCCCAGCAGCTGATTTCGCCGTTCGGCAAGCAGAGCGTCGATCCGACCGGGGCCACCGGCAACCGTACCGAGGTGCGCACCCTCGCCGTGTCCCCGGCCATCCAGAGCCGCCTGGGCGGCTGGGCCCTGTTCAGTGCGCGCGCCACCCGTTCGCAGACCAGCAGCGTGTCCACGTCTGCTGGCGACCTGACGTCCGACTCGTTCAACGCCTCGCTCGTCTCGGCGAGCCCCACGGCCGTCGGTTGGTCGGCGACGCTGTCGCACCAGGCCAGCGATTTCGACGTCGGCCGCCGGACGACGACCGACTCGGCGAACGTCGGACTCTCGTACCGGCCCGACCCCGACCTGTCCTTCACGGCCACCGTCGGCCGCGAGCGCAGCAACCTCACCTCGCTGGACAGTCGCGAGACCCACGGCACCTGGGGCGTCGGCGCGACCTGGACGCCCAGCGATCGCACCCGCCTGAGCCTGCAGCGCGACAGCCGGTTCTTCGGCGACACGCACAGCGTGAGCTTCGAGCACCGGATGGCGCGCAGCAACTGGCGCATTTCGAGTTCGCGAGACCTGACGACGGGCACGCCGGCCGCGGGCAGCAGCAGCATGCTGACGCTGTACGACCTGCTCTATGCGAACCGTGCGGCGCAGATCCCGGATCCGGCGCTGCGGCGCCAGGCCGTGCTCGACGAAATCCGCCTGATGGGTCGCAGCCCGACCGACCTGGTCGCCGGCGGTGGCTTTGTCAGCAGTGCGGTGACCCTGGGCAGCCGGCAGGACATCTCGGTGGCCCTGCAGGGCATTCGCACCACGCTGACGCTCGGCGTGTACCGCAGCGACAGCCGTCGCATCGACGCCGCCGGCGCGGCCACCGACGGCCTGGGTGCGAGTGGCCAGGTGCGCCAGCAGGGCTTGAACGTCAACGTCGGCCACCGGCTGACCCCGAGCAGCGAACTGAATCTGACGCTGTCCCAGGGCCGCTCGCGCAGCGGCAACGGCCTCGAATCGTCCGACTTGCGGTCCGTCACGCTGGCCTGGACCAGCCAACTCGGGGCGCGCACCAACTTCTCGCTCGGCGCCCGACATGTCAGCTTCGACAGCACCACCTCGCCGTATGTCGAGAGTGCGCTGACCGCGACCCTCGCCATCAGGCTCTAGCCATGTACGAAGCCTTCTACGGGCTCACCAACAAGCCCTTCCAGCTCAACCCCGATCCGAGCTTCTACTTCGGTAGCAAGCAGCATCGGCGCGCCAAGGCCTATCTCGACTACGGCGTCTCGCGCAACGAGGGCTTCATCGTCATCACCGGCGAGATCGGTGCCGGCAAGACCACGCTGCTGCGGGCCCTGATCGACGGCCTGCACGGCACCAACGTGATCGTCGGCCACCTCGTCACCACCCAGCTGGGCGCCGAGGACACGCTGCGCATGGTGGGGGCCGCGTTCGGCTTCCGCGTCAAGGACGTGCCCAAGAGCGAGCTGCTCATCACGCTCGAGGCCTTCCTGATCAGCCAGACCAGCAAGGGCAAGCGCTGCCTGCTGATCGTCGACGAGGCGCAGAACCTGACGCCGCGTGCGGTCGAGGAGCTGCGCATGCTGTCGAACTTCCAGTTCGGCAACCAGGCGCTGATGCAGAGCTTCCTGGTCGGCCAGCCCGAGTTCCGCGAAATCCTTCAGCGGCCCGAAATGGAGCAGTTCCGCCAGCGCGTGGCGGCCACCTGCCACATCGGCCCGCTCGACCTGGAAGAGACCCAACGCTACATCGAGCACCGGCTGAAGTGCGCCGGCGCCGATGGCAAGCCGACCTTCGATCCCGACACCTTCGAGGCCGTCTTCAAGGCCAGCAACGGCATCCCGCGGCGCATCAACTCGGTCTGCGATCGCCTGCTGCTGCTGGGCTTCCTGGCCGGCAAGACCCACCTGACGCGCGCCGACGTCGAGGAGGTGGTGCGCGAGTTCCAGCAGGAAGCGCACGTGCCGGCCTCGCGGCCGTCGGCCCTGCCTTCGGCCCGGGCAGCGGGCGCGCCGGTCGCCGGCGATGCCGTGGTGGAGCTCGATCTCGACCTGTCGCAGCTCAAGCTCGATGCCGACACGGCCGGTGCCATGTCGCGCCAGCTCGCCAACCTGACGGCCGAGCAGCGTGGCGACCAGCTGCAACGGCTCGAGCGCGGCCTGCTGCGGCTGGAGCGCACGAACCTGCAGATCCTGGCCCTGCTGCAGAAGGTGGTGGATGCGGCGGCCCGGCCGCGCGCCGAGCCGCCGGCAGGCGACGAAAGCAAGCCATGAGCACCGTCCTCTCCGGCACCACCGCACCGGCCCGCCCGCTGCTGAGGGATCGCGAAGAGGTGCTCCCGCCCTCGACGATCACCAATGCCTTGACGATCGACGTCGAGGACTACTTCCAGGTCTCCGCCTTCGCGCCCTACATCCGCCGGGGCGACTGGGATGCGCGCGAGTGCCGGGTCGAGCGCAACGTGCATCGCATCCTCGAGCTGCTCGACGAGGCGCAGGCCAAGGCCACCTTCTTCACGCTGGGCTGGATCGCCGAGCGCTACCCGCAACTGGTGCGCGAAATCGTCGCCCGCGGCCACGAGCTGGCCAGCCACGGCTATGGCCACGAGCGGGCCAGCGATCTGGACGAAGCCGCCTTCCTGCTCGACGTGCGTCGCGCCAAGGAGATCCTCGAGGACCTGGGCGGCGTCGAGGTCAAGGGCTACCGCGCACCGAGCTTCTCCATCGGCACCGGCAACCTCTGGGCGTTCGCGACGCTGGCCCGGGCCGGCTACCGCTACAGCTCGAGCATCTACCCGATCCAGCACGATCACTACGGCATGCCCGATTCGCCGCGCTTCGCGTACCGCGTGAACGAGCAGCTCGTCGAGATTCCGGTCACCACGCTGCGGCTGGGACGGCGCAACCTGCCCTCCAGCGGCGGCGGCTACTTCCGGCTGCTGCCCTATGCGCTGTCGCGCTGGATGCTGCAGCGGGTCAACCGGGGCGACGGCGAGCCGGCCATCTTCTACTTCCACCCCTGGGAGATCGACGCGCAGCAGCCGCGCATCGATGGCATCGACCTCAAGACCCGTTTCCGCCACTACGTCAACATCTCGCGCATGGAGCGGCGGTTGCAGCAACTGCTGGCCGACTTCCGCTGGGGCCGCATGGACGACGTGTTCCTCGGGCGCGCCCCGGCCCCGGCGAGCCTGGTGCGCGACACCGCGCCGATGCCGATCTGACGCGTGCCGATCTGACGCGTGCCGACCTGACCCGTGCCCACCTGACCCGTGCCGACGATACGCCGCCTCACGCCGCAGGACACCGCCGAAGCCGCCCGCTGGGATGCCTTCGTGCTGGCCTGTCCGCAAGCCACCTTCTTCCACCGTGCCGGCTGGCAGACCGTCCTCGAGGAGGTCTTCCGCCACCAGACCCACTTCCTGTACGCCGAGTCGACGGACGGGCGCATCACCGGCGTGCTGCCGCTCGCCCACGTGCGCAGCCTGCTGTTCGGCAGTGCGCTGACCAGCCTGCCGTTCGCCGTGTACGGCGGCGTGGCGGCCGAGGACGCCGAGACGGCGGCCGCGCTCGAGGCCGAGGCCCAGGCCCTGGCCAAGCGGCTCGGCGTGCCGCACCTCGAGATGCGCAACGTGCAGCGGCGCCATGAGGCGTGGCCGCTGCAGGACCTGTACGTCACCTTCCGCAAGGAAATCCTGCCGGACGAAGAGGCCAACATGCTGGCCATCCCGCGCAAGCAGCGCGCGATGGTGCGCAAGGGCATCAAGAACGGGCTGACCAGCCAGATCGACGAAGGCGTCGACCGCTTCTTCGCGCTCTATGCCGACAACGTGCATCGCCACGGCACCCCCGCGATGCCCAAGCGCTACTTCCAGAAGCTGCGCGAGGTGTTCGGCCCCGACTGCGAAGTGCTGACGGTCTGCAGTGCCGAGGGCAAGCCGGTCTCCAGCGTGCTGAGCTTCTACTTCCGCGACGAGGTGCTGCCGTACTACGCCGGCGACGACACCGCCGCGCGCGAGCTGGCCGGCAACGACTTCAAGTACTGGGAGCTGATGCGCCGCGCCTGCGCCCGCGGGCTCAAGGTCTTCGACTACGGCCGCAGCAAGCAGGGCACGGGCTCCTATTCGTTCAAGAAGAACTGGGGCTTCGAGCCGACACCGCTGCACTACGAGTACTGCCTCTACAAGCGCGAGAGCGTGCCGCAGAACAACCCGAACAATGCCAAGTTCAAGCTGCTGATCGAGACTTGGCGCCGCCTGCCGATCGGCGTGGCCAACTGGCTCGGGCCCTTCATCGTGCGCAGCCTGGGGTGAGGCGCTGGCGATGGCGAACCTGCTGTACCTGGTGCACCGGCTGCCGTATCCGCCCAACAAGGGCGACAAGGTGCGCTCGTACCACCTGCTCAAGCACCTGGCGGCGCGCCACCGCGTCTTCCTCGGCACCTTCGTCGACGATCCCGAAGACGAGGTCCACCTCGACACCGTGCGCAGCCTGTGCGCGGGCTTCCATGCGGCGCGCCTGTCGCCGCGCGGCGCCCGCATCGCCAGCCTGTCGGGCCTGTTGAGCGGCGAGGCACTGACCCTGCGCTACTACCGCGATGCCGGCCTCGCACGCTGGGTGGGCGACGTGCTGGCGCGCGAGGCCATCGACGCGGCCGTCGTCTTCTCGTCGTCGATGGCGCAGTACGCGGAAGCCCACGCCGGCCTGCCGATGCTGGTCGACTTCGTCGACGTCGACTCGGCCAAGTGGTCCGAATACGCCGGCCAGCATGCCTGGCCGATGTCCTGGCTGTACCGACGCGAGGGCGAGCGCCTGCTGGCCTACGAACGGGCCGTCGCGGTGCAGGCGCGCCGATCGTTCTTCGTCACCGACAAGGAAACGGCACTGTTCCATCGCCTGGCGCCGGAGAGCGCGGTGACGGTCGAGCCGCTGTGCAACGGGGTTGATGCCGCGTACTTCACGCCCGACGCCGCCCTGCCGACGCCTTACCGTGCCGACGAATGCCCGCTGGTCTTCACCGGCGCGATGGACTACTGGCCCAACGTCGATGCGGTGAGCTGGTTCGTGGCCGAGGTGCTGCCGGCCCTGCGCGCGCGCCGGCCCGAACTGCGGCTGCACATCGTCGGCCGCAGCCCGACGGCGGCGGTGCAGGCCCTGGCCGGCGACGCGGTCAGCGTCTCCGGCACGGTGCCCGACGTGCGGCCCTACCTGCAGCACGCGCGCGTCGTCGTGGCACCGCTGCGGCTGGCGCGTGGCATCCAGAACAAGGTGCTCGAGGCGATGGCGATGGCCCGCCCGGTGGTGGCGGCCGACAGCTGTGTCGGCGCGATCGAGGCCACGCCCGGCAGTGACCTGCTGGCGGCCGGCGATGCGGCCGGCTATGTCTCGCAGATCGAGGCCCTGCTGGCCGACCCGGCCCGTGCCGATGCCATCGGCCGCGCTGGCCGCGAAGCCGTGCTGCGGCGCTACAACTGGACGGCGCGGCTGGCCCCGCTCGATGCCGTTCTCGAAGACGTGGTGGGCTAGCAGGATGAGCGCCATGCTGACGGACACCCTCGGCGGTACCCCCGCGAACACACGCTGGCGCGCGCCGCTGATCGGCTGGCTGGCCGTGCTGGCGGTGATGGTGGCGGTGATGTGGGAGCCGCTGGCCGGCATGGTCGCCATCTGGGAGCGCAGCCAGACCTTCGCGCATGCCTACGTGGTGGCCCCCATCGCGGCCTGGCTGGTGTGGCGCATGCGCGCCGAGGTGGCGGTCCTGGTGCCGGCGCCCACGCCCAGCGTGGCGGCCTGGCTCGTGCTGCCGGCACTGCTGTGGCACGTCGGCACGCTGACGCAGGTGAATGCGCTGCAGCACTTCATGGTCGTCACCATCCTCGTGCTCAGCGTGCCGGCGATGTTCGGCTGGCAGGTCGCGCGCGCGCTGATGTTCCCGCTGGGCTTCCTGTACTTCATGGTGCCCTTCGGCGAGTTCCTGACACCGATGCTGGTGGACATGACGGCCGACTTCGCCGCCGCCGCGATCCGGCTGAGCGGCGTGCCGATCTACCGCGAAGCCAACCAGTTCGTGATTCCCTCGGGCCGCTGGTCGGTGGTGGATGCCTGCAGCGGCATCCGCTACCTGATGGCCTCGCTGATGGTGGGCACGCTGTTCGCCTACCTGAACTACAGCAGCCTGAAGCGGCGCTGGATGTTCGTCGGCGTCGCGATCGTCGTGCCGATCGTCGCCAACTGGCTGCGCGCCTACATGATCGTGATGATCGGCCACCTGTCGAACAACCAGCTGGCCACCGGCGTCGACCATATCGTCTACGGCTGGGTGTTCTTCGGCATCGTCGTGCTGCTGATGTTCATGATCGGCGCGCGCTGGGCCGACGCACCCTTGCCCGGCGGCGTGGCGCGCGTCGCCGAAGGCACTCCGGGGCAGCCCGCCGATGGCCCTTCGGCCACGCGCGTGCTGACCGTCGCCGCCAGCGTGATGGCCGGCATCGTGGTGTTCGGTGCCTTGCCCGATGTGTGGCTGTCGCGCGGCAGTGCGGCCGAGGACCAGGCCGCCGCCAGCTGCAGGCCCCTGCCGCCCACGCTCTCCGCGGGCTGGGGGCGGGTGGACACGGCGCCGCCGATCAGCCTGAAGCCCGAGGGCGCGAGCCAGATCGAACAGGCGGCCTACACCCAGGGCGGCGCCACCGTCTGGGTCTCGGTCGCGGACTTCTCCGGCAGCAAGGCCGGGCGACTGGTGTCCTCGGTGCACAAGATCGGCTATGCGGTCTGGCCGCACTGGAACCCGGTCGAGGACGACATTCGCAGTCTCGCGGCCGGCGACGCACCGCTCGAAGTGCGGCGTACGGTGCTGGTGTCCACCGCCGAACAGGGCTTCCAGCCGCGCAAGGTGCACGACCTGCGGCTGTACTGGATCGACGGCGGCCACCCCACCACCAGCGATGCCGGCGCCAAGCTGCAGCAGTTGAGCCAGCGCATCCGCGGCAGTTCGGGCCAGGGCAAGATCATCGACATCATGGTGCTCGACAGTGAAGCGCGGCCCGCCGACGCGGTGCTGCAGCGCTTCGCCGCCGAAGCCTACCCGCCGTTCGCGCGCTGGCTTGCCACCTGCTCGTACGGTGGGGCCGGCCGCTAGCGTCACCGCCGCCGCGCCCGAAGGGACGCGACTGATAACCCCGGATATACACAGCCAGCTCCGCAGGAGGAAAACATCATGACAACCATCGCCGTGATCGGATTGGGCTACGTCGGGCTGCCGCTGGTGGTCGAGTTCGCCAAGCATGGCCGCACGATCGGCTTCGACATCCACGAGGGCAAGGTCGCCGCGTGCAAGGCCGGCACCGACCCTTCGCGCGAACTCACCGATGCCCAGATGGCCGAAGGCGTGCATGCCGTCTACACCAGCGACGGCGCGATGCTCTCGGAGGCCGACGTCATCATCGTGGCCGTACCCACGCCGGTGGACGAGGCCCACATCCCCGACTTCCGGCCACTGGTCGGTGCTTCCACCAGCGCCGGCAAGTACATGAAGAAGGGCGCGATCGTGGTCTTCGAATCCACGGTCTACCCCGGTGCCACCGAAGAGGTCTGCATCCCGGTGCTCGAAAAGCACTCGGGCATGAAGTGGAAGCAGGACTTCTTCGTCGGCTACAGCCCCGAGCGCATCAACCCGGGTGACAAGGAGCACACGCTGACCAAGATCCTCAAGATCGTCAGCGGCGACACGCCGGAGACGCTGGAGAAGGTGGCCCAGGTCTACGAGCGCATCATCGAGCCCGGTGTGCACCGTGCCTCGTCGATCAAGGCGGCCGAGGCGGCCAAGGTGATCGAGAACACGCAGCGCGACCTCAACATCGCGCTGATGAACGAGCTGGCCATCATCTTCGACAAGATCGGCATCGACACGTCGGAAGTGCTGCAGGCCGCCGGCACCAAGTGGAACTTCCTGAAGTTCAAGCCCGGCCTGGTGGGCGGGCATTGCATCGGCGTCGACCCCTACTACCTGACGCACAAGGCCGAGATGCTGGGCTACCACCCGCAGGTCATCCTGGCGGGTCGGCGCATCAACGACAGCATGGGCAAGTTCATCGCCGAGCAGACCATCAAGCACATGATCGCCTCGGGCA
Source organism: Aquabacterium sp. (assembly GCF_044226965.1). GTDB lineage: Bacteria > Pseudomonadota > Gammaproteobacteria > Burkholderiales > Burkholderiaceae_C > Pseudaquabacterium. The sequence continues at coordinate 31,180 of NZ_JBGAGA010000024.1, read as the reverse complement.
GCTACATCAAGGGCGCCCGCGTCAACGTGCTGGGCCTGACCTTCAAGGAGAACTGCGGCGACCTGCGCAACAGCAAGGTGATCGACATCATCAACGAGCTGCGCAGCTACGGCGTCGAGGTCTTCGTCACCGACGCGCAGGCCGCGGCCGACGAAGCGATGCACGAGTACGGCGTGCGCCTGCTGCCGTTCGAGGAACTGCCGCGCGCCGACGCCATCGTCGCCGCGGTGGCGCACCGCGAGTACGCCGGCCTGACGCTGGAGGACATCGGCCGCAAGCTGGTGAAGGGCGGCGCCTTCATCGACGTGAAGGCCGCGTTCGACGAGCCGGCCATCACCGCCGCGGGCTACCGGCTCTGGCGATTGTGAGCGCGCCCGTCCCCCGCGTCTCGGTCTGCATTCCCACCTACAAGGGTGCGCAGACCATCGGCGCGGCCATCGCGTCGGTGCTGGCGCAGACCTTCACCGACTTCGAGCTGCTGGTCATCGACGACGGCTCGCCGGACGCGACCGCGGAGGTGGTCGCGGGCTTCTCCGACCCGCGCCTGCGCTACCTGCGCAACACCACCAACCTCGGCCCGGAAGGCAACTGGAACCGGTGCCTGGCCGAGGCGCGCGGGCGCTACTTCAAGCTGTTGCCGCATGACGATGTGCTGGCACCGCAATGCCTCGCGCGCCAGTCGGCCGTGCTCGACGCCGATCGCGACGATCGCATCGCGCTGGTGTTCTCTGCCCGCGAAGTGATCGGGCCCGACGACCGGGTGCTGACGCGCCGCGGCTATCCGGGCGCGCGCGAAGGGCGGCTGCCCGCAGGCCAGGTGCTGCGCCAGTGCGTGCGGCGCGGCACCAACCTGCTCGGCGAGCCGGGCGCCGTGCTGTTCCGCCGCGCGCTGGCGCAGCGCGTGGGTGCCTTCGATGCCCGTCAACCCTACGTGATCGACCTGGACTACTGGTTCCGCCTGCTGGCGCACGGCGACGCCTATTACTGCGACGAAGTCCTGGCCTCCTTCCGCGTCTCGGCTTCGCAGTGGAGCGTTGCGCTGGGTCGCCAGCAAAGCCAGGACTTCCGCGCGTTCGTCGCCCGCCACGATGCCGAAGGGGGCCTGGCCCTGAGCTTGCTCGACCGTGGACTGGGCCGTGTCACGCCGGCGCTGAACAATCTGGCGCGGCGCGTCTTCTACCAGGTGTATTTGCGATGAACCCAGTTGCTCCAACGGACGCCGGTGGCTTCGACAAGGGCTACGCGGACGAGCAGATCCGTCGCAGCCGTCATCCGCTGCGCCGCTTCATCAAGGGCTTCTACCTGCGCAGCGTGATGGCGCACATCGATGGCCCGACGATCGACTACGGATGCGGTGCGGGCCAGCTGCTGGCGCGCCTGCCCGCCGGCTCGGTCGGGCTGGAGCTCAACCCGCATCTCATTGCCGCGCTGACGGCCAGGGGCCAGTCGGCGCGGCAGTGGCGGGCCGATGACGAGGGCTTCGACCTGCCCGGGCTGGAGCCGGGCCTCTACCGCAACCTGGTGATCTCGCATGTGCTGGAACACTTGCCCGATCCAACCGCTTCGCTCAAGCGCCTGCTGCGCGCCTGCCGGCGCATCGGTGTGCGCCGCCTGATCGCCATCGTGCCGGGGGCCAAGGGCTATGCCTCGGATGCCACGCACCGCAGCTTCATCGATTCACGCTACGTCGCCGAGCATGGCTGGCAATCGCTGGAGGGCTTTCGCCTGGCCTCCAGGCGCTTCTTTCCGATGCCTTGGGAAGTGGGCGGCCAATGGTTCGTCTACAACGAGATGCAGCTGGTGTTCGAACTGGCGGCGGAGCCTGGCGCAGCGCGATGAAGTCCTTGCTGCGCCATGAGTTCCTGCGCTTCGTGCTGGTGGGCTGCCTCAACACGGGGTTCAGCTACAGCCTCTACGCGCTGTTCCTCTGGCTCGGCCTGAACTTCGCGCTGGCCAACCTGCTGGCATTCGTGATCAGCCTGCTGTTCAGCTTCCGCACCCAGGGCAGCCTGGTGTTTCGCCACCACGACTGGCGCCTGCTGTGGCGCTTCGTGGCGGCCTGGAGCCTGATCTACCTGTTCAATGTCGGCCTGATCGCCGTGCTGGTGCGCATGCACCTGTCCGCCTACCTGGCGGGCGCGTTGGCCCTGGTGCCGGTGACCCTGCTGTCCTACCTGGTTCAGAAATTCGTCGTCTTCGGCGCATCCCGTTCGCGCGCCGATGCCCGTTCCGTGAGACCTACACCATGAGCGTCCGACTCGCGATCGTCGTCCCCTGCTACAACGAAGAAGAGGTTCTGCCCGAGACCACCAAGCGCCTGCTGGCGCTGCTGGACCGCATGGCGCAGCAGGGCCTGGTGTCCGAGGGCACCGGCGTGTACTACGTCGACGACGGCAGTCGCGACCGCACCTGGTCGCTGATCGAGTCGCTGTCGCGCCAGGACCCGCGCATCCATGGCCTGAAACTCTCGCGCAACCGCGGCCACCAGGCCGCCCTGATGGCCGGCCTGATGACAGTCGAGGGCGACGCGCTCGTCAGCATCGACGCCGACCTGCAGGACGACGTCAACGTCATCGAGGCGATGGTGCGCGAGTTCATCGCCGGCCACGAGGTGGTCTATGGCGTGCGCGACTCGCGCGCCACCGACACCGCGTTCAAGCGCAACACCGCGCTGGCCTACTACGGCCTGCTGCGCCGCATGGGTGTGGACCTGGTCCACAACCATGCCGACTTCCGGCTGATGGGCCGGCGCGCGATCGAGGCACTGCGTGAGTACGGCGAAGTCAACCTGTTCCTGCGCGGCGTGGTGCCGCTGATCGGCTACAAGGCCACGACGGTCAAGTACGACCGCGCCGAACGCTTTGCCGGCGTCTCGAAGTACCCGCTGCGCAAGATGCTGGCGTTCGCGCTCGAAGGGATCACCTCGTTCAGCATCGTGCCGTTGCGGCTGATCACGATGGTCGGTCTGCTGATCTCGGTGCTGAGCTTCGCGATGATCGTGTTCATCCTGTACGGCACGCTGGTGATGAAGGCGGTGATCCCCGGTTGGGCCTCCTCGGTGGTGCCAATCTACTTCCTCGGCGGCATCCAGCTGCTGTCGCTGGGCATCATCGGCGAGTACGTCTCCAAGATCTACATGGAGACCAAGCGCCGGCCGCGCTACTTCATCGAAACCCAGGTCTGAAGGCGATGTCGGTGCAACGAACGGGGGGCTGGCTGCCGGGCCTGGCAGCCCTGGCGCTGCTGATCGGCCTGGCCGCGGCGGTCTATGGCTTCATCGGCCGCAGCGGTTTCAACGAGGACGAGTTCTTTCAGCTCACTTTCGTGCACGAGCCCTTGAGCAGCTTCCTGCTGCTGTTCCTGCGGCTTGACCAGCATCCGCCCTTCCATTTTCTGCAGTTGATGCCCTGGGCCGCGATCTCGGAGAACGATCACTGGATGCTGGCCAATTCGCTGCTGTGGCACGGCATCAGCTGCGCGGTGATCTGGGCTGTCGGCCGCGCCTGGCTGGGCCGCACGGCAGGCTGGCTGGCGGTGGCCTTCTTCGCGCTGATGCCGCAGGCCATCAGTGCCTCCAACACGCTGCGCTTCTACGCGATGATCCCGGCGCTCGCGCTGCTGGCCTGGTGGCTGCACGTCTGGCTGCTGTCGGACCGGCAGCGGCCCGCGCGCTGGTGGTGGGCGCTGGGCCTGGTGCAGCTGGCCCTGGGCTACAGCCACGCCATCGCGTTCTACTTCGTGTTCTGGATCGCACTGGCCGCTGCGCTGCAGCGGCGCTTCGGTGCGGACCCCGCCCCGGCACCGTGGCGACGCTGGTTCGCGGTGCAGGGGATCACGCTGCTGCTGCTGGTGCCGCAGGTGCTGCTGACCGCGGGCCGGGCCTACATGGCGCGCGGCGCCGGTGGCGACGGCAATCAGGATCCCGGCGGCCTGATCGACCACTTCGGCGGCATGACGGCAGGCTGGGGCATGCAATGGGGCGAAGCGCGACTGGCCGGTGCCTTGCTGTTCGCCGCGGCGCTGCTGCTGGGCCTGCGCGAGCGTCGCACGCGCTGGCTTGCGCTGGTGATGCTGGTCGGGCCTTACGGCGGCTCGCTGCTGATCGGGCTGGTGCTGGCGCCGATGTTCAAGACCCCGGTGTACTCGGCCATGCTGCTGCCCTTCGCCTGCCTGTGCCTGGCCGGTGGCCTGCTGGCGCTGGGCGAGCGTGCGGGCGCCTGGGCTTCGGCCGCCGTGCTGGCGGCGATGGCGGCCTTCGTATTCCCGGCCACCGCGCACCTGAACCGAGGCATCAGCCCCTATGTGCCGATGGCCGCCGAGCTCAAGCGCGTGCTGCGCCCCGGCGACGTGGTGGTGGTGCCCAAGCTCTATCTGTACTGGGCCACGCTGCGCTATGCGGTGCAGCCGAACTGGGGCGCACCGCTGGCGGTGCTGCCGGACCTGTCGAGCAGCTGGCAGTCGCTGGCCAAGCGCCTGGGCCCGGCCTGGTCCGAACGCTTGCGCCTGCTGCCGCGCACCAACCACATCCAGCACCAGGGCGTGACGTATGTGGTCGGCGAAGACGCGCGGCGCGAGTCCGCGGGTGCCCAGCGCGTGTGGGTGCTGGAGCGCAAGCAGTACCCGAGCCAGGTGCAGCTCGATCCCGGCCTGCAGTCGCGCGGCGTGGTGTACCGCGTCGGACAGCCGGAGCTGCTGGAGCTGCAGCTGCATGAACGCTGACGCGCAGCCCCCGCTGGTGATGCACCTGGTCCACCGGTTCGACACCGGGGGCCTCGAGAACGGCATCGTCAACCTGATCAACCACATGCCCGAAGGCGCCTACCGGCATGCGGTGGTCGCGATGACCGAGGCCGAACCGAACTTCGTGCAGCGCATCCGGCGTCCCGACGTCGCGGTCCACGCGCTGCACAAGCCGCAGGGCCACGGCGCGCGGGTCTATCCGGGCCTGGCGCGACTGGTCCGGGCGCTGCGCCCGAGCGTGCTGCACTCGCGCAACCTCGGCACGCTGGAGTGCCAGGTGGTCGGCTGGTGGACCGGTGTGCCGGTGCGCATCCACGGCGAGCATGGCCGGGATGTCGGCGACCTCGACGGCAGCAACCGCAAGCACCAGTGGCTGCGCCGCGCCTATCGGCCCTTCGTGCAGCGCTACGTCGCGCTGTCGGGCGACCTCGGCGACTACCTGCAGCAGCGCGTCGGCGTGCCGGCTGCGCGCATCGCCCGCATCTACAACGGTGTCGACATCTCGCGTTTCCAGCCGGCCGGCGCCACGCGGGTGCCGCTGGCAGGCAGCCCGTTCAATGCGCCCGGCCTGTTCGTCGCGGGCACCGTGGGCCGCATGCAGCCGGTGAAGGCCCAGACCCTGCTGGCCGAGGCCTTCATCGAGGCCCTGCGCCGCGCGCCGGCGCTGGCCGCGCGCCTGCGCCTGGTGATGATCGGCGACGGTCCGCTGCGGGCGCAGGCGCAGGCGATGCTGGACCAGGCCGGCCTGGCGCACCTGGCCTGGCTGCCCGGCGAACGTCGTGATGTGCCGGATGTCATGCGACACCTCGATTGTTTCGTGCTGCCCTCGTTGGCCGAAGGTATCTCCAATACCATTCTGGAGGCGATGGCCAGCGGCTTGCCGGTGGTGGCCACGGCCGTGGGTGGCAATGGCGACCTCGTGCAGCAGGGCGTGACCGGCGAACTGGTGCCTTCGGCCGACCCGGCGGCGCTGGCCGCGGCGCTGGCGGCGCTGGCCGATGCGCCGGACCGGGCCGCCGCCTGGGGCTGGGCAGGGCGCCAGCGTGTCGAGCAGGTCTTCAGCCTCGACGCGATGGTGGCCGCCTACCGGGCGCTGTACGACGACATGCTGGCACGCCGGCGCTGAGCAATCCTTCGGGAAGGAACGACACATGTGCGGGATCACGGGCATCTTCGACACGCGCGGCAGCCGCGACATCGACGTAGCGGCCCTGCAGCGCATGAACGACTCGCAGCACCACCGCGGCCCGGACGAAGGCAGCGTGCATGTCGAGCCGGGCGTGGGCTTCGGTCACCGCCGCCTGTCGATCATCGACGTGGCCACCGGCCAGCAACCGCTGTTCAACGAGGATGGCTCGGTGGCCATCGTCTACAACGGCGAGGTCTACAACTACCAGCCGCTGATGGCCGAGCTGCAGGCGCTGGGCCATGTGTTCCACACCAAGAGCGACACCGAAGTCATCGTCCACGCCTGGGAGCAGTGGGGCGAGGACTGCGTCAAGCGCCTGCGCGGCATGTTCGCGTTCGCGATCTGGGACCGCAACCGGCAGACCCTGTTCCTGGCGCGCGACCGCCTCGGCGTCAAGCCGATGTTCTACGCGGTGCTGGACGACGGTACGCTGCTGTTCGGCAGCGAGCTGAAGTCGGTGATGGCCTACCACAGCGGCGGGCGGCAGCTCTCGCGCGACATCGACCCGCTGGCGCTGGAGGAGTACTTCGCGCTCGGCTACGTGGCCGAGCCGCGCACCATCTACCGCCAGGCGCGCAAGCTGCCGCCGGCACACACGCTGGCGGTGCGCCGCGGCGAGCCGGTGGGCGAGCCGCGCGAGTACTGGGACGTGCAGTTCACGCTGAACAACACCATCAGCGAACAGGACGCCTGCGAGGAATTGCGCCAGCGCCTGCGTGAATCGGTGCGGCTGCGCATGATCGCCGAGGTGCCGCTGGGCGCCTTCCTGTCCGGCGGGGTCGATTCCAGCGCGGTGGTGCAGGCGATGGCCGGACTGTCGCAGGGGCCGGTCAACACCTGCAGCATTGCCTTCGACGATCCGAAGTTCAACGAAAGCGAGTTCGCGCTGCAGGTGGCCGAGCGCTACCGCACCAACCACCGCGTCGAGACGGTGCGCAGCGACGACTTCGACCTGATCGACCGCCTGGCCCAGCTGTACGACGAGCCCTATGCCGACAGCTCGGCCATCCCCACCTACCGCGTGTGCGAGCTGGCACGCAAGCATGTCACGGTGGCCCTGTCGGGCGACGGCGGGGACGAGACCTTCGGGGGTTATCGGCGCTACCAGTTCCACCTGATGGAGGAACGCATGCGCGCGGCGCTGCCCGAAGGCTTCCGCCGCCCGGTCTTCGGCCTCCTCGGCCGCCTGTACCCCAAGGCCGACTGGGCGCCGCGCGTGTTCCGCGCCAAGACCACCTTCCAGGGCATGGCGCGCAATGCGGTCGAGGCCTACTTCCACAGCATGAGCTTCGTGCGCGAGCCGCTGCGCTCGCAGCTGTACAGCCCCTCGCTGAAGGCCCGGCTCGGCGGCTACAGCGCGCAGCAGGTGTTCGATCGCCATGCGCGCAAGGCCGGCACCGACGATCCGCTGGCGCTGATCCAGTACATCGACATGCACACCTACCTGGTGGGCGACATCAACACCAAGGTCGACCGCGCGAGCATGGCCCATTCGCTCGAGGTGCGCGAGCCGCTGATGGACCACGAGCTGGTCGAATGGGTCGCCACGCTGCCTTCGTCGCTGAAGCTGCGCGGCGACAACGGCAAGGCATTCTTCAAGAAGGCGATGGAGCCGCAGTTGCCGAACGACGTGCTGTACCGGCCCAAGATGGGCTTCTCGGTGCCGCTGGCGCGCTGGTTCCGCGGCCCCTTGCGCCAGCGCCTGCGCAGCGCGCTGCTGCAGGGGCCGATCCTCGATGGCGGCTGGCTCAATGCCGGCGCGGTGCGCCAGCTGGTCGAGCAGCACGAGTCGGGCCTGGCCGACCACAGCACGCCGCTGTGGACGCTGCTGATGTTCGACGCCTTCCTGCGCAACAGCGCCGGCGAAACCACCCTGGCGCAAGCCGCCTGAAGGCTTCAGTCTTGAAGATCCTGTACCACCACCGCACCGCCTCCAAGGACGGCCAGGCCGTCCACATCGAGGAGATGATCGAGGCGCTGCGCGCGCAGGGCCACGAGGTGCGCGTGGTGGCGCCCGAGATGCCGGCCGCCGACGGCGGCGCCCAGCTGGGCACCGATGTCGGCTGGGTGCAGCGCCTGCGCGCGCGCCTGCCCAAGGCGCTGTACGAACTGCTCGAACTCGGCTACTCGCTGGTCGCGTACCGCAAGCTTGCCCGCGCGGTGCGCGAGTTCCGGCCCGACGCGGTGTACGAGCGCTACAACCTCTACCTGCTGGCCGGGCTGATGATCAAGCGCCGCTTCGGGCTGCCGCTGCTGCTGGAGGTGAATGCGCCGCTGGTGGAGGAGCGCATGAAGTTCGGCGGGCTCGGGCTGCCCTGGCTCGGCCGCTGGGCCGAGGGGGTGGTCTGGCGTGGCGCCGACGTGGTGCTGCCGGTCACCGGCGTGCTCGGCAGCCATGTGCGCGCCCGCGGCGTGCCGGCCGAGCGCATCGTGGTCGTGCCCAATGGCATCAACGAGGCCCACTTCGCGCAGGCGCCCACGCCCGCGCAGGCCAAGGCTGCGCTGGGCTGGAGCGACGCGCTGATCCTCGGCTTCACCGGCTTCGTGCGCGACTGGCATGGCGTGGACCGCGTGCTGCACTGGCTGGCCGGTCCCGACGCGCCGCCGCAGGCGCGGCTGCTGGTGGTGGGCGACGGGCCGGCGCGTGCCGACCTGGAAGCGCTGTCGCGCCGGCTCGACATCCAGTCGCGCGTGCGCTTCACCGGGCTGGTGCCGCGCCACGACGTGCCGGCGCACGTGGCCGCCTTCGATATCGCGCTGCAGCCGGCGGTGGTGGCCTATGCCTCGCCGCTGAAGCTGTTCGAGTACCTCGCGCTGGGCAAGGCCGTGGTCGGCCCGCGCCAGCCCAACCTCGAAGAGGTGCTGACCGATGGCGACAACGCGCTGCTGTTCGACCCGCAGCGCCCTGGTGGCCTGGAGGCCGCACTCACGGCCTTGAGCCGCGACGATGCGCTGCGCGAGCGCATCGCCGCCGGCTCGGCGCGCACCATCGCCCGGCTCGGCCTCACCTGGCACGCCAATGCAGCCTGCGCCGTGCGCCTGGCCGCCGCGCTGAAGCGGGGCGAGCCGCCGCTGTCGGCGCTCAAGGGTGCGGCCCCGCAGCCATGAGCCGGCCGGTGCGCACGCTGCTGTTCTCGACGCTGTACCCCAGCGCCGAGCGGCCGACGCATGGCATCTTTGTCGAGACGCGGCTGAGCCAGCTGCTGCGCGCCGGCCAGGTCGAGACCCGCGTGGTGGCGCCGGTGCCCTGGTTCCCCTCGACCAGTGCGCGCTGGGGCAGCTATGCGCGCTTCGCTCGCACGCCACGCCGCGAACAGCGCGCCGGCGTCGAGGTCTACCACCCGCGCTACCTGCTGCCGCCCAAGGTGGGCATGTCCCTGGCGCCGTTCCTGCTGGCGCTGGGCGCGCGCGGCACCGTGCGCCGGCTGATCGCCGAAGGCTTCGATTTCGACGTGATCGATGCCCACTACTACTACCCCGACGGCGTGGCCGCCGCGCTGCTGGGCGCGCACTTCGGCAAGCCGGTCACGGTGACGGCGCGCGGCAGCGACATCAACCAGATCCCGCAGCACTGGTGGCCGCGGCGGCTGATCCGCTGGGCCGGTGCGCGCGCGGCGGCTTCCATCGGCGTGTCCGCGGCGCTGGTGCAGCGCATGCGCGGCCTGGGGCTCGATCCGGCGCGGCTGCAGGTGATGCCCAATGGCGTCGACATGGAACGCTTCTCGGCCCACGACCCGGCGGCGATGCGGCAGGCCCTGGGCATTGCCGCTGGTCCGGTGCTGCTGACCGTGGGCAACCTGCATGAGCACAAGGGCCAGTGGCTGGCGATCGAGGCGCTGGCGCGGCTGCGCCTGCGGCGGCCCGCGGCCCAGCTGCTCGTCATCGGCGCCGGGCCGGACGAGGCGCTGCTGCGCGAGCGTGCCCGCGCCTTGAAGGTCGAAGACGCGGTGCGCTGGGTCGGCACGGTGCCGAACGAGACGCTGGCGCGCTGGTACAGCGCGGCCGACGTGCTGATCCTCGGCTCCAGCCGTGAAGGCTGGCCCAACGTGCTGCTCGAGGCCATGGCCTGCGGCACGCCCGTGGTGGCCAGCGATGTCGGTGGCGTGCGCGAGATCGTGCAGGCGCCCGAGGCCGGGCGCGTGGTGGCCGAACGCACGCCGCAGGCCTTCGAGCAGGCCATCGAGTCCGTGCTCGCAGCGCCGCCGGCACGGGCGGACGTTCGGCGCTATGCCGCCGGCTTCGGCTGGGACCGCACCAGTGCGGCGCAGCAGGCCTTGTTCGAACGGCTCGCCAGCCGGCACTGATCATGCGCGACATCGTCCTCGTCCTGGTGCTTATCTACCTGATGATCAAGGCGCTGCGCCACCTGGAATACGGCGCCTACCTGTGGACCTGGCTGTCGCTGATGAATCCGCACCGCATGACCTACGGGTTCGCGTTCTCGGTGCCCTGGGCCATGATCTCGGCGGCCATCTCGCTGATCACCTTGCCGCTGTCGAAGGAGCGCAAGCCGTTGCCGATCAACGGCGGGGTGGTGACGCTGATGCTGCTGTGGGCCTGGATGTCGGTGACCTCGATCTTCTCGATCAACCCGCCAGACCTGGTGCTGGAGCGCTGGATCTTCGTCTCGAAGATCATCCTGATGCTGCTGCTGATGATGATGATGCTGCGCGGCCGCGAGCAGATCGACCGGCTGGTGTGGGTGGTGGTGCTGTCGGTGGGATTCTTCGCGGTGAAGGGCGGCATCTTCACCATCGCCACCGGCGGCAGCAGCAAGGTCTGGGGCCCGCCCGGCAGCATGCTCGAGGAGAACAACGCGCTGGCGGTCGCGACCATCATGCTGCTGCCGCTGGTGTACTACCTGCGCGAGACGGCCGCGCGCAGGTGGGTGCGGCTGCTGCTGGGCACCTGCATGGTGCTGATGATCGCGTCGGCGCTGGGCTCGCAGTCGCGCGGCGCGCTGATCGCGCTGCTGGCGATGGCACTGTTCCTCGGCGCCAAGAGCAAGCATCCGTTCCGGTTCACCCTCGGCCTGGTGCTGGTGCTGGCAGTGGCCATCGCCTTCATGCCCGACTCCTGGACCGCGCGCATGGAAACCATCCGCGACCACCAGGAGGAAGGCTCGGCGATGTCGCGCATCTACACCTGGCGCACGCTGTTGAACGTGGCGATGGACCGCCCGCTGGTGGGGGCCGGCTTCCGTGCCGACAACCTCGAGGTGTTTGCGCGCTATGCACCGCAGGATCCGCAGTTCGCCGGTTTCGCGGGGCTGGCGTGGGTCGCCCACAGCATCTACATGCAGGCGCTGGGCGAGCATGGCTTCGTCGGGCTGGCGCTGTTCGTGTCGATCTGGATCTGGCTGTGGTTCGCCGCGTCGCGCATGGCGCGCGAAGCGGCGGAAGTGCCCGAGCTGAAGGACTGGATGCCGCTGCTGCTGCGCATGTGCCAGGTGTCGACCATCGGTTACTGCGTCGGGGGCGCGTTCCTGTCGCTGATGAACGTGGACCTGCCGTACTACCTGCTGATCTTCGTCACGCTGTGCCGTTGCCAGCTGCAGGATTCCAAGGCCAGGGCCGCGTCCCCGGCTCGTCGGGCCGCGGACGGGCGGGCGCTGGGCCTGTCCGGCGTGAAATGAAGCTGGTCGATGCGGTCCTGGCCGTCGGCGGGCGTTGGGCCGCCCAGGCCCTGTCGGTCGTCAGCGGGCCCAGCCTGTCGATCCTCACCTTCCACCGCGTGCTGGCCCGTCCCGACCCGATCTTCCCGGCCGAGGTCGATGCGGCGCGATTCGACCGCCTGATGGCGCTGGTGGCGCGCAGCTTCGAGGTGCTGCCCCTGCAACAGGCGGTGCGCCTGCTGCAGCAGGGTGCGTTGCCGCCGCGTGCGCTGGCGATCACCTTCGACGACGGCTACGCCGACAACCACGACATCGCCTTGCCCATCCTGCAGCGGCACGGCCTGCGGGCCTGCTTCTTCGTCGCGACAGGCTTCCTGGATGGCGGCCGCATGTTCAACGACACGGTGATCGAGTGCATCCGCCGCAGCCCCTTGCCCGAGGTCGACCTCGGTGTGCTCGGGCTCGGCCGGCTCCCGCTCGGCAGCCCGGCGCAACGCGCGGCGGCCATCGAGAAGGTGATCCCGGTCGTCAAGTTCCGCAGCACCGAGCAGCGCGCGCCCCTGTTGGCCCAACTGCAGCGGCAGTGCCAGCCGTCGAGCCTGCCCGACGACCTGATGATGTCGCGCCGGCAGCTGCAGGCGCTGGGCGCCGCGGGCATGGAGATCGGTGCGCACACCGTGCACCATCCGATCCTCTGCCAGTTGAGCGATGCGCAGGCCGAGGCCGAACTGCGGGACGGACGCGACGAACTGCGGCGCCTGACCGGCCAGCCCGTGACGCTGCTGGCCTACCCGAACGGCCTGCCCGATCGGGACTACGACCTGCGCCATGTCGCGATGGCACGGCGGCTCGGGTTCGAGGCCGCTGTGACCACCGCCTCGGGCGTTGCGCGCCCCGGGCAGGACCCGTTCCAGCTGCCGCGCTACACGCCGTGGAACCCGTCGCCGTGGTCCTGGCTGCCCTCGCTGGCGGCGAAGCGCCGGACGCGGAATTTCCGCACCGCGCTGCAGTCCGGCGGCGCCTGAGGCCGGCGCGCCTGGCCGCGGCTCACAAGGGTCGTGGCGGCCAGGTGTCCAGCAGCCGGCGCGTGCGCGACAGCGACATCAGGCGGCCGAACACCTGCGGCTGGCTGGCCAGTCCGCCGGGCTGGGTGAGGCCGGCGATGGCTTCGTCGAGCAGCACCGGCGCCAGCGTCTGTTCCCAGCCTGGCCACAGCAGCTGCGTGGCGCTGGCGGCCACCGGGCTGGCCGGCACGCGGCCCAGGCGCACCGCCACGCGGCTGGCGTAGTAGCGCATCCGGGTCGGCAGGCCGGCCAGCACGTCCATCACCCCCGGTCCGGCCGGCGCGCCTCGCGACACGACCACGCGGCCCAGGCCCGGGTGCAGCGCCTTCAGCAGCACGCGGCTGAGCATCTGGTGGTCACGCTCGCGCCAGCCCGGGCACAGCATGGCCTCGACCACGCGGCGGTTGACGAAGGGCGAGAAGCTGGCGCGGTAGCGGTTGGTCGAGCTGGCGATGCGGCCTTGCCAGAACTGCATGCGCATGCGCAGGTACAGGATGTCCAGGCGCGCGTAGACCGGCAGCTCGGGCCGGTCGTGCAGCGCGATGCGTTCGCGCATGTGCTGCTCCCATTGCGCGATAGGCAGCCCGGGCCGGCCCATCGCCGCGGGAATCAGGCTGCGGAAGCGCTGTGCGATCAGCGGCTCGACGATCAGTCCGCCTTCCGGGCCACCATTGCAGAACTCGGGGCGCAGCAGGTAGTTGCGGGCGATGTCGCCGATGGAGCCATGAATGCTGGGCTGGCGCAGCTGGTCGAAGCGTGTCTGCGCGTGGTAGATGCGCGCGTACTCGACGATGTCGTACTCGAGGTCGGTGGCCAGCGTCGCGGCATCGAGCCGGGCGGCCCAGTGGCCATCGTCGTCGGCCGGCGGCGCGATCACCGTGTGCTTCAGGCCGAGCTGCCGCGCCAGCTGCGACGACAGCACCACGTCCTCGTCCTGCGGCGTGCCCGACACGGTGGTTTCGAAGCGCTTGAGCTTGCGCAGCGCGAAGCCGAGGTTGGTGCGCGAGTCGTAGCCACCGGTCAGGTCGGCGATGAAGTGGCGCCCGGTGGCGTCCAGCGTCGCGAAGTCCTCGTCGAGCTCGGCGATGATCTGGTCACGGGCCTGCTGCAGCGACAGGCTGCCGAAGGGCAGCGCATGCAGCGGCCAGTACGCCTCGCCGGCCGGCCCGGCGCTGCCGGCGCCGAAGACCAGCACGCTCGCGGGCGGCAGGCTCTGCACGCCGGCGTACAGCGCGCGGTTGCCGTAGATCGAGCCACTGGCCAGGAATTCGGAAGCCGCGACCGGATCGACCGCGCAGCGGGCCAGGCGCGCCAGCATCAGCGATGCGTTGGACACCAGCAGCCAGCGGCCGCTGCGCACCCAGTACACCGCCGTGGAGGCGAGGGCGTCGGTGCGCACCTGCAGCGTGTGCGTGTCGGCGCGGTAGCTCACGCACACCGCCGAGTCCAGCAGGCGCGAGGCCTCGCGCGCGGCCTTCAGCTGCTCGGCCGGCTGGTGGCTGGCGGGCGCCGCGAGCAGCGCGGGGGGCGTCAGGTCGACGCGTGGACCGGTCCACAGCGTGAGCGCGCCCGGCCCCACGACGAGGTGCTGGTTGAAGTCTGCCGGCACCACCGCGTCGCTGCCGTAGCGGTAGACGCTGCAGGCGGGCAGCTGCGCGTGCAGCAGCTGCCCGGCGGGGCTGGCCTCGGTCCACTGCCGCAGGCGCTGCAGCAGCGGGTCGTCCGCGGGCCGTGCTGCCTGGGGTTCGGTATCGAACAGAACGATGAATCCGCGCATGGGGCTTCTCGGAGGCTGCAGGTCGGGGAAAGGGAAGCAGGCAGGGCGCCGTCGGCAGGCTCAGCGGTCGCAGCGCCAGTCGGGCGCATGCCGGCGCAGCCAGTGCTCCAGCATGATCAGGATCCAGGCCATCGTGCCGTAGTAGTGCGGGTACGCCGGCAGCAGCGAATCGAGCAACTGCCTGCCGAACTCCGGCCGCACCAGGCCCCGCGCCACCAGCGACGACAGCGCGTCTGCGGCCAGGCGCTTGAGCCCTTCGTGCTGCACCATCCACACGCCGAAGGGCAGGCCGAAGCCCTGCTTCTTCTTCGTGATCACGCCGTCGGGCAGGAAGCCGCGCAGCGCTTCCTTGAAGAACCAGCGCAGCGCCGGGCCGCGGACCTTGTAGTCGGGCGGCAGCCGCATCGAGAAGGCCAGCAGCGCGTCGTCGAGCATCGGGAAGCCGACCGAGACGCCGGCCATGGTCGCGGTGCCGACGACCTTGGGCAGGTCGCATTCGGCCAGCGTGAAGCGCCAGTCGAAGGCCAGGTGGCGGTCGATCTCGTCGGCGCTCTCGGCCTGCGCCCAGACCTGGCGCAGCTGCTCGTCGATGCTGGCGCTGCGCACCTGGGCCATGAAGTCGCGCGACAGCACGGTGTCGTAGCCGATGCGGCGCATCAGGTTGTAGTCCTGCGCGCGGTCGGGCAGCGGCGTGTTGGCCTGGCGGATGTAGCTGCTGCCCTTCTTGAGCCCCGGCGTGGCGGCCACCAGCGACAGGCCGAAGAAGGGCTCCAGCAGGCCGCGGCGGATCAAGCCGGGCACCCGCTGGTAGTGGCCGAACAGGCGCTGTGTCGCATAGCGCGAGTTGCCGCCGAAGAGCTCGTCGCCGCCGTCGCCGGCCAGCAGGCGGGTCACGCCGTCGGCGCGTGCCGTCTTCGTGCAGTGGAAGGCCGGCAAGGCCGACGAGTTGCCGAAGGGCTGGTCGTACCAGCCGGCCACCTCGGGGATGTCGCGTTGCAGATCCTCGGGCGTGTAGTAGATCTGCCGGTGCTCGCAGCCGAAGTGCCGGGCCGCGAGCTGCGCGTAGGCCATCTCGTCGTACCCTTCTGCCTCGAAGCCGATCGAGTAGCACACGGCCGGCTGTCCGGCCGCTTCGCCGATCATGCCGGCGACGGTGGAGCTGTCGGTGCCGCCGCTGAGGAAGCAGGCGGGCTTGCTGCCGTCGAGCTGGCGCTGCACGGCCTGGCGCAGCAGGCCGCGGAACTCGTCGCGCAGCGCGCCGAAGTCGGGCTTGTCCGTCGGCGAGAAGCGCGGCACCCAGAAGGGCTGCACCGACAGCCGGCCGTCGCGCCACAGGCCCACATGGCCGGGCGGCAGCCGCAGCACGTCGGCGAACACGGTCTGCGGCGAGGGCACGACGTGCAGGTAGAGGTAGTCGAACAGCGCCTGCGGCGCCAGATCGGCGCCTGCGCCCGCCAGAGCATCGGCGCGGGCAGCCCATTCGATGGCCACGCCTTTCGTGCGATAGCACAGCGTGCGCACCGCGAAGCGGTCCACCGCCAGGAAGGCACTGCCGTCGTCGAGCGTCAGCGCGACCGCGAAGTCGCCTTCGACCAGCGCGGGCGCGGCCTGCGGGCCGTGGCGGGCGATCAGCGCGCGCCAGCGCGCGGCGTCGTCGCCGAGCGCGGCGACTTCTGCGGGGAAGCGGGGCGAGCCGAGGCAGAGGGTCGGGGAGGTCGTCATCGTCGGGGTGGCGGCGGATGGCCTTGGCGAAGAGGGGCGGTGTCAGTCGGTGGTGGCCGGGCGGCGCAGCAGGCGCCGCAGCGCCGGCGCGGCCACGGTGTCGATCTCGGTCCACAGCGGGTGGCCGCTGGCGCGCAGCACCCACAGCCAGACCACGATGGTGCAGGCAGCGCCCAGCAGCATCTGGCGCAGGTAGTTGGCCTCGGTGCCGGGCCACAGGGCTTCCAGCAGCGCCATCGGCGCCAGCGCGGCGGCGCTGACCACCAGGCTTTCGCGGCAAGCCTGCCACAGCTGCCGCAGGCGCCACTGCGTGCCCACGTGCATGTGCCACTGGGCCAGCACCAGCCCGACCAGCTGCGAGGCCAGCAGGCCCCAGCAGGCGCCGGGCAGGCCGAAAGGAATCACCGCGGCCAGACCGATCAGCTGCACCGCCTGTTGCAGCGCCTGCAGGCGGCTGGCGAGCTTGACGCCGCCTTGCACCATCAGCGCCTCCTTGGACAACTGGTGCACCAGTTCGATCGCGCCGGCCACGCACAGCACGCGCGCCAGCGGCACCGCGGCGGTCCACTGGTCGCCATAGACGATACGGATGGCCGGGAAGGCCGCCAGCGCGAGGAAGCCGAGGAAGGTCCAGCCGATCACGGTGAAGATCGCCATGCCGCGCAGGTACGCCTGGTTCACGTTGCCTTCCTCGCGCACCGACTTCGCGAAGTAGGGCATGCACACGGGCATGATGGCCCGCAGCACCATCTGGCGGAACAGCTGCACCAGGCCGCCGGCGCGGCTGAAGATCGCGACGTCGGCCACGCCCTGTACGCGGCCGATCACCAGCTCGGGCGCGCTGCGGCCGAACTGGGCCAGCAGGTAGATGCCGCTGGCGAAGCCGCCGAACTGCAGCACTTCGCGAATGCCCTTGAAGCCCGGCAGGCGCGGAAAGTGCGCGGGGCGGAAGTACACCGAGATCAGCACCGTCGTGGCATTGGAGGCGAACGAGGCCCAGGCCAGGCTCATCGCGCCATGGCCGCGCAGCGCCAGCAGCACCGCCAGGGCGAGCGACACGCTGTCGGACAGCACGCCGGCCACGAACTGCGGCTTGAAGTTCATCTCGCGTCGGAACCAGGCCATGTTGATGGCGCCGAACGGGATCACGAAGAAGTTCATGGCCTGCACGCGCATCACGTCGGCGACCACGGCCGAGTGATAGAACTCGCCCACCCAGCCCGATCCGGCGAACAGCAGCAGCGCCATCGCCCAGGACATGAAGATGTTCACCGCGAAGGCCGCGCGGATCTGCTGCTCGCCGAGCTCGCGCGCCTGGATCAGGTACTCGGCGATGCCGAAGTCGCGGAAGTTGGTGGCCAGCGCCGCGAACGCGGTGGCCACGGCGAACACGCCCACCTCGGCCGGCGTGAGGATGCGCGACAGCGCCATCGTCGACAGCAGCTGCAGCGCGACGCCGATGTAGCTTTGCGCGGCAGACAGTGCGATCGAGCGCCGGAGTGCAGCCATGGCTTGGTGTCGTTGCGCGGGCGGCGCTCAGGCCCGCGCGAAGCGGCTGCGCAGAACGCAGCGCAGCCAGAAGGCGGCCCACTTGAGGCCGGGCGTGGCGCCCAGCGCCTGGCCGGCGTAGTAGCGCGCGCCGGTCCAGTCGCCGACACCGGCCAGCTCCTGCGCGATGCGCTTGAGCGCGTAGCCCTTGTGCTCGCGCGCGTGGCGGCGGATGGCCGGATGGCGGGCCCGCACCATCGCCCGGTCGAGCACGATGCTCTGCAGCAGCCGCTTCTCGACCATGCCCAGCGCGGTGGTCATGTTGTTGCTCTTGGTCGGGTCGGGCACGCGGTGGTAGGCCATCACCTGCGGGTGGTGCAGCATCAGCCCGGCCGCGTCGATCAGCTTCAGGTACAGGTCGCGGTCGCACTCCCAGCGGATGCCTTCGTCCATGCCGCCGACCTGCTCGAACAGCGCGCGCCGCACGGTCAGGCAGTTCAGGTGGCAGAAGCCGGTCGAGGCCATCAGGTCCTCGACGCTCACCTCGTAGCAGCCTGACGCGTCAGGTGAGCGGCCACGGGCCTGCAGCTCGGACGCCAGGGTGCCCAGCCACAGCGTGCCGACGTGCCGCTCGCCGGTGGCCCAGGCGTCCTGGTTGGCCATGTACAGGTCGACCGTGCGACCCTGCGCCGCGGCGGCGTCGATCGCGGCGGCCACGCGCGACAGGTGCTCCGGGTCGGTCCACTTGTCGTCGTCGTCGAGGAAGCAGACGTAGTCGCCGCGGGCCTGCGCGGTGCCGTAGTTCAGCGAGTAGCTCTGGCCGTGGCCCTTGGGGCGGCGCACCAGGCAGTGGGCATTGAAGCGCTCGCCCAGGCGCGCACGCGCGGCGTCCCAGACCGGCTGGTAGAGCGCCAGCTGCTCGGGGCTGGAACCGTCGCTGACGACGACGATCTCGAGCTTGTCGTAGCGCTGGCCCAGCACGGAGTCGAGCGCCTCCTGGAACAGTCCGGCGCGGTCGCGCGTGGCCAGCACGACGGAGATCAGCGGCTTGGGCATCAAGGCTCCTTGGACGTGACCGCAGCGCGCTGCATCCAGGCCAGCACGAGCTGGTTGACTTCGCGACGTGTCTGGAGGGCGGAGAAGGCCTGGTCCGCCTCCGGCAGTTCGTGGCGCTGCAAGCTGCGCGGGCTGCGCAGGGCCTGCTGCCAGTCCGGCCGGCTGGCGACGAGCTCGTCGAACTCCTTGCTCAGCAGGCTGCGGCCGCTCATCAGCATCATCACGTCGCCGCGGAAGCGGGCCAGGCCCCGGCACATGCGCTGCTCGAAGGGCAGGTGCAGGTCATCGGCCTCGCGCTGCGGCGCAGCGCCAGCCGGCCTGGGCGCCACGAGCCGGCGCACCCGGGCCAGCGCGGCCCGGACGAGCGTGACGACGGCCGGCCAGGGGTTGTATTGGCCGCGCAGCAGCTTGAGCCAGAAGTCCTTGTCCTGCAGGCGGCGGCCGTAGTGCTTGACGGTGACCGCGTCGCTGGTTTCGGTGGAGTGCACCCAGGGGTTGCCAAGCACCAGCCCGGTCACGCCCTCGAGGTGCCAGCCGTTGATCATCGCGGCCGAGGCGGCATCGCAGCCGCCGAACAGCGCCACTTCCTCGAGCTCGGGCACCTGGGCGCGGAAGGTCTCGACGGCGGCCTTCAGGTCGGCGCCCACGTGCTGGAAGCCGCGGAAGCTGCCCTCGCTGTCGCCCATGCCACGGTAGTCGAAGCGCATCACCGGGACACCGGCATCGGCCAGGTCGCGTGCCAGCTGCACCTGCATGCGGCAGACGCCGCCACGGTACTGCGGGCCGCCCGCCACCACGGTGAGCAGGCCGCGGCGCCGCGGCTGGTCGGGCCGGTGGACCATGCCCACCAGCTCCTGGCCCTCGCAAGGGAAGACGACGGGGATTTCTGTGACGGCCATCAGGCGTCTCCGGCTTCGCCCAGCAGCGCGAGGCTGGCCTGCAGCAGTGCCGAGGCATCGGCCGGCTCCTGCAGTTGCCAGATCATCGGGCAGGCGACGGTGGCGGTGTTGACGGTGGCGCCGGCCTGGCGCAGCTGGTCGACCAGCTTCTGGCTGGGCAGCGCCAGCCCCTGTTCGGCGTTGGAGACGATCTCCAGCCAGTCGATGCGGCGCGGCGCGAGCGCCGCGGTCCAGTCGGCCAGGCGGCGGGCCGACAGGCCCTCGGCCATCCGGCCCGTGAGCGGGTAGCCCGCGATCTCGATGTCCTCGCCCGCGGCCAGGCGTTGGCGGATGCCCTCGGTGGTCTCGCGCACGGTGTCGTGCACCAGCTGCGAGGCGATGCGCAGCCGCAGGTGCTGGTTGATGAACAGCTTGCCATCCAGCACCGGCTGCTGCAGCAGCAGGTGCTGCACCTGCTGCAGGCCCTGGGCCACCGCATCGGCGGCGAGCAGTGCACCGGTGCGGATGCCCCACAGCATCGGCACATGCCCGCTGTGCTGGGCGAGCCACTGCGCGGCGGCCTGGGCGTCGTCGCGCCACAGCGCCCAGTCGCCGTCCTCGATGCGGCCGGTGCTTTCGCCCGTGCCGTAGGCGTCCAGCAGCATCACGTGCCAGCCGCGTGCGGCCAGCGCGCGGGCCTGCCCGGCCACGCTGACGCGGCAGCGGTTCATTTCCTCGGCGAACGGCGGCAGGTACAGCGCCGAGGCGCGCACCGGACCGGTGGGCAGCATCTGCATCGTGAACAGGCGCCGCCCGTTGAGTTCGATGAACTGCGGACGGGCGATCGAGCGGCGAGGGTTGTCCATGGGCATCGGCGGGATCGTCGTCAGGGCCGGTGGGTGGCGGGCGGGGCCACCACGTGACGCTGGCTGAGCTGGATCAGCTGGGCACGCTGCTGGCGGTAGGTGGCGTCGGCCTCGGCCATCAGCGCCTCGGGCACCTCGATCTCGCCATAGTCATTGCTCTGCGCGCTGACCTTGCCGGACTTCAGCCGGTCCGAAGTGTCGCCAGCGCCGCCACGTCCGGTGTTGTTGAAGGTGGTGTACTCGGTCGGGATCGGCGTGGGCAGCCGCAGCCAGTCGGACAGCGCCTGCAGGGTCGGCGCGGTATCGCGCACCAGGCATTCCGCGTCGAGGTAGAAGTAGCGTTGCGGCAGTTGGGCGGCCATGCGGCCCAGCGTGTTGAGCCGGTCGATGTAGTAGCGCGCCGCACCCTCGGGTTGCGCCTCGGGCAGTTGCGGGCTGGTGCCGCGGTACAGCACGACCAGGCTCTTGATCGACTGCGCGGGCGAGCGCAGCATCATGATCGTGTGGCTGTCGGGCCGCTGCAGCAGGGGCAGCGCCACGGCATGGCCGTCGTGCAGCACCTTGTCGAACATGTAACGGGCCTCGGGCTTGGCGTCATGGGTCGCGAAGTGCCGCAGCTTCTGGCGCCAGAGGCTCTTCCAGCTGTAGTAGCCCATGTGCATCTCGTAGTAGCCCTCGATCTGCGGATGGCTGCCCAGCAGGTGGCCGAACAGGCTGGTGTTGGCCCGCATGTGGCTGAGCAGGAAGATGTTGCGGTGCTTCAGCACCAGGCGCGGGTTGTGCAGCAGGGCGTGCAGGAACGACATGGGGGCGGTAGCGGTTCAGGCCAGCGGCGGGGCTGGCGGCCGTTGCGGTGAGGCGGCGCCGCCGAACCAGCGGT
The DNA here is from genome assembly GCF_044226965.1 of Aquabacterium sp. Classification (GTDB taxonomy): domain Bacteria; phylum Pseudomonadota; class Gammaproteobacteria; order Burkholderiales; family Burkholderiaceae_C; genus Pseudaquabacterium. The sequence goes on along the minus strand of NZ_JBGAGA010000024.1, from coordinate 9,906 downwards.
CGACGGCCGCGAGCACCTGGCGGCTGACGCGCTCGTAGGTCTCGCGCGGCTGGCCGTAGGGGTCGGGCACCTCCGGCCCGCTGGCCACCGGCGCGCCGAGCAGGAAGGCCTTGCCGCGGGCCTGCGGAAACGCCGCGTGCAGCCGGTCCAGGTGGGCCAGCTCCATCACCAGGATCACATCGGCCTGGTCGACCATGGTGCGATCCAGCGTGCACGAGCGCCAGCCCGAGAGGTCGACCCCTGCGGCCGAGGCCACTTCGACCATCACCGGATCGGCCGGCCGGCCCGCGGTGGCATGGAAACCGGCCGAGGCGAAGCGCCAGCGCGCGCCGCCGCGGCGCGCTGCGGCGGCACAGGCCAGCGCGCTGCGGTTGATGTTGCCGTAGCAGACGAACAGCACTTCGCCGCCCTCTGCCAGGCGCCGTTGCGCACGACCGCCCGGCCGGGCCGCGTGTCGCGCGGTCGCCAGGCGCCAGCGCCGCACCAGTTGCTCGCGCACCCGGCCGGCCTGGTGGCGCAGCAGTCGCCACAGGTCCACCAGGCCCGGCCAGGGGTCGGTCCAGGACTGGATGTCGAAGCGATGGCGTGGCGACAACACCAGCAGCGAGTCGCGCAGCACCTGGCCGGCGCTGGGCAGCGTGGCGAGCCCTTCAGGCGCCGCCTTGCGCAGCACGTGCTCGAGCCAGTTCACGTCGCGCGCCAGCTGGCGGCAGACGATGCCGTCGCGCGCGGCCGGCCAGTCGCCCATGCGCCCGGTGCTGAGCAGTTCGTGCAGCATCGCCGGGAAGTCTGCCCCGGCCGCCAGCGCCAGCGGCAGCGAACCCCAGAAGCGGCCGTTGATCTCGATCAGCCGGAAGGCTTGGCGCGCGGCGTCGTACTTGAACTCGACCATCGCGACGCCATGCCAGCCGAGCGCCTTCATCAGCTGCTCGGCCGCCTCGCGCAGCGCCGGCACCACCGGCTCGCTGCAGCGCAGGCTGCTGCCGCCACCGGTGAGCGGCACCTCGTGCAGGCGCCGATGCTGGAAGGCGTAGCGCACCTTGCCGTGGTCGACGATGACCTCGATGCCCACGCCGTCACCGCGAAAGTACTCCTGCAGGATCACGCCGCCGAAGCGCAGCGCATGCTGCACCTGGGTGGCGAGTTCGGCCGGCTGGCGGGCATAGCTCACGGTCAAGGGCACGCGCTGGTGCGCGTCCTGCCCGACCGAGCGGGCCGGCTTGACGACGACGGGAAAGCCCAGCGCCGCGCCGGCCGTCGCGGCCTCGGCGAGATCCCTCACCGCGATCGAGCGCGGCACCGGGATGCCCAGGGTCTGCGCCAGGCGCACCGTGCGGTCCTTGTCCAGCACCTGCTCCAGCGCCGCCGTGGGTGCAATGGCGAGCTGCGACTCGGCGAATCGCTCGCGCTGCCGCATCAAGGGCACCAGGGTGCGTTCGGTGACCGGGATGACCAAGGTGTCCGGCGCGTCGCGCAGGCGCTCGGCCACCCAGTCGACGAAGGCCGGGGCGTCGGTCAGCGGATCGGGGTAGCGCAGGGACGCCTGCACGTGGCGCGACAGGCCCGCGAGCGGGCGGTCCTCGTCGCTGCCGACCAGCACCCGCAGCCCGCGCCGGCCCAGCGAGCGGGCGACGGCCAGCGCCGACCCCTGGTCGCCATCGAGCACCAGCACGGATCCTGCCCGCGGCGCGGTCGCGGTCATGACCGCGCTCCGCGGCCGCCACGGCTTGCCCGTGGCAGTGCACTGCGCTGGCGATGGGGATTCCTGCAGGGGACAACGGCGATGGGCACGGACTGAGGTTCGCAGGCGAAGCGGCAGCGGCGGATGCGAGGCTTGGGGACCTGGCCCGCCAAAGCCAACGATTGTTGTCCGGATTGGTGAAACGCCCGCGTCCGCGTGGTGGCAAAGGCGTGGCGTCCGGCACGGAAGGCAATCGCGCCAGCGAGGCCCCCCGCGATCGAGGGGCTGGCGCCCGCCGCGCTCAGCGCGAGGCGGCGCTGGCCGCGCTCGGCGCCGAGGCAGCCGCGCTGCCCGGTTCGGCCTCGTCGCGCCAGGCGCCCTGGGCGCGCAGCTGATCGATCAGGTCGGTGCGCGGATAGCCGAGCTCGCGCGCCTTGCGGGCCTGTGCCGCCGCTTCTTCCAGGCGTCCGAGCTTCAGGTACAGCAGCCCGGCGTTGTGGTAGGTCAGCGGGTTGTCGCCGCCGTTCTCCACCACGAAGGCCAGTTGCACCGCCGCCTCGTCGGGCGAACCCATCTTGATCAGGTAATCCGCATGCAGCATGCGCACGATCACGTCATCGGGGCGCCAGCGGATCGCGCGCTCGAAGTAGCAGTCGATCGAACGGTCCATCCGCGGCGGCCTGCGCGCATGGGTGCGCTCGGCCAGCTTGATCAGGGCTGCCAAGGCCCGGTGATGGTTCGGGAAGGCGTTCAACGTGTAGATCAGGTCGCCCTCGAAGTACGCGTTGCTCTCGCCGCGCAGCAGCATCTCGACCTGCGGCGTGAAGTGATGGTGTTCGACGATCGGCAGCTTGGTGCGGTCGGTACGGTAGTCGAAAGGTCCGTAGTTGTTGACCAGCGAGCCGCACGCGTCGTCGGCCAAGGCCGGCGTCGACGCGAGGGCCATGGCCATGGCCAACCCCATGGCCGCGAGCGCCGCCTGCGGCTGCCGCATGACGCGTCAGGCCGCGAGCTTCGCGTCGACGAAGCGCACCAGGCTGCCGACGGTCTCGAAGGTTTCGCCGCTGATGTCGTCGTCGGCAATGCTGACGCCCAGGCGCTCTTCGAGCGTGCCGATCAGCGTCACCACGGCCATGCTGTCCAGCTCGGGCAGCGCGCCCAGCAGGGCCGTCCCGGCGTCGAAGCGCTTTGCGCGACCGCCAAGGCTCAGCACGTCATCGAGGATATTGAGAACTTCGGTATGGGTGTTCACGCGAATACATTGTCCGCTGCCCGGAGGCGACGCGCGAAATTATAGGAAGCGGTCCTCTGGCGGCCGGGCCGAGGGTCTGGCCGGTCGTGGTGTTGTTAACGCTGCCCGGATCCGCGTGGGTCCCGGTCCATGGTCGGGTCGCCTGCGCGGGCGGGCCCTGGCCTACAGTCGGTGCCATTGATCGATGCACCCCGCATCGGGGCGCCCTTGCATGAACCCACATCCCATCGAAGCCGTGCTGCTGCACGAGCTGATTGATCGCGCCGCCACGCGCGCGCCCGGCGCCACGGCCTTGACTCACGGCGGCGAAGGCAGGACCTACGAGCAGCTGGCGGCCCAGGTGGCCGCCTGTGCAGCGGGCCTGGTGCAGGCGGGCCTGACGCGCACGGGCCGCGTCGGCATCTGGCTGGAGAAACGGTTCGAAACCGTCGTCGCCAGCTTCGCCGCCGCCGCGGCGGGGGGCGCGATGGTGCCGATGAATCCGCTGCTCAAGCCCGAACAGGTGGGCTACATCGCGCGCGACTGCGACGTGCAGGTGCTGATCACCTCGCCGGAGCGATTCCTGCTGCTCGGTCCGCTGCTGGGCGAGCTGCCGGCACTGCGCCGGGTGGTGCTGACCGGCGCGCCGGCACAGGCTGCGACCTTGCCGGCCGGTGTGGCGGTGCAGACCTGGGGTGAGTTGCTGGACGCGCCGCCCGCGCCCGGCCACCGGGTGATCGACACCGACCTCTGCGCCATCCTGTACACCAGCGGTTCCACCGGCAAGCCCAAGGGCGTGGTGCTGAGCCACCGCAACATGGTGGCCGGCGCCAAGAGCGTCGCCAGCTACCTGGGCAACGGGCCGCAGGACACGCTGCTCGCGGCGTTGCCGCTGAGCTTCGATGCCGGCTTCAGCCAGCTGACGACCGCCTTCCATGCCGGCGCCCGCGTGGTGCTGCTGAACTACCTGCTGCCCGGCGACGTGCTGCGGGCCCTGGCGCGCGAGAAGGTCACCGGCCTGACGGCGGTGCCGCCGCTGTACATGCAGCTGCTGCAGCAGCAGCAATGGCCGGCCGGCATCGACGAACACCTGCGCTACTTCGCCAACACCGGCGGGCGCATGCCGCGCGAGACGCTGATGGCGCTGCGGGCCCGCGTGCCCCATGCCAGGCCGTTCCTGATGTACGGGCTGACCGAGGCCTTCCGCTCCACCTACCTGCCGCCGGAGGAGGTCGACCGCCGGCCCGATTCGATCGGCAAGGCGATCCCGAACGCGGAGATCCTGGTGCTGCGCGAGGACGGCACCGAGTGTGCCGCCGACGAGCCGGGCGAACTGGTGCACCGCGGCGCGCTGGTCGGCCTGGGCTACTGGAACGACGCGGCGAAGACCGCCGAGCGCTATCGCCTGATGCCGGTGGGGGTGGCCGGCCGCGAGGCGGGCCTGCAGCTGCCGGAATACGCGGTGTTCTCGGGCGACACGGTGCGCCGGGACGCGGAAGGCTTCCTGTACTTCATCGGCCGGCGCGACGAGATGATCAAGACCTCGGGCTACCGGGTGAGCCCCACCGAGGTCGAAGAGGTGCTGTATGCCACCGGCCTGATCGGCGAGTGCGCGGCCTTCGGGGTCGAGCATGCCGCGCTCGGGCAGGCGATCCAGGTCATCGTCACGCCGCCGGCCGGCGGCCAGGTGGTGGAGGTGCAGGCGCTGCTGGCACAGTGCAAGCAGCGCATGCCGGCGTACATGGTGCCGCACGGCGTCGAGGTCGTGCCCGGACCGCTGCCGCGCAACCCGAACGGCAAGATCGATCGCAAGGCGCTGTCGACCGGCTGGGGCGAGGCGCGGGCCACCGCCGCGGCGGCCGAGGCCTCGTAGCGCTCAGACCCGGTAGTAGTCGCGGTACCAGGCGACGAAGCGGCCGACGCCCACGTCGATGGGCGTGTCCGGCTGGAAGCCGGTCCAGTCGCGCAGCTTGGCGACGTCGGCATGCGTGGCGGGTACGTCGCCCGGCTGCAGCTCGCGCAGCTCGCGAATCGCGGTCTTGCCGGTGTGCCGCTCGATGGCGGCAATGAAGTCCAGCAGTTGCACCGGCTGGTGGTTGCCGATGTTGAACACCCGGTAGGGCGCCCAGCTGGTGGCAGGGTCGGCCGCCTGCCTGTCGTAGTCCGGGTCGGGCTGCGGCGGCCGGTCCAGCGTGTGCACGACGCCGGCGGCGATGTCGTCGATGTAGGTGAAGTCGCGCACCATGCGGCCGTGGTTGAACACCTGGATCGGTTCGCCGGCGAGGATGGCGCGGGTGAACAGGAACAGCGCCATGTCCGGCCGGCCCCAGGGTCCGTACACCGTGAAGAAGCGCAGGCCGGTGGTCGGCAGCCCGAACAGGTGGCTGTAGGTGTGGGCCATCAGCTCGTTGGCCTTCTTGGTGGCCGCGTACAGGCTGGCAGGATGGTCCACGCCGTGACTCTCCGAAAACGGCATCGCGACGTTGCCCCCATAGACACTGGAGCTCGAGGCATAGACCAGATGCCGCACGCCATGGTGGCGGCAGCCTTCCAGGATGTTGGTGAAGCCGACGATGTTGCTGTCGATGTAGGCATGCGGGTCGACCAGCGAATGCCGCACGCCGGCCTGAGCGGCCAGGTGCAGCACGCGATCGAAGCGCTGGCGTTCGAACAGCGCGGCCATGCCGGTCCGGTCCGCCACGTCCATCTGCACGAACGAGAAGCCCTCCCGGCCCTGCAGGCGCGCCAGTCGGTCCTGCTTGAGCCGCGGGTCGTAGTAGGCGTTGAGGTTGTCCAGCCCGAAGACCTGTTCGCCGCGATCGAGCAGCAGCTGCGCGACATGCGAGCCGATGAAGCCGGCGGCGCCGGTGAGGAGGATGGCCATGGGTCGATGCGTGGTCTTGGCGAGCGCCATTCTGGTCGACCTGCGGCGGCGCGGCGCCGCGGCATCCGTGTCAGGTGTCACTCTCCGGCCCGGCCGTGTGACCGCGCTGACATCGTCCGAAGGCAGAATCCGCGATCTTCCGTGGACAGCGAGACCGCGCGTGGAGGCGCGCTGCGATGAAGATCACCGTGGTCGGTGCCGGCTATGTGGGTTTGGTGACGGGCGCGTGCCTGTCCGAGATGGGCAACCACGTGATCTGCCTGGATGTGGATGCCCGCAAGATCGAGATGCTGCAGCGGGGCGAGATCCCCATCCACGAGCCCGGGCTGGACGCGATCGTGCGCCGCAATGCCGCGGCCGGAAGGCTGCAGTTCACGACGGACGTGGCCGCTGCGGTCGGCCACGGCACGATCCAGTTCATCGGTGTCGGCACGCCGCCGGACGAGGACGGTTCGGCAGACCTGAAGTACGTGCTGGCGGCTGCGCGGAACATCGGCCGCCACATGACCGACTACAAGGTGATTGTCGACAAGAGCACGGTGCCGGTCGGCACGGCCGACAAGGTGCGCGAGGTGATCCGCGAGACGCTGGCCGAGCGCGGTGTGGCGCTCGACTATGCGGTGGTGAGCAATCCCGAATTCCTGAAAGAGGGTGCTGCGGTCGATGACTTCATGCGGCCTGACCGCATCATCCTCGGCAGCGAGGACGAGCGCGCCACCTGGCTGATGCGCGCGGTGTACTCGCCTTTCATGCGCAACCACGATCGCCTGATCGTGATGGACGTGCGCAGTGCCGAATTCACGAAGTACGCGGCCAACGCGATGCTGGCCACCCGCATCAGCTTCATGAACGAACTCGCATTGCTGGCCGACCGCGTGGGCGCCGACATCGAGTGGGTGCGGCGGGGCATCGGCAGCGACCCGCGCATCGGTTCGCATTTCCTGTACGCCGGCACCGGCTATGGCGGCTCGTGCTTTCCGAAGGACGTGAAAGCCCTGATCCGCACGGGAGACGAGCAAGGCCTGCGGCTGGGTGTGCTGCATGCAGTGGAGGATGCGAACGATCGGCAGAAGCACGTGCTGGTCGAGCGCGTGGTCGCACGTTTCGGCGACAACCTCGCGGGGCGCACCTTTGCCGTCTGGGGCCTGGCCTTCAAGCCCAATACCGACGACATGCGGGAGGCGCCGAGCCGGGTCGTCATCGCCGAACTCTCCCGACGCGGCGCCGCGATCCAGGCCTACGATCCCGTGGCGGCCGACGAAGCGCGCCGTACCCTGGAAGGCACGCCGGGCCTGCGCTTTGCCGCCAACCAGACCGAAGCGTTGACCGGTGCCGATGCGTTGCTGATCGTCACCGAGTGGAAGGAATTCCGGAATCCGGACTTCCCGACCATCGCTGCCACCCTGCGACAACCGGTGGTATTCGATGGCCGCAACCTGTATGACCCCGAGCTGGTGCGCAGCTTCGGCATCGAGTACGTCGGCATCGGCCGCGGCAGCCGTGCCAGCGCTTCCAGCCCGCAGAAGGCCAGCTGATGAGCGACCTGAACGAGGCCGCGCCGAGCCAAGCGCCGCGCCATGTGCCCATGGACCAGTTCGAGGTCTGCAGCGGCGAGCTGCTGATCAATGGCCAGCCGATCACGCGCTTGGCGGCCCGGGTGGGCCAGACGCCGTTCTATGCCTACGACCGCAGCCTGCTGGATCGTCGCGTCGGCGAACTGCGGGCTGCCCTGCCGGCTGGCCTGCGCCTGCATTACGCGATGAAGGCCAACCCGATGCCGGCACTGGTGGGCCACATGGTCGGCCTGGTCGATGGCATCGACGTGGCCTCGGCCGGCGAGCTGAAGGTGGCGCTCGACGCCGGTGCCGACGTGGCCGAAGTGAGTTTCGCCGGGCCGGGCAAGCGTGACATCGAGCTGCAGCAGGCCGTCGCGGCCGGGGTGCTCGTCAACGTGGAGTCCTTCCGCGAGATCGACGTGCTGGCCGATGCCGCCCAGCGCCTGGGCCTGCCGGCCCGCGTGGCGGTACGCGTGAATCCCGATTTCGAGCTGAAGGGCTCGGGCATGCGCATGGGGGGCGGCCCCAAGCAGTTCGGCGTCGATGTCGAGGAGGTGCCGACCCTGCTCGCCCGCATCGGCGCCGCTGGCCTGGCCTTCGAAGGATTCCACCTGTTCGCCGGCTCGCAGAACCTGCGTGCCGAGTCGATCTGCGAGGCGCAGCAGAAGGCCTATGAACTGGCCCTGCGCCTGGCCGAGGCGGCACCTGCGCCGATCCGTGCGTTGAACCTGGGCGGCGGTTTCGGGATTCCGTATTTCCCGGGCGAGCAGCGGCTGACCCTGGCCCCGATCGGCGAGAACCTGGCGCGGTTGCAGCAGCGCGCGCAGCAGGATCTGCCCGGTGCCGCGCTGACGATCGAACTGGGCCGCTACCTGGTGGGCGAAGCCGGCCTGTATGTCTGCCGCATCGTCGACCGCAAGGTCTCGCGCGGCCAGGTCTTCCTCGTGTCCGACGGCGGGCTGCACCACCATCTCTCGGCCTCGGGCAACTTCGGCCAGGTGGTGCGCAAGAACTACCCGGTGGCCATCGGCAACCGCATGGGGGGCGAAGCCACTGAACGGGCTTCGGTGGTCGGCCCGCTGTGCACGCCGCTGGACCTGCTGGCCGACCGCATGGTGCTGCCGCAGGCCCAGGTCGGTGACCTGGTCGTGGTGTTCCAGTCGGGCGCCTATGGCGCCAGCGCCAGTCCGCAGGCCTTCCTGGGCCACCCGCATTGCGTGGAGGTGCTGGTCTGACCTTGCAGTCCCCCGTCCTCGGTGGGTGACAGCGGGGCATGCTGCCGGGATACTTCGGGGCGTGCAGTCGGGATACTTCGGAACCATGATCGGGCGGTATGTGTGCTGGGTGGCGGTGGCCTTGGCCGGGACCAGCGTTTGGGCAGGCGAACCCACGGCCACGGCCGAGCCGGCGTCGGCCGCCAGCTATGAGAGCGTGAGCACTGGCAATCGGGCCATCGACTTGCTGATCGATTCGCCGCCGCTCGCGGCGAGCGCCCCGGTCCCGGCGGCCAGCATGCCCGAGCGGGACAGGCGCGCCAAGGCCGCGTCCGGCAAGGCCTCCGGCGCCGGTGCCGACGACCCTGAAGCGGAGAATCTGCGTGACGCCCTGCTGCGGGATGCCGCAGCCCTTGCCATTGCCGAGCAAAAGCGTGTTCGCACAGCGGCAGAGCAAGCGATTGCGGAAGCCGAGCCGGAAACCCTGCAGGCGGTGGCAGATGGCCGGTCTGCCGCGGATGGGGCGCGCGGCCGAGACGAGGCGGCTGCGGGCGGCCTGCTGGCCCGCCTGACGTCGGTCATCGGCCTGTTGCGGGAATACCGCCGATGGCTCTTGGCTGTCGCGCTTGCCGCGGTCGGGCTGGCTGTTGCCATTTCCTTCTCGCGCGGAACGCACGGCCATGGCCGACGCCATCGCCTGGCCGGCCAGGTGCCGACCACCGACGACGCGCTGATCCCCGCCCGTCGCCCGCGCGGCAAGCGCTGAGCCGGGCGGCGAAGGCTGGAGTGGCTCCAGCAGGGCTGGACGGGATGCACTGATCGGGGCCCTGGTGGCGGCGCGGTGGCCCGCGCGGGGCCAGCCCGACCCTGCGCACGCCGGCAGCCCCGCTGACCGCGACAGCCTGGATCCTGCCCCTTCGGCGCGCTGATGGCCCGACGTCATCGTCGGATGCAGCCCTCGCGCTACCATCGATCGGAACGGCCTCGCGTTGTGGGCCGTGGCAGACAACCGAAGAACGAAGGGCCCCCCCGATGGTGAACGTGAAACTGCAAGTCAACGGCCGCGCCGTTGGCGCCGACGTCGAACCCGCCACCTTGCTAATCGACCTGCTGCGCGGCCCGCTCGGCCTGACCGGCACCCACCAGGGCTGCGACACCACGCAGTGCGGCGCCTGCACCGTGCACCTGGACGGCGAGGCCGTGAAAAGCTGCAGCGTGCTGGCGGTGCAGGCCAACGGCCGCTCGGTGACGACGGTCGAGGGGCTGGCGCGTGAGGGGCAATTGCATCCGGTGCAGCAGGCCTTCATCGCCTGCCATGGCCTGCAGTGCGGCTTCTGCAC